>NZ_JAETXP010000001.1:0-396158 GCF_019641635.1 Frischella sp. Ac48
ATAACCATTGACTAAACGGGCTTTCATCCCCTTATAATCCTGACAACTGCTTAATAACAGCAGTAACGCTAATAATATGGCATATTTTAATCGGCTTAATTGCATCTTATTGCTCCTATTGATAGTGATATTCTTGAACCAGCGGCGCTAACTCGATAAGCTCGATATGACCGTTGTGGTCTTTTCGTGCTTGTGTTTTACCGCTTTGCCAGTATTTAACTTTAAGGTAAATTTCATGTTCACCATAGATTTCGGCCACTTTATAGGTGATTTTATGATGGGTGGTCTTCTGTAACAACGGTAATGGATTGCCCTTATCATCATCGGTTAATATTGTTAACCCCGTTACGGTATCTTTTTTCGGTATTTCAATTGCTTTATAGTGCTCATCCTTAGTTACCCCCTCGGTATTGCCATCATCTTTATCCGTAATAGGCTCTTTCCTCTCTCCACGCAATGCCACCGTAGTTAACGCACCGAATATCGGTTGAATATCAAGATAACGCTTCTGATTAGTAATCGATAGAACCATCGTTTGACCATTTTTACAGAGATGTAGCATCGCCTCCATTCTGCTTATTTTTTCATCATAATTCGGTAATACCATCTGCACATAAAGACCTTGCATCTTTGACTGTATTTCAGGGAGCCAACTGTTTTTTATCATCGCTAATTCCAAATTTCTATTATGATTAGTGTAGATCCCTTTTCTTAGGCTTTCTACTTGATAAATATGCATATTAGTTTGTTGACTAACTAAGCGTTCCAACTGCGATTCTAAGTAATTTTTTTCTGCTTCGTTAGTGGCGAGTTGCATCTTTTCATAAAATTCTTGGTACGTTTGCTCTAACTTAAGGGTCTTTTGTTGAATATAGGGGATCCTATTGCGATAGGCCAGCTCATTACGTTCGCCAAACTCAATATTACAATGCAAGCCTTGTACTGCTGCTAAATAATCATTGGTCGCAATCCCAGTGCCCAATAAATTTGGTGGATAGGCCGGCCACTTTTTATCTTTATATTTCTTGCCAAATAGCGTACGATTCGCCCAATATTCTATCGGCAACCAATCCAAACTCTCGTCGCGAAAAATGTACACTATCATCATAAAGATAACCGATAACACCACTAAGCCTATCGCCCACGGTCCTGCAATGGCGATAATGTTAAACAGTTGTAATAAACCTAAAACCGCTATCACCGTTTGCCCGCCACCACATATTATTAGCATCCTCCCTGCGGCAACTTCACCATCCTTAATTAAACTTGCCCCCGATGACATGGTATCAAAACCATCAATAATCGCCATAATACCTAAAATTCCGCCACCAACCTTGGCCAAAGCTAATCCGGCTTGAGCACCGCCTCCTTTTAGGATTTTATTCACCCATCTGATGATTTGTCGATTATTCCTTAAATAGGCTGCTAACTTAACCCCTTTAAGTACCGTCTGGCTTGTCGAACTGACCACAACTAACGTTTGCGAGGTTATTGTTAAATACCCTTTTTTAATCTCATCGTGTAAATTGTCTTTATACTTTTGACCGTACTGCGCTTCACCGGCAAGTGCTAACTTTTCCAGATTACTGTCTAAACTCTTTTTCGATAAGAATAACGAAATGCTATTTAACAATGCCGACCAACCTATCTCGGCGATATTGTTCATTTTGCCAAACTCGCGGTACTCACCAAGATAGGCTTTATCGATCCCCTCCAGTGAATTAAAACCTAACTCACCTTGCTTCATTTTAAACACGCCACCATGCCATTCGAATTCACTACTGACTGAATTGGACATATCAAAAATATCAAAGGTAAACGCTTCGGCACTTTTTTCACTTAACGCATAACTACCATCTCCCACCTTGCGCTGCTCGGCTATCGAAGCCAGTAAGGCGACTGCTCCGCTATCTTGACGCTCTAAAAACACGCGCGGGCGACTCGACCAATGACGAATAAAATCACTGGCTTGATTCATCGGCACTGTCACCTCACCAAAGTAGGCATAAGTTTTATTAAACACCATCATACTTTCGCACAACAGGGTTTTAAATGTTTGTTCATCTATATTACCGGCGCTATCCGTTGGCCATGCGGGTAACGTCATCGCTTGCTCTGTGAGCACTTGATTGGTGTTTTTTCGGTTAACCTGATCGCGTTGTTGTGCCACTCCCGCCATCGCCTGTTGAAGAAGAATGCCATATAATTCACAAATGATACGCCCTTTCCTTTCACAAAACAGTATATCAAGATCGGCAGCGTTCTCTTTTATGACCGTGACCAGCGCGTTATCTAAGGTTTTATCGCCGTTGGCTAATGCACTGTTGTTATCTTGTGCTAATCGCGCCTTCACCAACAGATGCCATAAACTTTTTTCACTATGGTTATTAAAGAGTTGATAAAATAGACTCGACCGATCACCTAATAACACATCCCATACTCCATATTGCTCGGTTAACGGTATGCCACCCACCACATTAAAATCAATCATAACGATAAAATCTTGTAAATAACCTAAATGATTGTTTGAGCCGTTTTGATCACTCTCAATTTGCCAAAAAGGAATTTGATTTACCGTATTTAAATTCGGGAAATAGGGTGAAGGTTGCTGATTAGCGCCAAATAACCAGCCCAAGTAGTTGAAATAGTCTGTTGAGTATTGATGTATCGTATTGGCAATACTGGTGAAGTATTGATTATCGTGTTTAATAAATTCCTTCAATACACTTTCATCAATATGCTTATTTAATTTATCTAGCTCCCTGTTAAGTTCGGCTTCACCCTCGCGTGATATTTCGGTTTCGGATTTAAATACCCACACTTCAAAACAATTTTTAGAACGGTTATAGGGTTTCGCTTCTTCCGCTGCAATTAAACGTGATTTTTCTTGCTCGCTTATCTTAATTTCGGTATATAAATCGGGTCGATCTAAATAGTATCTGCTGTTATTATGCCTAACCGGAATGCCATGTTCTGTTATTTCATTGTAATTAAAAACCCGATGATATTTATATGCTTCCTGATTATGATAATAAGCGGTTAACTGCCGCTTATAATTTTCAATCATCTCAACCAATTTACGCAAGTGAAATGATTTTTCAGAAAAATAATCACGATAACGCAAATAAGGCTGTAGATAGAACGATGAGGTTTCATCATACAAATCATCAAAATAGGTCAATTTATCTAATGGTGCTTGAGCCTTATCACTCGCCGGTTCATCTAGCGTTGTTTCCGTTAAGACTTCATCCTGTTTGCCATAGAGTTGTTTAGCTTCCTCGGGATAGTTATCATAATAATGATTAATAGCCTGTTTAATTAACTTATCCAAACGGTCAATATCTTGTTGGCCATTAATACGCTCCTGAAAAATTTCTGCGGTTTTTAAATTAAAATCTTCAGCGCTTCTATCCATTATATTAATGATTGGATCTACATATAAGCGGCGCTGTAAACACAGCTCTTCCGCGATAGCAAAAGGGTCATCAATAACAACCGCACTGATTTCGGTGTTATTTCTACCGGCTAATTCCGCGGCATGCTGGAACAATTTAAACACCAAATCCGTGCCACTCGTGTAAAGTAACGTTGAACGTAAGACATTACCCTTGAAACTATTAAATTGGTGGGCCGTCACAAAACTATCATTGGTATATTTGCGGGTGTTAAGCGCTTCTTTAAGCGTCTGGTCGCCATCAATATGGATCATATATTGTGGCGCTAATTCAAGCTCCATTAATTTTGGACGATCGAGACGCACTTTACTCACACTATATGACGTAGGATCGAACTCTTTAAATGGAAAACAGCGAGATGGTGGCAGCGTGGTTGCTAATACACTCGGTATCGAAACGTTACCTAAGGCTTCTGGCGAGGGCGCAGGCGTACCAAATCCCCCTAAATTGATCACACTAAAGCGCTGTAATTGACGTATGTCACCGTTATTAGCCGCCAGACGATATTTATCAAGCGCGCTTTGTGACCAGGCTCGGCGAGAGTAACCAATATAACCAATCCCCGAATAGCGTGAGCGATCAATATTAATAAATACCCCTGGAATATGATCGTATTTGTCATGACATTTTTCGGGAATTTCATGAATATTGTGTTCAATCATATCATTAATCGATTTATGACGATACACTCCCGACGGGGTGACCTCATAAGACAAATAACGATAAGTTTTATCTTGTTCTTGCAGTAAAAGATAGACGTAGCCAGTACGTAAGGTTCGGTAAGCATATTCGTAAGTAGCGGATAACGATTTTTCATTAGGCCCTAAACTGATAATATTTTGCGACCAATTAACATCTCGATAGCCCTTTGGCACAATGGCTTTTCGGACTAAAAACAATGGAAATCCCATCCGTTGGCAAACACCACAGCCACCATCGGCTAATGCCGAACTTTTTTCAGCTTCGTTATATAAAATTTGATTGTCAAAATGATCATCGGTTTCATGATTATGTTGTTTTGTATTCCCCATATGTAACACCATTCCTTATTGCGACAAGTCTAAAAAACTTGATTTATCCACTAATTTAAATTCATCTGCCAAACTGCCTGGCGCGTTGATTGCGTTATCAATCGCTTGTTGTAATCGTTGGTGCGACGATAAGTCACCGTATCTCAGCGTCATTAACGTAAATAAAGCCCGATCACCACTGTGCTTTAATCCGCGACGGCTCGCATTAAGATAGGCATTGGCCACCCTCATTAAGGTATTTTCATCGCTGGTTCGCCCGACTTGCTGGCAGTAACGCTGCCAGGATAAGTAGAGTTGGAACAGATGCCGCGCATTTTTTTGATATAACTGCGCCGGCTCCGACATAAACAGATCAATACCCGCCGGCAAAGGATCAGGTCGTTTAAGCTGCTTTAACTGCCCTTGCAGATCTAAATAATAGTAGCTGTCACTGAAATTTAAGATTGACGGTAACCATAATGCACTGATTTGATTGGACTCATGTAAGAGTTGAAAACGAAAAGGCTCATGAAAAGGTAAAAAGGACAGTTGACAACGCTGACCGATAAATATGCCAACTTGCACCAAAAGTTCAGCCACCACTTCCGCGGGTTGTTCACTGACAAACCAACTGCAAATATAACGTTTAGTCCGCATTAACTCTAGCGTTGCTTGTATCACGCTATAGTGAATAATTTTATCATCCAATGCCCGATGTGGCTTAGCAATGTTAAGCAGCTGTGGACAGGCTTCGGGTGAATGAGCTAGATCAGGACGTAGTACCGTCGTTATCGCGTTACTGCCCAATCGCTCGGTCATATTATCAAGATGCATAAAATCGAGTTCACTGATTGATGCTAAGTTGTCAATTAATAGATAACGGTATTTTTTACGATTCGCCTCATTATCTAGTTCGGTGAGTAGCTGTTGTTGTATTGGAAGTTGCACATTCTGTTCCTTTATTTATTATTATATGAATAAACAGTTTCGATAGATTTACTTCATTGAATCAATGAATGCTACAAGTTGATTATGAAAGAGTCAATGAGAATATCTACATATAAACGATAAGCTATTCATGATTAAACGTTAGATGTGAAAATACAAATAAAAAACGTTATGCAAAATGAATATCTTAGGCGCATTTATTTCGATGATAATTGAAATAGTATGCATATTCCGATGGAACAGAAAAACGTCAATAATTTAGATTGTAAGATAACTATTGGAAGTCATAAGATTGGAAATGGTGGCCCCTACTGGACTTGAACCAGTGACCAATCGATTATGAGTCGACTGCTCTGACCAACTGAGCTAAGGGGCCTTAGTGATGTGTTACTAAGTTAGTAGGTTTGCGATTATAATAGAGTTAAAATTATTTTGCTAGATTTTATTCGCTAAAAATTGATAGTTTGATTATTTATTCTACTTTTTAAGTGTCAATAATAGGGAATTTTAAATTAGATTTGTAATTAAACTTTTCTTAATCCATTAACTTGATACAATAATTTAACTGCTAAATACTGTTTCTGATCAATTTAAAAAAGGAAAACAATATGTTTATAAAAAAAGGGCTCTTTGTTATTGCTATTACTTCTGTTTCTGTTCTTTTGCTTAATGGTTGTGGTTCAAACTATCAACTTTCTCCAGCAGCACAACAAGTGAAATTTATTGATACTAAACCTGATGATCATTGCCAATTTTTAGGTAAGGTTGAAGGTCGTCGTAATACCTTTTTTTCTGGCACTAAAACCCACAGTGAATTAATGAAAGATGCCGCAGCGGATCTCCTTAATAAAGCGGCTGCATTAGGTGGTAATGTTGTTTACCAAGCTCAGGATGCCAGTATGAAATATATTTCCGAAATTGCTCCTACTGATGCAGTAATGGCTGGAGATGTGTATAAATGCTCAGCTAAATGATTTATTATCAATAATCCATTTTAACTTTAAGCAGATAATATCATTTTATCTTTATAACTAATGCAATGTTCGATATGTAACTATAATAATAGTAGTAATAAATTCAGAATAAAGCAAAATGAATGAACGCTATTATCTTTCACATAATAGCGTTCATTTTAAATGATTAATTAATCCAAATCGTTTTATAACAAATTCATTAATTGAATATATATTGTAACTCACGCCCCGCTATTGTTCGGATAGCTAATTATAATCAATCCTGCAGACTATTGATTTGCATCAACGATGCATTTTTTAAAAATTAATAGCCATCTCATTTGCAGTACAATCTAATTTGCTGTCATCCATACAGGATAATTTGCACTAAAAACGTTGCTATCAGATCTTGGATAAAATTTTTTAATTGATGATCCTGGTTTAGAAAATGATTCTACCATTCCATAACTCTAGCGCATTTATGACTTACAGCTCGCTGATAAATACCTTTAACAAGTCCCTTTTATCCATTAGTAACATTTAATGTTTTCGCCAATTTGTAAATCTATAACTGAAGAGATAGGAGCTTATGTTTAAAGATGTCTAAAAAACTGAACTAAATTAATTTAGTCTGGCAGAGCATCTTATTTTTTGTTCATGTTAAATTGATATTTTATATAATTTATCCACTTTGCAATTTTGAATGCCGTTGATTAATGTTTAAACTTTATAAATTATCGATCGTTTAATCATGCGGCTTTTAATGGTTACCTAAGTTATTAACAATAAGAATAGTTCTTTAATCTATTATGAAATGATTTTGTTTGCATAAATAAGGAATAAATTGCTCAATTAAGTATTGATTATTTTTTGTTATATAATATATTTTCTCACTGATTAACCATTACCTATAAAAATGATGAAACTACCGTCTTTTATTGAAATTTATAATGAGCTTATCACCATTCCAACAATAAGTAATGTAGCTGACGCTAAGTTAGATTACTCAAATAAATTATTGGTGGAAAAACTGGCCAATTGGTTGGCTGATTTAGGATTTAAAATTATTCTCACCCCCATCCCAAATACACGTGATAAATATAATTTACTAGCAACCTATTCAAATAATACTAATGATACTCTGGGGGGATTATTATTGAGTGGACATACCGATACTGTGCCTTTCGATGAAGGTCTGTGGACAAAAGATCCTTTTAAAGTGACAGAATTCGATAATAAATGGTATGGTTTAGGTACCGCTGATATGAAAGGTTTTTTTGCCTTTATTTTAGAATCGCTACGCGATATCGATCTAAAATCACTTACCAAACCCTTACATATTTTAGCAACGGCTGATGAAGAGATTACAATGGCTGGTGCGGCGTATTTTGCTCAACACGCTAAATTACAACCAGATTGTACCATTATTGGTGAACCAACTTCATTAATTCCAATCCGCGCTCATAAAGGATTTGTTTCAAATGTCATCCGCATAACAGGCAAATCTGGACATTCTAGCGATCCTGAGAAAGGTATCAATGCCATCGAAGTGATGCATCTGGTAATCGGCAAATTGTTAGAATTAAAACAAAAATTAAAAAATGAATATCATAATAACAGCTTCGCCGTTCCTTACCCAACGATGAACTTAGGGATTATTAAAGGGGGAGATGCTGCAAATAGGATCTGTGGTTGTTGTGAGCTTATTATGGATATCCGAGCCTTACCTGAAATGGATATTCATTCACTTTATGATCTTTTATGCCAAACTTTACAACCCATTAGGAATCAATATCCAAATCGCATTGATATTGCTTATGAAGTCGATCCTATTGCTGGCTATGAATGCCAACATGATAATCCTGCCTTGCAGGAAGTTGAAAAACTCGTTAATCAATCCGCACAAACAGTAAATTATAGTACTGAGGCACCATTTTTAAATCAAATTGCACCGACTATTGTTCTGGGACCAGGATCGATTGAACAAGCTCATCAACCTGATGAATTTGTTGATATGAGTTATCTCAAACCAACTAAAGCAACATTACAAAAATTAATTCAACGTTTTTGTATGTAAGTAACTTTGCTAATAGATTGCATGAAATAGCGCAGTAAATTGTTATTAATTCCACTGCGCTTTGCTTAAGAGATTTATTGATTAGCCTTTAATTTTACTCATTTTGGCAAATTGCTCAAAATAAGTTGGAAAGGTTTTGGCTGTACAATTGGGATCTAAAATGGTTACTGGTGTATCAGATAATGCGAGCAAAGAAAAGCACATTGCAATACGATGATCATTATAGGTTTTGATTTTCGCGTATTTTAACTGAACGGGTGGTACAATAGTGATATAGTCCTGCCCCTCTTCTACTTCTGCACCAACTTTTCTTAATTCTGCGGCCATGGCTGCTAAACGATCAGTTTCTTTAACCCGCCAATTATAAATATTGCGAATCGTCGTTGGTCCTTTAGCAAATAAAGCCGTAGTTGCAATGGTCATTGCCGCATCGGGAATATGATTCATATCCATATCGATCCCGTTTAACTCGCCTTTACGACATTCGATATAATCATCTGTCATAGTAATTTTGGCGCCCATTTCTTCTAGCACTTTGGCAAATTGGGTATCGCCTTGTAAACTTTGTTTACCAATGCCACTGACACGTACAGTTCCACCTTTAATAGCTGCGGCGGCTAAAAAATATGAAGCAGATGACGCATCACCTTCAACTAAATAGGTTTCTGGCGAGAGATAATGTTGGCCTGCTTTGATCACAAATTTTTGATAGTGATAATTTTTCACCTCAACCCCAAAAGTTGCCATCATTTTAATGGTAATATCAATGTACGGTTTTGATACTAAATCACCGATAATAGTAATTTCGGTATCTTGTGCAGCTAGTGGAGAGGCCATTAATAATGCGGTTAAAAATTGACTAGATACCGAACCATTAACTTGAATTGCTCCGCCTTTAAATCCACCATGAATCTGCAAAGGAGGATAGCCATCATTCTCCAAATAGTCAATTTTAGCACCGCCCTGACGTAAGGCATCGACTAAATGTTTTATTGGGCGTTCTTTCATTCTGGGTTCACCAGTTAAAACGATATTATTATCTCCTAAACACAAAGCTGCAGCTAATGGACGCATCGCAGTACCAGCATTACCTAAATAAAGTTCTAAGGGTTTATCAACGGTAAAGAATCCTGCTACTCCAGTTATATCACAAATGGTTTTATCATCAGAAAGTTGATAATGAACCCCTAATGCTGTTAAAGCATCTAGCATATAACGAACATCATCACTATC
Organism: Frischella sp. Ac48; assembly: GCF_019641635.1. NCBI lineage: Bacteria > Pseudomonadati > Pseudomonadota > Gammaproteobacteria > Orbales > Orbaceae > Frischella > Frischella sp. Ac48. The sequence continues at coordinate 9,677 of NZ_JAETXP010000001.1, forward strand.
TAATAAATTGGTTAAACGTGTCGTACCTTTAGATAGCGCGGCAAGTAATAAAGCCCGATTTGATACACTTTTAGAACCTGGTAAATTGATCGTACCAGAAAATAATTCTATCGGTTGTAAGGTAATTTCATTATATGAATCAGCCATCAATATTCCCTTATTTATTAAAATATAGAGCATTGTAGAAGGAATACACCGATAACTCAATAAAATCATTATCGCTTTTATTTATGAAAATCATAAGTTTTTGGTTATTCCGAAAGAAATTGAATCTACATCATGGTTAGCCAATAATTTTCGACATTATTGATGATCATGCAATCCTTGCCAACTTTTTGCGCTCGGATGATTTAAATCAAATTGTGCCAAAATACGCACCGCAATATCCGTTAAAATATCATCAATTGTTTGAGGATGATGATAAAATGCCGGATTTGGCGGAATGATTGTTACCCCTAGTTTGGATAGATAGAACAAATTGTCTAGATGAATTGTACTTAATGGTGTTTCGCGAGGAACAATAATTAGTTTCCGACGTTCTTTTAAGATGACATCGGCGGCGCGACTAATTAAATTATCAGCAAATCCGCATCGAATCGCTGCCAATGTTTTCATACTACATGGCACAATGATCATACCATCCGTCTTAAAAGAACCACTCGCTATCAATGCACTTTGATCATTTACTGAATGCACTATATCTACCATATCACATAGTGTTTGATAGCTCATATCACATTCATGCTGAATCGTAGTTTTACCCCATTTCGATACGATTAAATGTATCGTTACATTAAGCTCTTTTAATTGTTTAATCACTTTGATAGCTAACGGTGCACCAGTTGCACCGGTAATTGCGACAATAATTTTCAACTTAATTTACCTCATCAGTTGATATAATTGATTTTGGTTAACATTTTAGATACATCGCTATTCATAAAGTATTAAATTGATGCTACATTAGCATCTTTTTTAGCGATTTTTTGTCAATACTTTTTGGGTAAAGCCCAAGCTATTATTCATCATTTTTAAATAATCAATCTTAATATTCCCTATCGGTGTTGGTATAAAATGTGCTACTAAATAGCATAGTCTAAAACGTTGTCGAGTTTTTTCTGCTTGATTATACAATAATGAAATGACCCCATGATACTAAACACTTTAACTTTACCTATAAAAAACGTTTGATTGGTAACAGTATCGGCAACTTGCTGATTAAATAGCATAATCTTTGCGTGCTGACTCGTTATCATTAAAGATACGCTATTTAAATCAAAAACATAAAACAGTTACAACCGATGGTCGATTATCTTGAACACTGCGTAGTGTTAAAGTGGTCTGTTTTTTTAAATCATCCGCTATTTTTATTAGAGCCCTTTCATCGCTTAGCAAGCTTTTATTACCAAAACATTTTACTGCTCATTATAGCAATCAATCATTAAATTTTCTCCTAACAATTACGTTAGCTTTTGTAGAGATTTATTAGATAAGTAGCTAATAATATTATTCGTTGTTATTTTTTAAGTTGACTATATGAACGATTATTTCTTAATCTTAATCGAGGTAATCGCAATGACACTAAAAATGCATAATACATAATTATATATGTTAGATAGTTAATCTTAAGCGTTCTTGCAAGGATCCACGTCTATTAATCTTAATTTTGATTACACAATTTATCAGTCAGATTATTTTTCAACCGATTTACTCATAACGCATTACTGTGGTTTTTAGCAAATCGATTGCTTGCTGATTTTTAGCACTATTTTGCCATAATCGATGAAACAATTGTTGGTAGCGTTTAATCGCCTCATGTGAAGCGGTGATTGAAGCAATTCCCGTGGTAACATTGGGTAATTCACCTAAACGAAAGGGACTTACCGCTAAAGCCAGCGGTTGCTGCTGCTGATAAAAAATCTGGAAGGTTAACGATGGAATACTTTCTTGGGTAATCGCAATTTCAATTTTATTACCATGTAACTCTAATAGATCAATTAAATGACATACCTCTTGCTTTGCTAAATAACAACGTTGCTTTCGTTGCTCAGAAGAAACATTCATATTGCCGATTAACCCTAAATGTAACAAATGTTCTACATTCTGCAAACCAATAAGATTCAAAATCCGTGGAAAATGGGTTAGATAATTTTGTTTACGTTCTTTTAAAATAGCTAATGTCGCAGCGATCTTTACGCTATCTTGTGGAAGATTTGCCTCGGCTAACATTGTTGCTAAATGTTGCAAATAATTATCAGACATTAATAGAAACGAAAATGGATCAAAATGAGACATTATATGGCTGGATTGTTCTTCTAATTGTTTCATTCGTTCGAAGAAACCATCTCCACTAGAATAGTATTCATTATCAACACCTAATAAACTTGTTAAAGATGTATCGAGTAAAACTGCAAGGCGATCAAGTGTTTCAATTTTAATGAGTTCACCTTTTTCTAAACGATAAACCGCTGCTCGAGAAATGTTTAAACGCTTTGCTACATCCTCCGCTTTTAATGAAGCCGCAATTCGATAAGCGCGTAATCGTTGACCGATAGCGATATAATCAATCGTTGTTTTATTCATAACATTCTCAATTTTATTTATATTTTATCAAGTAAACCACAGCATTTTGGGATAAAAATTTTATGGCACATTGTTAAATTTTAGGCTTTAAATTTATTTGCTAACAAAATAACGCTTAAATCTCATAATATTGAAATTACCAATGCTAATTCTTTCGTCCTAAAATCCATTCATGTAAAACTAGCAACCCTTGATGTTGAATTATTTTTAACCAAATTTTTCTATTTTTAAAGATAGTTGTTCGGCATAAACCTAAATCGCGTTGCATCTCATCAACGTTTTTTCCTCTTGCTAACAAATCGATCATTAAAAACCATTTATCACTGTGCCGTAAATGTTCAAGCCCAGTTCCTTTCAAATAGCTGAAATATCGCCAACATTGATTACAACGAAATTGCGCACGTTTTTCAGTTATGCGATTTGTTTTCATTGAGCCACAATAAGGGCAATTCGCATGTGTAACATTAAGCTGGTCATTAATCCATGTTTTTAATTCATTAACCTGTTGAATAATAATTTGTGGTAGCTCATTTTTGGGAGCATAAATAAAATTTTGACTCCATTGAAATAACTCGGGATAAACAGTTTGCATATACCTATCAATCGCTTGAATACGATTTTTCACAACCGCAATACTGTAATTTAATTCTTCACGGATCATAAACAAACTTTGTCCACACAACCGACGTATGGCAATGACGGGTAAATCTTCAATGGGTGTTAAACGATAGAAAGGGGTATTTAGACTTCGATTAAACCCTTTATGACAAGCCTTACAACGGTAATATTTAGGATGATCATGAACTAAATAAAATTGATTATATTGACAATATGGGCAATATGACGGCTTTGCATTTAATGCTTTAAGATCAGCAATCAGCTGATCAGCGTAAGGCAATAAATGTGTTGGAACAAAATTACTATACATTGCAATCTCTCCAATAGCTGGCAATAGCCTTAGTTTATCGCAAATTTAGCTTTAATGATATTAGCATAACGATATATCTCGTGATGATGGCTTGTAGTTGATCATGAAATAAATAATTGTTCCGTAATTTAGAACAATATTTAGTCAACTAATGGTTTAAACTGAGTAATAATATTTTGCCATTGAATTCCAGTTGGGGCATTAATTATGATAGTTTGCTGAGTAATTGGATGTATAAATGTTAACTCGCTGGCATGTAACATTAACCGATGTATGGCAAAAAACTCACTAAATGCTCGATTCTGATGTAGATCGCCATGTTTACTATCACCAAGAATAGGGTGAAAAATGTGTTTCATATGACGCCGTAATTGATGTTTCCGGCCGGTTAACGGTTTTAATTCAATTAAGCTGTAACGTGCTGTTGAATATTTACCCACTGCCATGGGAATCTCAATTTGACTTAATGGACGATAATGCGTAATTGCAGATTGTGCGGGTTTATTTTTATGACTAAATTTATCAGCAATTTTATCGAGTTCTTCAACTAGAGGATAATCAATAATATTTGCCTGATTGACATATCCACGTACTACGGCATGATAAATTTTTCGCGGTTGATGCATAGCGAATTGGGTTGCCATTAAATTAGCTATTTGGCTTGATAAAGCAAATAGTAAAACACCAGACGTAGGGCGATCTAAGCGATGAACAGGATAAACATGCTGCCCGATTTGATCACGCAGCGTCTGCATAATTACCACTTTTTCTTGCTTATCTAACCAACTACGATGCACTAACCAACCAGATGGTTTATTAATTGCAATCAGATAATCATCTTGATAAAGAATATCTAACATTTATAAAAAAATACGACTCAACTCTTCAGCAATACTCGGACTATTATTATCACCAATCACCCGATCTACCTGTTGTTTGATTTCATCATCGGAATTGCCCATTGCAATGCCCAAACCGGCCATAGTTAACATTGATAAATCATTATAATTGTCACCGAACGCAATAATTTGTTCTAAGGGAATTCCTTCATGTTTTGCCCAATTGGCTAAACCGCTTCCTTTACTGTTGCCTTTTGCAGCAACATCAGCACGATTGACCCAGGACCATTCACATTCAAAATCACCTTGTTTTTCAAGCTCAGCAGAAAATGCTTGTAAAACTGGAATGTCATGTGAACTGGTCGCAAATTTAAAAATTTCTTTAGCATTATCGATTAATGTCATAAAACTATCGACTTTTACATATTCGGGTTGCAAATGATGTGGTAAAGTTTTTGTCCACTCAAATAAACTTAGAAGATGATCATCAAGGACTTCATAAGTAATATATTGATCGGTATATACCAAAGTATGAATTTGATACTGGTTAACTAAATTAACCAACTTTTTAGCTTGATCTTTTGTTAATGGATTGGCATCGAAATAGGCTTTTTTCTCAAAATCATAAAGATATGAGCCGTTACAACAAATAGCAGGAGTGGTTAATTGTAATTGATGATAATAAGGATAAATCATGGAGTGATGACGTCCGGTAACTAAAATAACTTTAATCCCCATTTGCTTAAGTTTATTTAATACCTTAACGGTTTCCGGTAGAATGATTCGTTGATTATTTAATAAAGTCCCATCCATATCAAACGCAACCGCTTTATAAGTCATATTTGGCTCCTTAATTTTTGTTATCATCAATTTAATCTCTCAAAACTGAATCATAATTCAAAGTGGATTGGTAGCATAAATTTTAAAAATTTTCATTACCATCTTCTGGAATTATCACCGTTATATACCATCATATTTGTATTATGAATAGAACTTCTATACTATTTTAGGCAGTAATAAAATACTATTAAGAAAGATCGATTTTTTGCCTACCTAAAAATGAATGAGATAATGTCGTACCATCTACGGTTTCTAAATCGCCACCAACTGGCACGCCGTGAGCAATACGTGTTGCGACTATATTGAATTGATCACACATTTGGGCGATAAAATTAGCCGTCGCATCACCTTCAATCGTTGGATTGGTAGCTAAAATTACTTCTTTAATGGATTCATTTGCTAACCGTTGTTTTAAAATATCCAAACCAATTTCGTTTGGACCGATTCCATCTAATGGCGACAAATGACCTAGTAGCACAAAATACCGTCCGCTATATTGACCGGTTTGTTCAATAGCAAGTATATCTGATGGTGTTTCAACAACACATAATTGTCCACTTTGTTGTCGCTTGATGTTGCCGCAAATTCGACACTGTTCTTGTTCGGTAAAAGTCCGACAATCTTGACAATGTCCTATATTTACCATTGCATCATGCAATATTTGCGCTAATTTAATTCCACCGTGGCGATCACGTTGTAATAAGTGATAAGCCATACGCTGGGCTGATTTTGGTCCAACACCGGGTAAGCATCGTAAAGCTTCAACTAAAGATTCTAAAAGTGGACTAATTTGCATTTAACAATCCAAATATCAAACATAAATAATTTAACCAAAGAAGCGTTTTAACAAAAACAGCTTATAAAATAGCATCCAATATAATTTCACATAGCAAACAAATATCATTAAAATGCCGAACGCTGCCAGTTAATGTGAATTAAAACATAGCTACATTGAAAGTTTCCCAAAAAACAACAGCCAATGAAGTGATCAGCAGTTAATTTTAGTAATTTAAGAATATAAGTTATTCCAGTTGAAAATAATACAACTCAATAACAAAAGAAACCAAAATAACGTTAGTCAATTTACAGCTGCACTACAAGAGTTAACAATCTCTGCCAAAGTAGAACAAAAACTTATTTGGAGAAATAAATCTATAACCTATCACAAACTAAACAGATGCGGAAAATACTAACGGTAAACAGTAATGCATTAGTATGCTCTAAAATGGCATTTTGAAACCGGGAGGTAATTGCATCCCACCTGTAACTTGTGCCATTTTTTCTTTTTGCGCATCATCTAAGCGACGACTCGCATCATTGAACGCAGCAGCAATCAAATCTTCTAACATATCTTTATCATCATCAGTAAGTAAAGATGGATCGATTGCGACACGACGACAATTATGTGCACCATTTACGGTAACTTTAACCAACCCAGCGCCAGACTCTCCAGTTACTTCCATTTGTGCTATCTCTTCCTGAACTTTCTGCATGCGTGTCTGCATTTGTTGCGCTTGCTTCATCAAATTACCCAGACCACCTTTACCACCAGAAAACATATTACTTCCTCTTAATCAATAATTGTCAATATTTGAAACTGGGTCATTATATTACAGAGGATTAATACTTTCATCATTTTTTGCTTTAAAAAATTAAGATAACCGCGGCTTTACTAATTTTGTTAACCATTTTTCCAGCTTAATCACATTTAATCAAAAAGAATACTTGAGATATCTGAAGGGGGAGAATGTGTTTGTCCAATTAAGCTTTAACATTAATATAGACTTATATGCTAACGATAACTTGCTAATGTTTCACTTAACCATATCATAATCATATTTGCTGTATTTTTTACTAAATAACCATATCTTGATTGCACAAGTAATATTACATGTTGCTCATCAATGTGTTTTAAAAAGGCATTAATCGCAATTTGTTTAATTAATGGCGGTAAAGCTAACGCCCCTATTTTCAGTACTAGTCGTAGTTAGTTACTCGCGAACATCAATTTATATTATAATGCAATAGCCGGTGATTAACCGGCATTCAAATAAAGTTAACGCCTTTAGTTATGAACGAACTATCATAAAACAGTAAAAATAAAAGTTTCAACAAGTTAACCAAAAGAGCGTTTAAGAAAAAAACGACTTATCAAATAGAGCGCAAAATAATGTAAGCCTATAAACCAAATAAGGATTAATAATGATGACTTAGAAATATCCAGCAATGTTGGTAAAACAATCGAAATAATAATAGTGATTAAAATATAGCCCACTATAGCAAACGCACCAGCACTTAATAAACTACGCGTTGGTAGCCATTGATAGGTTCGCACAATGACTTTTTGACCAGCGGTATATATTACTACAAAATTTACCAACATGACTATAAAACTAACTACATGAACTAGCAAATAATGCTCATAGGATATTGTCGGGAGATCAAATAAAAAAATGAATGATGCGCAAATGTTCCAAGTTATGCCGTGCGTTACTGCACAAAATAATGCACTAAAAATCATCGCATACAATTTTGGCAATGCTTTCTCTGTTTTTGGATAAACTGTATCTTGATTAACAATTTGTTGCGACTGAAACGTTTGGCTGTTTTCAATTGTCGGGATGTCAAAAAAACGCTTACTTAGCGCAATCAAAATATAAAGAACAAATCCCTCAATATGTAATCGCGCAATAAAAGTAAAAAGTGCTGCTATTTGAAAAATCAACAGAAAAAACTTCGGGTCATTTTCATATAAATCAAAACTCGCTTGATATTTTAATAATATTGATTTAGTTAAATTTACTGCAAATGAGTATATTAAAATGTTAGCTGTATATGAAATAACAACTAAAACAATCGCTAATATGATTGTGAGCTGATAATTTTTAGTGGTTAACAAATACAACTTTTGCTGATTGAAAAAAATACAACTCAATAACAGAATAAACCAAAAAAACGTTAGCTGTTTCATTCCTGAAGTAAGACTGCTATAAATAATTGTCTCTAGCGGTAAAGTGTAAAAAAAATTGAGTCGTAATAAAGTTACCCCCCATAATAAAATAAAACAAACAATTGAAAATAATAATGGTAAACGGTAGTTCATATTCCCTTCCTAAATTGTATGCCATGGCGAAGTTGTGCCATTTTTTTGTGTCATCGAAATAATAAATTGTATGATTAACTGCGCTAGCAATTATTATACAATAGCCGGTAGCTTACCGGCATTTAAATAATGTTAACGTCTTTGGTTATGGGCGAACTGTCATAAAACAGTAAAAATAAAATTTTCAGCAAGTTAACCAAAAGAGCGTTTAAGGAAAAAACGACTTATTAAATAAAGCGCAATATACCGTAAGACGATAAACCAACACAGAAATGAAGAAAGTGAGTTTGATATAGCCAGAGATATTGATAAACCAATCAAGATAATAGTATTTACCAAAATAAAGACTACTATAGTAAATGCACTAGCACTTAATAAACTACCTGTTGGGAGCCATTGATAAATACGTTTAACTGAAATTTGTGTTGTTAAATATAATAGAGTAAAATCTGCCAATGTAATCATTAAACCCGACAGCAGGATTATATTGAAATATTCTCTAAAATGAATTGATACTTCAGATATATAAAAAAAAGTTCTATAAAAATACCAAATTATACCATGCGTTACTGCACAAAATAATGCACCAAAAATCATCCCATACAATTTTGGCAATGCTTTCTCTATGTTTGGATTAACTCTACTTTGATTAACAATTTGTTGCGACTGTAACGGTTGGCTATTTGCAATTGCCGGTATGTCAAAATACCCCTTATTTAATAACGTTAAGCCATAAAGAATAAATCCACTAATAGGTAAAATCGAAATAAAAGTAAATATTTGGGGCATGATGGAAAAAAACACTAGAATAGTTAGCGGATCATGAGTATTAAAATTCAACTCAAAACTTAAATTGGACATAGAGTCCCATAACGTTGGTAAAATTATTTTTAACAAAAGTTGATAGATTAAAAATTTAATAAGATAAAAAATGGCCATAAAAACAATCACTAATACGATTGTTTGCTGATAGTTTTTAGTGGTCAACAAATACAATTTTTGATTATTAAAAAAGATACAACTCAATAACAGAAAAAAGAAAAAAAACGTTATTTGTTGTATTCCTAAAAAAATATATTGAGAAATATCTGGTATAGTAGGAAAAAAATTCATTAGTAACAATGATTCTACAACCCACAATATAATAAAGCAGATACTTGAAAACAATAATGGTAAACGATAGTTCATATTCCCTTCCTAAAATAGTATTCAATCGATAAGTTGTGGTGTTTTTCTTTTTGTGTCATCGAAATAACAACCTGTATGATTAACTGCGCTAGCAATTATTGTACAATAGCCGGTAGCTTACCGGCATTCAAATAATGTTAACGTCTTTGGTTATGGGCGAACTGTCATAAAACAGTAAAAATAAAATTTTCAACAAGTTAACCAAAAGAGCGTTTAAGGAAAAAACGACTTATTAAATAGAGCGCAATATACCGTAAGACGATAAAACAACACAGAAATGAAGAAAGTGAGTGTGATATAGCCAGAATTATTGATAAAACAATCAAGATAATAATATTGATTAAAACATAGCCCACTATAGTAAATGCACTAGCACTTAATAAACTACTTGTTGGGAGCCATTGATAAATACGTTTAACTGAATTCTGCGTTGTGATATATAATAGAGTAAAATCTGCTAGTGTAGTCACTAAACCCGACAGTAGGATTATATTGATATATTCTGCAAAATGAATTGTTACTCCAAATATATAAAAAAAAGTTCTATAAAAATACCAAATTATACCGTGCGTTACTACACAAAATAATGCACTAAATATCATCCCATACAATTTTGGCAATGCTTTCCCTATTTTGGGATTAGCTGTATTTTGATTAACAATCTGTTGCGACTGAAACGGTTGGCTATTTTCAAATATCGGTATATCAAAGTAACCCTTATTTAATAACGCTAAGCCATAAAGAATTAATCCACTAATAGGTAAAATGCAAGCAATATTAAATAGTTGGGGTATGGTGGAAAAAACCAGTAGCATAACTCTGGGGTCATAAGTACTAAAATCTAACTCGGAACTTGAATTGAACATAGAGTCCCATAACGTTGATGAAATTATTTTTAGCGAAAATTCACGGAGTAAAAATTCAGTCAGACAGAAAATAACCGAAAAAACAATCGCTAATATGATTGTGAGCTGATAGTTTTTAGTGGTTAACAAATACAACTTTTGCTGATTGAAAAAGATACAACTCAATAACAGAAAAAAGAAAAAAAACGTTAGCAGTCGTATTCCTGAATCAAGAATGCTATCAATAATTGTCTCTAACGGTAAAATGGTTAAAAATTTGAATTGTAATATAGTTATCACCCATAATAAAATAAAACAAACAATTGAAAATAATAATGGTAAACGGTAGTTCATATTCCCTTCCTAAATTGTATCCCATGGCTAAGTTATGCCATTTTTCTTTTTGTGTCATCGAAATAACAACCTGTATGATTAACTGCGCTAGCAATTATTGTACATTAGCCGGTAGCTTACCGGCATTCAAATAATGTTAACGTCTTTGGTTATGGGCGAATTGTCATAAAACAGTAAAAATAAAATTTTCAACAAGTTAACCAAAAGAGCGTTTAAGGAAAAAACGACTTATCAAATAGAGCGCAATATACCGTAAGACGATAAACCAACACATAAATGAAGAAAGTGAGTGTGATATAGCTATAAATATTGATAAAACAATCAAGATAATAGTATTTAACAAAATAAAGACTACTATAGTAAACGCACCAGCACTTAATAAACTACCTGTTGGGAGCCATTGATAAATACGTTTAACTGAATTCTGTGTTGTGATATATAATAGAGTAAAATCTGCTAGTATAATCACTAAACCCGACAATATGTTTATATTGATATATTCTGCAAAATAAATTTCTACTTCAGGTATATAAAAAAAACAAGTTCCATATAAATACCAAGTTATACCATGCGTTACTGCACAAAATAATGCACTAAAAATCATCCCATACAATTTTGGCAATGCTTTCCCTATTTTTGGATTAGCTGTATTTTGATTAACAATTTGTTGCGACTGAAACGGTTGGCTATTTGCAATTGCCGGTATGTCAAAATACCTCTTATTTAATAATGTTAAGCCATAAAGAATTAATCCACTAATAGGTAAAATCCATGTAATAGTATATAGTTGGGGCATGACGAAAAAATCTACCAAAATAGCTAATGTTTTATAAGCATTAATATCTAACTCGGAACTTAATTTGGGCATATACTCCCATAACATTGGTGAAATTATCTCTAGCAAAAATTCATAGATTAAAAATTTAGTTAGACAGAAAATAACTGAAAAAACAATCGCTAATACAATTGTTTGCTGATAATTTTTAGTGGTTAACAAATACAATTTTTGATTATTAAAAAAGATACAACTCAATAACAGAAAAAAGAAAAAAAACGTTATTTGTTGTATTCCTAAAAAAATATATTGAGAAATATCTGGTATAGTAGGAAAAAAATTCATTAGTAACAATGATTCTACAACCCACAATATAATAAAGCAGATACTTGAAAACAATAATGGTAAACGATAGTTCATATTCCCTTCCTAAAATAGTATTCAATCGATAAGTTGTGGTGTTTTCTCAGCGTCATTTATACGACGCATTATTTATTTGCTGGATAACAAGTAGCCCTTTATTAAATTTTTACCATCACCATCATCGGGCAGGTTATAAATGATTTGTATGTAATACACCGACAATGCGCTACGCCATTCACGCTAACTTTTAACATGGTATACCCACATTCTGGCTTTCTACATGTATACCTTCATTTAATGCGCTTACTTTATTAAATCCGCTAGATAGAGCGTCACTACTTTATATTTTACGATTGCTTAATCAATAACTGCGCAAATTTTATTCCTACGAATTATATTATAAAGGGCGAATACTTTCATCATCAATTTTTGCTTCAAAAAATTGACATAGCAAAGCGACTTTACTGTCCGAATTGACCGCCTTTCTAGCTTGGGTACATTTATCCTGAAAGATGACTTCACGTACTTCTGCAGGAGTTGAATGTGTATTGTCATCATCAATCACAACATCAATATTGACGATTTGCTGACGATAACTTGCTAATGCTTCACTTAATCGCCTTACATTGGCTGGATTTTTTACTAAATGAGCATATGCTGATCGCACATGTAATATTATATGTTGCTCATCAATGTGTTCTAAAAAAGCATTAATTGCAATTTGTTTAATTAAAGGTGGTAAAGCTAACCTCTCTATTTCAGCACTCCAAGCATCAATCTTTATTGCTTCTTGGATGAGTTTTTCAACCAGCTCAGGCGTTTTTTCATGTTCAAAAGCTGAACGAATCGACTTAGCATCTAATTTATTATCTACATTAGCGGTAAAATGCTCACTAAACTGCCACTGATAGGTTTCAGCAGTTTCAGCCTCATTTGTTATACTATCAAATGAGGTTGTTTCACCATTCTCTTTAGCGACGTCTATCGTTGGTAAACTTAATTTTGTGTTAATTTGTTCGATTTTATCTTTTGGCATAATCGATTGTACAGGTTCAACCTGTTTAGACTTTTTTAAGGTTTTTTCACCATCAATTAATTGTTGTCTAGCTGACAAAATCGATTTAGTAATATCTGATATGTTCTCACTATCTGTAATTCCTGTTTCTGGTCTAGTTGATGATGGTTCTGCAGCAACAACACTGTCATCTTGTCGAAACTTAGTGGCTGGATTAACCACATATTTATCATTACTACTGGAATTGGTATGAATCGCTGCTGGTTCGGGAGATGGCGTGTTATCAATGATTTTAGCCTGAGTCATATCCGCACCGGCTGATGCAAAATATTTTGGCATAAACGCCAGAGCTCTTAAAAAACTCATTGCGACAGCCATCTTTTTATCAGGTGCATAATCAAGTTCTTTACGTCCATTTATCAAAATTTGATAAAACAGTTGGACATCGTTTGGAGGCATAGCCTGGGCTAAATAGCGGATACGTTGTTCAGCGTCAGCATAATCACCTAAAGCGGTTGGTACAATCTGTAAAAATGCAATTTGTTGTAATAATGCTATTGTTTCTACTAATAAATTATCCCACTCAACACCTTGTTTAGCAGCAGTTTCGAGGTGTTGCATTAATCCACTTCCATCGGCATGATAAAGCGCTTCGACTAGTGCAAACGGTAGGGTTTGATCTAATGTGCCAAGCATCATCATTACAGCAGATGTTTCTACTTGACCATTACCTAAGGCAATCGCTTGGTCAGTTAAACTTAATGCATCACGCATACTACCATTTGCAGCTTTAGCTAATAATTGTAATGCTTTTTCTTCGTGATTTATTTGCTCAATATGCAAAATTTTCGCTAATTGATTTTTAATCAATGTTGCATCTAATACATTCAAATGTAAGTGTAAACAACGGGATAAAATCGTTACAGGTAATTTTTGTGGATCGGTAGTTGCCAACAAAAACTTAACATGTTCTGGTGGTTCCTCAAGTGTTTTAAGTAATGCATTAAAACTACTACGCGATAACATATGCACTTCATCAATCAAATAGACTTTAAAACGACCTTTTGTCGGTAAATATTGAATATTATCAATTATTTCTCGCGTATCTTCTACCTTGGTACGTGATGCGGCATCAATTTCTAACAGATCAACAAATCGACCCTGTTCAATGCTGAGACAATTATCACAAACACCACATGGCGTGGCTGTGACACCTGATTCACAATTTAAGCCTTTAGCAAATAAGCGAGCTATCGTCGTTTTACCTACTCCACGCGTACCGGAAAAAAGATAAGCATGGTGAATTCGCCCTAATGATAATGCATTAGACAAAATCGTTAATACCTGCTCTTGCCCGACGACTTCACTAAACAATTTCGGTCGCCATTTTCTGGCTAATACTTGATAACTCATAATTGATAAAAAAACCTTATAATGTTTATCACCGTTATTAAGAACGGTTAGCTAAATAAATATTGTTCATGATTATTATGCGTGTACTATCATAGCATAGTTTTGTGACCATTTTAGGTTAACGATTATCGCTTAATTAATTATTTTTTGTAATAAACCGCTAACAACATAGCTAAACACAGCATCATAATAGCACAGCCTAAACGATGGGATAATAGATAATGAAAATGTTGCCAAGAGATAGACAACTTACAATGAAGTTGGCATAAATGATAAAAGTATTATTCAAAATGCCTGACATTATAAGTGGCTAAAATTAATTAGTATAGCCTGTATACTACAATGTATTATAATAGTTAGATGATCAATCAATTGATTTACACCATAACTAATCAATCCACAATACGTCGAGCGCTCAAGTAGTGATTACGCCAATAATGATCGTTTAGATTTGAGTATTGTACCCCATTTTTAGTTGACGCATGCAAAAATAAGCCGTTTTTATAATATATACCGACATGTAATCCTGTTGTACCACGGCCACTTTTAAAAAAGACTAAATCACCTGCAGATAATTGCTTCACCGCTTTACCCTCTATTATCTGTTCTTTAGTAACTCGTGGTAACACTTTACCTAATTTCTGATGATAAAATGTCTTTGTCAAGCCTGAACAATCGATCCCTTTTGAATTATTGCCCCCATAGCGATAAGGCGTTTTTTTCCATACCTGATAAAATGATTCGATCTTTTTTATAATTTGTGGATGTGATTGATTGTCAGCATATAAACTAGATTCGGAACTACATGCCGTCAAACAGATAACTAAAAAAAATAGTAGATTACGTAAATTAATTAACCGATTGCAATTCATTGGCCACATTATCAATTACCTCTTGTCGTTGTTCACTATAACTGCCGATTTTGATCTTTTTATTTAAGCTCGACCACTCTTGATGGATTCGGCTAACTTGTAAAGATCGAGGTAATTTCCCTTTCTTCCAAGCCGATTCATTCAATTTTTCTAATACAATTGGTCGCTTATCGGCATGTGCACGTGTTGCTAAGCTGGCATTTAATTGCATTAAACGTATCGATAAATAACAAATCACCGCATCATCAATACTCATTTTAGTATAACCTGCAAAATGATTTTTAATTTTTGAACCATAATGTTTAATTGCTTGCGCCAATCCACCAACGGTCGCGCCAATTAAAGCGGCCGACCCCAATGTAATGCCCCCTAAAGCTAAATCAAAACTAGCACCAATTGTGGCACCTGAAATCATTCCTTTACCAACGGAAATTCCAACTAATTTAATTGCTTCCAAATTAAACAAATCGTTAGAAAAACGCCCTTCCACTAAGGGGAGATTTTCGTTGGTTTCGTATGCTATATTAAAACGATACAATTTGAGTAAATCGTTAATGGCTTTATGTTCTCGTTGACGTACTTTATTCTGCATAATTTTTGCAATCGAAGTAATATCATCTTTTGCTTTTTCACTATAAGCTGCCACATCGATCAATGCTTCGGCGATAATCAATTTAGCAGTCTGTTGCCGTGTTAGACGTTGTTGATTAATACGTTCCTGCCATAAACTTAATACGACATTAGCCGATTCTAGTAATAATGATAATCCACTATATAAACGTTCCTCACCTTCAAGGGAAGGAAATACTGCATCGAAACGTACCGTAATATGAACACCAACCCTTGACAATAGCTGCTTCCAGCCTTCTTCATAAGGTGAATCACTCGCTGTAAAATTCAATACTGCTAAAATCGGTTTATCACTGTAGGTCAAAACCGCTAATTCATCATGATATTTCGCCAATATTGGTTCTCTGACATCGATCACATAAATTGCGGCTTGGCTATTTAATAATTGGCGAATAACTTTGGCTTCTTGTTCAAATTGATATTTTGCTTCGGGACTCGCTAAAAATTGCTGTAATTTATCTATACCGTCTTGCTTCGGGTTATCACGATTTAAACGTGATATATAATCAAATAGCGCAATACTATCTTCCAGTCCTGGAGTGTCATAAAAGACAATTTTTTTTCCTTGATTGAGCGAAAATTTGATTGCCTCAACATGTCTAGTAGTTCCTGGCTTATCGGAGACCTTACCTAGTTCACTATCTTGCGTTAAAGTACGTAACAGAGAGGTTTTCCCAACATTAGTATGACCTACAATGGCTAAATTAAGTTCATTTAACATCATTCTCACCTAATTATTTAACCAAGTAGGATTAGCTTGTTCAAGTTGTAGTGACTGTATACAGTCAAGCCAATTGTGAAATTGACGCCCCTGATTGATTAACCAAATACGACAATGATGTGATTTACCCTGTAAAGATTTTATTAAATGTGTAATGCCTCGTTCAGGAGAGCGATCGGTATCAATTGCGATCAATAATTTTTCTGCTGGATAACGTTGTAAATGCTCTAAAACCTGTTTTTGTTGTTCATTAGTATTCATAAAACCTAAAAAATTGGTATTATTTGGTATCGACCAACTTTCCGCAATTTCGATAGCCACTAAAACATTCTGTTGACCTTGAATTGGAATGTTGTCGATTTTAGTGGGCTGGTTATTCGCATAAACAATTTCTTTATCAATTATCGTTTTACTTATATAAGACTCTAAATCGGGCAACAATAACTGATATTCGGGAAGTTGAATATCTAGCATTATGCTTCGGCAAGCCACTCGCCATTTTATCCAACAAAAGATGAGTAATCCAAAACGAACGAGTACGCCATAAACAATAAAAACGCCTAATAACCATATTGCCCAGGCAGATCTCGCCTCTGCTGCGGCAATTGCCTGATCGCTGGTACGTATGATCGCATCGTCGGGTATCGAAAACCCAAGCCATGAGGGAATTTCTCCTAACAAATAGGTTATTTTAACTACAGTATCCGTAGTTAACAATGTCGTTTGCCATTCAAAGCTATAGTGTTTGGTTGAGAGTAAGGCGATAAGTATAAATAATGCCATAATCAAAAGTACTGACCATAGCAAATTAACCACCATACCAATTAACCAACGAATTTGTCCACCAAACAAAGATATCAATGCCGGCAATAATTGAGTTACTGTATTCTTTTTAGTGAATTTTTGCGTTAACCAAGACCAAATATAGACAAAGAAACTTCCACTTTCACTCGGTAAGATAATCCATGATAATAGCCAGATTGTTAACATTAAAAAATGAAAACCTAACAAACACACTAAAGCCCAATACAGATTAACAGGATTGGTCGCTAAGGCACTAAATGCTATACCAGCACCACTAAAAAAAGCCAATAAAACCAATAAAAACAACGAGGTATAAGCTGCGCGCAACCATCTAATCTGGGCTAATTTAACCCCATATTGTATACTAATCGTCTGAGCGCGTTGGATGATTCGCTGAGCTAAATTACCATCCATCGCTCTTGCCTGTCGGTTAGCATCATCATCTTGAAAACGACCGTTATCCTTTTCAATTAAACGGATGGTTTCAGTTAACCAAAGCGATTTAAGATATTGATTCATAAAAAATTAATGTGATACTGGTTACAGTTTTATTTATTATACACATTATTTTTTTAACTGTGCAGGTTTTGTTTTTATCAGGAGTAGAAAACATTGTTTTTGGGTAATTTTATAATCTATTGTTTTTTATTGCTTTAATATTCAATTTTAATAAATTTATTCTACATTTAAACGCTATTTATTAATATTTAAACACTACACAAAATGATTATAATTAGATAGTTATTACGATCCAGAAAGATCATACCTTTGAAACATTATTGATTTTCTCCTCAATGATATAGATAAACCTTATCTCTTCTACTCAGTTGTTAATCCAATTATATATAATTTGATAAGTTTAAATCATTTACAAAGCAATGTAATTATTTCAATTAAGATAAATATCGATCGCAGCGTAAGTGATTTAGATAATGTCTAAAGATAAATTAAATTTCATAGCTAAATGTTTAAAATAAATTCAATTTACATTTTAATTATATCGCATTTTTATTAATCAATATTTCAATAATAATATTTTAAAATATCCACAGATTTACAAACTAATATATTCGGTATTATAGTATCTAGCATGTTGTTTAATACATAATCAAATAAAATCGCATGAACAAAAAAAATTTTTTTAATAGTAAATTTGTTATTTTTTTATTATTCATCATTGTATGTTTGACATGGGGAACCACATGGATTGGTATAAAAATTGCGGTTGAAACGGTTAACCCGCTTCTAGCTGCCGGTTTACGTTTTGTGATTGCCTTTCCTTTTTTAATTTTAATCACGATTTTCGCAAAATCACCAATATTATTTCCCAAAAAAACAGGGCACTTTTTCATATTATTAACGATATTTTATTTCACGATACCTTACTATTTGATAAGTTTTGGTGAACAATATGTATCATCTGGTTTAACATCTCTCCTATTTAGTACCATGCCTATTTTTTCTATTCTTTTTGCTAAAATAATTCTCAAAGACAAAATTTTTATAAATCAGTTAATAGGTATCTCAGTCGGTTTTCTTTGCTTGATCTATATTTTGATATCAGAAGGGTTGGTTAATTCGTATACCGATTTTTTGGGGGTTATCTCTATCCTTTTAGCGGCATTAATGCATGGTTTCTTATATGTTTATTCGAAAAAAGCTGGTGAAGGCATAAATGTTTTTACCTTCAATACACTTCCAATTGGCGTCGCTGGCATTATGCTATGTCTTTTAAGTTTTTATTTTGAAGATAATCATTTCCAAAATATATCTTTAAATAGTTGGTTAGCATTAATTTATCTAGGTATTTTCGCATCAGTAGGTGGCTTTATAGCCTATTTCTTTTTACTCAAGCGAATGAGTCCAGTTATACTATCATTTATTTTCATAATTTTTCCCGTTGTTGCGATTTTCATTTCATCTATTTATGATAATAAAATCATTTCGACTAATTTTATTATCTGTACTATTATCATGTTGTGTGGTTTTGCAATAACTAAATTACCTATTGATTTTTTTAAAAAAGAAAATGCATAAAGTTTAGATAAAAAACCACATGATATTAAAAAGAAATTAATAAAAATCTTTCTTATTACTATCATGCGGTTTTGTCTTGGTACATAGTTCAAATACGGCAAAAAAATATTAAAAAATACTATTTAACTAAAACCTCAACCCTCTCCATGAAACGAGAAAGCAATTGATATTGAGCATCTCGATTTTATTTAATTGTCTATGAGACAGTGATAACTAATAGCGCTATACCGTTAATTAAGGCTTCTTTTGAACGACTAATCTGCCAACAAACATTAACAGTTAAATATGTTTTATTTTACAAACTAAACATCAGTAATATGAAATGCAAAAAACACTTTATCAGATAAAAGATTGGCAAGCTGGTCTTTTTATATGAACTAGTTCATCAACCGTATGGTAACCCCAGACAAAAGTGGAAAGTTACCACGGTATAATCAACCTCAGCCATTGATTTAAGTTGTTAAAATCTAGCTAAAACTTTAATCGGAAAAATACCAAAATCCTTGATTAATCAAATCTAACATGCCATTTAACAACGTAGGATCATTAAAATCTTTTTCAGTTAGTATTTCTTTCTGACATAATAAATCAATATACTGCTCGTTCAGAGCAATTCGTTGGCTATGTATAAACCCTTGCTTTCCGATTTTAAATATTCGGATGCTCGGAACTCGGTGTAATTGCGAACCATCATTGATTTCTTGCTGTAGTTCTTCAAATGTGTAGGGTGGATCGAGTGGAATGATATCCAGTTCATGCATTGGTTGTGTAATATGCTTACCAAACCAATCAATAAACAATTCTTGATTATTTATCAATTGGCATAGCTGTGATTTAAGCATCTCAATTTCATAGTTTTGTATTTGATAAGGTGCCTGTGATAATTTTAAATCAGGATCTTGGTAATAAATCTGTTTATTTACAGTATCTAATACGTAATCAGCAAAGCTACTTAACATCTCTTGTGAACTTGGTGTTTTGAAACCCACTGAATAACTTAAGGATTCTGTCAAACTGATACCATTATGTGGAAAACCCACTGGAATATAGAGGATGTCACCTGGATTCAATTCTTCATCAATTATCGGTTGATATTCCTCAACATGTAATAATGCCGGATGGGCACAAAATTCGAGATAATTAGGATTTTTGTCACCTACCATCCAACGGCGTTTTCCCATACCTTGTATTATAAATACATCATAATTATCAATATGCGGCCCAACCCCAGCTTGTGCAGTTGCATAAGAGATCATCAAATCATCAAACTGCCAATGTGGTAATACGCGAAAAGGTTCTATCAGTGTTGCAGCAGATTCATGCCAGTGATCAACAGCTTGAACTAAAAGCGTCCAGTGGCTTTCCCCTAAATGATCATAACTTTCAAATGGCCCATATTGCGCATCCCATTTACCATCTTTGTTAGTAACAATGCGACTTTCAATGTCTTCTTCTAACGCTAAACCAGCTAACTCATCTGGTGTGATAGGATCACTGAAATTTGCTATTCCTTGCCGTATCACTACTGGTTTTTTTTGCCAATAAGTTGTCAAGAAATGCTGCCAATTTATGGTTAATTGATTTTTCATTTTACATCCTATAATTTATCTTTTTGATTTATTTAGAAGCAACCACTTTAGCCCGATAAATAAAATTTAGTTTATTATTTATTAAACTAATTTTCACATTACCACCATGCTGCAGTTCTCCAAACAAGATTTGCTGTGCCAATGGTTTTTTAATCTGCTCTTGAATAATGCGGCCCATTGGTCTGGCCCCCATGGTTTTGTCGTATCCACAATTAGCTAAATAGTTATTTACCTCTTTAGTCAGGCTTAATGAAACGTTTTTATCTTTTAATTGGTCTTTTAATTCTGTTATTAACTTATCTACTATTTGTAACATAATTGGTTTAGATAAATGTTCAAACCAAATAATATTATCTAAACGATTGCGAAATTCAGGACTAAATACACGCTTAATTTCTAACATCGCATTATGACTATTATCTTGCTGTGAAAAACCAATCGACGTTTTGATGGACTCTTGTACACCAGCATTCGTTGTCATGACAATGATAATATTTCGAAAATCAGCTTTTCGTCCATTACTGTCTGTTAATGTCCCATTGTCCATAATTTGCAATAACAAGTTATAAATATCGGGATGTGCCTTTTCAATTTCATCGAGAAGTAATACAGCATAAGGATGTTTTAATACTTGATCTGTTAGCAATCCACCCTGTTCAAAACCAACATATCCAGGTGGTGAACCAATTAAACGGCTAACTGTGTGCGATTCTTTATATTCCGACATATCAAAGCGCAAAAGCTCAATACCAAGCATTTTGGCGAGTTGTAACGTAACTTCGGTTTTCCCTACTCCAGTTGGTCCAGCAAATAAAAAAGATCCAATCGGCTTATGATCGCGACCTAATCCAGCTCGATTTAGTGTTATGGCATCACTTAATACATTTATTGCTTTATCTTGTCCAAACACTACCGATTTTAAATCGTCCGATAAGTTTTGTAATTTGGTTTTATCGGAAGTAGATACGGTTGTTTCGGGAATACGAGCCATTTGAGCAATAATTTTCTCAATATCGACAGTATCGATGATTTTTTTCTGTTTTTTAGCTGTAAGTAAGCGATTTTGTGCTCCAGCTTCGTCAATAAGATCTATCGCTTTATCCGGTAAAAATCGATCAGGTAAATATTTAACAGATAACTCAACTGCGCTTTTCAGTGCTTCCGGCGTGTAGGTTATATGATGAAATTGTTCATATCGTGATTTTAATCCCATCAATATTTTCACAGTATCAGCAATGGACGGTTCAGTTATATCAATTTTTTGGAAACGTCGTGCTAATGCACGGTCTTTTTCAAAGACGCGATTATATTCCTGGTAAGTGGTTGATCCAAAAACACGAATTTTACCAGATGCTAACAATGGTTTAAATAAACTCGCTGTATCAAGCTTACTTTCTCCTGTCGCACCGGCCCCAATAATGACATGAATTTCATCAATAAATAAAATACAATTTGGTTGCGATTCTAACGCTTGAATCAATTGCTGAAAACGTTTTTCAAAATCTCCTCGATAAGTGGTACCAGCAATCAAAGCTGAAATATTAAAGGAATAGATTGTCGCCTTTTTGAGTACTTTAGGTACCTTGTTTTGTTCAATTAACCAAGCTAACCCTTCAGCAATCGCTGTTTTCCCTACTCCAGCTTCGCCCACCAAAATTGGATTATTTTTACGTCGTCGGCAGAGAACTTGCATCACCCGTTCAATATCTCGTTCACGACCAATTATTGGATCAATTTGACCCTCTTCTGCTAATTGATTGAGATTTGTGGTATAGAGTAAAAGTGGATCTTGATTTAATTCTTTATCGCTTTCTTTATTATGATGCGATTCAAAGAAATATTGATGTGCCTTATTATAAAACGATGAGTCAGACTCCAACCCAAAATCTTTACTGCTTGAGCTACCGTAATGTAATTCAGATAAATATTGGGTTAATGTTAACCAATCTAATCCCATACAAGTTAATAAATATACGATTTGAGAATCTTCTTCACCAAGAATAGCAACTAACAAATCACTGCAAGTAACTTCACTTTTCCCCGCTGATTGAACCTGAATAATTGCATTTTCAATAACACGATGAAATGCCAGTGTTGGTTCGGTTTGTTGGTTAAGTCCAATATTTGATAAAAATGTCGCATTTTCTTCAATATACCAATTAATCTCATTAATGAGATGATCCATATCAATGTTTAGGTTATTGAAAATTTGGATGATTGATTCATCTTTAAGTAATGATAGTAAAAGTTGTTCAACAGTAAGATATTCATATCTTAAATTTTGTGCTTTTGTAAATGCATCATTAATTACCGATTGTAATGGCTTACTAATCATGACGGTATCTGCTCCATAGTACATTTTAACGGAAACCGGTGTTGGCGAGCATAATGATTTACTTGGTACACTTTAGTTTCAGCAATTTCTGCCGTATAAATACCACAAATCGCTTGCCCTTTTTTATGAATGGCAAGCATAATTTGTGTTGCCTCATTTTCTTCAAAGTTAAAGTATCGAATTAACACTTCAACGACAAATTCCATCGTGGTGTAATCATCATTATGTAAAATGACACAATATTTATTGGGTGGAGCCAAACTTTTTAGACTCAGATTTTGAATACTTTGCCTTACGCTCATAATTAACACTCTACTTATTGTTCATTATCAGTTATAATACCTATTTTTAGTTATGATTAATACTTAATTTACGTCAAGAAGTTATTGTCATACCAATCACTCACGTAACCTATTAATTTTTTAAACTTTAGACTATTGACTAGTTTTTGATCAGTTGTAAATAAATCCCATGAATGATATTCGTAACATTATTGCGCCAGAAAACACTTTAGTATTATTTAGATGGTTAACCACCGGTAAACTTAATCTTAATTCGCTTTGGGAAAGTAGAGCATTTCGTTATAAATTCGCGTTACGTGCCCTTTTTGTCAGTCCAATAACCTTTAAATGGCTCAGTCACCTAGCCAGATATCCGCTAATGGGTTATTTTTTTTCGCGACAATCTAATTTACCATGTAAGCTTTTACGCCCTTATTTATCTTCTTGCCTGAGCAAAAAAGCCTGTTTTCAAGCTCTTGTATATCATTACAATTTTTTTTCTGCGCATAGTGAAAAGCTTACTCAAGCATTTTACAATCATCCACCTTTTTTGTTAGCTGATTTGTTTACCAAAAATGCTCACAAAATTCGCGTAATGATTCAGGCAAAAAATAAATATGCTCGCGAAGGCGAAATTACACTCTATCTGTTTGATGAAAATAATGTTGATTTAGCTACATTAACCTTTACTATAATGCAATATGGTCAAAAATCATCATTATTTATTGCAGGTTTACAGGGTCCTGACCGTGATGATGCCAAATCTGCGATTCAACAAGCTACTAAAGATTGCTATGGTTTGTTTCCAAAGCGTTTAATTGTTGATGCAGCTCTCACACTTGCTGACGTTTTTGGTTTAAAACAAATTGTTGCAGTCAGTAAAAATACTCATGTCTATAATAATTGGCGTTATCGAAAACGTTTTAATCGTGTCCATTCTGATTACGATGAAATATGGCAAACAATAGGCGGTAAACAAAATTCACAAGGTTTGTATATTTTACCCAATACCATTCACCGAAAAGCTATTGAAGAAATTGCAAGTAAAAAACGGTCTATGTATCGTAGTCGTTATGCTTTACTAGATGAATTACATGAATCAATTCATCAGCGAATGTCAGCTTTGCTATAATCAGCAATAACTATCGAATGAAATGGTCAAAATTCAGATTTAGTAACTTTTAATAAAGGTTTTGAATGCATTATTATGTGATAACATGATAATCATTAGTATAATTAGGATGAATAAAGACATGTGGTTTGGTATTTTAATTGCACTCGTTCCGCTTTTTATCGGTTATTCAATTAAATTGAAAAATGCCGTTTGGATTGCACGAGTAAATAAATCATTAAGTTATTTAGTCTATGCTATATTATTTTTAATGGGGAGTGGACTGGCACAATTAAATGATTTATTGAATAATTTACAAACCATCCTTTCATCAACAATTATATTATTCATCTGCAGTTTTGGTTTTAATGTAATATTTCTATTAATTTTAGATCATATTTATCCATGGCGAAATCAAGCTAATCACCGTGAGCTTCCAGCACGATGGAAGATGATTTTAGAATCATTAACTATTTTTTTTGCTTTAATAATAGGCTTTGTTTGTGGCCTTTTACCTTTAGCTATATGGCAATATAATCAAATTTTTAGTGAAGTTATTCTGGTGATTCTTTTAATATTGGTCGGTATTCAATTACGTAGTAATAACATTACGGTAAAACAAATCGTGATAAATCAAGTGGGAATAACTACAACGCTCATCGTAATTTTATCGACATTACTTGGTGGTTGGCTTGCGGCTTATTTGCTCAAATTGCCGGTCAATACTTCCATGGCAATGTCCGCCGGATTTGGTTGGTACTCACTTTCGGGCATTTTAATGACCGAGGCACAAGGCGCTGTTGTTGGAAGTATCACTTTTCTTAGTGATATTCTGCGAGAATTGTGCGCTATTATGTTGATACCGAGTCTAATTCGACGTTATAAACTCACAGCATTAGGCATTTGTGGAGCAACATCAATGGATTTTACTTTGCCCATGTTACAAAAAGGAGGTGGTATTATGATGGTGCCGCCAGCAATTGTACAAGGCTTTCTATTGACGTTGATTATGCCAATATTAATGACATTACTTAATTATTATTTTTAGGACATTGTAAATTGCATTATGAATAAAAAAAATATGGATTTATGCCCATGTTGTTCTGGGCAACTTTATAAAAATTGTTGTCAACCCTATCATTTATGGCGAAAAAATGCCCCTAATGCAGAAATACTTATGCGTTCACGTTATAGTGCTTATGCATTACGTCAAGCAGATTATTTAATAAAAACGTGGCATCCCAAAACATTACCAAGTAAATTAGCCGAAGAGATCAGTGATGCTAAGTGGATTGATTTAGTTATTCATAAAAGTTGGGCAGGAAAGGAAACGAATGAAGCCTATGTTGAATTTACTGCTCGTTATCGTAATAAAAATGGCAAAGCTGAAAGAATGCATGAAACCAGTCATTTCATCAAACAAGGCGATCATTGGTTTTACATTGATGGTATTTTTAACGTTTAATTTAACGAAAATCTTTTTTATTATCTTTGAAATCCCATGATTTTGGTTATTTTAAATGTTTTAAATCGATAAATAATTGAGTATGTCAAAAATATATTGTTTATTAATTTACGCTTATTAAGCATTTTTCAAAAATCACGATACATTTTTGGTGATTTTTAAGTATCTTCCAACCTTAAGATAATGCCAAATGCCGGCATTATCTTTTAAAATTCACTTTATCAATTGGATATATCAGGTAATGTAATAATAGTTAAACTTTTATCCTTTTACTCTTTCAAATTCCTTCATAAATTCAATTAAACATTGAACACCATCCAAATCCATTGCATTGTAGATAGATGCTCTGATCCCACCTACAATACGGTGTCCTTTAACACCAATAATTCCATGTTGAGCAGCTTCAGCGACAAACATGGTATCAAATTCTTCATGTGCACAAACAAAGGGAACATTCATAATCGAACGATTTTCGGTAGCAATATTATTACTATAAAAATCAGATTGATCGATATACTGATATAACATTTGTGCTTTTGAACGATTACGTTGTTCCATTATTGTTAAGCCACCTAATTGCTTAAGCCACTTAAATACTAACCCTGACATATACCAGGCAAAAGTTGGCGGTGTATTAAACATTGAATCATGTTTAGTTTGAATCGTATAATCCAATACTGACGGTAATTCTCGTTTTGCTTTACCCAATAAATCTTCTCGTACAATTACGATAGTTACCCCAGATGGACCAATATTTTTTTGTGCCCCTGCGTAAATAATACCATAACGTGTAACATCAATCGGTTTTGACAAAATACAAGATGAGAAATCAGCAACGATAATTCTATCGTTAAATTGTGGATCATCAAAAATCGCCAATCCCTCAATCGTTTCATTCGGACAGTAATGAACATAAGCAGAATCTGAAGTCAATTGCCATTGATTGAAAGATTTTATTCCAATTTTTTCTTCATGCACTGTCTTGACGTTAATACGGTTAACTTGACAATACTTTTCTGCTTCATCGGCAGCACATTTGCTCCAATAGCCACTTATAATATAATCGGCGGAAGTATGATTTGACAAAATATTTAAAGGTACGCCAGCAAATTGAGATCGGGCACCACCTTGCAAAAATAAAATATGATAATTTTCAGGTATATTTAATAGCTCCCGTAAATCTTGGGTAGCTTCTAATGCACACTGTTCAAAATCTTTGCCACGATGACTTAGTTCCATTACTGAGCACCCTGTTTGATGCCAATTTAATAATTCAGATTGTGCTTGTTTTAAAACATCATGCGGTAAAATTGCCGGACCGGCACTAAAATTAATCGTTTTTTTCATCATTCAATGCTCTTCATTTATCGTAAATGTTGTTTATTCTATTACAGAATTTAGTAAAGGCAATGCGAACAAATCGATTAATCCTTAAAGATAAGATAATTTAATTAATTTTTGATAATTGGTAAGCTTAGGTTATAATTACTCGTAATTTTGTTTTTGACCATGTCATCATGTTGAGGTGTCATATTTTTAAGTTAGTCACTCGAGTTTATCATAAGTTTTTTCAACCCCAATCAACTCATAAAACTGAATCAAGTATTGAATCATTATCAGATTCCAATACGGTTACGCATTCAATTCCACTATGCGAATTTATTCCTCGTAATAAACATAATATTTCTCGTCAGGCGGTAAGTGAAAATGCCTTAAAAGTTTTATATCGTTTAAATAAACAAGGATATCAAGCTTATTTAGTCGGTGGCTGCGTTCGCGATCTTTTATTAGGCAAAATACCAAAGGATTTCGACATTACAACCAATGCAACACCAGAACAAGTACAAAAAGCATTTCGCAATTGTCGTTTGGTGGGACGTCGTTTTCGTTTAGCGCATATTATGTTTGGCAAAGAAATTATTGAAGTAGCAACATTTCGAGGTGAACATAACAATACAAATGTTGAGATTACAGAAAACCAATCCATCAAATTAGATGCTAATAGGTCGAAGCGTTCACAATCTGGTATGCTATTGCGAGATAACGTGTATGGCACTATTGAACAAGATGCAATGCGCCGTGATTTCACAATTAATGGTTTATATTATAACGTAAAAGACTTTACTATTCGTGATTATTGCCATGGTATTGAAGATTTAAGAAATGGTATTATTCGTTTAATTGGCGATCCAGAAACTCGTTATCGTGAAGACCCTGTTAGAATGTTACGTGCAGTACGTTTCGCTGCAAAATTGGCGATGAAAATTGATTCTCAAACTGCTGCACCGATTCCAAAACTCGCACCATTGTTAAAAAATATCCCTGGCGCTCGATTATTTGATGAATCCCTCAAACTTCTACAATCTGGACAAGGTTATGCAACTTATCAACTATTGAGAAAATATCAGCTTTTTCCTTTATTATTTCCGACACTAGCGCATTTATTTGACCGTGAAACAAGCAGTCATAAAGCCGGTGCTAGTCATTTAGAGCGAATCATTGAGCAAGTGTTAAAAAATACCGATTATCGTATTGCTAATCACAAACGTGTTAATCCCGCTTTTCTATTTGCTGTAATGCTGTGGTATCCATTAGCCGAACATACACAAAATCTGATCATGGAAAGTGGTCTAAACTATCATGATGCATTTGACTTAGCTATGAATGATATTTTAACTAAGCAGTGCTCGGCAATTGCCATTCCCAAAAAACTTACGGCTACCATGTGTGACATTTGGCGTTTACAATTACGCTTTAATAAACGAAGTCCTAAACGAGTTAATGCCATTTTCGAGCATGCTAAATTCCGAGCAGCCTATGATTTATTAGAGCTACGCGCTTCTATTGAAAATGGTGAATTATTGACATTAGCCAAGTGGTGGGATGAATATCAGCAAGCTGGTCATGAACAACGTTTAACATTAATAAAACAGGTATCACACAATAATCCGAAAATTTACGCAAAAAAAACAAATAGAAATCGTACTCGGACAAAAACCAATCGTTCAAGAAATGAGTTAAAGAAATCTGATTAAGATTATCCTAAACTTATTTTACTTTGGTATAAATCCCTGAAGGGGTCTTGGTGACGTCAATTACAAAAGTTGTTATTAAGTATGTGTTTTGATTATTAGTAATTTAATTCAGCTGAAAATGAAAATCTTTGCTGTTTTTATCGCTTATTAGTTAGCACTTTTGTAAATTATCGATATAATATTGCGATAAATATTAATTCGTGATTATTGCTTACAGAAATACTAATGAAAAAACTCACTCCTACTTTTATTGCAGTCACTGTTTGTATATCTCTTTATTCTCCAAACAATTATGCTAAAGATAATAAAATACTTAAGCAATTTCAACCTCAGAATAATCAACGATGTCTTGTTAATGTACCGCTCAATAATCGACCTTCTCCTCAGAAAGATATTAATGAACAACCAATTAATGTTATTTCCGATAATTTCAAAGCTGAATTACCAAGTAAAGCTATTTACACCGGCAATGTTATAGTGACCCAAGGTAATCGGCAAATCAATTCTGACCAGATGACCTTAATTCAATCACAGAATCAAAATCGTGATATTTTTTTAAATGGTAATATTATTTATCAAGACGATATGGTTGAACTGCATGCCGAAAAAGCGTCCATGAATCTAGTTAATAAAGAAATTGAAATCGATAATTCACAATATCATTTGGTTGGCAGGCTTGGACGTGGTTCAGCAAAAAAGATGCAATTTACAAATAACCGCTATTTGGTTATTAAAGATGGGAGTTTTACCTCTTGTCCAATAGAAAATAAAACCTGGAATATCGAGGGTTCAAAAATTATTCATGATAATGATGAACAACTTCTAGAAGTATGGGATGCAGTTTTTCGAATAGCCAATGTGCCTGTATTATATACACCATATTTACAACTCCCTACTGGGAGCATACGCCGTTCGGGTTTACTTATGCCGAATTTTTCTTATGATAGCATTAGTGGAATTGATTTCTCTTTACCCATTTATTGGAATATCGCACCAAATTATGATGCGACATTTACACCTAGAATTATTCAAAAACGAGGTATTCAACTACAATCTGAAGGGCGCTATCTTAACGCAATTGGTTTAGGTACTGTTGCATTTGACTGGTTGCAATATGACGATCAATATAGCAAGGACAGAAAAGGTCGACGTCATAGCAATGAAGCTGGCTATAGTAATAATAATTACCGATGGTTATTTCATTGGAAAAATGAAGAACAGATTAACGATAATTGGCGACTAACAGTGAATTCTACTCGGGTAAGTGATAACCAATATATTACTGATTTAGGTTCAAAATATGCAGCAGAAACAGATGGTTATCTCACACAAAGTTATACCATTGGCTATGCTGATGAAAATTGGGATATTGATTTGAATTATAAATATTTTCAAGCATTATATGATAATTTAAAGCATCAACTATATCGCCCAGAACCTCAATTAAATATCAATTACTATGATGATATCGGCAACTTTAATTTTAAGACCTTTTCGCAGGTATCACACTTTGTGACTTCTGGAAAAGATAATCCAAAAACTTGGCGCTTTCATATTGAACCAGGATTAAACTATGCGTTGATGTCTTCTTGGGCATCACTTAATACTGAAGTTGGCTTTTTAGCTACCCACTATGATCAAAATGTTCCTAAATCAAATACGAGTAAAAATTATTTGAAAGAAAGTATTAATCGGTTTCTACCAAAATTTAGTATTGATGGAAAAATGATTTTTGAACGCAATATTAATACATTTACTGGATACACGCAAACATTAGAACCTAGAGTAAAATACCTTTATATTCCATATCGCAATCAATCACGTATTGATAAATACGATTCATCCCTATTACAATCCGATTATATTGGTTTATTTAGAGAACAGCCTTATAGCGGACTCGATCGTATCCCATCAGCCAATAAAATAGCTACAGGTATTACCACGCGTATATATGATGATGATCAGGTTGAAAAATTCAATTTATCCGTTGGGCAAATCTATTATTTTACCCGTTCCAAAACAGGCGATTATCGTTCACCAATCGATAAAGATACTGGTACATTGACCTGGGCAACGGATAATTTTTGGCGTATTGATAATAATATGGTTTTCAGAAGTGGGATTCAATATGACACACGAATCGATAAAATTTCTTTGGCCAATGCCATTTTTGAATATCGTGTCAGTGAAAACAAAATGGCACAATTCTCTTATCGTTATGCTAATAAAAAATATATTGACAACATAGAAGTAGATAAAGGTAATATACCTTATAAACAAAATATTTCGCAATTTGGAATTATGACATCGTGGCCATTGACCGATAATATCAATGCGGTGGGTTCGCTTTTCTATGATATTGACAATAAACAAATTGCTGATGATTTCATCGGTATACATTATGAAGATTGTTGTTGGGGAGTAAGTTTACAATATGGACGAAAAATCGTTGATTGGAACAGCGTTTCAAGAGCGAGTAAATATGAAAACAAATTTTCAATAAACTTCGAATTAAGAGGTTTTAACCAAAATAGTAATACTATTGCTAAAATGTTAGACTTTGGTTTATTGCCTTATAAAACTGCATTTGACGAAAATTATGGAACTAAATAACAAATAATATTGTCAAATTAACATATAAATGAATAAATGGTTGACCATGATTACTAAAATTAAATTTTATTTTACATCTTTTTTAATCTTATTTTGCGCTGCGAATATTCAGGCCGCACCAAAGGTGGTCGATGGCGTTGCGGCTATTGTGAATAACAATGTCATTTTACAAAGTGACATTGATGAAATGTTACAAAATGTAAAGGCAAGTACAGATCCCCAAAATTTGCCAGATGATAAAGCGCTAAGACACCAAATCATAGAACGCCTAATTAATGAAAATCTCATTTTGCAACAAGCTGCAAAATTGAATATTAAAATTAGTGAAGATGATATAACGGAAGCCATTAAATCTATTGCCCAAAAAAATAATATGACTATTAATGATTTGCGTGGTTATTTAGCAAGTGTTGGCATGAGTTACAATAGCTATCGCCATAAAATATCAAAAGAGTTACTTATCGAGCAGGCTCGTATGAATATTATTAAGCAACGTATCATGATAAGCGATCGGGAAGTCAATAATTTGGCCAATGAAATAGCTAAACAGCCGAATAAAAATCGTGAAGTTAATATTAGCCATATTTTAATTGCTTTACCAGAAAGCCCAAGCAAAAAACAGATTGAAGATGCAAACACAAAAGCACAAAATATTGTTGATCGTCTGAAAAAAGGGGAAAGTTTTGCTAAACTCGCTGCTACATATTCAAATGATGAAAAAGCATTAGAAGGTGGAAAAATGGGTTGGCATAAGCTCAATGAGTTGCCTTCTATTTTTGAAGAACGTTTAGTTCGTGCGCAAAAAAATGATATCATTGGACCGATCCGATCAGGTGTTGGATTTCATATTTTGAAAGTCGAAGGAAATCATTCTGAGGCACCTAAAATCATCACGATCAAAGAAGTAAATGCACGTCATATTCTGATCAAAACCAATGTATTAGTGACAGATGAAATAGCAAAAAATAAAATTCAGGAAATTCGACAATCTATAGTAAATGGCTCAACCTCTTTTGCTTCTGCTGCTAAACTTTACTCGGAAGATCCTGGTTCAGCTGATAACGGTGGAGAATTAGGCTGGAACAATCCTAATAATTTTGATAGTAATTTTAGAGCAGCTTTATTAAGATTAAGTAAAGGTGAAATAAGTCAACCGGTCAAATCAAGTTATGGCTGGCATCTAATTCAATTAATGGATAGTCGTAATGTTGACAAAACGGAAGATGCGAAAAAAGATCAAGCTTATCGTTTAATTTTTAATCGTAAATTTGGTGAAGAGCTACAAGTTTGGATTCAAGAACTTAAAGGGGATGCTTATATAAAAATTATGGGTGATGATAATTAGTATGAATAATCGTATGCATCAAGGGCATTTTGCACGGAAACGATTCGGTCAGAACTTTTTAAATGATGACAACGTTATTGAAAATATTGTAGCAGCCATTCAACCCAAAAAGGATCAAGCTCTGGTCGAAATTGGTCCTGGCCTTGCTGCACTGACTGTACCGATTAGTCAATTAGTTGACCAGTTAACAGTGGTTGAAATTGACCGTGATTTAGCAGCAAGATTACTTAATAATCCTTTTTTAAAACATAAAATCAATGTGATTCAAGAGGATGCTATGATGGTTGATTTTACCATTCTTGCAGAACAGATGAAGCAGCCATTAAGAGTTTTTGGTAATTTACCCTATAATATTTCGACACCTTTAATGTTCCATTTGTTTCAATTTACACATGCAATTTCTGATATGCATTTTATGTTACAAAAAGAAGTTGTAAATCGCTTAGTCGCAGCACCCAATTCTAAAGCCTATGGTCGGTTAAGTGTTATGGCACAATATTATTGTCAGATTATTCCTATCTTAGAGGTACCACCTTATGCATTTAAACCTGCTCCAAAAGTTGACTCTGCGGTAGTTAAATTAATACCTCATGCTGATATACCTCATAAAGTAAAGGATGTACGAATGCTATCTCGCATAACAACTGAAGCATTTAATCAACGCCGAAAAACGATTCGTAATAGTTTGGGGAATTTATTTAATTCAGAACAACTCACTGCATTAAATCTTGATTTAGATGCGCGCGCTGAGAATCTAACGTTGCAACAATATTGCCAGCTGGCTGATGCTTATAGCTTAATGAGTGAATAAATCATGGCAAACTTACTGATTGGCGATATTCATGGTTGTTACTATGAATTTATGAAAGTGCTTGAGAAAGCTAATTTTAGCCAATCTGATACAATCTGGTTAACGGGAGATCTCGTTGCCAGAGGACCTGATTCGTTAGCGGTATTACGGTTTGTAAAACAACATTGTAACCAAATACGTCTTACTTTAGGTAATCATGATATTCATCTTTTAGCCGTCTATGCGGGAATTACTAAAAATCATAAAAAAGATCACATTGAACAAATTCTAACAGCTCCGGATTGTGACGAGTTAATTAATTGGTTAAGACGCCAGCCCTTATTACAAATTGATAACCAATTGAAATTAGTTATGGCACACGCTGGCATTTCTCCGCAATGGGATTTAGACACAGCAATTAAATGTGCCAAGGATCTAAGTTCTGTGCTATCCAGCGACACATATCCTTTATTTTTAGATTCAATGTATGGTGATTTTCCTGATTCATGGCAGGACGATTTAAAAGGTTTAGATCGATTACGCTTCATAGCCAATGCTTTTACGCGTATGCGTTATTGTTATGATGATGGTCGCCTAGATTTCTATTGCAAAGATGCACCAGAAGACGCACCAAGTAAACTTAAACCTTGGTTTAAGTTACCCCGTAAAATACCCGAAAATTATAGTATTATATTTGGTCATTGGGCATCGTTAAAGGGTAAAGGTACGCCTGAAAACATCTATGGTTTGGATACTGGCTGTTGTTGGGGAGGTAAATTAACATGTTTACGTTGGGAAGATAAGCATTATTTTTTTAAACGCAATCAAGACGCTTCTGACAAAATTTAAAATAGAATTTAATACTATATATCGATATTTCATTACCTTTAATTCTTTTAGTTTTGTTAATCATATCTTTTATCGGTATCTTAATTGTTTACATTTTGTTATGTCTTAAATCTAATACATTAAGCACGAATTTAACTGCGCTGGTGTAATTTTTAAATTAATAACGCTATACTAATAACACTAAATAAAAAAGTAAGGATTGTTTATGTTTGTTTGGCACACGATTTGTACCGGGCTAAAATATATTTGGAAAACCTTAAATCTAATTAGAATTATCTTTTTAAATATTGTCTTTTTTTTCTGTTTATTTTTACTTATAGGGTTATCCAATTCTGAGAATATCCCCCAATCAGGTGTTTTAATTCTCGATATTGAAGGCGTACTTGTTGATACAACAAATGTTGATCAAGATTTTTATGAATTAAGTAAAAAACTGAGTGGTAATAAATTTGATCCTTCTCGTGAAAATAGCTTATTTGAACTTACTAAGAAAATTGATCAAGCAACATCCGATAATGCAATAAAAGGTATCATCCTTAAATTAGATAAATTTAATGGTGGATCATTGCCTTCTCTGGAATATCTGGCAAAACATTTAAAACAATTCAAAGCAGCCGGAAAACCTATTTATGCTTATGGTAGCAAGTTTAATCAAAAACAATACTATTTAGCCAGTCTTGCCGATAAAATTTATTTAAGTAATATTGGAAGTGTAGAAATTTTTGGTTTTGCCGCTAACAACTTCTATTTCAAATCATTATTAGATAATTTAAAAGTCAACACTTATGTGTATAGAGTGGGAACCTATAAATCTGCTGTAGAACCCTATATTAGAGATGATATGTCTGAAGAGGCTAAGCTAAATACTCGTCGTTGGTTAATGCCAATGTGGAAAAACTATTTATCTGATATTTCTCAACAACGTGACATACCTAATGATATGTTAGCACCAGATTCTGATACATTTTTAGAACGCTTAAAAATGGTCTCAGGTAATTTGGCTGAATATGCTCTTGAAAATAAAATTATTGATTCAATTAAAACAAATAGTGAATTCGAACAAGAGATGAAGGCGTTTTTTAATACAAATGATTCAGTCAGCATTTATGATTATCAGCTTCAAACAAATGAACAGCAAATCATTGATGGACAATCTACGATGAATCACAAGCCTGAAATAGCTATTGTTTTTGTTAATGGTACAATTGTTAAGGGTGACAGCACTAATGATACAGCTGGAAGTGAAACTATTGCTCAACAGATAAAAAAATTGACCAATAATAGCAATATTCGCGCGGTGGTTTTGCGCATTAATAGTCCTGGTGGTAGTGTTGATGGTTCTGAGGAAATTCGCAGTGAATTAGCAGCATTGAGAGAGAAAGATATACCTGTTGTTGTGTCAATGGGGGGATTAGCTGCATCTGGTGGTTACTGGATAGCGACAGAATCAGATTATATTTATGCAAGTTCAAATACCATTACAGGCTCAATCGGAATTTTTGGAATTTTACCAAATTTTGAAAATAGCCTCTCTTCGATCGGTGTTCACACTGACGGTGTCGCTACCTCACCATTAGCGAGTTTATCGGTAACTAAAGCGCCATCAGAGCAATTCAATCAGCTCATGCAAATGACCATTAATAATGGCTATGACATGTTTATATCGCTTGTGTCACAATCACGAAATATGAATTATGAAGCTGTCGATAAAATTGCTCAAGGGCAAGTCTGGTTAGGTGAACAAGCTAAAGAAAATGGTCTAGTCGATGAAATTGGTGATATTGACAATGCTGTACTTAAAGCAGCAACTTTAGCCGGTATCACTGATTATACAATTTATTGGCAAAAACAAGATATTAACTATTTTAATGCAATGTTAAACAATTATTCAGCCATATTACCAAAATCGCTTACGCAAATTTTATATAATGAACTACCAATGGTCAAAGAGGTTAAGCAGCGCATGACATTATTGGAAAATTTAAATGACCCACAAAATCGGTATATTTATTGTTTAAATTGTGCTGAAGTTAATTAATAAAAACAGGGCAATGCCCTGTTTTCTCTTTAATTGATTGTATAAACTATCCGACTCAATACTAACTGTCATTCATAATATATTTCAAATATTGTAATTAAATACCGCTCTATACTCATGATAGAAATTCAGTTTAAAACCAACAGAGAGTTAACCTAAAACAGGATTATTTTTTTAAGATTAAGTTAGCAATCAAACAGATTAAATTTTATAGGACAATCGCTAATCCTTTAGTTAATTTACTAAATTCGTATATGACTATTAAAATTGTTGTGATGTAAATAAATGGAAAAAGACTTAAGCCCATTTTGTTTATAAACATATCGTCAGCTTTATATCTTTTTTACACACTTTTTAATTACAATTGAAATCTTCGATTTCTGTGTAATTTTATTATATATGGAATTATCAGTAATTAGCGTAAAAATAAGTAGGTAATAACATTTTGATGAGATAAAAAAATAGCACTAATTTAGTGCTATCTAGATTTACATAATTAGAATGTTATTTACTAAATTTCTTCAATACGATAGCAGCATTAGTACCACCAAAGCCAAAACTATTAGACATAACTGTCGTTAATTCTTTTTCTGTTGGTTGAGTTATAACATTCATATCTTTTGCTGCTTCATCTAATTCATCGACATTAATACTTGGCGCAATAAAATTATTTTGTAGCATCAATAAACTATAAATAACCTCTTGAGCACCTGTAGCACTTAATGAATGACCAGTCATTGACTTTGTTGAAGAGATTGCAGGAACATTATCGCCAAAAACTTGTTTAATTGCCCATAACTCTTTAACATCGCCGACTGGGGTGGATGTACCATGAGTATTAATGTAATCAATTGGCGAATCAACATTTTCAATAGCAAGTTGCATACAACGTACAGCCCCTTCACCAGATGGTGATACCATATCATAACCGTCAGATGTTGCGCCATAACCGACTATTTCACCATAAATATGCGCTCCACGTGCTAAAGCATGTTCAAGTTCTTCAACGACGACCATTCCAGCGCCACCAGCAATAACAAAACCATCACGATTAGCGTCATAAGCGCGTGATGCTTTCTCTGGAGTATCATTATATTTTGTCGATAATGCACCCATAGCATCAAACTCACAAGACATTTCCCAACAAAGTTCTTCACCACCACCAGCAAAGACAATATCTTGTTTACCTAACTGAATAAGCTCAGCTGCATGACCTATACAGTGAACAGAAGTTGCACACGCTGAAGTCATTGAATAGCTCACGCCTTTAATTTTAAATGGTGTTGCTAAGCAAGCAGAAATCGCAGAAGACATGGATTTAGTTACTGCATAAGGACCAACCCCACGTAGGCCTTTTTCTTTCATTCCTGCAACAACCGAATATTGTGTTTTCGTTGAACCACCATAACCCGCAATAAGACCAGTACGCGGGTTAGATATCATTTCAGGTGTAAGTTTAGCATCATCTATTGCTTGTTGTAATGCTAAATAGCCATAAATTGAAGCATCATTCATAAAACGTACGATTTTACGATCGATTAAACCAGTTGTATCTAATTTGATATTACCACAAACATGACTACGCATACCGCTGTCTTTCATTTCTTGAGAAAAAGTAATCCCACTCTTTCCTTGTTTTAAGGATTCCAATACTTCTTTAGTATTATTACCAATGCTTGATAAAATTCCTAAACCTGTTATTACGACTCTTTTCATTTATTACTTTGCTCCCAAAGAAATATCTTTCATGTAAAAAAATTTCGCTAATTATAGCTTACAGTTGTAAGCTGAACAATAAGATTTGTAAATTATTTATCAGGTAGTTTTTTTATGATATTATTTAATATAATTAGTAATATAGTGTATATTTT
Source organism: Frischella sp. Ac48 (assembly GCF_019641635.1). Lineage (NCBI taxonomy): Bacteria > Pseudomonadati > Pseudomonadota > Gammaproteobacteria > Orbales > Orbaceae > Frischella > Frischella sp. Ac48. The sequence goes on from NZ_JAETXP010000001.1 coordinate 48,306, forward strand.
TCTGTATTTTTTACTGAAAAATTAGTGAACAGGTGTTAGCTGATTAATAACAAAGCATAAAATATTAACCGCTTTTTTACTTTATTATTGATAATTTTTTTTGAAATTTAATATTTAATAACATTGTTAGGATTGATTTACAGTTTTTGTTGACCAAAAAATAATATGTTAAAATACACTAAAATGAAAAAAACATTTAGAGGAATATTTTGCAACAGTCACTTCAAGATTTTATCATCGACAAAATCGATGACTTAAAAGGAAAAGATATCGTTATATTAGATGTTAAAGGTAAATCAAGTATTACTGATTACATGATCATCTGCACAGGTACATCCAATCGGCATGTTAGCTCAATTGCCAATCATCTATTAGAAGAAGCTAAAAAACAGGATTACTTAGTATTAGGTAGTGAAGGCCAAAATGATGCCGATTGGGTGGTTGTTGACCTTGATTCCGTTATGGTTCACATTATGCAAGAAGATAGTCGTCAACTTTATGAGCTTGAAAAGTTGTGGAGCAAATAATTAGTGAAGCTTCAACTTATTGCCGTAGGTACCAAAATGCCTCAATGGGTATCAACTGCTTTCTATGATTATACATCACGTTTTCCGAAAGATATGCCTTTTGAATTGATCGAAGTCCCTGCCGGAAAGCGAACTAAACATGCTGATATATCAAGAATTTTGGACAAAGAAGGCGAGCAGATGTTAGCAAGTTGCGGTAAAGGTAATCGTATCGTGACATTGGATATTCCAGGCAAACCATTATCTACAGAAAATTTAGCTTGTGAGCTGGATAAATGGAAATTAGATGGTCGCGATGTAAGCTTGTTAATCGGCGGACCAGAAGGATTATCGCCTGCTTGTAAAATGGCCGCGCATCAAAGTTGGTCATTATCACCGCTTACCCTTCCTCACCCCCTTGTTAGAGTTATTGTTGCGGAAAGCTTATACCGAGCCTGGAGCATTACAACAAATCACCCTTATCATAGAGAATAAACATTTAATCATGGATCAGATCATTCTAGATTTACAAATAGTTACTACCGATACGAATACCATACCTAGCGAACAAAAAATTCAACAATGGTTAACAGTGATATTACCCCAATTTGTACCACAAGCTGAATTAACAATTCGTGTGGTTGATGAACAAGAGAGCCAATATTTAAATAACCTCTATCGTCATAAAGACAAACCAACAAATGTATTATCATTTCCTTTTGAATCTCCAATTGAAATGGAAACGCCGCTTTTAGGTGATCTCATTATCTGCAAAGGGATAGTTGAACAAGAAGCTAAAGATCAACATAAATCACTTGAATCACATTGGGCACATATGATTGTCCATGGTTGCCTTCATTTATTAGGTTATGATCATATCGAAGAAGCTGAAGCTCAAGAAATGGAAAATATTGAAATTGAAATTATGACAGAACTAGGATTCACAAATCCTTATGAATCTTAATCAATTTATAATTTTTACTGAAATTAAATTTAAAAAATGGGTACATTCAAAACTTTTTAACAAATTCACCAGGATATATTTTATAAATAAGCGTTTTGTTGCAGTTAATTGATGATATTGTTATCATTTCCCTTTCATCCACACGATTAAAATAGTAAAAAGTATTTTAAAATTGGTCGGAAATCGGGATACATTATGTATAAAATAAAATCTATTATAGTTAATAATCTTTTGGAAGGAATGCGATAAAATGGTCGATGACAATCACCAACGATCAAAGAAAAAATTTTCTTTATGGCTACATCAATTGTTTAGTTCAGAACCACAAAACCGTGATGAACTCATTACTTTAATTCGGGAAGCGCAAGAAAATCAACTAATTGACCCTGATACCTTTGATATGATTGAAGGTGTAATGGATATTGCAGATCAACGTGTTAGAGATATTATGATCCCCAGAACACAGATTGTTCCTCTGAAATTAAATTATTCCTTACAGGAATGTTTAGATGTTATTTTTGAATATGGTCACTCACGTTATCCGGTAATTAGTGAAGATCGCGATCACATTGAAGGTATTTTATTAGCTAAAGATTTATTAATTTTTATGCAACAAGGTAGTGATACTTTTGATCTAAAAAAAGTTTTGCGTCCTGCTGTGATAGTGCCAGAAGGTAAACGCGTTGATCACATGTTAAAAGAATTTAGAATGCAACGTTATCATATGGCTATAGCCATCGATGAATTTGGTGGTGTATCAGGATTAGTTACTATTGAAGATGTTTTAGAATTAATCGTTGGCGATATTGAAGATGAATATGATGAAGTAGAAGATCGTAATATTCGTAAACTAGCACCTTCAGTTTATACAGTCAAAGCCTTAACGGCAATTGAAGATTTTAATGATATCTTTTCAACCCATTTCAGTGATGAAGATGTAGATACGGTTGGTGGATTAGTTATGCAACAGTTTGGTCGATTACCCGTTAAAGGAGAAATGGTTAGCATTGAAGATTATCAATTTAAAGTCGCCTTAGCTGATAAACGTCGGATTATTCAGTTGCATGTTACTTTACCTGACCATGCCCCTGAACCTGATTTAGAAAAACAAAATTAAATGTTTAAGCAAGTTTTGATACAGCAATTAATGGCTACCATTCTTGGTGGTATAGCAGTATTTAGTTATGCGCCATTTCACTTTTCATTACTTGCTTTACTATCTTTTAGTGGGTTATTGCTGTTAATTGCTGACAAATCAGCAAAACAGGCAGCCATTATTGGTCTAAGTTGGGGATTGGGCTATTTCAGTTCTGGAATACACTGGGTTTATATTAGCATTAAGCAGTATGGGGAATTACCAACAATTGTTGCGATAACCATTCTAGTGTTATTGATAGTTTATTTATCGCTCTATCCATTATTATTTGCCACTTTAGTAAGGTTAAGCAATAAATTAGCGCCAGCTTACTCAGTTAAACAATTAGTACTGCTTTCTCCCTTACTTTGGCAATTTACCGAATATCTTCGTGGTACTATTCTTACTGGCTTTTCATGGTTAGAATTTGGTTATAGCCAACTTGATTCACCGCTAAAAGGCTTATTTCCAATAATTGGTATCGACGGTGTTAATCTAATATTTAGTATCCTTTGTGGTTTACTAGCTTATCTAATATGTCATTTAATTTATCTTATCCGTTATAAACAATGGCGCATTTCAAAAACGCACTTTTTTAATGCGTTAATTGCACTATTAATATTTTATTTTGCACCAATATTGACCAATTGTGCCGAATGGACGCATCAAGATAATTCGCGTCAAGTTAATGTTTCATTAGTTCAAGGCAATATTACTCAATCATTAAAGTGGAATGCTAATCAGCTTGAAAATACCTTACATACTTACTATTCTTTAACCAAAAATTTGTTAGAACAAAGTGATATAATAATTTGGCCTGAAGCTGCGATTACTGATCTAGAAACTAATCAACAGTTCTATTTACGTCAGCTTGATCAATTAGCTCGTGCTAATCAGAGTGCTATCGCTGTAGGAATTATTGATCTGCGTCATAATTCAGATGATTATGATATTTTTAATACATTAATTGTATTAGGGGATGAAAATCCATATCACTATCCTACCGAAAACCGTTATAATAAACATCATTTGGTTCCTTTCGGTGAATATATTCCCTTACAATTATTACTCGAGCCGATAGCTAATTTACTGCAGATTCCTATGTCATCAATGTCATTTGGTGAAAGAATTCAAAAACCATTAGTTATGAAAGGATTCAAATTTACAACTGTGATTTGCTATGAAGCAATATTATCAGACTTAGTATTAGCAAACTTTAGCAATGATACCGATTTTTTATTAACTGTATCTAATGACGCTTGGTTTGGTGAAAGTATTGGACCATGGCAACACCTTCAAATGGTGCAAGCTAGAGCTTTAGAATTTGGTAGAACGATGATTCGTAGTACTAACAATGGTATTACCGCTATAATTGATCCTTCAGGGAAAATTTTACAACAAGCACCACAATTTAAAACAACTACCCTATCTATGCAATTATCTCCGAATACGGGTCTAACCCCTTATGCTAAATGGGGGCATTTCCCACTTTTCATTATGATGATTATACTCTCGCTACTACTTATACCTAAAACCAGATATAATTAATTATCAATATGGCACATTTCTTGCTTAAATATAATTGGTAAGAACTAAACAAATGATTTGAATTGCATCTAAAATGACTAATAAAAAAATGCATATTTTTCTTATTAAACACCAATGGCAATTCCCAAAAAAAATTGTACTTTAGTCGATATAAAATTATTTGTAATTAATTAAATAGATAGTGGTTTTAAAAACGACAATTTGTATCATTTAAGTTCAAAAATTCGTTAATAAATTAATAAAATGAGTTAATAAACGGTCATTTAATTTATTAAAAGTTTCTAAAATTCAAAATGTTATACTTTGTAAGCATTTATATAAAGCATAAATATGCAAAAAAATTACTTTTATAAGCAAAAATCAGTTATAATACGCGGCTGTTGTAAAAATATCTTAGATATTGAATACAATATAAACCTTAGAAAAAGAGGAAATTGATATGACCAAATTTAAAAAGTCTAAGACTAAACTGGCGAAATTAATGTTATCTTTGGGTGTGCTTGGTTTAATTCATACCAATGCGTACGCTGAAGAATTAACTGGCACACTGGCGAAAATTAAAGATAGCGGTGTAATTGTTGTCGGCCATCGTGAATCGTCAATTCCTTTTTCTTATTATGATAATAATCAAAATGTAATTGGTTATTCACAAGATTATTCAAATTTGATTGTAGAAGCAGTAAAAAAAGAACTTGATATGCCTAATTTAAAAGTGAAGTATTTACCTGTCACTTCTAAAACACGGATTCAGTTATTAAACAATTATACCTACGATTTTGAATGTGGCTCAACGACTAATAATCTTGAGCGCCAAAAAGTGGTTGATTTTTCTAACTCGATTTTTATTGTTGGTACTCGTTTTTTAGTTAAGGCGGATAGCAATATTAATAACATCGAGGATCTTAAAGGTAAAAATGTAACAACAACAGCAGGTACAACATCTGAAATTCGTTTAAATCAGATTAATAATCGTGATAATTTAAAAATTCGAATTATTACACCTAAAGATCATGGTGATACATTCAATGCCCTTGAAACAGGGCGCGCAGCCGCATTTCTTATGGACGATGCGCTGCTTGCTGGAGAACGTTCAAGAGCAGTTAACCCAGCAGAATGGAAAATAGTTGGCGAACCTTTATCTTATGAATCTTATGGCTGCATGCTTAGAAAAGGTGATACTCAATTTAAACAATTAATTGACAAAACCATTGCCAATGCACAATTATCAGGCAAGGCGTTAGAATCTTATAATCGCTGGTTCACTCAACCTGTTCCACCAAATGGTGCAAACATGAACCTCGAAATTTCACCGAAAATGATTGAGCTTTTTGCCAACCCGAACGATAAAGCATTAGATTAATTGCTTTTAAATTTTAATCAAAGTACTGAATGTTATCATCATTCAGTACAAACCTAATGAATAATACATAAATTATGGATTTTAATTGGACTTTATTTTTTGAACCAACACCTTATGGTGATGGAATTTATCTAAACTGGTTATGGAACGGTGCTGTTGTTACCCTTTCATTAGCCATTACATCGTGGGTTATTGCTTTTGTTTTAGGTTCAATTATTGGGATTATGCGCACTTTTAAAAACAAATGGTTAAATACATTTGCAGTTGCGTATATTGAACTTTTTCGCAATATTCCTTTATTGGCACAAATGTTTATTTGGTATATGTTAATGCCAGAAATGTTAAGTGGAGCTTTGAAAACGTGGTTTATTCAAGATTTGGATCCAAATGTCCATAGCTTTATTTTAGCCGCTATTGCTTTAGGTCTATTTACTTCAGCCCGTATTGCGGAGCAGGTTAGAACAGGAATTCAAACCCTTCCTGTTGGACAAAAATACGCTGCCACAGCTTTAGGATTATCCAAATTACAAATGTATCGATATATCCTATTACCAAATGCCTATCGTAAAATTGTACCGACCTTAACTTCGGAAATGACGAATATTATTAAGAATTCGTCTGTTGCATCAACGATTGGTTTGATTGATCTTATTGGACAAATTGATCGTATTAATGAATCAACTAACAGTATAGTTGAAATATTATGTGGTGTAACACTAACTTTTATGCTTATAAATTATTCAGTAATAACTATTATGCGACTTGTAGAAAAGAAAACCCGTTTACCTAATATGATGAGTGGAGGTTAAAGATGCAATTATTAGAATGGATTGCGAATATTCCAACACTTATTAATCATCATAATGAATTACTTTTAATGGGTTTATGGTTGACGGTAAAAATTACATTTACGGCGGTTGTTGTTGGTATTATATGGGGCACCGTATTAGCATTAATGCGTTTATCGAATATTAAACTACTAAATATTTTCGCTCGTGGTTATGTTAATTTATTTCGTTCAATACCTTTATTATTAGTATTATTATGGTTTTATTTAGCTCTACCGCAAGCAATTAAATATTTATTCCAATTGCCACCTTACGCTGATGTAAGAATCGCATCTGCGATGATAGCATTTGCGTTATTTGAAGCGGCTTATTATTCTGAAATCATTAGAGCAGGGATTAATGCTGTTAGTAAGGGGCAATATCATGCTGCCTTTGCACTAGGAATGACTAAAGGTCAAACGATGCGACTTATTATTTTGCCACAAGCATTTAGAGCGATGATTCCTTTGCTATTGACTCAAGGTATTATCTTATTCCAAGATACTTCTTTGGTTTATGTTATGAGTTTAATCGACTTGTTTGGTGCAAGTGTAACGCAAATTGGTATGGCTCAAGGTGGGACAGCAAAATATTCGATGATTATTTTTGCAGCTATTAGTTATTTTGTTATTTGTTTTAGCGCATCGCGTTTAGTGAATTATTTGAAGAAGGACTAAAAATGATTACCTTAAAAAATATATCCAAATGGTATGGTCGATTTCAAGTTTTAAAAGATTGTACAACACAAGTTGAAAAAGGTGAGGTTGTCGTTGTTTGTGGTCCATCTGGTTCTGGTAAATCAACGCTAATCAAAACTGTTAATGGGTTAGAGCCGGTTCAAAAAGGAAAGATTTTTATTGGTGATACCGAGATCACTAGTAATTCTACTAATTTAGCTCGCTTACGTTCAAGAGTCGGGATGGTATTTCAACACTTTGAATTATTCCCACATTTAACTATTTTAAAAAATCTCACTTTAGCACAAATTAAGGTGCTTGGTCGTTCTGATGATGAAGCTAAAGAGAAAGCATTATCATTACTTGAACGTGTAGGTTTATCTGCTCATGCTAATAAGCTACCTGGTCAACTTTCTGGTGGTCAACAACAGCGTGTAGCTATTGCCCGTGCACTTTGTATGGATCCAGTAGTTATGTTATTTGATGAACCAACTTCAGCCCTTGATCCTGAAATGGTTAATGAAGTATTAGATGTTATGGTTGAATTAGCTTATGAAGGGATGACAATGATGGTTGTTACTCATGAAATGGGCTTTGCTCGAAAAGTTGCTAATCGCGTAATATTTATGGATAAAGGAGAAATCATTGAAGATACTTCTAAAGAACAATTCTTTAGTGATCCGCAAACAGATCGAGCAAAGGATTTCTTAGCTAAAATCATTCATTAATATTTTTATCTTATTGATTAGTGGATCAGCATGATCCACTTATTTTATTTTTGATAGCGCAATTTTCCTGCTGTTTATCCTACATTATTCTAATGTGATAAAAGACTTATTATTCCGTTATAGTGGTTAATTCAATATTTTTAAGCTGAGTTAAGAGTCCGCTTTGTCGTTGAGTTTTTGTTTGTATGGTACGAGTTAAAATCGTACTTTCCGAAAAAATAGCTACTTTTTGTTTAGCTCGTGTCACTGCTGTATATAACAATGAGCGGGTTAATATAGGTGAATATTCATTAGGTAATACAATACTTATATGATCGAATTCGGAACCTTGTGATTTGTGAATGGTCATTGCATAAACAGTTTCATGTTCTGGCAATCTGTAAGGTGAAAACCCTTTAATTTCACCATTCGGCAATAAAAAATAAACCCGTAATTTACTAGCATCATCAGGATCAGGCAAAGTAATACCGATGTCGCCATTAAATAGTCCTAATGTAAAACTATTACGTAATATCATAATAGGACGACCAACATACCATGGTTGCTGTCGTGTACGCTGAATAATTTGCTGATTTTCTAACGTTTGTTCAATAACTTTATTTAATCCATCGACGCCAAATGCCCCTTCTCTTAAAGCACATAATAAGCGATACTGGGCAAAGTAATTCAATATATGCTTAATATTTACTGGTTGCTTAACGATTTCTAAAAAGTAATTTCGATAATGATTAACACTATATTCAATAGCTTTTAAATATTGTTGCTGGTTTATTAAAGTATTATAAATAACATCTATATGTTGATTGTTGTTTAATAATTTCAACACTGTTTGATGCTCACCGGCCTTTATTAAATTTGCTAATTGTCCAATTCCTGAATGGTTATTAAAGCGATAGCTCTTTTGTAAAAGACAAACACAATCGGCTAATGATACTTCTTCTGTTTTACCGGTTAACTGATAGGCACATAATTCATTTATCATTTTAACATGTGGTTGGCTATAACCACGATCATACAATTCACAAAGATCACCAAATACCGCTCCAGCTTCAACCGAAGATAACTGTTCTTTATCACCTAATAAGATAAGTCGACATTGTGTAGGTAATGCATCAATCACTTTTGCCATCATAGGTAAGTCAACCATAGATGCTTCATCAATAAGTAAGACATCAATACTCAATTTATTTTGTTCATTATAGCTATATTGATTGGTATTGGGTCTGGCTCCCAACAAACGATGTAAAGTAATTGCTTCTGTGGGTAAACTATTTTTTATCGAAGAGGGTAAATTTAAGTGAGATAACGCATTGGATAAAGATTCAGTAAGCCTAGCTGCCGCCTTACCTGTTGGCGCAGTTGCCATAATTTGTATTTTTTTTGCATCTGGCTCTTGAATAATCTTGACTAAAGCTACCAGTAATTTACTGATTGTGGTCGTTTTTCCGGTACCAGGCCCGCCAGATATAATAGCAATTCTGCGAGTTAGGGCTGAAACTACCGCTACTTTTTGCCAATCGATTTCACCTGAATGAGTATCTGGAAATAAATTATTAATGATATCAATCATTTTTTGTTTATCATTAGATATATATAACTGCTGACCTAATCCAAAAAATTGGGCAACCTGTTTTTCGTATAACCATAAACGCTGAAAATACAGTTTATTTTCGTGTAAAATTAATGGTGTTAAATTTTGACTATTGCCGATAATGTCATGACCAAGCTGATTGCATAATTGTAGCCAATCAGTTAGCTTTGGATGCCCAAGTTGTTCAAAAATTGTTTCTGCTATGTCACGACCCAAACGGTAGTCAAATTGCGCTCTGGATAATTGCGCTAAATCAATACAAACATGACCACTTCGAATTTCAACACTCATCCAAAGTATTAAAAAAGCGAGTCGGCATGACTGTTTATGATCGTCTAAATTTACTTTTTGGATAAAAAAACGAGCAATATGAAAATCCAAAGCAGTAAATGTGCCCTTGCTTCGTAATTGTTCTAAAAAATCAATGCTATTAATCATATGCTTTTATCGTACTGTTACCCTAACTTATTCTTATGAAATAGTATGCTCATCAAGAGGATCTTTAGCCAAACTTAGTAATGCTGCACCTCTCGCACCTCCTGCATCGCCAAATCTCGCCTTTTCAATACGAGGTATCGTCATTTGCGGTAATAGATATTTCGATATGCGCTTTGGCACTTCCTGATAAATCAGTTCAAAATTAGATAAACCGCCCCCCAAAACGATTAGCTGCGGATCAACAATTACCATAACATTAACTAAATAGGCGGCTAATAACTCCAAATAACGATCAATGTGTTGTTCAGCGTTTGCATCTCCTTGATAATAATGTTCGATAATTGTCTTAGCCTTTAATGATTTATGAAAATAATAATGATACAGCCACTCAAAACCTGTACCAGAAAGATAACGTTCACAGCATCCTTTTAAGCCACAACCACATTGCGTCAAAGGAATATCTTTTCCCAATATATTGAGCATATTAACCGATAAATTAAGGTGACCAATCTCACCACCACAACCATTAGCTCCATTAATCACTTGGTGATTAATAATAATACCGCCACCTAGTCCTGTACCTAAAATCACGCCTAATACATTGTTATATTGTAAAAAATCTTTATGATAAGCTTCAGAAAGGGCGAAACAATTAGCATCATTATTCATAAAGATCGGGCGATCAACTGCACGTTCTAAATCCGCCATTAAAGGCTGATTTTTAACAGCTTCAATATTTGTGGTATATACTGTTTTTTCTTGATCATTAATGATACCAGGAATACCAATACCAATTTGACCTTTTATTTTAAATCGTTGATCTGCTTCATTAATCAAAGAAATCATTGCATCTAAAAATGCTTGATAACTTGATTGAGGCGTATCAATTCGCTTAGTCCATAACTGATTGAGATCCTGATCAAACACAGCCAACTCTATTTTTGTTCCACCAATATCAAATCCATAAAGCATGATTGATTATCCTTATAAAAAATTTGTTAATAGTCATGCTAGTATAAACCCATCAATATTTAAAGTGTATTATTTGCCAAACGAAATGATGAACATTGTAACAAAATGCTATTCGTTATATACCGTGATTTTTCATGTTTCTTTAGATTTAATTTGACAAATGATATTACATATCAAAAAGTAGGATGAATTCTCAATGTAAATAAACTTGTTATTATACTAATTCACCTTTTACCAAGGGTACAAAATTAACGGCTTCAATGATTTTAATGGTAAATTGTTCTTGATTTCTTTCAATAAGTTGTAGTGATTGTTGATGTTGTCCAACAGGAATAACTAAACGACCCTTATCGGCCAGTTGAAGAATTAACTCCTGTGGAATTTCTGTAGCAGCAGCCGTAACAATAATACCATCATAAGGTGCACGCTCAGGCCACCCTAACCAACCGTCACCATGGCGAGTTGAAACATTATGAATATCAAGTTGTTTTAAGCGTCGTTTTGCTTGCCACTGTAAACTCTTAATCCGTTCAATAGAACAAACATGTTCTACCAAATAAGCCAATACTGACGTTTGATAACCTGAACCGGTCCCTATCTCCAAAACTTTTGAGGAAGGTTTTAAATTTAATAGTTCTGTCATTTTAGCAACGATATAAGGCTGAGATATTGTTTGTCCTACACCAATCGGCAATGAACGATTATCATAAGCCTGATGAGAAAGTGCTTCATCGATAAAATGCTCACGAGGTATAGCGGCGATTGCTCTTAATACCATTTCGTCACGAATACCAAGTTGTATAAGCTGTTCAATCAATGATTGCACTTTTAAGTTAAACATCAGATCAATTCCTTGTTATTGAATTAAGCGATTAATTCACGTAATACACTTGTTGCATAACATCCCGCAGGAAGCCAAAAATCAATGGTGATTGTTGTATCATCTAACCACTGCCATTCAAGATTTTTTGGTCTTAAGATTATTGCACGTCGCAGCGTTTCCAATCGTTCTTTTTTGAATAATGGCAATAATGGTGACCAATGCTGAGTAATGTAGGTTGTCTCGAAAGCGAGAGCTTCATCTGCGGTATTTAATTGTTTATCACCCAACATTGGCGCAGTAATATTTAATTCACCAGAATTAACACGTTGTTGTAAGCATTCTAATTCAGCAACTGTTGCCAGAAACCAACTGCCACGTTCGGCAAGTTGTAACACATCACCATTAAGCACTGTGTTAAAAATATCACTCTTTATTCTTTGGCTGACTAGGCCATTAAATATTGCACTACGTGCCGCCGATAAATAGAAGCTACGCTTCTTTCGATCCTTAACTACAATCTCATTATTTGCCCAAAGTGTCGCTTGAGTTAAATTGTGATCATCACGGCCAAAACGTTGTTCCCCAAAATAATTAGGCACACCGCATTTTTGAACAGTTTGTAATCGTTCTTCAAGTGCATATTTATCACTAATTTCTTTTAATCGCAATGAGAAGAAATTGCCTTTTAGGCCACCGATACGCAACTTCTTTTTGTGTCGGGTCACTGATAAAACATCACAGCCCGCAATCTGAAATTGAAAAAAATCAGGTGTTAGCTTACCTGGAATGTGTAAGCCGAAATATTGAGTCGTCACTGCATTACGATCTTTTAATCCAGCATAACCGACTAATTTGGTTGAAATATTGGCATACTTGGCTAATTGTTCTGCAACAAATAAAGTATTACAATCTTCTTTACGAATTTCAACAAAAACATGCTCTCCTTCACCATCGAGCTCATAACCTAGATCTTCCTTAACAATGAAGTCTTGGTTACATTGTTTATAAACCCCCGTAACTTGGGGTTTACCATTTAGATAATTAAGATGTTCCAATTTGTCTACCATAATATTATACAGTTATTAGTGATTGATTTTAGTCAGTAAGACCACTGCTTCACAAGCAATCCCTTCTTTTCTGCCGGTAAAACCAAGCTGTTCTGTCGTTGTGGCTTTAACACTAATTTGTTCATAATGTGCGCTTAAATCTTCAGCTATATTTATACGCATTTGAGGAATGTGCGATTTCATTTTTGGCTCTTGTGCAATGATAGTCGCGTCCAAATTTACTAATTGGTATCCTTTGGACCTTACAATTTCAAATGCTTTTCTTAATAAAATCCGACTATCAATACCTTTATATTGGTTATCGGTATCAGGAAAGAGTTGACCGATATCACCTAACGCTAAAGCACCAAGTAAAGCATCAGTAATAGCATGTAATACTACATCACCATCAGAATGAGCAATAAAACCAAATTCATAAGGTATTTTCACCCCACCTAATGTTAATGGACCCTGCCCACCAAACTTGTGCACATCGAAACCATGACCTATTCTCATCACCTACTCTCTTCTTTTTAATTTAAAAGTTATGATTCTTGATAAAAACCTTGTTCTTGCAAAAAGAATTTTGCTAATGCCAAATCTTCCATACGGGTGATTTTAATATTATCACGTCGACACTCAACCAATCTAGGTTGAATCCCCGCTAACTCCATCGCTGATGCTTCATCGGTAATTGTTAATCCTTGTTTAAGCGCAAAAGCTAAATTTTCTCTTAATTGCTTAACATTAAACATCTGGGGCGTTGCTGCCGCCCATAATAAACGTCGATCACAAGTTTGTTCAATATAATTCATATCATAACATGATGCTTTTTTTATAGTATCTGTCACTCTGGTAGCCAAAATACCGCCTTTACGCTCTCGTAATGTTTGTTTAATAAGATTCGAAATATCGGCATGATTTACACATGGACGTGCAGCATCATGAACTAAAACCCAATCATCATTTTCTAATAACATTAAACCAGCAAGAACCGAATCAGCACGATTTTCACCACCATAGGTTATCTGAATTTTTGCATGCTGCGAAATAGGTAACAAATGAAATTGATTATCATTTGGATGCAGTACAACCACAATTTTTTCAATTAAAGGGAAAGCCAATAAATTATTTAACGTGTACTCTAAAATCGTTAATGCACCAATTTTAATATATTGCTTAGCTATTGGACTATTCATTCTAGCACCGATTCCCGCTGCAGGTACCAGCGCAACTATATTATCTTCATTTGATTTAATCATAGTGATCATCTTGATGGAACGGACTCAGTAACAATGCGATAAAAATGTTCATCTGGCTTAATCATACCTAAATGATTTCTTGCCCTTTCTTCAACCGCTTGCGAACCTTGGTAAAGATCAGCAACTTCAGCGAACATATGCTCATTACGCATTTTTAGTTGATCATTTTCCTGGGTTAACTGATTAACAATATCGCGATTTTGCCAGTAATCAAATAGATTATTTTTACCAAACCACAAAGAATGTTGTAAATAACACAAAATTATGATCAATAATACTGATAACCGCCATTTTAACAACATTGAAGTACCTTTAAATACATTTTACTGGTTTAGGTAGCCCAGCTAATTTTGTTGCTTGTTTAGCTGGACCAGCAGGGAAAAGTTTATATAAATAACGACTATTTCCCTTTTCTGCTCCTAGTTTCTTTTCCATTGCTTTAACCAAAGCTCTAATCGCTGGTGAGGTTTTATATTCCAAATAAAAACTTCTTACAAAATTAATAACTTCTAAATGGGCATCCGTTAATGCTATCGCTTCATTTCTTGCAATTTGATGAATTAATTCTGGCGTCCAGTCCTGCCAATTTTTTAAATAGCCATCTTTATCAGTGGCAATCACTTTACCATTTAACTCTAACATAGTGATCCGACAATAATAAAATTAAGAACATTATACAGAATTAAATATTATTGAGCATCGTTAACTATTATAAAAAACAGTATTTTTTACTATATTTGATGAAATTTAAAGCAAACAATAAAAAAAATAAAAAAAGCTATTTACAAATTACCAAGTCTACTTTAATATTCACAGCCATTGCGGAAGTGTGGCTGAGCGGTTGAAAGCACCGGTCTTGAAAACCGGCGAGGGGCGACCCTCCCAGAGTTCGAATCTCTGCGCTTCCGCCATCTTTCCTAAAGATTAATCAAATAGTTACAATTCAAAACTCAATAAATAACTCTCTTCCCAAATATATCACTTAGAATATACAGTTAGAATATATTTCTCACATATCTATTTTCCCTAAAATACCTGTTTTACGTACAGTGAAAATCATCATCAATTTTTTTGCTGGGGTAAAACTCATACCATTTTTAGCAAATTTCTGCGATCCGCTTTCCAGCTTTTCACTTCAATTCACACTCAAGAAAATTATTAGTTATGATGAATAAAACTAACTAATCTTTCATAACATGATCACAATAAACTACACAAAACAATTTACATACTAACCGACCCTGACACCGATTCAATTTACGATTGCGAAATTGATTCGTATTTGATTTTTCCTCTCTCTCGATATACACAATGACTGGTAGTGCTTTTATCGGAATAACGGATTAAACAAAATCGGAATTTTTGAATCGTATCAAGATGCGGTAGAGTATGTTAAGTTGAAGATTGAAGATGAATCTTTTAACTGGATATGATTTAATAATCATCTTATTAATTATTGAGATCAACCATGAAAAAAATAATAGCGATATTTTTTATCTTATTTTCGTTTAGTGTTTATTCTTATGATATTGATGAGTTAATTAAGAAAGCAAACAACGGAGACGCAGAAGCTCAAAATAAGTTAGGTAAGATATATTCTGATGGCAACAGTACAATTACAGATTATGAGAAGGCTATAAATTATTATAAATTATCCGCAGAGCAAGGTAATTTATATGCTCAACACAACTTAGGCGTAATGTATTATTTTGGCAAAGGAGTACCTAAAAATTTATCTATTGCAAAAGAATGGTTTAAAAAATCTTGTGACCAAAAATTTGTAATTGCATGTGGTTATTATAAAAAATTAAATAAGTTTAATTAATAACTTGACCTGCACCGTCGGTTAAAACTCCCGAAATTTTTGCCATAATTTTAATTTCTCCAGATAATAAAAAACCGCTACTAAAGCGTTTTTTTTATTTTTTTAATGTCATAAGCGTAATGATGTCGGGAATGCCCGTTTTATGATGTTTATCGCTCTCGTGCATACTAACACTAAATGTTGCGTGCGCTGGAATGACAACATAATATGTGTTGCTAGCAATATGATTATAATTTGTTGTTTCCATTGTTTTTACCAAAACAAATCTACCATTAGTATTATCGAATGTAACAACCAGCATGGTTGTTTATGAAATTATAAGCTTAAATCAGAGTTTCTACGCAGCAAATAAACTTTATAAATTATTACCCTATCTTAAGATTGATGAGTTAATTATTAAAAAGGCAGGGGCTGATCAGGCTAATCTTTTAGAAGATTACTTTGGAATCTTTGAAAATAAATTCGTGCTAGTGCTGAAGAATTTAAGAAATAATGAGTTAGATAATATTAAATGATTAGATTATTAACATTTATGTTCTTTTGCTGCATTGCAGCTAATTAGAACAATTAAAATGCAAAAAATACTGACAGATATCTATGCAAAGGTGTATGAAAAATTTTCATATTCATGTCAAAAGGAATGTTTTATTTATTGTTCAAAATATGCTGAAAAATTAACTACAGATACCAGCTAAAAATAAGTAAACTTTGCTATACTACATTTGTTAAAAAATAAAATATATGTATGCTAGTTTCTGTTTAGATCAGTTAAGGTACAGACAGTGAACGGATACTAAAACGGGTGCAGATTTATTTTTTATTTAAAATATGATTTTAAATCAATCGTATAAAAATAATTTTGATAAGTTAGCCCTTCCGCCATCTTTCCTAAATACCAATCAAAACCCAACAAGATAAAATAAAAATACTATTCAATATACCATCTAGCAATTAAACTAATTAGCTTTACGCAGGTTACCATTCGTTTTCAGTCCAGTTTGTATTTCTGTAAACTTCTTTTCTGACACTTCCACAATACATTGAGCCACTTTAGTCCCCTCTTTTACATGGACGATAGATGCTCTTAAGTAATTGCCAAAATCGGTTTTTAATAAACTCTCATAATAAATACCAACACACTTATTATAAGGCCATTGGTTATCATTTTGACATTGTTCAGCAATTCTCTCTTTTAGAGCTGATGCATCAAAATCAGACGCTTCTTCCAATTGTACCTGACCTGTTTTTGAACAAGCACAAATTAAACAGTCTTGCTGATCATGATTATCACCCAATACTTCTAATGGAATCATTAAAGATGGAACAGGGACTGATTGATAAAGTTTTTCATAATTGACGGTAAAAGATTTTTGATTACATTTCATTATCAAATTATCATCGCCAAATAAGCTGACATCATCTACTGATTGGCATTGATTTGAACCAAGTAAATAGTAAGCTAATTTAATCACTTTATCATTAGGGAATTGATGAGTATGTTGTTTTTGAAATTCAATAATACGATCACTAATATGGGATTTTAGTTCATTTTCATTCTTGTCTAACATTGGTAGAACATATAGTTGGTCATAATATTTGCCATATCTAGTTCCATCAACAGGATCTTTATAGATAATAGTATAATCATTATCATCGAGTAAATTGATATAAGGATATTCTGAAACTAAATAATCTTCATAGTGATCTAATCTTCCACCATTCCAAGGATTAACAAATGAGGAATTACCTTTTTGAGTAGCTAGCGCATAACTTAATATGCTGTTATCCGGATTTTGACAACTTAAAATAATGTACATTTGGTCATCGGTAACAAAAGAGTGTTTAAATTTATGACAAATTGGTTTGTCATAATTAGCACTACCATAATAAAATTTACCACCGTTTGTTGCATAACCTTTAGCGAAATTCTCTCTTAGATTTTGAATCCGTCTTTCATCTAATGTTCCTTTATCTTCATAAAAAGGTTTTAAAGTATCGCCAAGTAATTCCTCTTCATGTGCTTTTTTTTGCTGCCTATAATTTTGCTTTTTATTTTCTATGATTAAGTTATTTATCGGGATAAAAAAGATAATTGTAAATAACATTGTAATTGTTATGTAGTCACTTGTCTTTTTATTGGATTTGATTAGTAAGTAACATAACCCGATAATTGCATTAAAAATAAATAAAATGATAATTAAACCTGTAGTTACATTTTGATCGCTAAGTATAAGGTTTCTATTTTGACCAAGTCGAAAAAAAATTAAAAGGTATTCAATTGAGAGCAAAATTGTAATAAAAATTCGCATATTTTATATATTTTCAGCTATTTTATATTTTCATATTATTATCATGACAATAATAGTGAATAGCAAATTATTTATATGTTTATAATCAAGTTTTGAATTGATCGATACTATCAAGTTAACTCATCTTGTCGTTATCAACAACGAGAAAATACTAATGCTAAATTAATAAATTAATTACACTACCTTATTTGTCTGATAATTGGGTATCGATTTTCATTGATTTTTGTATAAATAATTCTCAACAAGGGAAAATCAATTCACCTGTATCTCTTTCAATAGTTAATGTAATTTATCCAATCAGTATTAATCAGTTGGTACCAATTGTAAAAATATAACTAAATTGTTTAGGCAAGTCGTAGCATTGCTTGTTTTAAATCAATGGCTACTGAAAGTCGAAGTGTTTAGGAATATTGGTCGTGTAACGCCATATGACATTAATGCTGTGGTGACTGTTAGGTTTAATATTTATACCATTAACCAAACTTAAAAATTATTAAGCAGATCGTCGGATAGGCAAAATCACTTTCACTTTGTCCATTTGAAACAGGTGAAGGAAATAGTTTCAGTAACATCATGCTCTGTTACATTCTAAAATTGATATGAGACATCGATTTTAGTGTCGATGATAATCAGAGCTTCTGTTTCCAAAGAATATAACTCACCATTAACAAAGTACCAGTGCTGTTGTTAGCTAATGTTAGAAACGATACTATAGCTAATCTCAATAAGAACAATTTATTAATCAATTCATTACGATAGAACAGAACTTTTAATATTATATTAACTTAGAATAATAAATGTAGTTATCGATTTTGTTAGCTATTACTTTAAATACAACGATATACCGCCTCTTTGATTTTTTTGGGGTATAGGCCTGACATTCCTTCTATCGCTGTATTAGTAAAAATAACAACTGCTAAATCTTGTTGAGGGTCGTAAAACCAATCATGTCCGTACACACCAACCCACTCTATTGTGCCTTCACCTTGAGGTGTTTGAGCTATAGCTGGATTATCAAGTACCGCACCGCCATAACCAAATCCCCAACCTGGACCTTGAGTAGCAAAGTCACTACTAATATAACATTTAGCCATTTTATCCATTAATTTTTGTTCGCTTATTGGATTATTTTTTGCGGTTAATGCTAACAAAAATTGTATAAACTCACACGCATTGCCAACCATACCTGCGCCACCAGATTGGTAAGCATTATTATTGTATATCCGTTTAGGATCATAAGATAAAATTCCATTATTCCATTCCGCACCTAAATGCATAAAATATGGACTTGGCATTGGTAAGGGCTCTGGAGTGGCATCATAATAATGAGTTACCAATAGACTGCTTTCAGATATAGTAAAACCAGTGTGTGGCATGTTTAAAGGTTCGGTTATTAGAGTTTTGATGACACTTGCTAATGATTGCTTTGTGGCCGCTTCTATTACTGCTCCTAATACATCTAGTGCTAATGAATAACACCAACTCGTCCCTGGTTGGTAAATAAGTGTAGTTTGAGATAAGCGCTTAAGATTCTCTTCCAAGCTGATAGCAATTTGATCAAAACCATCAGAAATCTGCAAAGAATTATAATTACCTTTACCATTAGGTTCATCAAATCGATACTTCAACCCAGCACTATGAGTCAGTAAATGATGTAAAGTTATAATCGGTTGCTCACCACTGTCAAGCTTAGGAGTGAAGCTAGGAAGATAATCGGTAACCGGCGATTGTAAATTAAGTAATCCTTTTTCTACTAAACATAATGCAGCAGCTGTCACTATTGGCTTCGTAACAGATGACAATAAAAATAGCGAGTCAGTATGCATAGGTATTTTTTGTTCACGATTAGCATAACCACAAGCTTGCTGATAGATAATTTCTCCATTTTTAGCCACTATAACAACAGAACCAACGATTCTTTTGTTTTCTATAGCTTCTTGATTGACGTGATTGATACTTTTAGACATTGCTGCTGATAGATGGTTAGTATTCATAATACATCCTTATACATTATTTATAACTTAATAATGGGTGTTACTTTTTTATATATAATTTTTAAATAATAATCTAATTTAATTAACCAATAAAATTATTTAGCTGTTTTAAATAAGTTTATCAGATTTATCTTGTATCCCTGGTAGAACCTAAACTACAAGGTTATCAATAATATTGATAACTTAAACTAACGATAGTTTCTATTTTTATTAACCTTAGATCATAAATTTATCCAGAAAATTCCTTAAGCTTTTTATTGTGTTACTAGCATAAATTAATAATAAAAACCAATACACTATTCTTAAATTATTAAATAAAATCACAATAAAAAACCCTAGATAAACTAGGGTTTGATAGTAGAGTTGATAAGTTAATCAGTATGATTATCTATTTTTTATTAGCTTTACCTTGATACTCTGCATAATACTCTTGTGCAAGTTTACGCATAGATAAACCAATTGCCGCATATTGATATTCATTTAAGTTAGCTAATGAAGCCCGAGCAGATGGATGTTGCACTGCAAACCCTTTACCTGGTAATAAAACTACACCAGCTTCATCAGCAATTCTAAATAACATTTCAGATGGATTTTTATTTTTTAAGATCCATTTAGCAAACTTATCATCATAAAGTTCACGACAAATATGTTCTAGATCAATTAAGGTATAATAATCGACACTATTTTCATCAGTATGATGCTCAAGTCCCAAATGTTGATACAATGATGCTGCTCGACGACGAATTAACGATTTCAATGCGGCGTTATAACTTTGATCAGTATCCCTCATTTCACACAATGCACTAAGTGAATTCGAAAATTATTATTTTTCTGATTTGACAGTTACTTTCAATTAAACATTTTTAATTTGTATTCTTAATTCCTATTCATCATCTCTGATACTAAATTAATGGTATCTTGTTCAATCTGATCATTAAGATCCCTATCATTTTTATACACTACACTAATATTAATTAATCCTTCAAGAATCACCATCAGTTTATTTGTCAAAGACTCTTTATATGAATAATCTTCAAGTTTTGAATAAATTAGATGTCTAACAAATTCTTTATGCTCCATAAGTATATCTGATACGCAAGGCAAGGTTTCACGCATTTCCTCCACTGCTCGCATGAATAAACAGCCATTATAATCCACTTCAGAAAACCATTTTTTATGCCATTTAAATATTTCCAAAATAGCATTTTTTCCATTGAGTCCTTTAATAGAATCCTCAAGCTTTGAACGAAATATTGAGTCTCTATGTTTTAACACTTCTACGATAAGTTTATCTTTGCTTCCAAAGTGATTGTATAAAGTTGTTTTAGAACATCCTGATATATCCCTAATATCATCTACTCCTACACTAGTAAAACCAGTTCGATAAAACAGTTTTTCTGCTGTCTTAATAATTAATTCATCTGTTTTTTTCAAAATAAATCACCTAAATAAATTGCAAAGTGAACAGATCTGTACTACTATCAATTTTGTGTACAGATCTGTTCATATTTTCTATTCATATATTATAACTTATAAGGAAAACAATTAATGAAATTCTTTCTTTGGGGTAGTGAAAAACTACCTAATAGACCTAAATTACTTGATTTATTTCAAGGACTGTTAGGCGGAACTTTGGCAATTTTAACTCTGGAATATCTGACTATCTATTCTAGTAGCTATTTTATTATGGCTCCGTTTGGAGCTTCATGTGTTATCTTATTTGCTGTTTCTCAGTCTCCTCTTGCACAACCAAGGAATGTAATTTTTGGGCATCTTATATCTGCATTTATTGGTCTTATATTTTTGAAATTATTTGGTGATTCAATTTTTATTACTGCTTTAGCGGTGGGTTGTGCTATTGCAGCAATGCAATTCTTAAGATGTGTACATCCACCAGCAGGTGCGAATCCGTTGGTTATATTATTAACAGCAAGTCAGGTTAATTACGATTTCAGTTTTTTATTGTTTCCCGTGCTTTCAGGCTCCATCTCTCTGGTAATAATAGCCTATGCTGTTAACAATCTACTATCTAAAAACCAGTGGCCAATTTATTGGTTAGCATTTTTTAATGATAAAAAGAAGGAGTAATAAATATGACTTTACTTGAGATAAATATTTATTGGATAGGTTAACAAATAGGTACAAAGACTATAGTTAATAGTGATGTTGAAGCTGCGGTTAATATTTTAGGAAAAGACAAAGCTGTAAATACTGTTATTTTAAATAATTTTTAAAATAGCTTGTGCGAATATAGTAGGCGGTACTTTCATAACCGGTTTCATTAAAAGGGAAGCTAGAATAGTTAGCAAATAAATAATTTGTGATACTCAAAACCTAGCTTTGAACTTGATTAAAAATAATATTAATTTAATCAAAATTAGTCCTGTACTTCAACGCCAACAAAAAAGCTCTACAATATTCTATAAAAATTTTTTAAGATAGCTATGTGATATAAACAATAAAATTCAGGTTGGCGAAGGACCCTATCCTAGATTTTGTGTATTTGCCAGTTAGAGGTGACGAGTCATTCTGTCACCAAATTCTATAATAAATCGATTTATCGCACTCTTCCAGTTTTGAATAGGCATAGTCCATTTTTTAGATGCTTGTTGTATCGCTAAGTAGATGACCATTTTAACTGAGTCATCGGTCGGGAATACCTTTTTTTCTTGATAGCATGACGAATAACACTATTCAAAGACTCTATTGCATTGGTGGTATAAATCGCTTTGCGAATATCCTGAGGATAAACAAAGAAGGTGCTGAGGTTTTCCCACTGTCTGCGCCAGGATTGACCAATATACGGGTACTTATCATCCCAAATCTCCTCAAAATGAGCGAGTGCCTGTAATGCCTGTTCTTCGGTTGGAGCCTGATAAATCATCTTTAAATCTTTGCTTAGTTCTTTGTAATCTTTCCAACTCACCAATTTCAGACTACTGCGCACCATATGGATGATACAGCGTTGAATTTTAGTATCCAGATACACCGTATTAATCGCATCTGGAAAGCCCTTTAATCCATCTATACAAGCAATTAAGATATCTTCGACACCTCGATTTTTAAGTTCTGTGAGTACTGACAACCAGAATTTGGCACCTTCATTTTCTGCCATCCATAAGCCAAGCAGTTCCTTTTTACCTTCCACATTGATGGCTAGCGCAAGAAAAACGGATTTATTGATGATACTTCCATCTTGTTTCACTTTGACCGCAATGCAGTCCAAATAAATAATTGGATACAGATTCTCAAGCGGACGATTTTGCCATTCGACCACTTGCTCTTTTACTGAATCTGTCACTTTAGAAATCAGAATCGGAGAGATATCAACATCATACATCTCTTTGAATGTGTTGGTAATTTCCCTTGTCGTCATACCTTTGGCATACAAAAAGAGAATTTGATGATTAATTTTATCGATGCGTGTTTGATGCTTTTTAACTAGCTGAGGTTCAAAACTGCTTTCTCTATCTCGTGGAATGGCAAGCTCTAACTCGCCATCATCACTTATAACGGTATTTTTACTATAACCATTACGAGTATTGCTACCTCGTTTTTTCTGATGTTTTTCATGACCTAGATGCTGTGCCATTTCTTCATTTAAAGCCGTCTCAATCACCAACTTATTCATAAAGCCCGTTAATTTACCTAAATCTTCCTGAGTTTTTATGCCTTTGGCGAGCTCTGCGGCCATTTCTCTTAGTCTTTTTTCGTCCATTTATATCTACCTATTTTTTCTCATTAGAGTAGTTCAAATATAGACAAATACACTAATTTATTTATAGGGTCCATCAATCTATTTTTTGGGCGAGGATCAATCTTCTATATTGATATGCAGGTAATTAATTTTACTTTGATAGTATTTCTCTAAACTATAAAAATTCCCATTCTAAAGTTTTATCAAAATTTTTATTTTCATAAAAATAACTGACTACTTGCATAGCCATTTCTTTATCAACACAATACTTCATTTCAAAGTCACCTAATTGCCTTATTTAAAAATAAAAAAAAACTATTATGACAATCAACACATTTATTACCTTTTGTAATAAATGATATTACTCATTATATAATGCTCTTTTGTTCTAAAAAGATTATAAAAGTCAATAAAATAATTATAAGTGAAAAAGGCTGACTGTTATGAAAAACATTAGAATAGAAAACGGTAAATACACATTATATTTATTAATCACTGTATTTGGCTGGGGGGTTATGTACCCCGCTTCAAAACATGCAGTATCTTCAGGCATAGATGGCTATTATCTTACGTTTATTCGTTATATTCTCGGTGCCATTCTGGTAAACTTTGTTTTGTTTATTATAGAAGGTAAAAAAAGTTATAAAACGGAGGGTAAAACTTTCCAATTATGGCTTTTTGGAACAATAGGTTTTGCTGGCTTAAACTTTCTGACTTTCATTGGCATTGGGTTCTCTTCTGCCGAACATGCAACAATCATATTAGCATTAATGCCAATGTTATCCATGATTTTATCATCTATCCTTAATCAAAACATACCAAATATTAAAACAATATTATGTACCTTATTAGCTTTTGTAGGAATTGTTTTAGTTATTACGAATGGGGATTTTAATCATCTGATAGTATTATCAAGCGTCGTTGGTGACCTAATGCTGTTAGCTGCTACAACTTGCTGGGTTATTTATACCTATTTTGCAAATACAATGCTTAAAAAGCATAATTGGAGTGCGTTAAGAGTGACGGCATTAAGTTCTTCTCTTGGCGTGTTAAGTATTATTGTTATTACTTTAATAGTATCTTATTTAAATATAGCCAGCCCACCAAGTTCAAAAGCATTCATCACCTGCAGCTTTGATATTTTTATACTTGTTATCACAACATTAGTAATCGTCACTTGGAATGCTGGAATCAATGGTCTTGGTGCTATCAATGGTATTTTATTTGTAAATTTAGTACCTGTGTTTTCTTTCATTATTGGCATATATCAAGGTCATTGTCTTTCATATTTCGAGGTAATTGGTTCAACAATCACTATTATTGCACTTATTTTTAATAATTATTTCATGAGATTAGCAAATAAATAATAGATAACATCTTGATTTTTGTTTAACTTGAGTTCATTTAATCGAAATTATAGAATATTGTGGTAGTTATTTTAGATTTATGAAGGCAATCCAGTGAAAAAGCAGCTAAAGAATATGCATATCGCTAGTCTTGAATTATTTTTAATTGCAGCAGAGAATGAAAATTTTTCAGTTACTGCTGAATATTTAAATATTACTCCTGCTGCTGTCAGCCGTTCAATTAGAAGACTTGAAGATAAAATCGGATTTGATTTATTTTCACGTACAACACGGCAAGTCAAATTAACACGAGAGGGGCGTATCTATTATAAAAAATGTTCCGAAATATTAGATATGTTAAATAACGCTGAACATTTTATAAAAACAGAAAAAAATACTATCGGTGGTAAATTAAAAATTAGTGTACCAGAGACTTTTTTCAACTATAAAATCTCGCCTTTTCTAGCTAATTTTTCCGAAGAGTATCCTTATTTGAAACTTGATTTTTATATCACTAATAGAAATATTGATTTTGTTGCTGAAGAATATGATCTATCTGTTAGGCTTATACGAGAAAATACCAAACTAGAAGCATTTCTAA
This sequence comes from Frischella sp. Ac48, assembly GCF_019641635.1. Classification (NCBI taxonomy): domain Bacteria; kingdom Pseudomonadati; phylum Pseudomonadota; class Gammaproteobacteria; order Orbales; family Orbaceae; genus Frischella; species Frischella sp. Ac48. Next base: position 73,955 of record NZ_JAETXP010000001.1, read on the forward strand.
TCAAAAAAAACTTATTTAATGCAACAACTGGGCTCTACGCTAGCCCAAATTACCTTGCTAAAAATGGCATGATTACTTGCCCTTCTGAATTGAAATATCATAAATGTATCAATTTTAGTTTAAGTCAAAATAACAAGCGATTTCAATGGGTATCCTTGAACAAAGACACCATTAAAGATACTATCAACAATAGTCAAATACAAATTTTTGATAGTATCCAATCAACTAAATTTTTAGCATTAAATGATGGCGGCATAGTTCAGCTCTTTAATTTTTCTGTACAAGAGGAACTACAACAGAATGAATTAATTGAAATTTTACCAGATTATAAACAAGAAAATAATTGGAAGTTTTGCTTTCTTTATCCTTCGGCTTATAAAAAATCGATCAAACTTAAAGTATTCATTGATTATTTTGCAAAAAAATTAACTTAAATTAAGTTAAATAATAAATTGGAAATAAAAGTCATTATACAAAAATAGCGTTACAATTTAGCTTTTCATTGAAAAACATTGACGATATATATCTTAAATCAAACTTATTGTAGTGAATAAGTTTTAATAGCTTTTTTGAATAGATTCTAAAAAAATTACGTATCAAACAAATGATGAGAGTTATATATTCTATATTTATAAAAAGTACTTCTTTATAATCTTCCAATTAACATATGATTCTATAAATCCAATAATAATAGTACAATTAATCATAATAACATTTACTGTCTATCTATCAATTTATAGAGCATAAATTCAAGCTCCGAGGATATTGTAATAACACGCAATATTCCCACTTAAATTGCAGTATGACTAATAATTAAAAATAACTTTTTTCCCTTTTAAATATTATATTTGTTTTTTGTTGAGCCTGCTGGTAAATAAAAGCACCGCCTAATTTTTAAAAAAAATAGTCACTGCTATCAAAAGCAAGTTTAGCAAATTTTGCTCCCTCCTTTAATGGATTTTCTAATAGCAATACCCATGATTAGAAATAAAATTGAATCTTTAGCGATATTATTCAGAAATTACAGTTTTATATCGTGGCAATATTTTATTGCTACTTATTTATAGATAGGGCTTCGAAATATTTATAATCTCGCCAATAGCCGTAATCGCTGAATATTTTCTTATGTTGTTGATATCATATGGAGCAAAGCATAATTACACTAAAGGTTTATTTGGCAACTGATTTAGGAATCCAGCAAATTGCTAGTATAGCGACAATAAAAGTTAGCGTACTTGCCACACCAATGGCAATGTGCATTCCTTCAACAAAGGCTTCTTTTGCCTGATTTATTAATGCAATTGCTAAATTGGGATAATCAAGCGTTTCATTTAATGTTCCAGCAATTTGGGGGCCAGAAATTCTGAAGAAAAATGCAGCTAAAGAACCCAAGATCGTAATTCCCAAAGCATTTCCTATTTCATTACTTGTTTCAGCTAAAGAAGCAGCAGCACCTGCATTTTTTGAAGGTACTGCTGAAACAGCTATTTCAGCAACCAGACTAAAAGATAAACCATATCCAACACCCGCTATAATTGATGAAACTATTACAGCTATGGCTCCGTGTGCTGTATTGGTAAATAATAGCGTTGCTGCCCCTAAACTAATTAGTAAATGAGTCATAATGAGTGAAGTTTTTTTGCCAATACGATCAGCAACTTTATTGGTAACGATACATGTTATGATTAATACCAATGCAGCCGGTAGAGCAAATAATGCAGCGGTAAAAACGTCAAATCCTAGAACAGATTGAAGATAGATACCCGTCAAATAACCTGAAGCTGACCATACAACCAAGGATAATAAACCAGTAACAATCGCAATTGAAAAAACACGATCTTTAAATAAGGATATATTTAATAAAGGATATTTAATATGATGTTGTCTTGTGATAAACCAAATTAAACTTATAATACCAATCAAACCAATTGTGATTTGTAAAGTTGATATACCATAAGCTGCAGCGCTTTTTATCGAATAAGTAAAAAATAAAATCCCTACAAACGATAAAACTAAACTTAATATGTCGATCTTTCCATAGTTTAATTGTTTAACTTCTTTCAGATAAATAGGTGAAAAAATTAAAAACAAGATAATGATCGGCAGATTAATAAAAAAAACCACACCCCAATCAAATTTACTAAGAAGAAATCCGCCTATAATTGGTCCAATAGCAAATCCCGCCGCAAAAGTAGCTGCAAATATTCCAATTGCTTGTGCTAACTGTTTTGGATTTAAAAATAAATTACTGAGAATGGCAAGTCCGGATGGCAATAATGTAGCACCTCCTAGCCCCATAATTGCTCGACTGATAATTAACATTCCTGGATTAGAAGAAAATGCTGCACAAAGTGAACCAATACCAAAAGTTATTGAACCAAATATGATTAATTTTAGCCTACCGTAATGATCACCTATATTTCCGAACGTTACTAATAAAGAACCAACAATAAGTCCATAAATATCTAAGATCCATAATGACTGATCAGCTGTAGGTAAAATTGATGATGTAATTTTGGGCATAGCCAAATACAGTATAGAGCCATCCATTGAAACTAAAAGAACTAACGCTAATATAGTCATTAAACCAAACCATGCTTTGTTATCCGCTTTTGTGTTTACAAAAGAACACGCTTCATTTCTATCTATCATAATTCATTCCTTAAACTGATAAAGTTTGTGTTGTAATGGTTGATTGTCACTAAGAATAGTGAGCTTATTTTTTTGAATTTTGGTACCTTTAGGAGTTAAAACTAAATCAGATGAAATTGCATCGATGAAAAATTTTTGTTATTTAATACTTGTTTTTTCATTAGTTGGATGCCTTTATTTATTTCAACTAATCACTCCATGGCCTTTTATATGAGCCCTAATAGGATAGAATTCCGAGTAAAAGTGATAAATTTCATCAGGAATGACTTTTTCTTCATAAACCATTCTCTTCTCTCTCCTTAAAAAACTAAAAATACGCTTTGCTCTTTAGTCATCCCATCTAACAGAATTAAATACGTAACAACGACTTTTTTAAATGAATTCTTAACGTTAAAAGATATAAATTCTATATAAAAAATGCCCTCTTTTAATTATGTTAACAATCGAAATTGTGATTTATAAAGGCTCGTAGAATAGCTAATCATACAAGTTGTCATAAAATGAAACATTTCTCTTTATGTAAAATGTCATTTGATGACATAAAATAAAGTATATGCAAAGTACTTGTGATTGACAAGAAATTAGTGAACTATATTTGCTTACATATCTAATCTGGTTTTATACTATAAGCTGGTGAGTCGACAAGGTATAAATTATAAACTGTAATACGCAACTTATTTATTAACGGAGCATTAATACGTGACGAAATTAAATGACTCACTTCGAGAAAGAAAAAAAATTAAAATGCGTGAAGAGCTGGTTGAAGCTGCATTTAAATTATTTGTACAAAAAGGGTTTGATAATACTACGATAAACGATATTGCAAACCTTGTTGATGTATCTCCTAGGACGTTTTTCCGTTATTTTTCAAGTAAGGAGGATGTTGTGTTGGATTATCAATTAGTTGAATATGATGAAATTATCACAGCATTAGAATCTCGACCAGCAAATGAACCTATTTTACTAGCAATGAGAAAAGCATCGGTAAATGTAACAAGATCTTGTGAACAAGGAGCTTATGGCATTGATCCAAATCGTTTTAAAACACTTAGAGATTTGATCCGAAACCATCCATCAATCCGCGCAAAGAATCATGAAATATTAAAAGCTAAAAAGCAGCTTCTTACAGAACTAATAGCAAAAAAAATGGGAGTAGATTATTTATATGATGTTAGACCAACGATATTATCAACTTTATTAGAGTATGTGTATAGTGCTACTTATGATATATGGAAAGAGCATAAAGACCGCGCTTCATTCTATGATGTACTTGACGAAACCTTTATTCTTATTGAAAAAGGCATGAACTATCCTTGTGAATCTTGAATTCATTATAAAGGGAATTTTACTAAAATTTTTCAAATGATTACCCAATGCAACTTTATTTTTGAATAAAATGAACTTGCATAAATATCTATGATGCGGATTTTTTTTAAAATCTTTATAGATATTAAAAAAGTATTTGTATCACCAAAAAATTTTGTGAAATATCTTTAAATTAAAGGCTGAACATATTACTAGAAGTAATAGATGTCTTTCATATGCAAAGTAGCGCATTTTTATTCCTTGATGGAATTTGTTACCGAAGCTAAAACATTAATCCCCCCTTATGCATAAAATAGCAACTTATTTTCTTAATAATAAAAAATTAATAGCTTATTATGTTTTAGCTTTGCACAAAAAATGAAGATATTTCGTTGTGATTATAAGCGATATAACCCCCAGCTGAGTTTAAATAAACCGCTAGAATCATCTCTAAATTTAGCGCTTCTTTTATTCTTATCAATAATGTTTTAAGTCTTAGATCATAATCGCATACAGCCACCTCAGCAAAAGTTTATGATATTTGATTTAACTGAGTCACTACATGCTTAATGATTGCATGATTTGCCATGATAATGCCGAGATCAGACAAACAATTGCCATTTCGCTCCTCAGCCACCACATAAACGCATAACCGACTAGCTACAAACAAGGTTATACAGTTAACTTAAATAGCTCAAAAGCTTGTAAAGCGATAACAATAGCCAATAATACAAATTCTTTTATAAGTGGCGACAACCAAATAAATCTCCTATCTTGCAAGGTTTTAAAAAGGCATATTAAACATACTTAATTTAAGCACGGATAATATATCCGCATTAATCAAAAACATTGCTCAAACTGACGAAATTAACTTTAATAATTGACAGTTAATGGTTAGATAAATAATGTAACATCTATACTATAACGATAATAACTTTCAAATTGATTTCAATAATTATTCACTATATTCGGTGGTAAACATTTGTAACGCAGGCTTACTTAATTTTTGATATTTACTATATGCAGAAGCAACATTTAACCGGATATTAGCTTTTGATTCACCCTTTAACCAGCTTTCAATCATAGCATAAACGCTATAAGCTTCAGGAGCCATATTATGCCGAGTTAAAATTAACGGTGTTATACCTAAACGCGACAAAGGTGATGAAAAATATTGTTGGCTCTTGCAAGCAAAAACCGCTGCATAGCGTGATTTTTGTTGTTCTTGTTGTTCTTTTGATAAGGTATTCCAACGCCAACTATCGGGTAGTAATTTATGCCATGACAATTCCATCAAATAATTATGACCGATATAAACCACCAAATCCGCTTTACCCCCGGCCATAATTTTTTTATTATCAAAAGAAAATGATTGTTGTTTATTACCCGATGAATAATCAATAAAATCACTTACTGCATCACTAATATAGTATCCATCATAAGCTTGAGCAATAAGATAGACATCTTTACTACGATGCTTATAAACGATTTCTTCTAATATTTTTGCATTGGTCGGTTTGTGGATTTTTAAAATTTGCCACTCTTTATGCTTTGCAAAATAGCTTTTAAATCCATATGCAGCCCCCCAATACAAATTATTTTGAGGATCCTGTCCATTACCTATTTTTTCAGGAACTGGAGCTATCATTTGATATTTGTTATCACATAATGCGACAACAACATGAATAACTTTTGTATTGGCAAAGCATGTTCCAGATAAAATAAAATATATAATTGATAGCATCCAAAAAAATAAATTTATTTTTTTCATTAGTAATCATTCCCTTAATAAATAGTTATAATAGCTTTATCAACTGTTAAACAATATCTTTAACAAATACTAAATATTAAACAATAGTTGATAAAATTAATCCCAAGCGTGGGGGGGCTTTTTGGTGGTGTTCCTGTTCTTAATGAAAAAGTTGATTCAGCAGCATTTATATAGGTAAGACTAAAGCTGCCTAATTACCCATTTTTACATTTTTTATTGTATTCATCTAATAGATCTTTGTTATTTTTGAAATCTTCTACCGTTTAGGTCTTTTCATTACATCATAATAAAAACATAGCCATAATCAATACTAAAACTTTTTTCATTTAAACCCCTTGCAACGTTGACTAATATTAAATGAAGATTTATTGTGTTTTATTAAAAAATCATTTACAGCTAAGCAGAGTCATTCAGATATTGTTTTAAAGGCAACTTTGCTCGTTTATTTTTTAGTGCAATATCTTCTAATTCTTCATTAATGGCTTCCATCTATTTCAAACGAAATTTTTTCGTTTCTTTAGATTTGCTCGGAATCTTCAATTTTAGTTCTTTTTATTAATTAGCATATAATAAACATTTAATATTAAATAATATCAAGTTGATTTAGCAAATTACTTATTTCATTATTTACTTTTTCATTATCTGTTCCAATCAAAATTTTACCATTAGATTAGCTTATAAAATACCCGTATCTATAATATGTAATGTAACCTAATAGTTTTATGTTATTTTTTTTGATAGATTTTTTCAATGACTTACCAGTAGCACACTTAAATAATTGGGTTAGTTGTTACTAAAGTTTGATAGCAATATACTTGCAATTTTGGGTTTGAATCTTCTATGCGTTACAATTATTCTTCTAATGCTAAGTCGTGTTTAATTACAATAATAAGTGAATTATTTCAATCATTAATTAAAATAATAACTTTTTAGTGCTAAATTATAATGATTTTGGCAACAAACTTTTATAATATAGAACGAAGTTTTGATTTTTTATATTTAATAATGATAATAAATAATAGCTTTAACTCTTATCAAGATTTCTTTGTTTCCGAACACCAAAATATTGTTATAACATCTCGATTACCGAAAGCATATTCAATCAATTCTGAATTTAGTAAAATTACTTTAATAAAAAAAGGAATTGGTTTGCATGTTGTTAACGGCAAACCTTACCCAATTTATCCTGGAATGTTATTTTTTACTCAATCCACTGATTTACATATCTATGAACATACAGAAAATTTAGAGGCAATTAGTATTTTATACTTACCATCTTCCTATTTTGTTTTAATAAAAGGATTTGAAGCTTTAATCCCAAAACAGTTTGCCTCATTCCATATCCATCGTTTTTTAGATAAAAATAGTGTAAATACGATTGAAATGTCTTTAAATAAACTGATCGCGAGTGCAAAAAAAACTTATATTGAACAAGAGAGTCTATTTTTACGTTTTTTAGTTAATTTAAGGCATTGTAGTTATCACTATAATCAGGAAAATAGTAGCGAACGCCGTTTTTTACGGTTAATACGCTGGCTACTCTATAATTTTGATGAGAATATTAACTGGAATGCACTATCCGAACAATTTTCCGTTCCAATTCGGACTCTACATCGTTATTTAGATAAAGATATCAATCTTTCACCACAGCGTTTTGTCACAAAATTAAGATTGTTTAATGCCTATTATCAATTGTTATATACAAATGAGTCGGTCATTTCCGTTGCCATGGCAAATGGCTTTGAAGATCAATCCTATTTTGCTACCTGTTTCAAGAAAGAATTTGGCGTTTCACCTCGCACCATACAAATGTCGGGAGGTAAGCGAATATAAATTTTAACTTTGCAATATTGAACCTTTTTCATATTTTGTGAACCTCATCACTTACCTATTTAAAACTTGGACAATATAAATAAAAACTTGTCCATGAGTTTAATGAAATATTTATTCTATATATTAATCTTAATACCTAAATAAATGCTTCTTATAAAGAGTTTATAAGAATTAAAGTATTGTTTTTATTTAATAAATACTATAGGGGATTGAGATACCATGTCTATTGCAGACCAATTTTTGCACAAGTCTTTAATACAATTTAAGCAACACTATGATTGTCAGGAAGCATTTTTTTCGGAACTTAATCAAAGGTTATCTACACAAGGATATGTTGAAGAAAGTTATTTATCTAACATTATCAGCAGAGAAAATATCTATCCAACGGGTTTAGTTACTTCCACAATAAATATTGCAATTCCACATACTGACCCTCAACACATTAAAAAACCTTTTATTGATATAACGAAATTAAATTCCCCTCTGACATTTATTGAAATGGGCAGTACTGATAAAAAAGTAGATGTCACTTGGATTTTTGCACTGGGTGTCACAAATGGTGCAAATCAAGTCGAGCTATTGCAAAAACTAATGCGGCTATGTAGTCAAAAAACAACTATAAATAAACTTCAATCTTTAACTGATATTGAAGAAATTTATCAATTCTTTTCACTAAATATAGACTTATGAGGTAAATTCTATGATCAAACATAATATTGAAACAGCACCATTTATACGTGAAATGTGTGATATTACATACAAATTATGGCAAAAAGGTTGGGCTGAAAGAAATGGTGGTAATATCAGTTATTTATTAAAAGAAGAAGAAGTTGCACCATACTTGGATACATCAAAAATTATTTCGGAATCCGTTATGCCAATTCCCATTCCAGAATTAAAAAATAGAATATTTTTAGTTTCTGGGTCAGGAAAATATTTTCGTAATGCAATTACCAATCCTGCCGATACTTTAGTTATCATTAAAATATCTGATGATGGAACAAAATACCAAAAACTTTGGGGACTGATTAATGGTGGAAATCCTACGAGCGAACTTGCATCGCATCTAAAATGTCATGCAACACGATTAAGTGTTGATCCTGAACATCGTGTCATTTTCCATACCCATGCAACATCAACCATTGCTATGACATTTGTACATGATTTGGATGAATCAAAATTCACTAAAACATTATGGCAACAAATAACAGAATGTTTGATCGTCTTTCCGGATGGCGTCTCAATCGTGCCTTGGATGATTGCCGGTACAGTTGAACTTGGTTGGGAATCAGCACGTAGAATGGAATATTGTCGGGTGGTAATTTGGGCTCATCATGGAATTATGGGTGCTGGCACTAGTATGGATGATGCTTTTGGGTTGGTTGAAACTGTAGATAAAGCGGCTGATATTTATTTACAATCCGCCTCGGTTACTACGGGTATTAAACAATCTATTACAACTGAACAACTTAAAAGTTTAGCTAAAGCATTTAATGTCGTTCCCCGTGAAGGTATTTTGTAGTTGATGAATAAATAAAAAGGAAGCATGTTTATGAAAAATATTAATGTAATCTCTGTATGTGGTTCTGGAACAGTAACAAGCTCTATGGTTGCAGAGAAGGTTAAAGATATTCTTGAAGTGAATGGGTATAAGGCTAAAACAGTAGAAGTCAATCCTGGTGGGGTTGATGGTCAATTAACTTCAGGAAAATGGGATATTATTGTTCACACCAGTCCCTTAAAAGGGACTTATCAGCTTCCTTGTATAAATGCTGTTGGTTTATTAACAGGATTAGATGAAGAAGGCTTTATTGAAGAACTATTAAAAACTATTGAAAAACTCGATATTTAGTTCTGTTCAATATAACAAAGCATTTATCCGATAATATAAGGAGATAATATCTATGTTAGAGTATTTATCAAAAATTATGGGGGCTTTCGGTGCAGCTATTATTGTACCCATTGTCATATTCTTTATTGCTTTAATTATGAAAGTTAAAGTAAAAAAAGCATTTCAATCCGCATTGAATGCCGGTATCGGTTTAACCGGTTTTGGTATGCTTATCGGGGCATACACACCAGTGGTTACCCCTGTGATCAATAGAATGGTTGAAGATTCAGGTATATCATTGCGAATCTTGGATACTGGTTGGCAAGCGACAAGTGTTGTTGCTTACTCAACACAGGTTGGCATGATCTTTTTAGGATTAGGGCTTTTGTTCCAAATCATTTTATTTGTTACGCGTTATACTAATATTTTCATGCCGTCAGACATGTGGAATAACTTTTCATTTATGTTGTGGGGCTCAATGCTTTATATTGCAACTGGAAATATTTATCTTGCGATTGGTTTAATGATTCTATCTAATCTATATTCGCTCGTATGTTCTGAAATTGTTGCTAAAAGATGGTCAACTTATTATGGTTATCCTGGGTGTACCATGACAGCGCCACATCATGTATGTTCTGTACCACTGGCTATTGTTGTTGATTGGATCTTAAATAAACTTGGCGCAAATAAAGTTCAGTGGAATCCGCAAACTCTTCAAGCAAAATTAGGATTTATGGGTGAACCTATATCTTTAGGTCTAGTACTAGGTTGCTTAATTGGTTTAGCTGGCAATTTTACGCGTTTAGATACAATTGAAGCTTGGGGTGAAATGCTTAAAGTTGGAGTAGCAACGGCTGCCGTGATGTGTATTTTTCCGAAAATTGCTGGGGTATTTGCATCCGCTTTCACTACCATAACTGATTCATCAAGAAAAACTGCCAAGAAAGGAAGTAAAGATCGCGTTTGGTTCTTAGCAATTAATGATGCTGCTGGTTATGGTGAGTCAGCAACATTACTCACAGGTATGTTGTTAATTCCTATCATTTTTATTTTAGCTATCATTTTACCGGGTAATGAAACATTACCAATGGTTGACTTAATTGCAATTCCTTACATGATTGAATTGATTATTGCGATCAGTAATGGGAATATTTTCAAATCGCTAATATCTGGAACAATTTGGTGTGTCGGTGGCCTTTACATCATTACCAACGTAGCCCCAGTATTTACTTCTGTAGCGCAAGATGTTGGCGTGATATTACCGGCCGGTGCTATGTTAATTTGTAGCTTTGCTGTTATGACCAATCACTTAATGGGTGGATTATTTATTATCTTTTTAACCCAAAACCCTGTCTATATTGCCTTAAGTGTTATTGTCTACATCGTATTTTATCTGTTTGTCCGCTTTAAGAGAGAGGCGATACATGATTATTTAGAAAGACAAGCTTTGGGCATTAATAATAAAGAAGAACTAGTAGGAGAATCACAATGAAAATAGTTGTTATAGGCGACGCATTAGTAAGCTCGGCAACGCTAGTTGATGCTGCGAAACAAATTCAGTTTCCAGGAAGTGATGAACAAATAGAATTTAAAATATTTGAATGGTTTTCAGATTTGAAAAAAGAACAGTTTCAAGAAAAAATTCTTGAAATTGAAAAAAATGGCCCAGAATGTGTTCCAATTCCAGATGGTGTAAATGAAGCAATGGTAGATGCCGATTATTTGTTGGTACACATTGCTCCCGTGTCGAAATCCATGATTGAGTCTGCTAATAAACTCAAGTTGATCGGCACTTGCCGCGGCGGTTTAGAACATATAGCTCTTGATAGTGTCAGAGCGAAAAAAATTACGTTAATACATGTTATCAGAAATGCGGAACCCGTCGCAGATTTCACCATAGGTTTAATGTATGCTGAAACTAGAAATATTGCTCGTGCTCATTATGAAATTAAACATGGTCAATGGCGAAAAAGTTTTTCAAATGATCCTTATAAAACAATATTAACCAATCATACTGTTGGGCTTGTTGGGCTTGGGTATATTGGTAAATTAGTTGCCAAAAGATTAAATGCTTTAGGTGTTAAAGTTATTGCTTTCGATCCTTTTGTTGATAAATCTAAAATCGCCAAAGAAGGTATAAATGTTGAATTTTTGGAATTTGATCAAGTTATTAAGCAAGCGGATATTTTATCACTACATATGCGATTATCGCCAGAAACTGAAAACATGATTAATAAAGATGTTATTAATAAAATGAAACCAAATAGCTATATTATTAATACTGCACGGGCTGGCGTATTAAATAAAGCCGATCTTATTGAGGCATTACAAAACAAAACAATTGCCGGAGCAGCTTTAGATGTAAGTTGGGTTGAACCGATTGAACACGGAGATCCACTACTCGATTTAGATAATATTACACTTACAACGCATATTGCTGGCGATACGATAGATGCGATTCCAAAAGCACCATACCTACTTAAGAACGTCCTAAATGATTATTTCCAAGTAGGCTTTAGTGATATGTTAATTAAATAGCTTAATAAAGGGCTTTTTATTTAAGTCAACAATAATTATTATATGGAGAACATATGATGTACAGAATGATTCTTAATGAAACATCGTACTTTGGTGCAGGTTCAATTAGTCATATAGTCGATGAAATTAAAAAACGTGGTTTTAAAAAAGCTTTAGTTGTCACAGATAAAGATTTAATAAAATTTAACGTTGCCACCAAAGTCACTAAATTATTAGATGACAATGAATTTAGTTATCAAATTTTTGATGAAGTCATACCAAATCCAACGATCGGCATTGTCCAAAAAGGTGTTGAAATATTTAAACAATCCGGTGCTGATTATCTTATTGCTATTGGTGGAGGTTCACCACAAGATACGGCAAAAGCAATAGGTATTATCATAAATAATCCAGAATTTGCTGATGTTCGTAGTCTCGAAGGAGTTGCACCAACCAAAAAGCCAGCCGTACCGACCATCGCAATACCAACCACTGCAGGTACTGCTGCGGAAGTAACAATCAATTATGTTATTACTGATGAAGAGAAGAAACGTAAATTTGTATGTGTTGATCCGCACGATATTCCGGTTGTGGCAATCATTGATTCAGATATGATGACCAGTATGCCTGCCAGCTTAAAAGCGGCTACTGGGGTAGATGCTCTCACCCATGCCATCGAAGGTTATATAACTAAAGGTGCTTGGGAGTTATCAGATATGTTTCACCTAAAAGCGATCGAAGTAATTTCAAGATCTTTGCGTGATTCAGTTAAAGGAATTGCCAAAGGTTGTGAAGATATGGCACTAGGTCAATATATTGCCGGTATGGGCTTTTCAAATGTTGGTTTAGGATTGGTTCATGGTATGGCCCATCCTCTCGGTGCCTTCTATGGCACACCGCATGGTGTAGCAAATGCTGTGCTATTACCACATATTATGGCTTATAATGCTGATTTTACCGCAGACAAATATCGTGCTATTGCTGAAGCGATGGGAGTTCATGGAACAAAAGATATGACGACAGAGCAAGCGAGAGAAGCAGCCATCAATGCAGTGAAACAACTTAATTTAGATGTTGGCATTCCAGCTTCATTAAAAGAAATTGGAGTAAAATTAGAAGATATACCTAGTTTAGCGCAAGCTGCGTTTGATGATGTCTGTACCGGTGGTAATCCACGTGATACCAATGTGAAGGAAATTGAGCAATTATATTATTCAATTTATGAATAATATTTTTTCCACTTAATTCCAATGAAATAGGTTAGATGAAATAATTCTAACCTATTTATTTAATAATATAATTTCCTTTAGTCATTGGTTATTTAGAACAATCATCGCTTAATATTCTTATTTTTGATATTGAGTGTCAAAGCTACATTCATTGACAGGTTCTTGAAAATGATTAATAGTATCTTTCAAGACCTATATTACTAAATAATTTTGACTACAGGCTGTCATGCTTTTTGCTAAATTTTATAAGATTACCATATAGTGAGCGCTATAGTAGATAAATATGAAAACCAAGCGTAACAATTATTGTTTTAAATATAGATACCCTGCCTAATCCTTATGCCAGTTATAAGCTATTATTGAACTCATAATTAAAGAATAGGTATTAAAACCAATAAAATTAAAAACTAATTTCTTAACCATCATTCTAATACTTTTATTTTTGCTATAGCAGGAATTTAATTTTTCATTAAGGCTTATGTAATTTATTTCATTCCACTTTTTGCCCTCATTTGCAATAACTCATTTTTAATAGACCAAATTTGATTAAAACTTATAAAAAAGTGATAAAGATCAACATTAAAATTACTCTCAGGCTATATTCTTGTAGCGACATTTTGTTATTTAACTAAATTCCAATCTTTTCAAATTTTTTAATAACGCTATTACTTTTAACAAAATTTAAATCGTCCTTTCATACGCTGCATCCACTTAACATTAACTATATCTTTTAGAAAATAGTCCTAGGTTAGGATAATAAGATATATTGTTTTTATAATTGCAATCTACATCGCAATTGGGATTTTGCTTTTAAATAAAATTTTAATTTTCAAACAATAATAAAAAAGCGATGTTACAACAACATCGCTTTTTACTATTTCACTTTCTGTTATTTATTATTTATTTTCATCTGTACAGGATAATGATCTGAATAATTATCTGTAAATTCATCTTTAAGAACCATTACGTCAATGACATCTTTTTCGAGTGAAGGGGAAACATAAATATAATCATAACGTAATGGAGTTGAAGCTTGGTCATAAAATACTTTAGTTGGTGCCGTTGCAATAAATTCGCGATTTTTTAATTTCAGTGCATCAATGAAACCTGCATCTAAAAGGTTTTGCTGAACCGTATAACTTAATTTACCATTAACTAAATTTTCTAAAATTGGTCTATTTTTCTCTTTTTCCTTGATATCATTTAATAGATGACTTTTATCATAAGCTTCCTTATCAGCGGGTGAGAAGGAATTTAAATCTCCAGCAATGATCCATTTACCATTTGGATCACGACTATATTTTATTGAATCAATAATTAAATTCATTTCATCAATTCTTTTTGCAGTCCAAAACGGGTTCATGTGCGTGACAACAAAATGATAATCACCAATATCAGCAAATAACGCACCATGCCATAAATTATCTACAACTTTATTAACATTAACGATAGGATATTTAGATGTAATCGCAACAGGAAAGAAAGCGGCATCATCCGGTGACTCTTTTAAGAGTACAGCATATTTATGTCCATAACTTGCGGCAAATGTTTCTAATTTCTCACGTGTAAAAAAATTCATTTCTTGCCAAGCAATAATATCAGCATCTTGGATTTTGGCCCAATCAATAAATTTCTGTTTACCTTCTGACTCATCTAACTTCATACCATTATAAACATTATAACTAATGATTTTTAAAACTTTTGTTTCTTCCAGCGAAGCAAAAGCTGATGCACTGAGAATAATGCTACTAATAATAGCTAACAACTTTAATTTCATTTTATTCCCCTTCATAATTAAACCTAAAATAAATATTAAAGAGTTTCGATATTAAGCAAAACATTTTTTATGATTTATGTGATATCGATCAATTATTTTATTAAAAAATTCAAACTATTGAATTCAATTATATCCTATCCACATCATTACCTTTAGTAAAATGGTAATATATTATTTTAATTAACGGGTTAGCTCATTAGAATGTCACGCATCAGTTATAATGATACAGACGAGTTTAAGAGATAAGACTATTTCGATTAATCTTATGTTCTTTTTTATAAGAATCAAAAATGCGGCTTAAAATTCCTTAATATAATTTATTAATTTACAAAAAGATTGAACTATATCCTAGAGAGCTTTTTTGAGATCGTTTATTGCTATTTGAAAAGGTAAATCAAAATTTCTTATGTACATCACCCAAATATTGATGATTTTTCAAAAGTTTCATACGGTGTTTACCGCTTATCATTTTCGAAAATATTAGTACCCTTTGATAAACAAGCTTATGCCAATCGATAAGATATCTTTCCATGAATTGACAGTTTTTTACATTGCATCGTGCAAACGAAAATTTTAATAGTGATATTTGTTTGGTAAGAGATGTGACCGTTTTCATTTAAACGTTACATCTCTTATCAATCAAAATTAATGATAAATTTTGTGACACATTAGATAAAGCTTCATATGCAATAATCCAAGCTGATAAGCGAATATATCAAAATCTTATTTAAAATCGTAACAAGATAAATAAATCATTAAAGTCATTTGACGAGTAATTTCAGAAGATTAAGATATCAGTAGTGTTATATCTGTTAAGATTTTATCCATTGTGATCATTTTTATTAGCAAAATCATCTTTAACTAAATCTGTTTTTTTATTATCATCCGCTAATTCTTTTTTAAAACCTTTTATTGCTGCGCCTAGATCTGAACCAAGTGTTCGTAAACGATTGGTACCCAGTACTAACACAGCGATTGCTAATAAAATTAACAGTTTTGGCCAACTAATCATAATATATAAACCTTATTTATTGAAGTTAAGACAATATTGAAAAAATTAAATGATAACTTATCGAAAAATAGATAATATTTAATATAAAAATAATATAATATTCTTGAAGTGATGTAATCGCTATTATCTTTCTAACTTTTACATAAACTTGAAAAATCTTTAATAATTAAACAATAATTAATGGAATTTACTTCATAATTGTTTGTTAATTACGGTTAACATTAGCATAATCCCTGCTATCATAAAAAACTTTAAATCTATTGATAATAGGCGATATAACTCGCACAATATTTTGGTACGAGTTATCTAAAAAAGAAATGATTACCGAATAACTAATACTGACATTTTGGCATGTCTAACAATACCTGCAGCATTGGAACCCAATAGATGATTTGAAATATTCGGTCGTCTTGAACCAATTATAATTAAATCTGGCTGGATTTCCTCGGCTATAGTGAGAATTTCATCTCTAGGATTACCAAATGCTAAGGAATAAGAAAGAGTCTCTTTAGGTAAATCAATTTCATGGATTAACTTTTTAAGCCAATTTTCTGCTTGCACGGTAGCCTGATCTTTGAACTCATCCATACCAAATGAATAAGCATTAATAATAGCGGAAGAAATCGGCAGTACATGGAAAAACTTAACATTAGCATTAGATAATTTTGCTAAATATTCGACATGGGGAATAACTTTTTGTGTTAAATCTTTTTCAATTATATCAACTGGAACAAGGATAGAGTTATACATGAGTTTCTCCCTATTTAAAATTTAATTTAAAAAAATTCTCACAAATGCAGTATATATCAAATTCAATGGCTTGAATATTCATGTTAAATTGATTCGGTCAATATTATTAAAAGTATTTACTAATAATGTTTTAATACGGTTTAGTTAAAATAATTATATAATATGTTAAATCTAAAACAATAATAGGAACCATCATGATATTAAAAATTGGTCTAGTCTCTATTTCTGATCGCGCCTCAACAGGCATTTATGAAGATAAGGGTATTCCCACCTTAAATGAATGGATAGACAAAGCATTAAAAGATGATTTTACTGTGGAAAAGCGTTTAATTGCTGATGAACAAGCTATTATTGAACAAACATTGATTGAACTTGTTGATGATTGTCATTGTCATCTCATTTTAACCACTGGGGGCACTGGTCCAGCCAAACGTGATGTTACCCCAGAGGCCACAATTGCCGTAGCCGATAAAATTATGCCTGGTTTTGGTGAACAAATGCGACAGATCAGTTTATATTTTGTACCTACTGCTATTTTATCTCGTCAAGTGGCAGTTATTCGCCACCAAAGTTTAATTATCAATCTTCCTGGTCAACCAAAGGCGATTAGAGAAATACTTGAAGGCATCAAAGACGAACAAGGTAAGCAAATTGTTGCTGGTATTTTTGCTAGTGTACCTTATTGTATACAATTGCTTGATGGTCCGTATTTTGACACACATGAACATATAGTAAAATCTTTTCGACCTAAAAATGCTATTCAATAATGCCTACATAAATTATGACTATTTTATCTAACCCATTATTTAAAGATTTTAATTTATGCAAAAATAATGCATAATTATTGCATAAATAATTAGTTTAATTTTAATAAGGCCCGTGGCTAATGTCAGTACGTAATAAACAAGATGAACTTTGTAAAGTATTTAGAGAAATGCTGAAACAAGAAAAATTCAGTTCGCAAATTGAAATAGTTCAAGCATTACAAGAGCAAGGTTTTGATAGTATAAATCAGTCTAAAGTTTCCCGCATGTTAACAAAATTTGGCGCCGTAAGAACACGTAATGCAAAAATGGAGATGGTGTACTGTTTACCGGCAGAAATCAGTGTACCAACTACATCAAGTCCACTAAAAAATCTTGTATTAGATATTGATTATAACCACGCTATGGTAGTTATCCGAACCAGCCCTGGCGCAGCGCAACTTATTGCACGTTTATTGGATTCGATTGGAAAATCAGAAGGAATTTTAGGATCTATTGCTGGTGACGATACTATTTTCAGTACCCCAACAAATGGTTTTACAGTAAAAAAACTGTATAAAATCATTTTAGAATTATTTGAGCAAGAACTTTAATTTATCTTGCTCAATCTTTCGTTACTTGTCATGCTCTTCGTATTGACGACAAAGTACAATGGTATCTTCAATTAAACGTCTAGCAACAGTACCATATTCTGGTATTTTAGGTAGCTGACTATAGTGATACCAATCTGCTGTAACTAATTCATTAGAATCAATATTGATCTCGCCATAATCGTAATCTGCCATAAAAGCCAACATCATCGAATTAGGAAATGGCCATGGTTGCGATGTAACATAACGAATATTTTTAATATGAAGCTGTGATTCTTCATAAACTTCCCGCTCTACAGCTTGTTCGATTGTCTCACCGACTTCAACAAATCCTGCCAATACAGTGAAGAGATTATCCTGATTATGCCGAGTATGTTTTGCCAACAGAATTTTATCATTATTACGTATAGCAACGATTATTGACGGTGAAATTTGGGGATAATAGCGTTGCTGACAATTAGAACATAAACAACACCATTCCGTTTTACTTAAATACATTTCATGACCACAACACCCACAAAATTTGTGTGAACTGAAAAATTCGGCAAGTTGTACCGCTCTTCCAGCCAATAAAAATAACGTTTGATCTGAACTACTCAGTAATGTGCGAATCGAGCTCATATTCTGTGGCATATTTTGACAAACTAACCATGCCGATTGACCTTGCCATTCACCAATTGCTAATGCTTTTTTATTAGTTAATCCAAACTGACTAGCTAGCCCCATTGGAACTTCGCCATTAGGTAGCCATAGACGTCCATAATGACTAATAAACCAGTAACCTTGCTCTTTCCCTGTTAATTCAAATTGTGGTTGCATGACATTTATTATCTCTTATATTTATTATGGTTAACATAACCTACATTATTTTTCGGTAGGTTATAAATGATAAGACTAAATCACTAAAAATTAAGGCAGAATTCACTCTGCCTTAAATATTTACTATTTTTTCTTTCTCTCATGAAGCCCTTTCTTTTCGAGCTCCCAGTAAATGATCCTTTGTTGTACGATTGTAAATAAATTACTCACAATATAGTATACAACTAATCCGGACGGGAACCATAAGAAAAACACTGTAAAAATAACCGGCATAAACGTCATTATTTTCTGCTGCATTGGATCCGTTACCGTTGTCGGTGACATTTTTTGGATTAAATACATAGTCAATCCCATAATTAATGGCAGAATATAATAAGGATCTTGTGCCGATAAATCATTAATCCATAACATAAATGGTGCATGACGTAATTCTACCGTATTACCTAACATATAAAATAAAGATAAGAAAATTGGCATTTGAATGATAACAGGCAAACAACCACCTAATGGGTTCACTTTTTCTTGACGATAAAGCTCCATTGTTTCCTGCCCGACTTTTTTATGGTCATCGCCATAACGTTCCTTCAAGGCTTGTAAACGTGGTTGTAATAACTTCATTTTTGCTAATGAACGATATTGCGTACGTGTTAATGGGAATAAAATACCACGCACAATAAACGTAATAATAATAATTGCAACACCCCAGTTAGAAACAAATCCTTGAATAAGTTTTAACAAATGGAATAGCGGTTGCGATAAAAACCATAACCACCCATAATCAACGATTAAATCTAAATGTTGCGCGGTTTGTTGAAGTTCGTTCTGTAATTCAGGACCTAGCCATAATTTCGCTTTTATGGTTTGCTGAGCGCCACTAGCTATAGTGGTATATTCCCCTCTAAAACCAACAGTCGCTTGCGTATTATTATTTGTTGCTCGTGTATAAAGTAGATTTTCTTGATCTTGGGTTGGGATCCAAGCAGAAGCAAAATAGTGTTGTAACATCGCAATCCAACCGGTTTGCGTTTTGATTGATAAGTTTTCATCTTTGATATCATCAAAACTATATTTGCTGTAATTTGTGCTTGAGCTAGAGTAAGCTGCTCCACGGAAAACACTTAGCCCTAAACCACTGCCACCTTCAGATACTGCATCATGTGGTAAGTCTATGGTTTGCTTCAATTGACCATACATAGCTACTTCAATCGGTGCCGCACTTTGATTGTTAATTTCATAACTCACATCAATGGCATAATCGCCGCGTTTTAAAGTATATACTTTGGTATATGTGATGCCATCTTTAACGTAAGTTAGTGGAACACGCAATTCATTTTGTCCATCAGCTAATACATATTCATCTTGCTGAGTTTGATAAAGCGGTCGTGAAGCTTTATTTGCATTATCAGGACCATCATTACCAGTTAAACCACTTTCAGCGATATAAACAAAATCCGGTTTTGCTGTTAGTAACTGGAATGGTGTATGAGAATCGAGAGATTGATCATACTTTAACAATTCGGCTGATTGCACATCACCGCCATAAGTATTAACTTTTAAAGACAGTACATCAGATTTAATAGTAATGCTTTTAGCGGTCGTATTCACTGAAACTGAATCATTGTTTATTATTTGTTCGGTTAATTGATTTTCTATTTTTGGCTTTGGCGCATGATCCCGCTCCCAAGCTTGCCAAATTAAAAAAGAAACAGTGAGGAATGCAATAAGTAAAATATTACGTTTAGCTGCCATTAGTTTTTTTCTCTATCATGTTCGATTTAGGTGGAACTGGATCTTCGCCACCATCATTTAAAGGATGACATTTTAATACACGTTTCAAAGTTAGCCAACTTCCTTTTACCAATCCAAAACGTTTAAATGCAATAATAGCATATTGAGAACATGTTGGAGTAAAGCGACAATGTGGTCCGAGTAACGGACTGATAAAATGCTGATAACAACGAATAAGTATTATAAAGCAATTTGCTAAGCATAAATTAATTTGCGATAAAATAAAACTCAGCTTTTGTTTTGTTGAATGGAAAGGAGACGTTGCCATAATTTATCTAATATCGTTCGAATTTCTTTATTATCTAACGCTACAGCAGCAGTTCGAGCCATAACCACAATGTCAACAGCAGGAATTTGTTTTTGTTTCAATCGAAAATCTTCCCTAACCACTCTTTTTAAACGATTTCGTTCATGAGCTCGTTTAACTTGTTTTTTTGCAATAGCAAAACCTAACCGAGGGTGATCAATATCATTTTTTCTAAACACAAAAGTGATATAAGGGGAGCCAACTCTTAGTGATTGACTAAAAACATGGTTAAAATGGTTGGGAGTTAACAAACGTAACTCCCGTTCAAAGGAGAGTTGATTAATCACTCAACTTTATATTAGCTTGATACTGTTAAACGAGCGCGACCTTTAGCGCGACGACGAGCTAATACTTGGCGACCATTTTTAGTAGCCATACGAGCACGAAAACCATGAGTACGGTTACGTTTTAAAACTGATGGTTGAAATGTACGTTTCATGATGATTTATACCTAAATCTAATTTTATTAAATTGGCAGATGTAAAATCCACCCTAATTACCTAAAAGAGGTCGGAATTATAGAGATAAATTAGCTAATAGTCAATGCACTTTATCGCTTTTGCTGAGATATTCAATAAAATTATCTGGTCAAATCGATTAAGATATTGACTCATTTTTATTTGCCAAAACATTCACGACTTTCCCATTATGCCTATCTAATAATAATTTCGCATTGCATGCATCGAGATCCATTAAGAGCATAATAATTGCCGTTTTGCAATGTCGCTTACATTGTTCTAAGGCTTTAATCGCTTGCTCACGTGAACAATCGGTTGCTTGCATCACAATATTGATTTGTCTTTCAACCAATTTGGCATTAGTTGCTTCAACATCAACCATTAAATTACCAAAAACTTTACCGATTTTGATCATACTCGCTGTCGTTAACATATTAAGAACCATCTTTTGTGCTGTACCGGCTTTCATTCGTGATGAACCTGTAATAACTTCAGCACCTACCACTGGTGTAATAGCAATATCAGCTAAAGAAATCATTTGAGCATTGGGATTACAGCAAAGGCTGATTACCATTGCTCCTTGTTTTTTTGCGTATTTCATTGCACCAATTACGTATGGCGTTCTGCCACTAGCAGCAATGCCAACTAAAATATCATTATTACTAAAATTAATCGATTGCAGATCAGCTTGGCCTTGTTCTGGTTTATCTTCAATGTTTTCAACTGCCTTAAACACAGCCGATGCCCCCCCGGCAATAATTCCGATCACTTGTTCAGGTGAAGTACCATAAGTAGGAGGACACTCACTTGCATCTAAAATACCTAAACGACCTGAAGTGCCTGCACCGATATAGATAAGTCGACCATGTTTGGCAAAGGTTGCCACAATATGTTCAACCGCTTGAGCAATATACGGTAAGACTTTTTCAACTGCTAAGGCCACTGTTTTATCTTCATTATTAATCACTTTTAAGATATCAAGTGTTGCAAGTTGATCAATATTTTGGCTAACTGAATTACAACTTTCCGTTACCATTTTGGATAAATCTAAATATGGCATAAAAAAACCTATAAACAGAGATTATTATGATAAAATTGTGTATCAACAACGATGTACAATTATTGTTTGTTTTGCCAAATCCATAGCAAAGTAATCACAAATGCAAATAATATCCCAAAGCACGCACCAATCCAAATCGTCGAAATATCTAATGCCACAGTTAATGAGTAAACGCCTAACATCACCATCATTGAACTATATTCACTAAAATTTTGTACGGAAATCGCACTTCCGGCCCCTACTGTTTGTTTACCTAAATGTTGTAATAATGCATTAAGCGGAACCAGGAAAAATCCACCAAACATACCGATAGTAACCAGTAAAATATAAGACGTAACCATGGTTGACTGAATACTAAAACACGTTACAACAATACCCATTAAAATTCCTGCTGGAATACAGCGTACGGTATTATTAAGACTAATGAATTTTGCCGCAAGTCCGGCTCCCAAAACAATTCCTACTGAAACAACAGCATTGAGAATTGTAGGTGTTTTATTATCTGTGATTCCCAAAACGAGTGGTACCCAATCAATTAATAAAAAACGTAATGTTACACCTGCGCCCCAAAATAAACTGGTTCCAAGTAAAGTCATTCTCGCTAAGGGTTGACTATATAAATTTTGAACGCCAGCAATAAAATTTTTAAACATATACCAAAAATGCCAAGATGTATCTTTTTTCGCTGCGGGGAGTTTAGGTATAAATAAATTAGCAATCATAGCAATGACAAAAACTATCACACAAGTTATTAATGAAGCGACGACATTAAGATCGGCAATATAACCACCGGCAACACTACCTAACAAAATAGCGGCAATGGTAGAAGCTTCAATTAAACCATTTGCTTTTACTAAATTATCACCACTCGTTAATTCACCTAAGATGCCATATTTAGCGGGAGAGTAACCGGCGGCTCCAATTCCGACAATCACATAACCAATAAATGGATTTATCCCCACGCAGATAATTGCTGCACCCATAAATTTTAGACTATTTGCTATTAGCATTACACGACCCTTAGAAAACCGATCGGCAATTTGCCCCACAAAGGGTGCTGTTATAATAAAAGCAATGACAAAAACCATTTGTAAAACCGGTTTACTCCAATCAGGATATTGTAGTTGCTTCAATAAAGCGAGAATTGCAAAAAGTAATGCATTATCACTAAATGCTGAGAAAAATTGCGCCAATAACGTCGCAACCATACCACGGGTTAATAATTTTTGATTAGTCATAACCACTCCTAATTAGCCGTCATGCTAACACGACATAACGACTAATATTGAGATTAGATTAAAATATCTTAATTAACTTCTATCATTTTTTGTAACGTAACAAAATCAATCTTGCCCGTTCCAAGTAGTGGTAATTGTTTGATGATCCGAATATCACGAGGTACTGCTATAGCAGGAATACCCAACGTTTGCGCAGCTTGGGATAGTTTTTCTCGGGATAAATTTTCTGATGTAGTAAATAAAACGATTGCCTCACCTTTTGCTGAATCATGTTTAATCGTTGCGCCATGCATTGCGGTTGCATCCACTGCTTTTGCAATCGCTTCAACACTTTCCAGCGACACCATTTCACCTGCAATTTTCGCAAAACGTTTTAATCGTCCTTTAATTGATATAAAACCGTTATTATCAATATCAACAATATCCCCCGTATCATACCAACCACGGCATACCTTTCCATCATTATCAATTGCCGTTGGTACGACTAGCTGCCCAGGATTATCTACTAATAAGTATCCTTTCATGATGTTAGGACCTTGTAATTGCAGTCGCCCTCCTTGCTCAATGCCAAGGATTTTAATTAATCGGGTGATAATACCAGGTAAAGGTCGGCCAACAGTTCCTTCTTTGTAAGCCATTGGCACATTTAAGGCTACAACTGGCGCACATTCCGTAACCCCATAACCTTCCAGAATTCGAATACCAAATTTAGTTTTCCAAATTTCTTTGATACTGTCGGCCAACTTTTCGGCACCCGCTACTACATAACGTAAGCGCATAAAATCATAAGGGTGAGCATAACGAGCATAATTTGCTAAAAATGTCGGTGTACCAAATAATACCGTACAGTTTTGATCGTAAATGATTTCGGGCACCATTTTATAATGTAAAGGATTAGGGTAAAGAAAGGTTTTACTGCCTGAAAATACCGGTAACAACAATCCAGCTGTGAGACCAAAAGCATGAAATAAGGGTAATGCCGACATAAAACGATCGCTTGGCATCGGATCAATCACACTACGAATTTGTTCAACATTTGCCAGTAAACTAGCATGAGAATGCACCACACCTTTGGGATTTCCTTCTGAACCAGAGGTAAATAAAACTATCGCTTCATCATTACAATCTTGGGAACGTTTGAGCAAACGAGGAATAAATTGATGGAGAATTACCCATAATTTATCTGAAACAGTTAATGAATCTTTTAAATCCTCAAGAAAATACCATTTAACACCTTTGATTTCCTCAAGCAGATTGTCGATTTTTCCTTTAATTAAAAATTTTCGGGAAGTGATTATGGTTTTAATTTCAGCCGCTTCAACAGCACAATTTAAACCTTTTTCCCCTGCCGTATAATTTAACATGGCCGGAATACGATGCTTTAATGATAATGCTAAAATTGTCGAAACACTAATCACTGCATTAGGTAATAAGACGCCAACTCTTTCGTTTTTTTGGCTAATTTTTTCAATAATGCAACTCATCCCTAATGTTTGTTGTAATAATTTACGGTATGATAATTGCTTAGTGGTTGGATCTTGCATCACATAAGAACTTGCCCCATATCGTGCTTGGGCCTCTAAAAAGGCATTAAATAGCGTTAATTTAGGCCGACTTTCCATCCTGGCTTCCATCATAATCTGATGTAATTTTTCACCGGCGATATAACGACGTTCACTTGCTTTAGCAACATCTGGCATAGCAATATGTTTCGGTTCTAATACATGAATGATAATTTTAGGAAATAAACGGCGTTTAAACACCCCCTTTAAGCGACTGGTAAGTGTAAATTCAGCGCCTTCAATCCAAACCGGAACAATAGTCGCATTTGATTTTGCCGCAACAAAAGCAGCACCATCATAAATTTTCATTAGCGAACCGGTAATGGTGATTCGACCTTCTGGAAAAACAACAATAGGCCGACCTTTAGCGATTTCTCGTACTAATTTTTTTATTGCCATAGGTTTAGTCGGATCCATTGGCACAAAATCGACAAAACGTTTTGCCAATTTCACCAACCAATGATCAATATAACCAGAATAAATTGCAAAAACTGGACGTACCGGCAAAAATACCCCTAATAAAATACCATCCAGAAAAGAAACATGATTTGAAGTAATAAGAATTTTTTCGTTATTGAAATGATTAAGATTACCTTTAACTTGAACCTGAAAAAGGAATTTTAAAATGATTTTGATTATCTTAAATACCATGAGATGTTCTCAATTTCATGCAACATTGCACATAAACGATAATAAAGATAAAAAAATCCCGATCAAGTATTTTATAAACGAAAATGGACAAAAACAAACCGAAATTAGCACAATAATAATTCACATGATATCTTAATTAATTGATAAATAAACGAATCATATTAAAATTGTTTTGCAATTACTTAGCACCTTGTTTGATTAAAATAAAACCTATATTAGTTGCTTTAATAACCTGAAACATTACGAAAGACATCTCGTAAAAGCATAATGAGCTAATCATTAGGCAACAAAAAGAATTTATTAAAATGGTAAATACTTACCTGTTGTAAAAATACATAGAGATATCACGTTCAAATTAAATATTTAATCAAAATTATTGATAATGAATTTTTATGTTTTTTATTATTTATTTGGGTAAGCTGTTAAAATTTTTAATATCATTCACAACGATAGGTAAACGTTGCTAAAGAGATTAATTGCAGTTTGTCATCAATAAAATGATAATACCGTTTTGCATAACCTTCTTCATCCTCATTAGGATCAGCAGCAATACCAGAAATAATTACCAAGCTACTATTTAAACGATAGTCAATTGAAAATTCATTTTGTCCATTCTCATCCTCAATTAAATAAGCATTTGGTAAACCAATAACTTGGTTTGTTAATAAATTTTTTATCTCACCACAAATTGCTCCACCACCACATCCATATGTTTTAATTAGATAATGATCAGCAAAATTAGCGTGTTTTATGTGTGATTCAGATGGAACAAGAAAACAATCAAAATGAGATCGATTTTTACTTATCTCGGCATAAGAATAACTTACCAAAACTAATAAAATGAAAAAGGAAAATAAAATATTAATAATAGATGCTTTTATTCTATGAATCACTTTGTTAATCCCTTTAAAACCGTTTTGACTATATTACATTGGAAAACAATATTGGATAACTATAAATTGATTAATAAGCAAAATAATGAGTTTATAACATATAATGAACGAAATGATTATCTTATGATATTTTGAGACAGTTTTAGTCTGATTTCCTTTAATGTTATCTTTTATCATCCGATAAAAATAATTAAATTCATCATTATTTAAAAATTTATATTTTATCCAATACGTTACAACCGCTTAAAACATTTATAAATAAGAAACCAAATCTTAATTTTACCATTCTATTTCATTAAATACGGGATTAAAATAGCAGATAATTTTCTTTAGAATCAATATATTTCCTATAATGGGTTATTAAAAATATGCTGCATTTATTATCATATAAGATGCTTAATGATTTCGCATATAAAATAGAAATGCACTCTCACTACAGCTATGGCAATCTGCACATGTTTTATTACCAACACAAACTGATGTCGTCAGATTTGTAGCCGTCAGTTTCCCCTTTTTGACCCAAAAATCCAACATTTGTATCAGTGCGCTTTCTTTAATGTGAAAATGGCGAGATAAATCTAATAAACTCACTCTACCTTTTAATTCAATATACTGGTAAATATCAGTCATTAACATCAGCAATATCTCTTTCGATAAAACATAACCGAATATTATGTTTTATCTTATATAAAAGTTAATTAAAAAAACAAAAAGATCAACAGCAATGATTTGTATCATTACATTTAGATGAAGCGTTCTTTAACAGGGATGAAGTAAAAATCGTAAAGCGACCAAGAAATTTCATCAAACCTACAATGATAATGAATAAAAACGCGAGTCCAAGCAACCAATAAATGGCATATTTCGAAACTGTTAATAAATTAAACTGATAATAGCCCGTAGCACACAACCAAGCAATGAAAAATGTCCACAACGCAACAAAGAACATCCATCGAGTTCCTGCTTCTCGGTAAACCGCGCCTAATGCTGCTACACACGGAGTATAGAGCAAGATAAAAATTAAATATGCCATTGCAGCAGGCTGAGAACCAAAGGATGAGCTGATTGTACTAATAGTATGATCATCCATTGCAAATTCATCTTGCACGCTAGTAATATCTTGCTGGGCTTGAGATAATCCAATAGGATCAAGAAATGAATCAGCCAGTTCAGCTAAATTGTTGGGTATGGTTAAGCATGCTGCCTTGATGTCATCCAATACATTGCCAGCTGTTTCATCGTGGGGATTTTTACTTCCTTCAATAGCATATAAAGAATTAAGCGAAGCAATAACCGATTCTTTAGCAAAAATTCCGGTAAAGATACCGACAGTTGCTGGCCAATTTTGTTCACTCACCCCCATTGGCGCAAAAACCGGCGTCAATTTTTGACTGACCACAGCCAGTAAAGAGTGCGCTGAATTTTCGTTACCAAATGTTCCGTTTGTGCTTAACGAATTAAGAATACTTAATACAGTCACCATTAAAACAATCGCCTTGCCAGCTCGCAAGATAAAACTTTTTAAGCGCTGCCAAGTTAAATGCAACATACTTTTTAAAGTAGGTATGCGATAAACCGGCAGTTCCATGATAAATGGCGTAATTTCACCTTTTAACAAGGTAAACTTAAGTACAAATCCGGTAATAATAGCAACTAAAATCCCCAGTAAATATAAGATTAAAACGACTGAAGCGGCATGATTAGGAAAAAAAATCACTGCCAATAACACATATACCGGTAAACGTGCATTACATGACATAAAAGGAATCATACAAATTGACATGATCCTATCACGTGTATTTTCTAAGGTTCGCGTTCCCATAATTGCCGGCACGCCACAACCAAAACCAACTAGCATGGGAACAAATGCTTTACCTGGTAGGCCAATTACTCGCATACCGCGATCAACGACCATCGCAGCACGCGCTAAATAACCTGAATCTTCTAGAAAGGACAAACAGAAGAACATTGCTGCGATTACTGGTATAAAACTGGCAACAGTTTGAATACCACTACCAATACCATTGGCTAAAATAACAATTAACCCCTCTGACGCTCCTAAGCTTGCTAAAAGCTGGCTCAAGCCATCGACAAATATTGCTGCAAATAAGCCATCAAAAAAATCAATGAAAACGGAACCGAATTTAACAGCAATCATAAACATGAAATATAGGATTACTAAAAAACACGGAACTCCGGTGATACGACCTAACACTATTTTATCGATCTTTGCCGACAAAGAGATACTTGCTTCACGAGGTGTATCAATGACGGTTTTACAAACTTGGTCAATAATTTCATAACGACTACTTGCCAAAGCAACATCAACTTCATTATCACACCATCGAGCTAATTCATGTCGACAATGATCAATAGCGGCTAATTCTTCCTGATTTAATCTCATATCACGATGATCGATCATGACTTCTAATAATTGCCAACGATTCAGATGCATGAATTGGCTTGATTCTGGGCACATCGTTAGAAAATTAGTCAGAATAGTTTCCTGCACTGGCGCTAAGGTGGCAACTGCTGAGTAATGATGATCGGGGGATTGAACATAATTTTCAATCGCTTGATACAGAGATTTTAAGCCCTGTTTTTTACTGGCAGAAATAGCGACTACTGGACAGCCTATTAATTTTGTTAATTCTGCTTCATTGATATGCTCACCAAGAGCATCTAGCGCATCAATCATATTTAAAACAACAATAATGGGCTTGTTTAAATCAATAAGCTGATAAGTTAAATACAAACTTCGCTGTAAATTGGTTGCATCAATGATATTAATAATCACATCATTAGATGAGGATAATACATAATCACGAGTTATCATCTCATCTTGTGAGGTGGTTTGACTGTTACTATCAATTGCGTAAGTACCAGGTAAATCAATAATCGTGTATTGCTGTTGGTGATAATGAAAAATACCTGTTTTACGTTCAACCGTGACCCCTGGCCAATTACCTACCCGCTGTGTGGCGCCTGTTAATAAATTAAATAACGTTGTTTTACCACAGTTGGGATTGCCAATTAATGCGATATTCATTAACTCAGTTCCTTTACCACAATTGCTGCTGCTTCTTTACGACGTAGACTAAGAAAAAATCCCCGCATTTCAATTTCGAGTGGATCGCCTAATGGTGCCGAGCGTACTACTAAAACTTTACAACCTGGCGTAATACCCATTGCTAATAATTTACGGCGAAAAGGTGTTGATTGTGGAAGTAACTTAACTATCACGGCTTGCTTACCATAAGCAAGCTGATCAAGCGTAAGTAGAGCTGTAACCATTTTATAAATTCCTAAAGAATATTAATTATCACATCTAATAATGAATGCGAATTATTCTTAATATTAGTACGAAAAAATGGCTATTTTAGCATTATTATAAATAAAATAACAATTTATATGCGAAACAACACTTAATTCCGCGAATTTATATAGAAAAACGTCAATTTGATCACTATTTTATAACTGATCAGTATAACGATGAATCTCGGTTAATATGTTTGCTAAATAATTTTCAGCTTGCTTTAATCCCTGCTGATACAATTGCTCATGAGTTAAATATTCACCACTGGTATAATTATGATATTTAGCTGGTACATCACCCGTATAATTATACTTATTCATCATTGATCGGCTAATAAAAATTTGGCTATCGTGATAAATATATAAGCCATTAACATTAATATTCATGTTGATTTGTAATTCATTCGAATAGGTTTGCGTTTCCAAATTGAAATAGTAGGTTTTATAGATGTCTTTTTTTTCAATGTCTCCATTTGCGTTCGTAACATGTATGGTTTTTTCAATTAGATTTTCATTCATACTGGTAATATGGAGCGGGGGCGAAGTATTTTGATAATGACTTCTAGATTCGATATTAATCACAACATCAGCTTGAGAAGGGGTATAAACAAATTGATAATAGTCATTAAAAAAACTATTTGAAGCCAAACTTTGATATCCAGAACTAACATAAACTTTGATAATCCCTTTCTGCTGATATTGTTTTGCTAAAGCTCTAGCATTTTGGTAATCACCATAAGGTTGGTATATTTCAGCAGCATATTGAAACAATTTAGCAATTTTTCGGTAATCGTAACGGCTATTAGCCTTGGCTATGATCGCTTGAGCTTGTTGAAAGTGTTCTTTAGCTTCTTTTGTTCGATATTTTTTGTCATAAACGACAAATAATTGATCACTATCTTTATATTTACCGAGAGGTTTATAAACTTTACTTGCAGCTGCAAATTTTTCAGCGGCAAGTTGAAATGATCCTGAATCAGCATAATATTTACCTAATTCATAAAATTCCTGTGCCGCAACTTGCATATATTGGTTGTTCGCTTGCTGATGTAATGTTTCAATATCGCGGTATTTATAATACTCTGACCCTTTTTGATATTTTTCAGCCCGCATAGCATAACACGCACTAGATTGACACGTGACGGCATTACCCCATGAATAATATTCTTCCGCTATGGCTTTTCTTAAACCGATAATACTGTATTTATTATTAAAAAATGAGATTTGTTGACTAAAAAAGCGTTCACTCAGCCTCACTTTCATCTTTAGCAATGCTTCATAACTTTGAATTCGGCTACCATAATTGGTTCGATCTGCACTTAATAAAGCATTTTCATAATGCGCTGCTACATCACCCACTATTTGCCTAAAACGAGTTAAATCATTAGCATCAAGTTTTGCTTCACCTTTTTCTTCAACAAAAGCAGCAATTAAATCAATACTCTTTAAATAATTACCCTTTTTATAAGCTTGCTCAGCTTGACGAGAAGAAATGCATGCCGACAACATTAAAATACAACAGACTAAAAATATAATTCGCATACTCATTCCTAAATTAATTATTATTTTTTGGTTTTAATTTCCTTACAAAAATAAAAAAACTTATATATTTTTTTAACATCGTTTATTATTACTTAACCTAATAAATTAATTGCCTATATCACTAAATTAACCATTTTTGCCAACTATTTTTCACGTAATCCCGTTCAAAAACAAATTCTGTATTGGCAACCTTACTGGATAATAATTGTAATGATAATCCATGGATTTCATTACGCATTTTAATATAAATTTCGGTTAATGTATTTGCTTCATCACTTGACATAAGCTGATGTTGTGCGGCCGCTGCTAGGATACGTACATTATCACTCCAAATAGTCATTTCGGGGTAAGTAAAGGCGTAATTTAAAACTAAATATTGTGAAATAAATTCAATGTCACCAATTCCACCTTCATCAACTTTAATATTAAATAGACCATCATGTTGGCTTAGATGGGCACGCATTTTTTCTCGCATTTCGCGGACGGCCATTTTCAACTGTTGTGGATCTCGTTGTTTACTTAACACTTGCCGACGGATCTGATTAAATTTCGCATTTAAATCCGGTTCTCCATAAACCACACGTGATCTAACCAAAGCTTGATGTTCCCATGTCCAAGCATCATTATTTTGATAGTCGGCAAACGAATCTAATGTGCAGGCTAATAACCCTGCATCACCTTGCGGCCGTAATCGGACATCAACTTCATACAAAATACCTGAGTTAGTCCGAATATTAAACAAGTAGATAATCCGTTGCACCAAGCGTAAATAAAATTGACGACTATCAATGACTTTATCACCAGTTGTCACACTACTTGCTGGGCAATCATGTAAAAAAACTAAATCCAAATCGGAGCCATAACCTAACTCTAACCCACCTAATTTTCCATAACCTATAACCACTAAACCTTTATGTGTATCATCGGTCAAATAATCAGGTCGTCCATAACGTTTTACCAACTGATTCCAAGCAATTTGTACGACAAAATCGAGCATTGCTTCTGCCAGATAGGTCAAGTGATCACTTACTTTCATTGTAGGAAGTAACTGCGCCACATCTGCTGCTGCAATGTGTAATAATTGCATTTGTTTGAATTGACGTAATGCTTCTACTTGTTGTTCTTCATCATCAGTCGGTACACGCAATAAATATTGATATAACTCACTTTTATAAGCTTCAAACGGAACCGTTTGATAAAGGGCATTGAAATCGATCAATTCATCGAGCAATAATGGATAACGCATCAGCTGATCGCTAATCATTGGTGACGCAGCACATAAACGGATTAACTGCTGTAAGGCATTTGAATATTCAACTAATAACTCCAAATAGGTGGTACGGCTTACAATATTAACTAATAAGTGAAAAATCCGTGGTAAAACAGTTAAACGATTAGGCATCTGGCAAACTAACGCAAAAACTCTCGGCATGAGTTGATCTAGAATGTCTCTTCCCCTAACCCCAATAGTTCGTTTACTAATATCTTTTCTAAACTGAATGATTTGCTGATACAGCGTTTGATATTCTTCCTCATTAGCCAAATTTGGTAATACCGCTTTAATATCAGCAATATCTAAATCAATATCCCATAATTCCGAAAATATTTCTTCACGATCATCTTGCGATTGTTCAGCTTCATCGCTACCAATAAGATTATTAAAGATAATGCGATTCGCCAACATGCGTGCTTGAATAGTTTGATAAAAATCATCCCATGTGGTAAACCCCATTCCGATAGCAATACGGGCTTGATTCAATTTATCATTCGGTAATGTTTGTGTTTGTTCATCATTAATAGCTTGTAAGAGGTTTTCGCAGCGTCTTAAAAACAGATAATTATCGTGCAATGTGGTGACTTCAACTTTTGATAAATAATTTTCCTGCTTAATAACTTTTAACGCATCTAATAATGAACGTGTTTGTAATGCTACGACTCGACCACCACGAATTAATTGAAATACCTGAACAATAAATTCAACCTCTCGAATCCCACCTGCGCCTAATTTAATATTATTTTCAAGTCCTCGACGACGAACTTCACGTTCAATCATGCTTTTCATGTTTCGCAATGATTGTAGAACACTGAAATCAATATAACGCCGATAAATAAAAGGTTTTAGCATTTGATAAAGCTCTTTCACATAAGGATCATGTTGATCACCTAGAACTTTTGCTTTAACCATGGCATAGCGTTCCCAATCGCGGCCTTGTTCTTGATAATAATCTTCCATTGATGAAAAGCTAATGACTAAAGGCCCTCCTTCCCCTAAAGGGCGTAAGCGCATGTCGACACGATACACAAACCCATCTTGAGTAATTTGATCGAGTGTTTTAATGAGTCGTTGACCAAGTCGGGTAAAAAAAATAGCATTATCTAATTCCCGTCGCCCCCCTAAAGTCACCCCATGTTGCGGATAGGTAAAAATTAAATCAATATCCGAGGAAAAATTTAGTTCACCACCACCCAATTTTCCCATACCAAGTATGATTAATGGCTGTGGATGTCCTTGATGATCATATGGCGTACCCCATTCTTGGCAGCTTAATTGATATAACCAATCACGAGCAGCAAGGATAAGTGTCTCTGCTAAAGTGCTTAATTGAGTCAATGTTTGTTCAGTAGAGCTGGTTTGGGTTATTTGAGACCAACAAATCATAACTAATATTTTTCGCCTGAATTGGCGTAACACGCTGAGTAATTGTTCTTCCGATGTTACATTAGCGATTCTTTGATTTAGCCAATCGGTATAATATTGATAATCTAAGCCCTGGGGTGGTCGCGTATCGATAGCAATCAACCAATCAGGAAAGCGATAAAATGATTCGATTAAAAAATCACTTTGCCATAATATATCAAGGTGGCGGTTAACCAGATTTGCATCGCATTTATCCAACTTATTGATAACATTTTGTTTTTGTGAGACTGAATCTGACATAATTCCACCCTGTTGTTTTAAAATTTCGAGTTAAGGACGGTTAATAATTTATAAAAAATTAAAATAAATATTTTAAACTAATCGCCCAACACAATTATCGCTAATGGGTAAACTTTATTATTGATCGGATAATGTTAATAATAAACGAATCAACCATAATTTTAATTGGTTATTTATTTCACTGTAAGCAAACAATTCGATGTTTTTTATTGATAGTACTTGTAACGACCATTGATTAAAGATTCTCTTTAATTCTTGCTTTGTTTCTACCCCTTCAATGCTTGATAATATCTTGGTTAAATGTGCATTTACCTGCGATAAAGTATATTGATAAATTATCAAATCATGATTGGTTAAAGCGTACTCTTCATTGGTTTGCCAAAATTTTAATAGTTTTGTCAATGCGGAATTGACCTGTAGATGATCTAAAGAGATCGTATTCATTTTGCCGATTGATTGACGTTTCAATAAACGGTACCCACGTGCCGCTTTACTTTGCGAAAAAAGATGAATTCTAAACTGACTTATTTGCAAAGCAAAGGTAATCAAATCAATAGAATTACCTGTTTTAAGCTCTAATTCAATTTCCTGTATAGGAATTTGATGACCGTTAGGAATAGTGATTGATCCACAATCTAGTGCAATCTCAATCTTACTTTGGTTAAATGCGACTAACCACATACGACGAGTAAAATTGGTAGTAAATTGTGCTTGCAATTGCTTCGCTAAACTATCTAAATCGACTGTTTTAGGTAAAATATCTTGAGGTAATACAGACAGATCTAACGTTTTATTGGGTAAATTAGCATTATATTCTAAACGTTGATGTAATCCAGCAATGGCATGACCTGATGATTTAACCGTTATTTCATATTGTTTAGTTTGCGAATGCGTTTGTATTCCGCGTACTCTGATGCTGCTATGATGAGATTTAAGATAATTATCGGGGGTGTCATAATAGGTATTTTCTAAGTGATAGGTATCGTGTTGCAAAATCATCAACGATTCAAAAAACTGACTAATGGGTTTAATCGTTGCCTGCTCAATTTCGAATTTTAATTCAATCTCATTGCTCATTGATAAATACCTTTGTAATGATGACGAAAACTACCATTAAAATAATGGTATCTAGTATTATATTTTACGCAAATACCAATCATATTGTCATTTTAAAAAGTGCGCCAAAACAGCGCACTAATAAGCAATTGTATCAAATAAACAAAAAAAGGTTATTTTTCGTAAACAGGAAATCGTTGACAAAGTGCTAATACTTGCGACTTAACATTGGCGATGACTTGTTCATCAGTAATATGATCTAATACATCACAAATCCAGTTTGCTAGCTGTTTAGCCTGCTCTTCTTTAAAACCTCGGCGAGTCATAGCTGGTGTTCCCAAACGAATACCGGATGTAATAAATGGACTTTTCGGGTCTTTGGGTACACTATTTTTATTTACGGTAATATTAGCACGACCTAATGCAGCATCGGCCTCTTTGCCGGTAATATTTTTATCAACTAAATCAATTAAAAACAAATGATTTTGGGTTTCACCTGAAACCACTTTATAACCGCGTTTTATAATTTCATTAACCATGGTTTGGGCATTTTTAACCACTTGATGTTGATAGTGTTTATATTCAGGTTCCATTGCTTCCTTTAAGGCCACTGCTTTAGCTGCAATCACATGCATTAATGGCCCACCTTGAGCACCCGGGAATACTGCTGAATTAAGTTTTTTATATAACTCTTCATCACCATCTTTTGCTAAAATTAATCCACCTCGTGGACCACCTAATGTTTTATGTGTAGTCGTCGTCACAACATGAGCAAATGGAATTGGATTTGGATAGACTCCCGCAGCAACTAATCCGGCAACATGTGCCATATCAACAAATAAATATGCGCCCATACTATCAGCTATTTCACGCATTCTTTTCCAATCAACAATACCTGAATAAGCCGAAAAACCACCAATAATCATTTTCGGTTGACTTTTTTGAGCAATTTTAGCCATCTCATCATAATCAATATGACCAGTTTCGTCTACACCATAAGCAACAATATGATAAAGCTTACCTGAGAAACTCACTGGTGCACCATGCGTTAAATGACCACCTTCAGATAAATTCATTCCTAAAACGGTATCACCTGGTTTTAATAACGCAGTATATACGGCAAAATTAGCTTGAGAACCGGAATGCGGTTGAACATTGGCATAGTCTGCACCAAACAATGCTTTAGCTCGATCAATGGCTAATTGTTCAACTACATCTACAAACTCACAACCGCCGTAATAACGTTTTCCTGGATAGCCTTCGGCATATTTGTTTGTCAATTGTGAGCCTTGTGCTTGCATTACCCGAGGACTAGTATAATTTTCGGAGGCAATTAATTCGATATGCTCTTCTTGGCGTCGGTTTTCTCCTTGAATCGCATCCCAAAGATCTTTGTCATAATCGGCTATTGTCATTTGTTTAGTAAACATTTTTTCTCCTAATAGCTAAAGCTTAAGTTATAAAAATTGTTAGTTTATATTTTATGGGAATTTATACTCGCCTATCATAAAGCGATACCTATTTTTTTATCAACATAAAGATGCAATTTGCATACATTTTATTATTAATTGGTTATATGAATAAAAACCTTGTAAATTATGATGTTACCGGTTTGTTATTTAATATAGCTAATTTTAACCAAGACGCTTAATAAAATAAGCTAATAATTATCACATAATCAATTAAAATAATTATATAAACTGTGCTTTTACTTATAACAAGTTGAATATTAATAATTTTTAT
The DNA here is from genome assembly GCF_019641635.1 of Frischella sp. Ac48. Taxonomy (NCBI): domain Bacteria; kingdom Pseudomonadati; phylum Pseudomonadota; class Gammaproteobacteria; order Orbales; family Orbaceae; genus Frischella; species Frischella sp. Ac48. The sequence continues at coordinate 111,356 of NZ_JAETXP010000001.1, forward strand.
TTATTACTTCTCGATTTGGCTTAATGAATATATTCAATTAAAATGAAAAGCTGTAATTGATAAAGCTACACTATAAATAATGAAACTAAATAACCTATTATCAATATTAATAGCATTTATTGTGCTATTTAGTATTCGGTTTGCTTTACCTGAAATCGATGGTTTATCCAATGAAGCTAAATCTACCCTCGCTATAGCAGCATTTTCAATTATCATATGGCTTACCGCAGCATTAGAAGATGTCATAAGCGGTTTTATGGTATTGTTATTATTATGTTTATTACATGCCACTACAATTCAAGGTGCTTTAATTGGCTATTCTAATTCAGCTTTGTGGTTAATTGTGATTGGATTTATCATGGCAACATCAATGGATAAGAGTGGTTTATCCAAACGCATTGCACTTATTCTTTTAAATTATTCAGATGGCAAAGTCATCCGAATATGCTGGTCAGTTGCTGCCGTCATGCTGATATTGACTTTTTTAGTTCCTTCAATTACTGCTAGAGTATTATTAATGTTGCCAATTGTGATGGGTATTGCCAGTGCCTTTAACTGTAAACCCGGTAAAAGTAATGCAATTAAAGCGATACTTTTGATTGTCTCAATTAGTGGCACAATGATGAGTATGGCGGTTATCACCGCGCATGCAGCCAATCCAATTACAGCGGGACTTATTGAGAAAAATCTCGATATTACAATTAGTTGGACTTTGTGGTTTAAAGTAGCGGGTTTACCATCTTTAGCGTTATCCATTATTTCGATAATGTTAATCACTATGATCTGGCGACCTGAGTCACTAAATTCACAAAATGCTAAGACATACATCGAACACGAAATCCAAGCGTTAGGTAAACTGACGCGCAAAGAATTATATACTTTAATCGTTTTTGTATTGACGCTAGTGTTATGGGCAACAGATTCCCTTCATAATACTCCTATTTTAGTCGTTGGTCTTGCTAGTAGTATCGCGCTATTGTGGCCTACGATTGGTGCGATAACATGGAAACAAGCACAATCACATATCCCTTGGAGTGTATTTATTCTCTATGGTGCAGGATTATCAATGGGAATGGCCCTCGTGAATACCGGAGCGGCAAAATGGATAGCTGCAATGGCATTTTCTCCATTAGCTGATCTAACCATTGAATGGCAATTGGTAGCAATTATTTGGTTTATCACTGTTTTACAATTGATATTTACTGGTGGCGGACCTAAAACGACAGCACTAATGCCAATTGTTATCACTTTTGCTATGCATAATTACACGAATTCACTGATTTTTAGTATGATTATCGGTATTAATATGCTACATCAATATATTCTACCGGTTAATAACATGCCTAACATGATCATTTTGGGCAGTGGTTATATTAAACCTAGAGAGATGATCATAACTGGGATAATAATGAGTATTGTTTCTGCTATTTTTATGAGCATTATGGTGTTTACTTATTGGCAATGGTTACTTTAATCAACCGTCTGACTAAGGTTTAAAGCGATCTAATCAAGTTAATAAATATTTATTAATTAGATTAATATCATCTAACAAAATGGCAGTTTTGTAATTAGATAATTAAATTAAAACGTTGCAATTAAAAGACCTTTTAAAATTTGTGAATGAAAATGATTATTCGGTATTCCCTTTAACAAAAATGGCTTAATATCCAATAACTAACCCAACTTAAAGCGAAGTAAATAGGCTTGCTTATTTACCGGGATTATTTTACTCTAGTCTTTTTTTATAAGACCATCGCTATTATGACAGATAAACGTTACTTACAAGCAAACAAAGAAGCTAGATTATCGTTATATATTACCCTATTTTATATGGTAAGTTGGATTTTATCTGCTTATTTTCTGAGTAATAAACAAGGGTTATTTGGCTTTCCTGCTTGGTTTGAAGTTTCATGTATTTTTACGCCTATTGGTTTCATTGCTTTGTGTTATATCGTCGTAAAAACGCAATTTAAAAACATCTCTCTTGAAAATAAACCAAATGATTTAACCGTTGATGAGTAAACCTTAATTATGCATACTGATATCATTATACCCTTGGTGCTTTACTTAGTATTTGTCTTTGCCATTTCTGGCTATGCTTATCTTAAACGTAAACAAAGTGATCAATTCACTGATTACTTTATAGGTAACCGTACCATGGGTGGCTTCCTATTGGCAATGACGCTGGCAGCAACGTATATTAGTGCCAGTTCATTCATTGGAGGACCTGGCGCAGCTTATAAATTTGGTTTAGGTTGGGTGTTACTGTCTATGATACAAGTCCCTACGGTACTTCTATCATTAGGCATTTTAGGCAAAAAGTTTGCTATACTCGCGCGTAAATATAATGCCATTACCTTAAGCGACATGCTTTATGCGCATTATAAAAATCGTTTAATTATTTGGTTAGCCAGTATCGCCATTGTCGTAGCCTTTATTGGTGCCATGACCGTACAATTTATTGGTGGGGCTCGCTTATTAGAGTCTTCTGTTGGTATTCCGTATAATTATGGTTTATTAATTTTTGGTATTGGAACCGTTGTTTATACTGCCTTTGGCGGTTTTCGAGCGGGTATTTTAAATGATGCCTTCCAGGGGATGGTAATGCTGATTGGCGCCATTTTATTGTTGGCTGCGATAATCTATGCCGGCGGTGGAGTGAATCATATGATGGAGACCATTAGACAAATAGATCCAGCCTTAATGACACCACAAGGTCCTGACAATTTTATGGATTTTCCTTTTATGGCATCATTTTGGATCTTGGTCTGTTTTGGTGTGGTTGGATTACCGCATACGGCTGTTCGCTGTATGGCTTATAAAGATAGTCAAGCGGTACATCGTGGCATAATTTTAGGAACTATCATTGTTACTGTTATTATGTTTACTATGCATTTATCTGGCGCATTAGGACGGGCCATTTTACCTGACTTGTCGATTCCGGATCAGGTCGTACCCAATTTAATTGTCACTGTTTTACCGCCTGTTATGGCTGGTATCTTTTTAGCTGCACCCTTAGCCGCCATTATGTCAACGATTAATGCTCAATTATTACAAGTTTCATCTGTTTTAATTAAAGACCTTTTCTTATCCATTAAACCAGAAGCTAAAAAAAATGATAAAGCTTTAACACGGGCATCCGTCCTGATTACCTTTATATTTGGTGCACTATTAATAATTGCTGCATGGAACCCACCAGATATGGTGATTTGGTTAAATTTATTAGCATTTGGAGGGCTTGAAGCAGTATTTCTATGGCCATTAGTCTTGGGATTATATTGGAAAAAAGCTAATGCATGCGGTGCTTTATCCTCAATGATTATTGGTGCAGCGACATACATTTTGTTGATATCATATAACATTAAGATATTTGACTTCCAACCCATTGTACCGACATTACTGTTAGGGCTTATCGTATTTATAATCGCCAATAAATTTGGCAACACTTTACATAATAAGGATTATTATGCCTTGGATTCAAATAAAAATTAATACCACCAATGTGCTCGCTGAACAATTTAGCGATCTACTTGAAGCAAGTGGTGCTGTTTCTGTTACATTTCAAGATACCTATGATAATCCGGTATTTGAGCCTCTTCCTGGGGAAACCCGTCTATGGGGTAATACCGATGTCGTTGGCTTATACGAGGCAGATATAGATACCAATAGCTTAGTGAACTTTTTACAAACATCGCCAATTTTCACTCAGGAAGTAAATTATAAAATTGAACAATTGGAAGATAAAGATTGGGAACGTGAATGGATGGATAACTTTCACCCTATGCAATTTGGTCAACGACTTTGGATTTGTCCAAGTTGGCGAGAAGTACCTGATCCTAATGCCGTCAATGTCATGCTTGATCCAGGTTTAGCCTTCGGTACCGGTACCCATCCAACAACCTCTTTATGTTTACAATGGTTTGATAGTTTAGATTTACAAGATAAAACGGTCATTGATTACGGTTGTGGTTCAGGTATTTTAGCGATTGCCGCGTTAAAGTTAGGCGCCAAAGCAGCAATTGGTGTGGATATTGATCCACAAGCCTTACAAGCTAGTCGAGACAATGCCGCACGCAATCATGTCAGTGAAAAATTATCGCTTTATTTAGCCAAAGATTTACCTAACAATCTCGTTGCTGATGTAGTTGTAGCAAATATTTTAGCTGGTCCATTAAAAGAGCTTGAACCTAATATTCAAATTTTAGTTAAGTCTAACGGTTGGTTAGGTCTATCAGGCATATTAGCAAGCCAATCAGATAGTGTTTATCAAGCTTATCAAACACACTTTCAACTCGATCCTATTATCACTCTGGATGAATGGTGCCGTATAACAGGCACTAAGAAGTGATTCAATAAGTTTTATTAATTTTGATAGCAATAATTAGTTTCTGTCAATAAAAGGTATCTTATGGTACCTTTTAACGCTCGCTAAGTGATAAATAATTAATATTAGATAAAATAAGATTAGCTTTACTAAAATAGATCAATACTTTTTCGCTAATTACGTTACGAGAATATTTTAGGGCGGGTAAATTGACAATGAAATATCAATATCATTATAAAATCATAGAAATTGATTAACTAACTAGCTAAATCACTAGCTTCTAAAAATATCATCTTGATACCATTTCAAAATAGATCTGTGCTATGCCTTAATCCTGTGTTCTCCTGAATAAATGACCCCTTTATCTCCTTTAAAAAACCCGATTAATGTTAAACCACATTGTTGAGCTGCTTCTACCGCTAGAGACGTGGCTGCTGACACTGCAAACATGATTTCTACACCACATTTTGCTGCTTTTTGGACCATCTCATAACTTGCTCGACTAGAAACAATAATTACCCCTTGCTGTTGCTGCTGTTTGGCACGAAAACCCAATAATTTATCAAGCGCCACATGGCGACCGATATCTTCAAATCCAGCAATAAAATGTCCTTTATCATCTAACCAGACTGCCGCATGTGTACAACCGGTTTCAGCGCCAACAAGCTGGACTGATTTTAAAAGTGATAGGCTTTGTTGAAAATCATCTAACACGATTTGTATTGTTAATGGTAAACCAGTTAATGATTGGTAAACTTCATTGAGTTGTTCACGACCACAAATACCACATCCCGTACGACCTACCAAATTACGTCTTTTCTGCTTTAGCGCCATAAAACGACGTGTTGACAGCTCAATATTAATCGTTATTCCGTTATCATTCTCTTCGATATCGATACCATAAATGTCATTAACCGATTCTATGATATTTTCACTGAGGGTAAAACCAATTGCAAAGTACTCTAAATCTTTAGGCGTCACCATCATGACAGCATGTGAAATACCATTATAGACTAGCGCTACCGCAACTTCTGTAGCGACAACATCATCCTGTACCCCATTTATTATAGCTTGGTTGAATTTATTTACTGTTAACGTTCTAAGTAATTGCACTGGTTAATAACCTTCTTAATCTTTGTTTAATAAACCCGATCTTACGCTAAATTTTTATTCCGGATAAATTAAAAATAATCGAATAAGTGCCATTGCTACCATACCAACAATAACAATCCACATCAAATTTTTTGTAATAATAGCACTAATTACAGTGGGAATAGTTGCTAAAGCATACTGGTAATGTAGCGTTGGCCATCTATCTGGTTGATAGATCATCAAACTTTGAACCAATAAAGCTGTTAAAATACATAATGGTACATAAGATAGGAAATCTAAAATAATTTGGGGAATCCGCATTTTTCTTACCATCAAAAATGGTATAATTCGCGGTAGCCATGTTACTAAGCCACATCCCAAGATAACCAATAAACTATAAATACTTATTTGCATTTTTGTATTATCACTCCCGTTAAACAACCAATTATTGTAGCAAGTAATAAAGCTAACTCTGGTACCATATATCGCATAAAGAAAATAACCAAAATTGTGACAATTAACATAATACTAAAATTACGCCGTATTGAATGCGTTTTATCGCTGATAAGTTGTAAATAAAGTAAACCGACAAACATCGCTATTAAAGAATAATCGAAACCAAATTGATAGGGATCGGGTAACCAATTTCCCAATACTGCCCCCACAATACAAGATAAAATCCAAGCCACATATGCCGTTAAGTTTAATCCTTGCATCCAATGGGCATTAATACTTTTCTTTTTTGTAATAGCATTCACTGCTACAGCAAACGTTTCATCGGTCAACAAACTGCCAATGGCGATATTATTTAATAATGAAAAGCGTTTGAAATAAGGTGCAACAGTCATACTCATTAATAAATGGCGTAAATTAACCAAAAAAACTGTAAATATAATAGCGGTAATGGGGGCTGACATGGCAATTAAACCGGTGATAATAAATTGAGCTGCTCCAGCGTACACCATAATAGCTAATAGAGTTACTTCTAAAATACTTAAATTAGAAGCTTTACCAATAATTCCTGCCGCAATGCCAATACCTATATAACCTAATAAAGTAGGAATACAATCAGTAACTCCCTCTTTAAATGAGTGATTCATAATCGATCTAATTTGTAATTTTCGTCGTTTTTTTATTATAGAAAATAACTGACGTTTAGGCGATATGATAAGTGAAGAATTTATTGTGCCCTGCATATTTTTATATAAGATAGAGATGGTTTTTTATAATTGCTTAATAAAACCCTTATACTTTCCTTTAGGTAATCGATTGAGATTAATGTAAAATATTTTGTAACGATTCCTCTAACTTGAGAATTTAAAGTTATGTCGATACATGAAATTACCCAATTAACAATGGAATTCATTAAAACTCATCAAATGTGGGCACTACCGATTATTTTCCTGCTATCATTTGGAGAATCATTAGCAATTATTTCGTTAGTAATCCCTGCCACAGCTGTTTTATTAGCTGCCGGAGCTTTAATTGGCACCGATCTTCTTCCTTTTGTGCCGACAATGTTAGCGGCATCGTTCGGGGCGATTTGTGGCGATTGGATATCATATTGGTTGGGAAAACACTATCATCAAAAAGTGATTCAATCTTGGCCACTAAATAAACATCCAAAATTAGTTTATCGTGCAGAACAATTCTTTCAACGTTTTGGCATAATGGGCGTATTTATAGGTAGATTTTTTGGGCCATTGAGGGCTTTAGTTCCTCTTGTGGCAGGCGCGATGCATATGCCTAACTTAAAATTCAATATTGCAAATATTACTTCGGCACCAATTTGGGCATTTGTAATTCTTGCACCGGGAGCTTTTGGTATGCAGTGGTTAGAAACGTTTTTTGGTTAACTATCAATAATGACTAGTATATTTTAAATGGATTCATATAGTACCAATTGTATAAGTGCGTCGACCAGTTTTGCGCCCTAAAGATTCTAAATTGGTTTGTAAGGGCGGAAATGGTAATGTCAGACCATGTTTACAATACTCTTTAATGATCAATTGCTGTATTTCACTACGTAATGGCATACGATGTGACATTTCGGACGCGAATAATCGAACTTCAAATAATTGAATACCTTCTTGAATATCGACTAAAAATACCTGTGGTTCAGGATCATTTAGTACATATTCGCATTCCTTAGCAACTTTTAATAAAATATCCATCACTAATTGGCTATCCGCATCGATCGTCGCGGGAATAGTCAATACGATACGCGTAATTGCATCAGATAACGACCAATTGACTAACTGTTCGGTGATGAACGCTTTGTTAGGCATCACAATTTCTTTTCGATCCCAATCAACAATTGTTGTTGCACGAGTGTTAATTTTCGTGATAGTCCCAGTTAAATCACGAATGGTAACTGTATCGCCAATTCTTACTGGTTTTTCAAACAACATAATTAAGCCTGAAATAAAATTAGCAAAAATTTCTTGTAAGCCAAATCCCAGACCTACCCCCAATGCAGCAATTAGCCATTGAATTTTTGCCCAATCTATCCCGACAAAAGAAAATGCGATCATACAACCAACCAGCAAAATAATATATTTACTGACGGTCGAAATCGCATAGCCTGTTCCTGGTGCTAGATCTAAATGCTGTAAAATACCTAATTCAAGTAAAGCAGGTAAATTTTTAACTAATTGTACCGTTATGGTTAAAACCAAAATAGCGATAAACACCGAGCTCAAACTTATATAGTGTTCAACCTCGTTACCATTGATGATGACTTTTGTTCCCCATAGTTTAATGTTTTCCATAAATGCGAAAGCTGAATGTAATTCTGACCAAAGCAAAACCATACTTATTAATGCTATCATTGCAATAATTGATCGCACTAATTGTAATGATTGGGCACTAATTACATCTAAATCTATCACAGGTTCATCAATCATATCTGGCGTATTAGAATTTGTGGTGTGATCTTCTTCACTTTTGGCTCTTTGAGCAAGTCGTTCTATTCTGCGTTGCTTAGCGCGTTCAAATTCAATACGTCGCTTTTGGATCCACATCCAACGTCGAATCATGAAATAAATAACTAATAAACCAAACCAAGTTACCACTGAGGCTTCTAATCGCCCTAGTAAGATTTGTGCAGTTGATAGGTAACCTAAACAAGCAGCAAAAATTGCGACCCATGGTGCACTTAACAGAATCACCCATAAAATACGACTAAATAAATTACATCCAGAACCTTTTTTATCAATATAAAGCGGAACACCAGCACGATGTATCGCATTAGTCATAAAAACTAAGGCAAAACAAAGTAAAATAAAACTAAATCGACCTATGGTCGCTGCAAATTGCCGATTGTTATAATGATCAAAACTCATGACAATCATCACTAATGGAATAACCACCCATACGGACAATTGGTAATATTTCATTGCTGAGCGAACTTGAAATTCTGGCCAAGCAAAATGGGCAATAAATAATCCCTTTGGTGAAGCAAAATGAGCACTTATGATAAACACCCACAGAATAGGTGCAGCTGCATTAACTCCATAACCTAGAGCCACAACCGCCGGATATTGCCAATTCATCTGTAAGACATAACCTATGATCGCCCATAAAATTGGAATAGGTAATGCCATTAATAGGGAATAAACCACCACTTTCATCGTAAGCGAGAAACTATCTTGAGTCACTTTACCGACTCGCGACGCCGACTTATCTAAATACTGGTTATATTTCGGTTTAGTTTTGAAATCAATGAACACCGCAATTAATGTGATAACCAACAAAAATAGTAATGAAGGGGTTTTAATAATATCGATACAAGCATGATAAATTTGCGACGCAGTATCAACTGAGAATAAAACGAATAGAGTATCTTTTGCAAAATCTAACAAAAAATAGGTATTAATTGGGTTAACATCTGCTACCCAGAAAAAATAACGATGTGCTGCATCATTGACACTATCAATCGCATTTATGAGCTGGCTATTGGCAATTTTTAATTTAGTCAATTCTAATATAATTGTATCATAACCCGACATCGTGGTTTTCAGTAGTTCATTTTGCTCACGTATGAGCTGACGATATTCATTAATTTGTCGATTATCAAATTTATTTTTCGTTAAATTGGGATAATTTTCTAGTTGTTTGAGCGAATTATTATCATTTAGTTGACTTACTTTCGCTTCAGCAATTTCAGCATCTATCGCTTGAGGTTTAGGTTTTTCTGGCAAGTTAAGCAGTTGCAAACGTAACGTTTCTCCTAGAGCAGTAGAAAAACTTAACCATTCACCTTGTTCATCAAGTGTAGCTAATGTATTTTGAACATGCGAAATTTGCGCTAAAATTGTATTCTGATGTGTTGTAATATGAGCAATTTGTTCTTTTTGCCATTTTAGACGATTTTTTAATTCGTTATTTTTACTGGTTAATTGCGTAATAGTATTGGATAAATTTTCACTTGTCTCAATAATAGGCACACTATCCGCTTGAGCAAAAGTAGAAAAAACAGCAATCAAGCCGATAAAAAAACAACCAATAATATTACGCATTTTAAACATATCTAATTAATTTTTGCCATTTTTTGACCAACTCGAGCTGTATCACCGATTTTTAAAGTATCCATAAACTGAATACTATTTTGTGCAAATAACGTAATAACAGTCGATCCTAATTTAAAACACCCGAAATCTTCACCTTTTTCAACATTAATCCCTAGCGGATAGTTCCAACGTTTCATTATCCCTTCTCTTGGCGGTGTAATTATACCTTCCCATTTGATTTCGATGCTTCCAACAATCGTGGCGCCAACTAAAATTTGAGCGACAGGACCAATTTCGGTCTCAAATAAACAAATTACACGTTCATTACGAGCAAAGATATTGGCAATATTTTCAGTCGTGGCTTTATTTACCGAATAAAGTGAACCAGGTACATATATCATCTCTTTAAGTTTACCATTAAAAGGAGCATGAAAACGGTGGTAATTACTTGGAGCTAAATACGTGGTAACATAACTCCCATTGGTAAAATACTTAATCATATCAGGATGACATGCAACTAAAGCATCTAATGAATAAAAGTGTCCTTTTGCTTGTAATAAGGTTTTTTCCTGAATTGAGCCAAATTGACTAATCACTCCATCAGCTGGCATGACAATACTGCTTTCTGAATCATCGATTAATCTAGCATTGGATTTTAAATGTCTGGCAAAGAATTGATTAAATGTTTTATAGTCTTGAGCATTTTCGAATTCTGCCTCACTAAGATCAATTTTATATAGTTTAATAAACCCTTTGATCATCAAAGTAGTTAATCCACCAAACTCTTTTTCTGCTAACCAACCAAACATGCAGGTCAAGAGCTGTTTGGGTAAAAAATATTGAATAATTGCTTTAATTTGATTTAACATGAATTTCAATTCTCTTTTTAATTAATTGAAGATTACTCATCATCAAAGTAGTCAGCGGAATTAGCATAATTATCAAATCGCGACCACTGCCCTTGAAATTTAAGACGAACTTTGCCGATCGGACCATTACGTTGCTTACCTAAAATAATTTCTGCTACGCCTTTATGGTCAGAATTATCATTATAAACTTCATCACGATAAATGAACATAATAACATCTGCATCTTGCTCAATGGATCCTGATTCACGTAAGTCAGAGTTTACCGGACGTTTATCTGCTCGTTGTTCTAAGCTTCGATTAAGCTGAGATAACGCAACTACCGGTACCTGTAATTCTTTGGCTAATGCCTTTAATGACCTCGAAATTTCAGCAATTTCAAGGGTTCGATTCTCAGAAATATTTGGTACCCGCATTAGCTGCAAATAATCCACCATTATCATACTTAAACCATTATGCTCTCGATAAATTCGTCGAGCACGTGAACGTAATTCCATAGGCGTTAAACCAGATGAATCATCAATATACATATTTTTCTTTTCTAGGAGAATACCCATCGTACTTGAGATACGCGCCCAATCGTCATCTTCTAATTGTCCGGTACGAATTTTAGTTTGATCCACTCGCGATAATGAAGCAAGCATACGCATCATAATCTGTTCTGCTGGCATCTCTAGACTAAAAATTAATACTGGTTTTTCCTGCATCATTGCTGCATTTTCACACAGATTCATGGCAAATGTTGTTTTTCCCATCGATGGTCTGGCTGCAACAATAATTAAATCAGAACGTTGTAACCCAGCGGTTTTTTTATCGAGATCAATAAATCCTGTTGAAACCCCCGTGACCCCATCATGAGGCTTTTGGAATAATTCCTCAATCTTCGCGACAGTATCTTCTAAAACTGAGGTAACACTCTTCGGGCCAACACCTTGTTTAGCACGTTGTTCCGCAATTTGAAAGATTTTGGTTTCTGCTAAATCAAGAATGTCTTCACTTTCACGCCCTTCTGTTGTGTAGGCATTATCAGCAATTTCATTTGCTGCACTTATTAACTCCCGTAATATCGCTTGTTGACGAATAATTTCGGTATAAGCGATAACATTGATCGCACTCGGTGTGTTTTTAGATAGCTCCGCTAAATAAGCAAAGCCACCAACATCATTGAGAATATCTTTACTTTCTAAACTTTCAGATAGTGTAATTAAATCTATCGGAATGGATTTACTCACCAAATTTTGCATTTCAGCAAAAATAAGTTGATGATGTCGAGAATAGAAATCACGATCAGTGATCGTTTCAGCAACCCGATCCCAACGTTGATTATCAATCATTAGACTACCTAGAACAGCTTGCTCCGCTTCAATTGAATGCGGCGGTACTTTTATGCTGTGAATATTTGCTTCGCGCTCTCGATATGTGAGTTTATTTGTCATGGTATATCACGTTTAAATTTACTCTTTTTACTGAAAAGAATTCACTCTTTTAATGAAATAGTGTAACACTTTTCTGGAAAGGTTTCATTATCAGCATTTAAGACCATCGATTAAGAAAAGATAGAAAAATGTGATAATAAATCGTTGTCATTTTATTCTATGAATAATAGTTTACTCAATACGCTTAATGAAATGGTTAATTTTAAATCCGATCAACTTTAAAGATCCAAAATAACTCATGACCCCCATAACGACTAAAATCATCAAACGTCCAAGTCTTGATGGCATACTGCCGGCTGACCAGTCTGGTAACAAATCACTAACTATCCATAACACTATCGCCATTATTATCACCGCAATCATGATTTTGGTTATAAATTTGAACCAACCTGGTTGTGGTTGAAATAATTGTTTTTTCTTCAATTGCCAAAATAATAATCCCGCATTAAAGCACGCAGCAATACTTATTGATAACGCTAATCCAGCATGCTGTAACGGACCAATAAAGGCTAAATTGAGTATTTGTGTTATTCCTAAGGTTAAAATAGCAATTTTAACAGGTGTCTTAATATTTTGTCGTGAATAAAATCCTGGAGCTAATACTTTAATTAACATTAAACCTAATAAACCAACCGAATAGGCTATTAACGCTTTTTGTGTCATCAACGTGTCAATTTCGGTAAAATGACCATACTCAAACAAAGCTGCAACCAATGGTTTGGAAATAACACCTAATCCTACAGCAGCTGGTAACGCCAAAAGAAAACAAAGACGTAACCCCCAGTCCAACAGTTCAGAATAAAGCTGAGTATCGCCTTTAGCAAAACTTTTTGATAATGATGGTAAAAGTATTGTTCCTAACGCCACCGCTAACACTCCCGAGGGAAATTCCATCAACCGATCGGCATAATACATCCAAGATACCGAACCAGAAATAAGAAATGAAGCAAAAATAGTATTAATAATTAATGACACTTGACTAACAGAAACCCCTAAAATGGCTGGTCCCATTTGCTTAAGTACGCGCCATACACCTCTATCGTGTAAATTGAGGCGTGGTAAAACTAACATACCAACCTTTTTTAAATAAGGTAATTGATAAAGTAATTGTAAAATACCTCCTAATAAAACCCCAAATGCTAACGCAAGAATAGGTGGATTGAAAAATTCCGACGCTACAAGTGTTAAACCTATCATGCTAAGGTTCAAAAACGTTGGCGCAAAAGCAGGAACAGAAAAACGGTTCCAAGTATTAAGAATGGCTCCAGCCAACGAAGCAAGTGAAATAAGAAATATATAAGGGAAAGTAATCCGCAACAATAATGATGCTAAAGCAAATTTTTCTACCGGTTCACTAAAACCAGGAGCCGTTATATAAATAATATAGGGTGCACATATCACACCAATGGCAGTAACAAGCGCTAATACTAACGTTAGTAATCCGGCAATATAGGCAATGAACGTTTTAGTCGCTTCTTCTCCTTGCTGGCTTTTATACTCTGCCAAAATAGGGACAAACGCCTGAGAAAAAGCGCCTTCAGCAAAAATACGGCGTAATAAATTCGGTAATTTAAACGCCACAAAAAAGGCATCAGTTGCCATACCAGCACCAAAAAAACGCGCAATAATGGCATCACGGATAAAGCCTAATACCCGTGATACCATAGTCATAGAACTAACTGTTGCTAATGATTTAAGAAGATTCATTAATTGAGTACTCTTTAATAAGTCTGCAATAGGTTATTATTTTTTAATCCAACGATGAAGATCTTTGGGAATATATTGATCAATTTCTTGCAATAGACATGCTGTATCGCTGGAAACAATTAAGGTATGATAAAAACTTTCGCGGATGAATCCTGCCTGAACTGAATGCTCTAAAAAATTGATCATCGGTTGCCAAAAATTCATAACATTGAGTAATGCTACTGGCTTTTCATGATAACCGATTTGAGCACCGGTCCAAACTTCAAATAGTTCTTCTAAAGTTCCAGAACCTCCCGGCATAGCAATAAAAGCATCGGCAAGTTCGGCCATTCGAGCTTTTCGTGCATGCATATTATTAACTACTTCTAACTGAGTTATCCCATGGTGAGCGGTCTCGGCTTTTACTAATGCTTCAGGGATAATACCTATTACTTCACCACCATTCTCTAACACAGCATTAGCAATCTCACCCATTAAACCTCTATTCCCTCCCCCATAGATCAAGCGACGTCCTTGATTAGCCAATCGTTGCCCCAACTCTCGTGCAATAATTTGATATTCTGGGTTATTACCTAAACTTGCACCACAATAAACACAAATGTTTTTTTTCATATTAACCAATAATAAACTACGATTTATTTATCTGATTTATTCTATCATAAAACCAAAATAGCATAACGATTTATTAAAATGATTAATGCCTAACCAATCAAATTACTTTTTGATAAATTATGTTGACTCTTTTTTAAGAGAACGTTAATATTTTTCGCCATGTGTTCCTCCATAGTTCAGTCGGTAGAACGGCGGACTGTTAATCCGTATGTCACAGGTTCAAGTCCTGTTGGAGGAGCCAACTTTCCACTTCATCTCATATCTATACATCTCTATTTGTTTATAAATCAATAATGTCAAAATCAGATTGATGTAACAAAATCATAAACAATTTGGTTGGGGTTGGCTGTATAGGAATCTACTAGTTCAATTTGATCCTTAGAGGATTTTATATTTTCTGTCGGAAGTCTTTTGTTTTCCATAACAGGATGATTAAGTTGTTATGTTTTTTTTATATATTGTTTACTACACTATCATTACTTCATTTTATTATCCACAAATTTGCGTTCGACAAGCTCACCGTCTTTATAGGTTTCTGTGTACAAAAGTTTGCCTTTTTTGTGTACATAGATATTTAGAGATTTCTCGAAAGTTAGAAATAGATAAATGATTATTATATGCGGTATGTATTTTATTTCTATTTTGTTATTTAGTTAAACGAATACAATCCGCATAATCACTCATTTTTATTCAGGAACAAAATCACTAATATTATTAAAGACGATATGATAACTATCACCCATGTTTAATGTTATTTTTTTATAGGTAAATTCAACAAACAGGCTTTGTAATGAGTGAAAATCACGCTCTTTTTTAGATAAAAACTTTTTTGCATATTCAATATACTCAGGGCAACAATCCTTATATTTTTCTGGGTTATCGATTATTTCATTCTGATAGAACTGTTTTTGATACAAATAAGACTCTTTCCGGATCTGATCAAAATATCTTTCTTGGCAAATGGCTTCTAGTTGTGGTGTAGTTTTAATCGCTGTTGATAAAATAAATTTACCTTTATTGTTATGTAGCAGTATATCTTCTTTAAAAGAAAATGGTAAAAATACATTTCCCCTATCAATATCATCAATTAAGCCTTGAAGACCCCCATATTCTATTTCACCAGTTAATAGGAAATCTTGATCCTTGTTATCTATAAATTCAATTTGGAGATCATCTATACCCAGATACAGCTTTTTAATGATAAAAAGCTTCTTACCTTTTTGTACCAGTGAAAAGTCTTCAGGGTTTAATCCTTTTAATGCTAATTTTTCACTGCCTAACTGAATTAAAACAGGATCATGGTCTAACGCAATGACTTTGCTAGAGTTTATGCTTGTTTTTCCCTCTTTATGCGCATAAGCAAAAGAAGTCAAAAAGCTAATAAGTAAAAGTATAGCTATCGTTTTCATTATTTTCCTAATTAAATAGTAGTATGTATAAAATCTATATTAAATTCCCAATATTCATGATCATAATGATTTTAAACACCTGAGTTTACACCGGAAAACTCTGCCAAACTTGTCGGAAAGCCTATTCACACGCAGCAAGGCATAAAAAAATAGAACAAATACGCGAGGGCGATCTGGTTGGGTCGCAGCACGAAACCATTGAAACCACCGCCGAATCCCCTTTTTACACCAAAGAAGGCTGGAAAGATGCCGCCGACCTTACCAAACAAGACCACATACAAACCAAAAATAAAAAATGGTATCGTGTAAAAGGACAAAATTTTCTTTATACTAAGAAAGAAGTTTATAATTTTGAAGTTGAAGGCACTAATATCCAGAGCCCAAAGAAAATTGGAATGAAGCTTATAATACAGCAAGTTCAATTGTTGATGATTGTCTTAAAATTAAAAATTTTGAACGTGCAAAAAATGGCTTAATAAATGATTATAGTTAATAACAACTTACATCTTAATGATGAAGACTTAAATTTCTATCTTGGAAAGTATTATTTTGAAATAGGTGATTATTTAAAAGCTAAAGAAGAATGGTATCATACTGTATCTATAGCAAGTTATAGCGTTTTTGAAGGTGAAGCCCCTAGAGATATAGATTTTCACCAACATCATGATAAGTATATAAAAAATTAAACATATAAAGGGTATAAATGATATGGAATTAACAGATGAATTATACAATCAAATTGTTTCCGAATTAGAACAAGGAGACTTATACGCCGAAGCAGGAAAATATAACAAAGCGATTAAAAAATACGAATCTGCTTTAAATTTAGTTCCTCTCCAAAAAGAAAACTGGGAAATTAGTTTACATATATACACGGCAATGGCAGATAGTTATTTCAATCTAGGCAATTTTCAACAAGCCAATAACAACTATGAACAAGCTTTAAAATGTCCTGACGGATTAGGAAACGGCTATGTATGGTTAGGGCTTGGAGAAACGTATTATGAATTAAGTAATATAGATAAAGCTAAAGATGCATTGATGAGCGCTTATATGCTCGAAGGAAAAGAAATATTTGAAGACGAAGACAATAAATACTTTTCTCTAATACAAGATTATATTTGATAAATAACTTGTTTATTAAACTCTGGTAAATGATAATTCTAAAAAATAAGAATACAGACCATAAACTAAATGTAGAAGATTATGGTTATCCATTTTCCATAGAATATTGGGATTCTAATTGGCTCAGTATTAATATTGAAATTTAAGATTTTCAAGACAATTTTTTTTTGATAATAATGACAATTGCCTTTTATTAACAGAATTAGTTAAATAAAAAGATTGGTTTAATAATCTGAAAAATATCAATTCTGATGAAACTAATGAAATCCATTTTATGGAACCTACTCTATCCTTTAAATTTAAAAATAATGAACTTGAAATAGTTTTAAGGTATAAATTAAACACTAAATATGAAGAGGATTCCGATTCGGAATATTCATTGTTTTTTATCGTTAATGAAAAAGAAATATTGGATATTATTGAAGCATTAGAACGCTATGTTAAAAAATATCCGGAAAAATATATTATTGATTAAATAGTACTCCTTTTAGGAAATCAATATGAATATAGAAGAATTAAAGGCGAAGTATGAAAAATACATTGGAACAGATAAGTTTATGGATCATGTTTTTGCATTAAAAAAAGATTTGTTATCGTCAGATTCCAATGATTTTTTAGAGTATCATTATTTATTAATGAACAATAAGAATTTGGATAGTGGTGAAAGAGACTTTATAAAATCTTTCTTTTACTCAGAAGTCGTTAATGAAAGAGATAAAACTAAAGTCAGGGAGTTTCTATTAAAAAAATTTGAATAAGAAAAAACACCTCAAAAGCAAGCTGAATTGATTTATTATACAATTTGCTGACAGAATGACTCGTCACCTCTAACTGGCAAATACACAAAATCTAGTATAGGGTCTTGCCCCCATAACGAGTAGCAAAGGTATCAATCAACTGAACTTCTCCAATATTTACTGGCGCATAGATTACATCGCCCAGTTACCATTCTTTAGGGTAAAGATTAAACTTCTTTCCATCTATCAAGAAAATATTCATCTTTATCTCTATCGTATACATGAGAAAGTATTAAATAGCGAATATATACAGATTTAAAGAAAGTTAATCCATATTGAGATATCTCCCTCCAACAGCTTAAATATCGCTAATAGCTGCATCTGCTTCTTCTGTTATAGCAGTACTTACATATGGCAGCCGATATTAGTACCTGACTGTAGAGTATTCAATAATAATTGAATGAATATTTTTAAAAACTGATCAAAAAGACATTTCTATTCTAGCTACCTTAGCTATTATTTAAACATTTTTTTCAAAGCTATCCAGTATCAACCTCTATATCAATAGAGATCTCCATATTCATCTATATTGTAATTATCTGGGTTCATATTGGTTATATACCCTTGTTCTACATCTTTTTTCATACCATCAATTAGACTGGGAACAACTTGATAAAAATTTAACCATCTATTTTGGTAATAATCTGTTTTTTCTTTATCATCCAGTAAATAAAATAGTTTAAATAGCAATTCATCTTCCTTATCAAAGAAATAAGGGTCTGTTATATATGAAGAGGCAAAATCTTTGTATTCAATAATTACGTTCGCTGCCTCATCATATTTACGTTGTGCAATAAGCGCCTTCCATAGATTGTAATATACGATATTTAGGTAATCATTATTCAGTTTGCTTTTTTTCTCTTTATCATAACTCAATCTGTCAGGAACTATCTTATTCAAGATAAACCAACATTCATCGGTTACTTTGTTATATTCTTTCTTTTCAAAATACAGTTGCATTAACCTTACTCTGGCTAAGGCAAATTGAGGATCTATTTTTAAGGCTTGCTGATATGCCATTTCAGCTTCTTCTTGATCACCTTTTGCATAGGCTATTAACCCTTTTAGCTCATAAATTTCTTTATAATTCGAATCGAGTGCTAATGCTTTTTCAGCATACTCTAATGCTAAATCAAGCTCTCCATTACTATAATAGCAACTTGCCAATAATCCTAAATACATTTTTTCTTGGGGAAATTCTAAATTTAACTGATGTAAGATAGCTATAGCTTTAGCTGTATCTCCAAACAACCGTTCATAATTTACTTCTTCTAATAATTCATCTGCTTCTTGTTCTGTCATCACTGTATCCTCTAAAGATATTTCTTTAAACGCTTTTATGTCGATAATTTGGATATTTTGAGAAATAATGTATCTTTTATAAATACTCTTTTTTATTTATATCATTCTCCATTCAAGAGTTTATTATAATATTGAATATTTTTCTCAATCCCTTCTATTGTATGTCGTTTTGAATAAATCTCGGAAGTATCATCTTCATTTCGACAAGTCACGATGATATCTAATGCTTTTCATGCTGCAAAACTATTGGCTTGTTGGAGTACACCTGTTTTACCGCCAAGACTTGGTGCAGCTTGAGCTTGCCCTGCTTGTGTCGTCGAAAAGAAAATAGGAGCAATATAATCATAATCGTGTTCTTCCACCAAACGTTGCATCAGAACCGATCCCACCTTTCCACACCTGCCTACAAACCAACATTCTTCATATTTTATTTCCAAAAGTAGAAGTTATAGCAAGAGAAACTTATGCTATTAAAAAAATATCATCGTAAATAAGCAAGATAAGCATGATCTTGTAGCTGATAAAATCTTATCCTGACGTTAAATATCATTCGTTTTTAGAACTCAATATATAGATAAGGTAAGCGTATTTTTTATTGCTAATAAGGAAAAACTAATGACGTTATCCATATAATTTTAGTGATCTTTTGACCAGAAACATTTGTATAAAATTAATGTTCACTATGAGTTTTCCACAGAAAAAATGTCATCATATATAAAAAGTTATTCATAAAATGTCCGCCATACTGATCGGTAATAATCAAAACTTTTTCATCCTGTTGACGTTTTATATCATTAAGTTTTGCTGCAAATTTAGCACTTTGCCAGGGAGGAACGCGATCATCCTTTAATCCTACCGACACCATGACATTAGGATATTTAACACCTTCTTTTAAATTTAAATAAGTATCAATATTAACCAAATTTTCTAACTCATGTTTTTTAAAAGGAGAACCAAATTCCTCAAAATTAGCCATTCCAATTGGAATTTTATCTAATCGACTCATATTCAACATGCCAACTTTAATTGATGCAGCAGCAAAAAGATCCGGACGCTTTATTAATGCCATACCTATCACAATACCGCCCGCACTATTTCCACTTATCACCAATTTAGAGGGTTGAGTATATTGATTATGAATTAAATATTCGGCGCATTTGATGAAATCATTAATTGAATTTTGTTTTTTATAACCTCTACCATCATCATGCCATTTCGGCCCTAATTCTCCACCGCCTCTCACATGAGCGATGGCAATGATTCCCCCTTTTTCAAGCCATATTAATCGCGAAGCATCATAATTGGGAAATTCACTTTCACCATAGGCACCATACGCTGTTAACCAAGTTGGTGCACTACGATCAAATTTCATTCCTTTTTTATAAATGAGTGTTAATGGAATAAGCGTTCCATCATTGGATTTAACCCATTTTTGTTCAGAATCATATTCTGAAAATAAAGTATGATCTGGATTTAAAATCTTTGAATCTTCAATTAACTGATTATTTGGATGATAACGAAATATTTTTGGTGGGCTAGTCCAACTTTGCTGCGTAAATAGAATCTCATTTTGCTCTGAATTCGTAAATATAGCCGTTACTTCATTATTATTTGAAATAGGAATGTTTTTGATATGATGAATATCAGCAAAAGGAATAGACACAAATTTTAATTGCCCTGAATCGTGATATGTCATATAAATCGCCTCTTGATTGGCGACAAAATTGGTTAAATCTCCGTTTTGCCATTCAATAATTTTTTCTGCTGATTGATGGATATGATTAAGATTTACCCGAAAAATACTATAGCCTGAATAATCATTATATTTAGCCAGAAATAACCAATCATCTTTTAGCAAAAAATCCGTAACATTCTGTTTTCTATTAATGATTTTTTCCCAACTGACATTGTTTTGCTTAAGGTTTTCACGAGGTAACCTATATAAATCAATATTATAGCCAGATATTGAAGATGAAGTGGAAGCTACCGCCCAATTGGAAGCAAGTGATAAAAATGTATTTTGATCGGTTCTGGCATCGTAGTTCACTAGCTGATCTTTACCAAAAATTTTAATGTCTTTCTTGCTATCTGAACCTAAGCGATGAAAAAACATTTCTTCGATACCGGCTTTTATATTATTGGCATGATATAAATTATTCCTATGGTAGAAAAAAGATAAATTATCCTCCGCCCACAACAAATTTGTGTCAGTAATGCCCGATATGTGATCTGCAAGATGTGTTCGGGTTTTTAAATTAAACACTTTTATTGTAGAAACATTCGAACCATTTTCAGCAATACTATAAGCAATATATTGCCCATCATAAGAAGGATAGAAATCATAAATACCGTAACCGGCAGGGGGATCAATCAATAGCGTTTCTTTACCAAAACGATCTTTCACAAAGAGACGATTATAAGGATACTGAGCTGTTTGTTTAAAATAAAAAGTATTGTTACCTTGTAATCTAATATAAAAAATTATTGGCTCAGTTCCATATTCAGTTAATTCTTCAAGTCGTTTTTTAGTCGGAGCAAACCAATCCAACTTTTCAAGAATTTTGATTGAACGATCAGATTCAGATAATAACCAATGATGCGTTTTTTCTTGCTCAGTTTCCATCCAATTATAAGGATCATACCTGACAATTTTTTCTAAATTTATCAACCTATTTTGGCTGGAACATGCAATAACACATAATGACAATACAAGAAATAAAATAATTAATACTTTTTTTCTAAGTAACATTCAATGATGCCTACCTTGATAAAGCGCTATAAATTATCTTAAACATCTAAACATCACCCTTCAAAGGTTAATGATTAAATTAGCTTAATGATTCTAACTGCTAAAGCTATTTTTGGATGTTATATATACCAGTATATTAAGCTTGTGAAAATAAAACACAAGTAAATCAATTATAGCTTTTTCCACATTTATATGACGATTTTGTGGAAAAGCTAAATAGATTATATTCAATTTCCATGATAAAGAATTTATTGTGCACAGCAGCCATTATGCCTTTTGCAAAATCCTTAGTTTTTCGCTATTCCAGTCTTTTCTTAGCTGCTATGGCGTGTGCCGTGCTGTTGTTTAACTTTAGAAAGCCGATGTGGATTTTCACCTAGCCATGGCTGTAAAGCATGTTTTTATCTATAAAGTGTCGCCGCAGCGATCTACTTTACCAATCAGTGTACTGTTTTCTGATGGTTTCAATAGTAATTGCGTTGCCGCACTGGATCGAGGCTAAGATGATTGGACACTAGTGTAAGAAATTTATTTAAATCTTAATTAATTTGTTAAACTTAATCCATCATTGTTATCAGAATAATATCGTTGATCTTTTAGATTACTGATGTTTAGACCAACTATTTTATATAAGTAAAGTTTTGTTTTTTTTATACCCTACCACCAATCAGGTATGGGCAATTCCTGAAATTCTCTCCATTCCTTACTAAATAAATTATTTAATGCATTATCTGGATTTTCACCTATAATCAGAACACTTCCATCATATAAAGAATATATTTTTTTATTTTCGTCTATGACTAAATAAGATGTTCCATCAATATTTCCTATGGGAATTAAATTTTTAGAACCTATTATTTTAGGGTAATCATTTATAATAACTTCATCATAATCATAACTTACTGGAGTATATATATTAAAATCAATTACTCTATCGTTTCCTTTTACCTTAATATCAACATACAATTGCCCATATTCTTTATAAAAAGAAACAAAAGAATCTGATATGATATAGCCTTTAATTGCTAAAAATTCTATTTCTTTTTTTATTTTTTTCTCTCTCCCTAATTCCCATCCTGCTTTTTTTAATATTTCTATCGTTTCCTTTGTTTTCATCAGATTTTATTTTATTTTTTTTCTTTAATAAATCTTCATACCTAATAAACCCTTCTTTCCTTAAATCTCTTAAATATAAGACTCATTAACTATTTATCTCAAAGAATAAATAAATTATGATTAACTAAACTAGTGAACATTAACTATTGAAATATAACCTATCTACATATTTTATTTATCCCTTATTAAACACAAAATAAAATTAATCTATACCAAATATTTTTTTCAATATATCAATTCTTTGCCCAGTAAATTCTTTTGTAGAAAATGAAATATTTTTTAATTTCTCATTTAAGAAATCCAATCCTTTTTCTATTGTCAAAATATTTTTATAAAAAGATGGATCTTTATCAAAAATACCTTCATGTAATATTAATTTATCTTGTTCTAACTCATCAAGTAACCTAGTTGGGCTCGCAATACTTCCAATATGTAGAAACATTCTCTCAAACTGGTAACTAGATTCTATTTTTCTAAGACTAGCCATCCTTAGAATAATTAGTTTAGATATTTCATCAAGATATTGATTATAATTCTCATTCATTTGTTTATTTTTAATAGTTTAAACTTTCAGTTATATCTGCTGCTTCCGCGTCTTGAGTATAAAAAGGCAGTTCTTCTATCCGTCTTTTTTCCAATTCGGCGGTAATTCCATATTCTTTACAGGTTTGAGCATGAGCTTCATTATATGGCCTTGCCTTCATTCATTTCATCTATTAAAAAAGCTTTATCTGTTGCTGAGTCTTCTAATTCGCGGTTCTGTATACTTTCCATTTTCTCTATCATAATCTAATTTAAAGCCTCAGGTTCACCTGCATTAGGATTTTGTTATTTCAGGTTTACTTATCTCTTTTGTGGCACTAGTTAACCTTACTTCTTCCTACAATACCAGATTTATATTTCGTTATAGGTTAAAGCTTTCAGGTATATGAAACTGCAATGCAAAGACTTGCCCATTAGATGTTTCAAAATTAGTATTTATACTTTTATAATCAGCCCAATGTTGATAAGTATTGTGATAGCTAGCTCTTATTTCATTTGTGTTTTAATGCATCTAACATTATTTTTATCCCAGATATTAATTTTGAGTTTTCGAATATAGTTGTTAATGAAGAACTTGTTTCATTTCGGTATTGATTCCATCTGATTGTCGTTTTTCTAGTCAAAGATTCAACTGACTTTAATCTGAAATCTAATCCTTTTATTTTCCTCAGCTCATTTAATTATTAAATCAGTAAGTTCGGCTTCTGCTGTCTTAGCTTGAGCTATAAGTTCTTCTGCTGTTATTTGTTCGATACTTTTCTCATTCGCACTGTTACCTTTTTCCTGAAAACGCAGTTTTTACTCATAAATTTTTATATCTTTCAATACATAAAAAATATAGGATAGTAAAATTAGCTACCAATTTTAAATATTACTCATTTTTTTCAAATCCATCTAAGTATTCAATGCCTTTTTTAGTAATTATTACACTAGAATTTTCTCTTACCCATTCAATATAAGATTTTTCAAGTAAATTATTAATGATGATTAATAATTCTTTATGGTAAACAACTTCAGGACATTTCATCATTACCCTCATATCAATACTTTTTAAATTGATAGCTTTTGTATGATTAGTTTCTTTAATAATTTTTAATATTTCAATATTTTTCTGCATTATTTAATTCTTTTCCATCATTTATTTATTATTTTAATGCTTTTGGGTGATCTATTATCTGCTCTATAAGTTCTTTTACTTTTGTTACATTTTTAGATGTCAAAGATGCTTCTTCGTTTGATCTTGTACCTGTTTCTATATGTGCAAGAGATCCACTATCGCCATCTTCAGCTATCGTATCAAAAGGGGTTTCATGTTCTGCTAACTTTTTATGTGTTCCCTCTTTTTTTTCTGGGAACACAGCTTTTCTCTGACCTACTGAGTATAATCAATGGTCTTATTAACCCCATCTTGACTTTATTTGATGTATTTTTCCAATGCTCTGCTGTAGCTATTGTTTCCTGCGCCACTTATCCTTTTGCTGCATTTTGCCCATTTCTTCCTCCGGGTATTCCTCCCATACTAAGAAGTAAAGCTATATTTTGCGGATCTCTTTCGGTTGCAGCATGATAAGCAGTTGCTTCAGCAACAAAAAAACTTTGGGCTGAAGCTTTGGCAACCTGTTCGGCATCAAAACCCTTGGTATCTGACAGGTAATAGCATTAGCTCCGCCATAAGTACCAAATATAGACCTTCCTATAAATCCATTTATAAAAAGGCCTCTTTAAATAATCAGTTCTATTTGTAGAAATAATAAACTTATCGAATTCCTTGTTAAATAGGTGATAACTCTTCTATAATCGCTTCCCAATAATAATCTAAACTTTGATAATTATTATTTAATTTATTCATTTTTTGTTCAAAATCATTAAAATAATGTGATCTATTTTCTTTATCATTTTTCCAATTATTTAAAAAAAATTCATAATAATAAATAGAGAATAGAAACTGAAATAATCCTACATTTAATATTGTTTTTTTCTTATTTGAAGGAAAAAATAAATAAACTTGCTTAGTTGTAATACTATATATTATCTTTCTGCTTTCACTATCATCTAAAATCAATTCTTTATTATTTAGATAGTTAATTTCTTTTGTAAATTTAAAGTCTAATTCTGTCGAATTTGGTAAACCGATATTAAATAGTATTTCTGCATCTTCAATATTTAAACTATCTCTTAATTCATTGTTATCGTTTTTTATAATTAAATTATCTTTAAAAAATAATTTGATTTGCTCTAGTTTATTTTTCATTCTTCTCCTTTATTAGTAGGATAAACTGGTTTTCCTGATCTTTTTGAAAAAATCAGTATTCTTTTCAGCCTTTCCAGCTTTTCTAGCTGTTCTGGTTTCTTTTGTTGAAGTTGTAGTTCTCTCTCTTACTATAGGTAGAAAGGGAACTACAACGTAAAAGGCAAAGTATGTTCTAGAAAATTTTTTTATACTGCCGCTTAAATAACCAATAACAATCAGGTTAGAAAACAGTAAGGAAAGATAGATTTCTTCATTTTTAATCTCTTTTATAAACTTCAATGTTTTTATTATCCATAAAGTTTGCTGATTGCAAATCATATTTTTAATCCTTAATAAACAGGATAAAAATAAAATAGCCTTACGTTTGTTCTCTTTATTTCCTTTGTGACTTCATAAATTTTTCTATTTCTGCAAAATTTTGTAATTATTTCACCATTAACTATGGTTTCATAAATTTACGTTCGACAAGCTCACCGTCTTTATAGGTTTCTGTGTACAAAAGTTTGCCTTTTTTGCGAGTGGATAAGATGGGTTCATACAGTTCATTATATTGTTGTTCTAATTGATGACATTTCCAAATACCAACAGGCAGGCCATTTTTGTATTCCGATTCGAGATAAATATAACCGATACCTAGAGGCGCATATTTACTGCCTGTTATCTCTATCCATACCCCCTCGCGAGTATGGTTTTGAACTAAACCTTCCTCTGTATCATTAAGATCTGTATTTTGAAAAGAACCATTAGTATCATAATAGCGGATAAATTTGCCTTGGGGTGTCAGTTGGTATGTTCTTTTTTCATTAGCAGCACTGTCTGTCTCATCACTACCAAGATCCCTAATAATTATTTTCCCATTGTTATAATGGAAAAATCGATAGCTTCTACCCAGATCATTTCCATATTCGTAAGTGGCTGCTAATTTATCCACAATTTGATCAGAGCTGATAGAGATAATGGATTGAAAAATAAGGTGTCTTCCATACTCGCAATGGTTGCATTCTAACTCAAGGTTCTCAGTGGTGAGTAGAAACAGATCAAACTGAGAAAAGCCGGCTATTTTTTCCACATGAACTGCAATCTTCTGGTTTAAAATATCGTTGATATTAAATGGGATATCATAGGAATCCTGAACAACCTGCTTTAAATTTTCTTGGGTTAAAGTAATCTTATAGGATTGTTCTGATTGGGACTGCTTATTTAAATTTCTGAGCAATTCATAAAAAGCTTTTTCACTCCCCGAACGTTCACTTTCTGTTTCTGCATGTTGCCAATGTGTGGCAAAAGGATATAAAACATGTTTATCACCAATTGGCGGGCTGGCAAGCGGAGCTTGCATAATTTGGGTAATAAGATCGTCTTTTTTATTTTTATTAATCGGTTGGCTATTCGCCATTTGCTTACAACCTATCATAAATAGGATGGTAAAACATACTATTATCAATCTCATTGCCAATATTCCTTGTTTATTTTTTACAATGTTTCCCCGTTCTTTAAAAAAACGCTTGTATAGAATAACGGATGCAGTATATGAGTGCGGTTTTCAGAATTTATGGAGAGTATATACCTGATTTCAGATAATAGTAAATTTATTTCCTCTTTATTTTAGGTGGATTTTTAATTGATAACTTACTATGAATATTAACAATTTTTGCCAGAATATTTTTTTATTATCACGCATATTATGCGCTGCAATCCATAGTATAAAAATCTAAAATTGTTAAATACCATTTATTATCCAGTTGTGTAAGATAAAATATGAAAATATTTTTTTCATCATCCGGTAATGTATCAGGAAAGTTTTCAATGTAAACAACTTTCACTGTTTTAGAGGCTATTTTATCGGCAATGGATTGGTGCTTCTCCCAAATAGGTCTTTTTTCAAATTGATAGTGTTTTAATTCCCAATGATAATAATCAAGCGCTATTTTTAAAGCCTCAATATTTTTTTCTTTTGGATTGGCATACAGACCTAGTTTATTAACTTTTTCACTACATGGATCAAATGGAGGATATTGTTCATATTGTATTTTAGGATTGCCAGATATTGTAACCCCTAGCAATTCATCTTCTACCCAAGAGGGTATTTTATTTTCAACTCCTTTATCATTAAATTTAAATTGTTCAATTCTTCTCATTGTGGGACTGGTACTCGCATTATATACAATGAAAAGACCTATATCTTTATTAATATATTGGTTAATTTCTTTAAAATTCTTTTTATTAAAAAGGTCAATAAGTTGATAAACCGTAGCATCAAAATGTGGGATTGTTTGAGTCATTGCTGATTGATTTTCTATTTTTTGACTACATGCCATGTTAGCCAAAGACAATAAAATCAGTAATAATATTCTCATTTTAAAATTGTTTCCTTTTACTATTAAATCAACCTGTTAAGACTATTTATAACTCATTTTTCCGCTTTATCAAATACTCAGTGATTATTTTTGAAATGGTATAAATAATACTAAGCATCTGGTTTAAACTCAAAATCATCATCAAAATAAATTTCTTTGATGTCTTTTTTATAAGTTACGATATATCAAAATTATCTAATCTTCTTTCGAGTAACTGTTTCTTTATTTAATTACTTAATAATTGTGATGCATTAACCTCTTTATAAAAAGCAAAAATATATCAAACCCAAAAAAGTAATATGTGGTAAAAATTGCTTCATAGGGTTTTCTCTTTTGTATTTTTATGTTTTAAAAAAATAATATAAGTAAAACTGAAATATAAAGAATTAAAGGAATCTTATAAATCATATCAATGATATTTTGTCCTATCATTTCATTTTCATCAGAAAACAAAACATAATAATTATTGTGACTTAAATAATTAATATAATTATAATTTTCAGAAAGAGGATTCAATTTTAGCGCCAAAAAGACAGTAGGATCATCCTTGCAAATAAGAATTTGGGTAAAACATTTAATTAATAGCAATAGTATTATTAAGATCTTTAATAATTTCATATTGTCATCCATTTATAATCTTATTGAACAGATTGAATTTCGACTTTAATTCGGGGATGTGCTTCATAAATATTAATTTTTCCCTATTCTTTTCTTCCAATAATATGATGATATTCAATATCTACCCAATTATTTTTTACAATATGTCTTTTTTCTACTTGATTAACTTTTGTACTTAGCTTATTTGCTTAATATTGTTTGTGATAACAGCATAGCAATAGACGAGAATAACTTATTCCAAAATTGATTTGAATTTTAATGATTTCAGACTTTTCTTCACCCACAAAAATGACAATAAACATGAAAGTAGGTTTCCGAGTGCCATAGAGATAAAAATGCCATTCATTCCCATTTTTTGAACAAAGACTAAATATAGTCCTATAGAAAAAATCATGATCATTCTAATATAAAGGATAATTACCGCAGGTAGGGGTTTTCCTGTCGCTTGAAAGAATGATGCGATTATCCATGATATTGCCATAAAGCAAAATGTAAATGATACGATTAGCACTTGTTTGCTGGCAAGATTAATCACTTCGGGTATTGAAGTAAATATTGAAAATAACCAAGGAGAAAGTAATACATACACTGCTGCAATGATGCTACATAGTATCATTATTGCCCTTAAGCTTAGATTAAAAGCTTCTTTAATCCGATCAAGTTGATTACGTCCATAATTTTGCGAAATAATGACCGTCATTGCACCAGCAATAGCAATCATCGGAATAACTAAAATCTGATCAATTCTCCCAACCAATGTCCATGCATTCATTGCATTTTCATCAAAGGTATTGGTGATCATTTTGTTATATGCAACGATAATGATATAAGTTGAGGCTGTCATTAAAAACTGAGGTAATCCAATTCGAATGATTTCTCTGGCAATTTTTCCGTTAAAGTGAGAAAAGTTAAATGTTAACGGAATTCTTGATTTTCCCTTGTGTATAAAGCGGATTAAATAGATAAAAGCCATAAATAACGATATTGTTGTGGCTAAACCTGCACCAGCCACCCCCATATCGAGTACAAATATCAATATCGGATCAAGTACGATATTGAGCGTTACCATAATCATAAATGATATTGCAGTAACATATGTCAGGCCTTCGCCAATAAGAATACCGCCATAAACCTGTAATAATATTATGAACAGTAAACCTGGGGCTAATGAATATAAAAACTGTAGGCTATAGACTGTTGCTTCTAGGCTTAATTTATCACCTGATAATAAATTAATAATTTGTGGGCCAAAAGCATAACACATAATCATAAATGGCACGGTTAGCAGTAAAGCTATGACGACACCTGTAACACCCAGATTTTGATAATGATTAAATCGTTTTTCACCGATCAATCGCCCCGTTGTGGTACTGAGTCCAACGGCTAAACCTGAAGCGATAGCTTCAAAGACAAAAAATAATGGAAATAAAAGACCGGTTCCCGACAACGGGGCTGAAGAAGTCGGATTGATCAATGAAATAAAATAGGTATTTATTATTAAGTAAGCATAATTTAATAAGTGACCAATAAGAATGGGAATCCCTATTTTTATAATTATTGGCATGATTGGACCTTCAAACATGCCTTTTTGCAATTTTTCTTGAAAATTTGACATAGATTTCTCTTTAAGTTTATTTTTTAATAAATAGTGATGTTATTTTTCTCTAGCGCAAAAAAGCTTCTAATCGACATGTTATCGAGAGCAAAATATCCATTATATTTTTCACTTTATAGCACCTGCCCGAACAGCACCTATCCCAACCTAAAACGTTTTGTTAGACAGTTCATGGCGGTAAAACCTTCTTGCCTTTTGGTGGAATGAATCGCAATAAGGATATTTTATTTACAACGAAAAAATTAACTGTCTGTTATCGATGGAATGATATAATCCGCCATGAGTTCCCACCTGTCGATTATCATCTTGTCGACTTTCGATACGATTGCCACTATCAGATCCTTTTCGGGAACACAATAGAGATAAGTTCCGCCTACGCCTGCCGCGAGAAAAGTGTTAATACCCTTATCTTCTCTAAGCCACCACATATAGCCACAATCTTCCGTATGCTGTTTTAGCGATTCAGTTATCCAGTTTTCTGAAATGATTGGCTTGTCATTGCAATGGCCTTTATTCAAATACAAATATCCCAAACGAAGCATATCACGCAGAGTTAAAGACAGTCCCCAGCCTCTAGTATTGATATTTTGAGGATCTTTTATCCAACCAGTAATATTTTCACCATAGACCTCTTCTTTAGAAAAGGATTTCATCTGCTGGTCAACGATCTCTTTCACCCCTAAATAACTAAATAATGATTTATTGGCAAATTCTCGGCTTGATAGTCCAGTACTCCGCGTAATAATCGCTGAAAGAAGGTGGGCATTAGACATATTGAATTGAAACTCCCCAAGCTGGCCTTTTTGTCCCAACATTTCAAGCATAAACATCGTCCAATTCTTTTGCCTTCTCAACCTATCTAATGGCTCACTCTTTTTCCAAGAATAGGGTGCAGTCATGGTAAGTAAGTGTTTGATTGTCAGATGTCGCTTTAACATATCACTGGCTTTGGATTCCGCTTCTGGAAAGAAATCCAGTATTGGTTGATCGACGCTTTTTATATATCCCTTATCAATGGCTATTCCCACTAAAGCGGAAGTAACGCTTTGTGTTACTGAAGTTAGATGATGAGTATTTTCAGCATGGTAACCTTTGAAATATTTTTCAAACACAATGCCGCCTTTTCGCAAAATCGCGATTCCTTTAATAATACCTAGTTGAAAATTCAAGGCGACATCCAGCTCTCTCAATTTATCTAGATTCATATCCACCGATTCTGCATCAATGGTTTCTAATTCTTTTATATTAGCCATAATCAAGTATCCACTTTTTAAATCGTAAGGTATTTTCCGATTAGTGATTTTGGATTTTTCACCAAGTCTTTAGGCGTTCCTTCGGCAATGATTTCACCGCCTTTTAATCCTCCTTCAGGGCCAAGCTCCACAATCCAATCACACGATTCAAGAACTTCATGATTATGTTCAACAACAATCACAGAGTTTCCGCTTTTGATTAATTCATCCAACAGTTTTATTAGCTGAGCTGTATCATAAAGGCTTAAACCAGTAGTGGGTTCATCCATGATATACAAGATATGACCTTTTCGTTGCCGTCCTAATTCCTTCGCGAGTTTTAGTCTTTGGGTTTCCCCCCCGCTCATTGTTGAAGTGGGTTGCCCAAGCTTTATATATCCCATACCAATCCGTTCCATTATCTGTAACGGACGAACGATGACATCATTATCACTAAATAGGGCTATCGCTTCCGAAATCTGCATATCAAGAATTTCTGAAATATTTTTCCCTTTATACGTGACCGTTAAAACTTCGTTGTTATATCTTTTACCTTTACATTTTTCGCACGTTGCGTACATCTTTAAGCTACCTTCAGGAAAAATAGCTTTACGTCCACTACCATGACACTCTCGACAAGCGCCCTCGGAATTGAAGGAAAAGTGTCCTGCCGTTAAATTTAACCGTTTTGCTTCGGGTTGTTCTGCAAATAATCTTCGTATCTTGTCCCATATTTTGGTAAAAGTAACAGGATTCGAATTTATATTTCTTCCTATTGGTGCCTGCGATACTTCAGCAAAGCCAGAAATATTTTCTGCGCCATCAAGCCTTTCGGCTATTGTTTCGATTAACAGTGATTCTTCTTCAAGATCTACTACTTCCCCATTGGTATTGTTCTTATTGGCGTCTAAGCGAAAATAACTTTTTAACAGGGGCGTAAGTGTGTTCGATATCAAGGAGCTTTTACCACTTCCGGAAACGCCCGAAACCCCAATAAGAACGCCTAATGGAAATGCGACTGAAATATCTTTTAAATTGTTGGTTTTGGCGTGTCGAATGACTAAACGAGGAATAGCAGAATCATCGATATTTTGTTTTAACATCCTTACTGGCATTTTTGCCTTGCCGGAAAGATATTGTCCTGTCAATGATTTATCGCATTTTAACAGACCGGCATAATCACCTTCATAAATCACTTCTCCGCCTTCAATCCCCGCTTTTGGACCAATATCAATGATATGTTCAGCTATTTCTATCGTACTTCTGTCATGTTCCACGACAATAACCGTGTTACCTAAATCTTTAAGCGCTTTTATGGATTGTAAAAGTTCAAGTTTTTCTGATTCATGTAGACCTACTGTGGGTTCATCAAGAATATAGATAAGTGATTCAAGTTTCGACTCCAAATGCGAGTTAAGGAAGAGTCGTTGTATTTCCCCGCCACTGAGTGAGGACATTTCTCTATAAAGTGACAAATGACCTAAACGAGAAGCAATTAATGAGTTTGTTTTACCCAAAATATCTTTAAGAAGATTTTTCCCAAATTGCGTTATTTCGTTTAGTTCCAATGCCGATTCAAAAAACGTTTTAGCCTCGTCTAAAGT
The DNA here is from genome assembly GCF_019641635.1 of Frischella sp. Ac48. NCBI lineage: Bacteria > Pseudomonadati > Pseudomonadota > Gammaproteobacteria > Orbales > Orbaceae > Frischella > Frischella sp. Ac48. The sequence continues at coordinate 144,622 of NZ_JAETXP010000001.1, forward strand.
CATTTTGCCGACTTGACCAATATGTTTATCATTAATTAATATGTTGCGAGCTTCTTCACCAATGCGATATCCATGACATTCTGAGCAAAGGGTTATTTCGTATAGACCATTTAAATATTCGCCTCTTTTGTGTTTAGCTTGCAAAATTCTTGATAAGCAGAAGCTTTGATTTGCACTGTTATTGCTGACATAATGGCCGTTTACCACGTCTTCTTTTATTTCATCCGGTATTTCTAAATAAGGCTGCTCCATATAGCCTTTGAAATTCCTTTCCAAGACGCGAAGTATACCGGGGGTTACCCCGATAAAATTAAATAACTCTCGAACGGTGGGATTTTTATTTGCAATAAGCTTTTCCATATTAACGTGATAATATGCGCCTCTGCCAGCGCATTTCATACACATTCCGTTAGGGTTATTATAGGAAAAATAGCCTAATTCAAGGCGCTCTTCCTCATGTCCACACTTAGCGCAGACCTTATCTTGTCCAATAGTTTCGTTGCACTCTGAACATTTAACCCGCCCTTCACTTGAATACAGTAGGGCAAGAAGGTTGAATATGTTTGTTTTTGAACCGACTGTTGATCTTGGGTTATTCTGACGTACAACGCTTTGCTTAACTGCAATTGTCGGGCCGATACCCTCTATGCTTGCAAATTTTCTCTCATTTTCAAGTCCCGGAAATATTCCTAATGATTGAAGATACCCTTTACGTCCTTCTTCAAACACAATATCAAACATCAGACTAGACTTTCCTGATCCACTTATACCGGTAGCAACGGTTAATTTGTTTTTGGGAATAGTAATATCAACGTCTTTAAGATTGTGAATGCGAGCTCCTGTTATTTTTATACTTTTCATCTAATCAAACCTTGTCTTTTTAATTAAGAAATTCCAACTAATTTATTTATCGTTAAGATCAACCTATTGAGGAAATATAGAGCATTATTTTTTATTAGTGAAATGAAATATCTATATTTTTTAAAATTTATTGACAAAATTGTAATTTTGTGCATTGGTTGTGTTTGACCAATATTTTTACTCGAACTTCATCGAAAAATTACCTAATAATCTTATATTGGCTTTCGCTTCTTTTGCCTAGCTAAATTAGGTACATTAATTAGTAATTAAAAAATTTATTAATAAAAATTCAGAAGGATAAAAGTGTTTAAGAAAAAGTTTAAAATTAAAAAATGACATTATTTTTTTTAAATGTCCCATTTTTCATTATCGAAAAATAAATCGTTAAAACGTAGAATTAAAGAATTAGCCTGTAAACATTGCGGAAAAAGGCGATTTGGAAATGCTAGCTTTCCATTAACAAAAATAAATGAGCATCGACTCAAAGCGACCGTTATTTAGTGCGAAGATGATAAAAATATTTAACTGATTATAAAATGGTTTTAGATACACATAGAAATTACATTGTTTTTATATTTACCTTTAAAAGAGATAACTCCAAAAATCTATGTCATTATCTTCCATTTCTCATGCTACAATCCTATTATTACCATACCTTCAACTCATTGCTACCTTGGGGCATATATAAGAATAAAGGTCTACCTCCTTCGTCATATTAACAAACTCAAATATCATTATTTAAATAATAGATACAACTATCTCTATTAGTTAGTTTTGATTTTTTCTTGAAAAAGTTTTATATCAAACTTTTTTATGGAAAGGCCAAAATCTTTCATGGATTGAGAGTAACTGGGAACTGCCATTCATAGCGAAAATGTCTATTTGTAATATAGTCCATGATATCATAGGTTGAAAATTACCTTTCATAATTGAATGATATAGTTTCTATGAAATATTGAATATTTTCACTATAAAAATATCAATTTGTATGCATTAGAGAATCTGTACCAACCCTTTTGAATAAGAGCATAAATTTATTCTGTTGGAGCTTGGTGCTACATAGTAGCTTTACATTCGCATAATTAAACACGTCCTTTATAACTCGTAATACCATTATTATCCCATGAGTTAATTTAGCCAAAAATCTTAGTGGTATTAAACTTTGAAAAATAGTCAATTCGATAAATAGATACTTACCAATATAAATATAGGTAGTTAAAAAAATCTCGATAGGTTTAAATCGATAGACTTTCAATACATTCCATTAAATATATCCTTATAATGTTATTAAATATTAATTTATTATATGAAAAATAGCATACCTGTTGCGAAGAACCAAATTTCGGATACAAAAACCAGTATAGATTGTTTTTAACCTAGAATTTTCTTGCTTTATTATTTGCTTAATTACTAAATTTAACTAACTACTCTTGTTTTAACGTATATCGATAACATAACACAGCAACATTTCTAATTAAAAAAAAGCAAGGTATTTAACCTTGCTTTTTAAAACAACACTGATTAACTAGCCATTTTTTCCGCTAAAGCGATTTCTTGTTGGGATTCTGGTTTTTTGATCATAGCATAAATAATACCACCAATAAGCGAACCTATAGCTATGGCTAATAAATATTTAACCGGATGATCAACAACACCAGGAATAAGTAAAGCAAATATTCCACCGTGTGGTGTTCTTAAAGTTGTTTCCCATAATAAAGCTAACCCACCGGTTATAGCTCCACCAATAATACAACTCGGGATAACACGCAAAGGATCTCGGGCAGCAAATGGGATCGCACCTTCTGAAATAAAGCAAAGTCCTAAAACAAATGCAGCTCTACCACTTTGCTGCTCTGTTTTATTGAATTTCTTACTCGCAATGATTGTGGCAATTGTCATAGCCAGTGGCGGTACCATTCCCGCCGCCATAATGGCTGCCATTGGTGCGTATTGCTGTTCTGCAATTAAGCCAACACCTGTTGCATAAGCTGCTTTATTAAGTGGACCTCCCATGTCAGTACACATCATCGCACCTAAAATTGCGCCTAAAATCACAACCGAAGTAGAATGCTGCATTACTTTTAACCATTCATTCAATGCCTTCATAAGAAAAGCTATCGGTTCACCAAAAACCAGTTGCATACCTAATCCAACTATTAAGGTGGCAATTAATGGTACGATCAGAATCGGTTTTAGAGAACTCATACTCTGTGGCAATTTTATATAGCGTGTCAGTAATAATGCAACATAACCAGCAAAATAACCGGCAATGATTCCGCCTAAAAATCCAGCACCAATTTCAGCCGCTAAAAATCCACCAACCAATCCAGGAACCAGACCAGGTCTATCCGCAATTGAGTATGCTATATAACCAGCTAATAATGGTACCATTAATATAAATGCTATTGAACCAATTTGCGCCAGATGTGCTTCTCCGACTAAGGTATTGACCATGACTTCTTTCGTCACTTCAATATTATCAACCGTTACTTTAACCATTTGTGGTAAATTTTCAAAATGGCCTAAAGCAAACGACAGAGCTTTAATTAAACCGCCCGCGACAACCATGGGTAACATATATGAAATACCGGTTAATAGGTGTTGATAAATGCCTTTTTTCTCTTTGCTAGTCTGTGTTGTTTTAACAGTCGATTCTGGTTGATAAATTTTCGCTTCAGCAAATGCACGATCAAATTCTTGAGCCGTTTTCTTTAATGCTGGTCCTGTTTTGGTGCGATACATTAATTTACCAGCAAATTTACTAAGGTCTACTTCAATATCACAGGCAACAATTACTATATCAGCGGCGGCAATTTCTTCGGCTGTTAATTCATTACCAACCCCAACCGAACCACGGGTTTCAACCTTACACCACCAACCGCGTTTTTTCGCCTCTTCTTCAATCGCTTCGGCAGCCATAAAAGTATGTGCAACTCCGGTTGGGCAAGCTGTTACCGCAACAATTCTTTTTGTATCTTTATTTATTATGGTATCAGATGAAGAGACATCGGTATTAACGGTGTAAATTTCAGCTTTATTTTCAGTATCAATTAAAATCTGTTTTGGATTAGCAAAAAGTTGATCAATATCCATAACAGTGTAAACTTTTTTACCATTTAAAGTGGTATCAGATATTGTTCCTTGTCCAATCAAGACCACAACAGCTGCATCGTTAACAACATTAACAATTGTATGATTTAACTCTTTAGCTGCTAACGTTAATTCTGCCTTAGCTAAACGTGCTATTGCGGGTCCAATTTGATTTGTTATAGCTATATAAATATTCATATTTTCTCCTATCCAGCAATAATTTCTATTTGCTCAATCATCTCATCAAGCTTTGTCTTATCAGAAATACCTACCCCAGCCTGGCTCACTGATAAGGCAGAAACTGCACAAGCAAAAATTAGTGTCTGTTTAATTGAATAATTGGATAATAACCCGTGTACAATTCCAGCAACCATGGTATCACCAGCACCAACAGTACTCGTTACTTTACATTTAGGAGGTTTAGCTATCCATGCTTCTTGTTTCGATACCCATAAAGCGCCTTTACTGCCTAAAGAAACAATTACATTCTCTATTCCTCGACTAACTAAATCAAACGCTGCTTTTTTAATTTCATCGATTGATGATAAAGAATAACCAACTAACATTTCTAATTCTTTATCATTGGGTTTGATTAACCAAGGTTTGGCTTTTAGTCCAGCGGCTAATGCATCTCGGCTACTATCGAAAATAACTTTAGGGCAGATAGTCTTAATTTTTGCAATCCAATTTGAAAACGCTGTTAAATCTATACCTTTTGGAAGACTACCACTAATGACAACAATCTCAGCATCACTGAGGAAGCTTAATGACTGTTCCGCAAAACTTTGCCATTGATTATTATCAACGGTAAATCCCGAAAAATTAAGATCTGTGACAGAACCACTTTCTTCAGTCAATTTGACATTAATCCTTGTACGACCAGCTATAGCAGAAAATTTATCTTCGATACCTAATTGACTAAAGAGATGGCTAAACGCTTCGCGGTTCAAATCACCTAAAAAACCACTTGCTGTGACTTTATGCTCCAGATCGCATAATACTTTAGCTACATTAATCCCTTTACCTGCTGGTAAAAAATCATTTGTGCTAACTAAATTAACGTCGCCTAATTCAATATTCTGACAATAACCTATAAGATCATATGCAGGATTTAAGGTAAATGTTACAATACGATGGCTCATTATTCGGCTCCCTCCCCTAAACCTTCGGCAATGCCTTTTCCTATCGCATTTATCGCTTCTTGAGCATCATCACCGGTTGCTGTAAATTGTAACCGACTACCTTTTTTTGCGCCGAGAGCTACAATTTTCATTAAACTAGTCGCACTGACCGGTATTCCAGAGCCATCCAAATTAGCTACAGTAACTTTACTATTAAATTCTTTCACTATTTTAACCAGCACAGAAGATGGTCGTGTATGCAACCCATTTGAATTTAAGACTACAAAATCCTGCGTAACGGAATTATTATTCATAGATGCCTCACCCACTGAAGGGGTGATATTGGACGTTGTTCCTGAATTTATCATTGACTCATTCAATAATATTGAAATTAGTTGTGATTTATCGGCAGTATGAAGTATTGTTAATTGTTTATTAAATACTAAAGCAGCTAAGTTATTCATTACTGAATTGATAGCATCATTTTTTGAAGCAATGGTTAATAATAATTTGACGGGTTGTCCCGATTCAGAAAATTCCGTATTAGGTCGACTAATCGCTATAGCATTTTTAAGATTGCCATTCACACTATCATTCAACCAAATTCCTTGCCCCAAATAATTAGGTTGTTTATCGATCACGTTAATAACAAAATCAGTATTAACAGCATTAATATGTTTCAACCTAGAAGCATTTAATGCTTGTAACGTTGCCATATTATCGGCAGGAATATCAAGCATTAATAATGAATCATCAAAAATAATCGTTTCTAAATCAACTTTATCTTTCTGCCCTGTGAGCAAAGCGATAGCATCATCTTTAGTTTTTATTTGTTTAATGCGCTCCTCAACATCTTCATCACCTAACACATGTGTTAGGTGACGCAATAAAGTGAGATGTTCATCAGAACTTGCGGCAATGCCAATAGCGATATAAGCTTTTTCACCGTCATCTCCCCAAACTACGCCTTGCGGAAAACAAAAAACTTGTACACCTGTTTTTTTGACTAAATGCCTAGTAGTTGTTGTACCATGTGGAATTGCAATTCCGCTTCCCAAAAAAGTGGCAGCTTGCGATTCACGTTCCAACATACCATCTACATAACCTTGCTCGACATATTTCTTTTCGGTTAAAGCATGTGCTATTTGCTTAATCGCATCTTGCTTATTGTCAGCCTGCTGATTGAGATAAATATCATCTTGCATTAGCTGTAACATAAAAACTCCTTATACGTAAATCACAGGAAATACTCTTGTCTAAAACAATTGAATCGTTTCAGCTATAATGCTAAGAAAGCTATAATTTGGCAAATTATTTTTATCATAAATATGAAGAATGAGATTAGTATCACATTTTTGCTGATGGAAATATTTTATTATTATCGCGATTCAAACGTCCGCGATAATTTAATTTTCGCTTGATTTCAGTATAGCCTGGTTCATAACTGCCTTGATTGGATAAGTTGTTTAATAGCATATTCACCGTCACTTCGGCAATGATTTTATGATCTTGTACCAGGCTAATAATATTGCAAGGTAAAAAATCTAATAATTCATTATCACCAAAGGTTGCGATTACCATACAAGAAGGTAATTCGTGATTTTTAGTTAAAATAGCATCAATCACACCTTGCAATAATGAAAAAGAGGTGACAAATAATGCCTTAGGTATCGTATTTTTTTGTAACCATGCATTAAATAAATTATGCGCTGCTTCGCGGCTATAATCTTCAGCATAGAGATAGGTGATTTGGTTTTGAACAAACTTAATGCAGGATCTAAACCCACATTTGCGTAACTGGCTGATGAATAAATTAGGCGATGCACCGACATACACAATATCACTATTACCAATATAATTTATAAATTCGGTTGTTAATAATTGCGCATCTCGTAAATCCGCTCCTAATATACTCCTAAATTTAGCAGGATTGAGAGGTCTATCTAAAGCTAAAATTGGGATATGATCATTATCCCATTGATCATAAAAAGAATAATCAGAGATAAAAGAGGAAGAAACTATTATGGCGTCAACATGTCTTTGCTTAAGGTGTAGTACGCAATGTTTTTCAATTTCAGGATTATCTTCTGAGCAAGATATTAATAATTGATATCCCGATTCCCTTACTTTTTGTTCCAGATGATTGGCGATTTTAGTATAACTATTATTTTCTAAATCAGGAATGATGATACCGATGGTATTAGTTTTGCCAACTCTTAATCCGGCAGCAACCGCATTTGGTTGAAAATTATACTTGTTTACGATTGCCATTACTTTTGCAATTGTTTGATCACTAACCCGATATTGCTTTGCTTTACCATTTATAACATAACTAGCAGTAGTTCTCGATACACCAGCTAAACGGGCAATTTCCTCTAGTTTCATTGTTATTATCTCGTAGAGTAATTAAATTTAATTAGGAGAATTTACCATAAAATTTATGTTAATAGAAAGTGTTAAAACCAATACTGTATTAATCGATTGAATTTAAAAAACATTAATTTTTTGGAATATTCGTGGAATAACTGTTACTTAAATAACTTACATTATTAATTAAAACGATTCAGCTAATAATTAATATTTATTGACAATAAGCTTATATTAGATAAATTGGTAATGATTAAATTAATACTAATAGAATCAAAAATTATTCAAACAAAAAGTATTTGAAAGAGTTAACTGGAATCATCAAAGATAAATATCAGTTATAACAATCTATAAAGCAATACAATGCAAGAAGTCTAAACACATAAAAAATGCCTATTAGTATTTTCTTAAATCGAAAAAGTGGAAGGAAGGATTAATTCTAAATAGTGGTGGGTCGTGAAGGATTCGAACCTTCGACCAACGGATTAAAAGTCCGCTGCTCTACCGACTGAGCTAACGACCCATAGGGGGTATCGGGTTGCTATATTAATCGGGATTTTTATTCAGTGCAACCCTTTTTTTTCAAATCATTATCGACAGCTTATTATTTATCCATTTATGATAGGTTTGCTAACTTAGACTTTGCTGCGGAAACAACTGTTTTGTTACTGGGAAACTGTTCAATAACTTGCTGGAATACTGCCTTAGCTTTGGTTTTTTCACCTTTATCTAAAAATATGCTACCAATCTTATATAAGCTATCCGCAGCTTTCGGTGATTTAGGAAATTCTTTTACAACCACAGCAAAATAAAATGATGCATCGTCTTTTCTACCCTGTTTATAACAAAGTTGCCCTAACCAGTAGTTCACATTAGCACGATAAGTTGATTTTGGATAAGCTTTCAAGAATTGTTGAAGTGCCGAAATAGCATTCTTTGTTTCTTTACCATCTACGACAAATTTGATAATAAAGTTATAATCTGTTTTATCATTACCTGAAGTTGACCAATTAGCTAAAGTTGTTGGAGATGAATTATTCGTTGCTGTGTTAACTTGAGCATTCTCAGTTTGGGATGGATTATCAGCCGATTGCTGCAAAATCATTTTTTGCCGCTCAATAGTTTGATTTAATAAATATGTTGTTTGTTGCAATTGCCCGCGCAATTGATCAACTTCAACTTGCAAATCAGTAATTTGTTTTTGATATTCTGTTAATAATTGACCATGAGCTTCAACAACTCTTTCTATCTTTGTTTCAGCATAAGTATAAAATGAAAAAACTAGAATGATTAAACTGAGAATTTTCTTAAACATTAATTTTAATTACCTCGATAATCAACATTAAAAGATCTTAAGATGGGGACGCTAAATAGTATACTACACTGTAGTAGCTTATCACAAAAAAGCTAACTCATATTTCAAAAATAATGGCTGCCTATGCAGCCGTTTATTATAGGTATTAAATAGATTAATAGACAAGCACTGCTCGACGATTTTTAGCATACGAAGTTTCATCATGTCCAAGTACTGCCGGTTTTTCTTTTCCAAATGATTTGATAGAAATTTGGATAGCCGAAACACCACGACCTTGTAAATAAGATTTCACTGCTAAGGCACGACGTTCACCCAACGCAATATTATATTCTGGTGTACCACGTTCATCGGCATGACCTTCAATAACAATGTTAAATGATGGGTGGCTAATTAAGAATTCAGCATGACTATCTAATGCTTTAGCAAATTCAGATTTAATATTGTATTTATCAAAATCGAAATAAACAGTATTAATTTCCTGCATTTGCTCAAGTTTTTCAGATTCTGAAATGGTTGCCTCATTAGAGTGCATAACATTTTTGTGTGGTTTTTCTGCCGTTCTTACATTACATGCAGTAAGCATTACAAAAGGCAAAATAAATGCTGTAGTTTTAAAAATATTTGACAGTTTCACTTAATTACTCCTCATTAATTCTAATAAAATGTTTAATTAATATAATTGTATTATAACAAATCCAGTGGTAAAGCCTATATTTTACTATTTGTACTCAAATATCGATTAGTAAATCTATTTAATTTACCATTGATATAAGTTAACATAATCAACTAAAAAAGCTTTAATATTTTTATTTTTTAAAATACAAACTTATTAGTTAATATAATCATTACAAATAAGGTGACCAAGCCGGAAACCTTACTTGACCATCAGTCGCCGGTAGCTTTGCTTTAAAATTGCCATCACTTGATACAATATTTAATATCGTACCCAGCCCTTGTGATGAACTATAAATAATCATCGTACCATTTGGTGAAATACTTGGCGTTTCATCCAAAAAAGTATCGGTCAATTTCTGATACCCATTAGTTGCGAGATCCATTTTAGTAACATGTTGCTCTCCTTTATTGCTTGCTATCATGACAATAAAGCTACCATCACTGGCTACTTGAGCATTTTGATTCTGAACACCATCCCATGTTATACGTTGTGGGACACCATTATCAATGGTAATACTATATAATTGTGGTCTTCCTGTTTGATCGGATGTATACACAATTGTTTTATTATCAGGCATCCATGAGGGTTCAGTACTATTACTGCGACCAAAAGTGATACGTTTAATTGTCTTATCAGATAAAGTCATTACATAAAGATTTAAATTACCGTCTTTGGATAAAACAAAAGCTAATTTCTTTCCATCTGGAGAAAAAGCTGGCGCACCATTATGCTGTGGAAAATCGGCGATTTTCTCAATTTCACCCGTTTCTAATGTTTTAAATACTAATGCTGATTTTCCGCTGTCAAACGTAACATAAGCTAACTTTTTACCATCAGGTGACCATGCCGGTGACATAAGTGGCTCTTTCGATTTGTGAATCGTTATCTGATTGTAGCCATCATAATCAGAGACTCTTAATTCATAGTTGTAACTACCACGATTCATTTTCACAACATAAGCGATACGAGTTCTAAAGGCACCTTTAATCCCCGTTAATGTTTCGAAAATTTCATCGCTTGCGGTATGCGCAGCATAACGTATCCAACGTTTCTCAATTTCATATTGATTTTGCGCTAATACTTCTCCAGGATTATTAACCGTATCAACAAGTTGATAACTTATTAAATACTTGCCAGATGCATTTTGTTGAACATTACCGACAATAACCGCCCCAATTCCTAAAGCACTCCATGCTTTTGGAGTAACAGCAGAAGATGTATCGGGTAATTGCGGCATTTTACGTGAATCAATAGGATTAAATTTACCACTATTGCGTAAATCAGAAGCAATGATATTATCGATTTCTTGTGGCGGAGCACCATTACCAACCCATTTAAAAGGAACCACAGCAATAGGTTTAGCAGTATTTATACCATCTGTTATTATAATTTTAATATCAGCTATCGAGAAAGTAGCATAAAGTAATATAAAACAACTTATTAGAAAGCGATATGAAAATTTTAACATCACAAAATTCCTTGCATAATTTTTGAAACCAATCATTAAAACTTTTTTGAATTCATTATTATATAATATAATCTATTTTCATAAATAACATATTCAAATTTAACCTTTATATTTTTGAAATATAAGGTTATTTAGGTATAAAATTAATTTGTAAATTTTTAACCTCTTTATATAACAAATTATTTTTAGGTTTAGGAAATACCGCCAATTTTGTTGCTGATATGGCTTCGCGACACAGCGTTGGATCCCCATCGATAGAGCTTACATTCAATAAAAGACCATCAGGCGCTAATTGTATTTTTAAAATACAATTTTTTCCCTGATACAAGCTTGGATTGATAAATTTGTTACTAATAGCACTCATAACCATTTGTTTAAATTGATTTAATTCAGCAGATGATACACTTGTTTCTGCTTTAGGTGCTTTAGAGGTTAAACTCCCTAATATATCATTGAGTTCTTGTTGCTTGCGCTTTTCATCAGCCGCCTTTTGCTTAGCTAATTCTTCAGCCTTAATCTTTTCTTGTTGCGCTTTTTCAGCTTTTAGGCGCTCCTGCTCAAGCAATTGTTTTTGATTTTCAACTTCCTTTTTAACTTTTTCTGCTTCTAATAACGCAGCTTGTTTAGCTAATTCAGCCTGTTTTTTCTCAGCCTCTATTTTTTGTTTTTCTTCTATTGCTCTTTGTGCTAATAATTTGGCTTCCTCGTCTGCTTTTTGTTTGGCTAAAAGAGCCTGTTTTTGTTGTTCTTCCAATTGAGCTTTAGCTTTTAATGCCTCATTTTCTAATTTTTGTTTTTCCGCCAATGCCTTCGCTATTGCTTCTTGTTCTTGTTTCTGTTTCTCAATAGCCATTAAACTTTCTTTAGCAAGCTGTTTTAAACGTTGTTGTTCAGCTAATTGTTTTTGCTGCAATTCTTGTGCCTGCTGTTCGATAAGTTGTTGTTGCTGTTGTTTAATTTGTTGACTCGTCAAATCATGTTCGATTTGACGTTGTTTTTGTTTTGCAATAATACTATTGTCAACCATAATTGCATCAATTTGTTGTCCACTATCAGTATATGAAGATGAATAATGCCATGCACTATAAGCTAACATAAAAATTAGCCCTAAGTGAAAAATGATAGATATAACTAATGCTAAACTAAAATTAGATTTGATATTGTTCACCATAAAAAATTATAAAAATAGTTAAACTTGAACTAATTAAATTATTGTCTCATTAATAATTTCAAAAATCATCACAAATTTCCATTAGTTTAAAAACTATTTAGCTTTTTCTAATGTATTGAGTAAATAACATTGCAGATTAATGATGACGCGATATTAAACTTTAATCTAAAAAATAAGTTTTGAATAAAATAACAAATAATTAAGGGAATTAACATAGTGAAATTATTATGTTTATAAACTGAAAATATCAATTTCAATTTATAAACATAATATAAATTTAAAAGTTAAACCGGTTGAGTCATTAGACCGACAGATTTGACGCCAGCGGCTTGTAAGATATTTAACGCCTTTATGATCTCTTCATATGGCACATTTTTGGCACCACCAACTAAGAATATTGATTTCTCATTATTAATCAATTGTTGTTTAACTTCAGCAATGATTTGTTCTTTGCTTAAATTATTTTCCCGTTCTTGATTAATGATTAATGAATATACTCCAACCCCAGAAACTTCGATAATAATGGGTTTATTTTCTGCGGTAACAACCGTTTTTGATTCTGAAGCTTCTGGTAAATCAACCTCAACGCTCTGACTAATAATCGGGGCGGTTGCCATAAAAATTAACACTAATACCAATAAAACATCTAATAATGGTACAATATTTATTTCAGCTTTCGATGAATAACGTGATCTACGTCTCATAACAATTACTTCCTAATCGCAACAGCTTGACGTTGCAATATTGCCAACAGTTCATCGGTAAAATTTGAATAGTTTTGCTCAATTCCACCAACCCGTAAACTTAAGCGACTATAGGCTATAACTGCAGGAATTGCTGTAAATAAACCGATTGCCGTAGCGATCAATGCTTCAGCTATTCCAGGTGCAACCATTTGCAAAGTAGCTTGCTTCACAGCACCCAGAGCAATAAAGGAATTCATTATTCCCCATACGGTACCAAATAAACCTACATAAGGACTGATAGAACCAATTGTACCAAGAAGCGAAATATAACGATCTAAGTTATCTAATTCCCGATTCATTGATAAACGCATCGCACGAGTAGCCCCTTCCAATGCTGCATTAGGCATATTCGGATTAATTTGATATAAACGAGAAAATTCTTTGAAACCAGTATAAAAAATAAGTTCGGTACCGTGTATTCTAGCTTTCTTTTTATTCAGTTCATTATAAAGGGTGTTGAGATCATCAGCAGACCAAAATGTATTGTCAAATGAATCAACTTGCTGTTTCGCTTTACGTAGTGTTAAACCCCGCTGAATAATAATAGCCCATGAGACAACTGAACAAAGAAGTAATAACAACATAATTAGTTGAACTAAAAAACTTGCACTATAGAACAAGTCAACAATATTCATATTTTCCACTTATAGAAACTCCGAAATAATTAATTTTGGTAATACACAAGGTCTATTCTTATTGAGATCAACACAAGCAATCAATACTTCTGCTTCATTTATCAATTGATTATTGCCATTAAAAATTTTTTGTTTAAAAATTAATGATGCTTTACGTATATTTTCTAGCTGACTTTTAATCATTAATTGATCATCTAACCGAGCTGGTAAGATATAATCGATACTCATTTTTTTTACCACAAAGGCTATATGCTGGTTTTCGATTAAAAATCGTTGATTAATATTATAGTGTCGTAACATTTCAGTTCTTGCCCGTTCATAGAATGCAAGATAACGGGCATGATAAACAACACCACCGGCGTCGGTATCTTCATAATAAATTCTTACTGGCCAATCAAAATGCTTCATGCTAAAAAATCCTTAAAACTTGATTATAAGCATTATATATCGATTATGATGAAATTAAATGATTATTATCATTAATAATATTAATTATTCATCAAATAAATTAAATATAGGTTTTTTAGAAAACTTTAAAATTAAATATATATCTGATTACATGATGAATTAATTTTGTATCATTATTCAAATAAAAATTCCCCCTCTAAGTGAACTAAAATAATCCACTTTATGCGCTATCATGTTAGCCATTCATGGGGAAAATGATATTTACTGTACCATTATCATATAATGAGTTTTAAATGAAAACAATTATCATTAGTAATAAAAAAGGCGAATATTAAATAATATTCGCCTTTTTAGAATGAATTATGGATTTGTTAATCGTTCTTCTTATCAACCCATAAACCTGTAGCTACAGCAATCATTGCTGCGGCTACAGTTACTATAAACCAGACAAAATAATACATACGTACGTATCCCCTAAATTAAATCCAAAAATTAATAAAGTATATGATCATGTTTTTCAATGTAACTTTTATTAATTCGACCAAACATTTTAATATAAGCCCAAGTTGTGTAAAGTAGTATAATTGGTAAAAATATCATAACAACCCAAAACATAATGTTTAGTGTTAAATGGCTTGAAGTCGCATCCCAAATAGTCAGACTAGCATCAGGCATTATGCTTGAAGGCATAATAAATGGGAAAGTGGTTATCGCAAACGTCATCAAAACACAAGCTATTGTTAATGAAGACGTTAAAAATACCCAACCATTTTTATCTTTACCTGACAAAATAATTGTCAACATTGGCATGACAATAGCCAATAATGGAATTGCCCAAAGTATTGGTAGCACTTTGAAATTATTTAACCAGGAAGTATCGGTCGTTACACTTTTAAATAGTGGATTAGAATCAGCATAATGATCCATGACACTGGTTATTTCATAACCATGCAACCCAAAGACTACCCATATTCCGGCTATAATAAATGCTATTATCAAAATTAATGCTGAAATTTGGGTTGCTTTGCGCGCTTTTAGGTAAAGCTCGCCGGTTGTTTTAAGTTGCAACCACGCGCCACCTTGAGTGACAATTAGCATCAAACTGATAATACCTGCTAATAAGGCAAAAGGATTAAGTAAGCCAAAAAAATTACCTTCATATGAGACGCGCATAAATTCATCGTATTTGAATGGCACTCCTTGAAGTAAATTACCAAAAGCAACGCCAAATACAAGTGCTGGCACAAAGCTACCAATAAATATCGCGGTATCCCATAAATTACGCCATTTTGAACTTTCTAGTTTACTTCGATAATCAAAGCCTAATGGTCTAAAAAATAGTGCACAAAGCACTAAAATCATTGCAATATAAAATCCGGAGAATGAAGCAGCATAAACATCTGGCCATGCTGCAAAAATCCCAGCGCCCGCAGTAATTAACCAAACCTGATTACCATCCCAATGTGGCGCAATGGCATTTATCATTATGCGTCGTTCATTATTGGTCTTACCAATAATCGGCAACAATATACCAACCCCCATGTCAAAACCATCGGTAACCGTAAATCCAATTAAAACGGCGCTAATGATTACCCACCAAATAACTCGTAAAACTTCATAATCTAACATGATTTTACTCCCTTTCCTTAATGCGTTACCGTTTGTGGTTGTGCCGTTGTTTCGTAATGATAGTTGCCAGTAGCTAAAGAGCTTGGTCCTAAACGAGCATATTTAAACATTAAGAACATTTCAGCAATCAAGAATAACGTATATAGACCACAAATTAACAACATAGTGAATAATATTTCACCCGCTGTTAAGGAAGAGTTTGCCACACCAGTAGGTAAAATACCATCAATTGCCCAAGGCTGACGCCCATATTCCGCCACAAACCAACCACATTCACATGCAAGCCACGGGAACGGAATGGAAAAGAGCATAAAACGATGGAACCAATTATAATGACCAATTTTATGTTTAAATGTTATTAAAACAGCAAAAGCAATCCCCAGAAGCATTAAGAAACCTAGACCGACCATGATTCTGAAAGACCAAAATAATGGTGCCACAGCCGGAATAGAATCCTCAACCGCTGCTTTAATATGCACCTCTTTTGCCTCTGGTATAGTAATATTATCCCGATCAGTGAAACGTTTAACTAAATAGCCATAGCCCAGATCATCACGATGCTTTTCAAAAAGTCTTTGCACATTCGGATCTGTACTGCCTTTTTTTATCTTTTCTAAATTTTCATAGGCGACAATACCATTACGGATTCTGACTTCATTGTCTTGCATAATCTCTTTTAAACCTTTTACTTCTTTATCCAGAGATCGCGTGGTAATTAGCCCCATAACATAAGGTATTTGAATTTCGAATAGATTTTTCTTTTCTGCTTGTGAAGGAAAAGCTATAACATTAAACGCTGCCGGAGCAGGTTGTGTTTCCCATTCACCTTCGATAGCGGCAAGTTTTGTTGGTTGTACAGTCGTCATCTCATGACCGGCTTCATCACCCATCATAATCAGTGCTATAGACATGATGAAACCAAACATTGCTGCAACGGCAAATGAACGTTTTGCGAATGCAGTATCTCTGTTTTTTAATAAATAATAAGAACTAATACCTAATACAAATACAGCACCTGTAACATAACCAGCAGATACCGTATGAAAAAATTTGAATTGTGCTACTGGACTGGTGATTAATTGAAAAAAATCGACCATTTCCATTCGAGAATTAAAGGCATTAAATTGTGAACCAGTTGGGAATTGCATCCAACCATTAGCCACTAATATCCATAATGCAGACAAATTAGAACCAAAAGCAACACACCATGTCGTAAGTAAATGTTTCACACGACTCATTCGATCCCAACCAAAAAAGAACAGACCGACCATTGTTGATTCTAAGAAAAAGGCCATCAATCCTTCGATTGCTAATGGTGCCCCAAATATATCACCAACATAATGAGAATATTGAGACCAATTCGTTCCAAACTGGAATTCCATGGTTAAACCGGTAGCGACACCTAAAGCAAAATTAATAGCAAACAATTTTCCCCAGAATCTTGTCATATCCTTCCAAATTTGCTTTCCACTAGCAACATACACCGTTTCCATTATGGCCAATAAAAAGGCTAACCCTAATGTTAGGGGAACAAATATGAAATGGTACATTGCAGTTAAAGCAAATTGAAGTCTTGATAGTTCAACGATATCTAACATTTCTACTCCCTAAGACTACAACAAAGCCCAATTTAATTATTAATATTGAAAATCTGCGCTATTGTACACTAAAAATCACTAACAAAATTAACAAATATCAAAAAAAAGTTAATTTATTATTTTTTTTATTGCATTACCGATTTCAATTAAACTTGGAACAACGATTACCCCTGCTTCTTGTAATGCTTTAGTTTTTGCCGCCGCAGTTCCTTTACCACCAGAAATAATTGCCCCTGCATGCCCCATACGCTTACCACTCGGAGCGGTCACACCGGCTATATAACTTACTACAGGTTTAGAAACATATTGACGAATATATTCAGCCGCTGCTTCTTCAGCCATGCCACCGATTTCACCAATCATGACAATAAGTTCCGTTTCTGGATCGTTTTCTAATAACGAAAGAATTGTAATAAAATCACTACCTGGAATGGGATCACCACCAATTCCAACACAAACTGATTGACCCACACCAATATCAGTTGTTTGTTTAACCGCTTCGTAAGTTAACGTACCAGAACGTGAAATAATGCCAACTTTTCCTGGTAAATGAATATGTCCCGGCATGATACCAATTTTACATTGATTTGGGACTATGATGCCTGGACAATTCGGACCAATTAAAATACTATCGGTTTGTTTTAATTTTTCTTTAACGTATAACATATCCAAAGTGGGAATACCTTCAGTAATACATACAATCAATTTAATACCAGCATCAAGTGCTTCTAAAATTGAATCCCGACCAAACGCTGCCGGAACATAGATAACTGAGGCCGTTGCTCCTGTTGCTTGTACAGCTTCTTTAACTGTATTAAATACAGGTAATCCAAGATGAGTAGTACCACCTTTACCTGGTGTAACACCGCCAACAATTTTAGTGCCATAATCTAGCGCTTGTTGCGAATGGAAAGTCCCCTGACTGCCTGTAAAACCTTGACAAATTACTTTAGTATCTTGATTAATTAAAATTGACATATTTACTGAACTCCATTCAATTACACAGCAACGGCCGAAATTTTTTGCGCCGCATCAGCTAAACTTTCAGCACTTATAATATTTAGTTGACTATTTGCTAAAATTTCTCTTGCAATTTCGGCATTATTACCTTCTAGTCTAACGACAACTGGAACATTAAGATCAATCTCTTGTATGGCAGCAATAATACCATCAGCAATTAAATCACAACGCACAATACCACCAAAAATGTTAACCAAAATTGCTTTAACATGACTATCGGAAAGTATCAATTTAAATGCTTCACAAACACGCTCTTTAGTTGTCCCCCCCCCGACATCAAGGAAATTAGCGGGTTCACCTCCATATAATTTAATAATATCCATTGTCGCCATGGCAAGTCCTGCTCCATTTACCATACAACCGATGTTACCGTTAAGTGAAACATAACTAATACCTTGCTTCGTGGCGATAGATTCTCTTTCATCTTCTTGAGTGATATCTCTTAACTGACTTAGTTCAGCATGGCGATATAATGCGTTATCATCTAAAACAATTTTGGCATCTACACAAACAAGTTCTTCATTTTCTGTCAAAACTAAAGGATTTATCTCTGCTAAAGAAACATCGTTTTCAATAAACAATTTAGCCAAACCCATAAAGATTTTCGTGAATTGATTTATAAGCTTACCTTGCAACCCCAGTTTAAATGCTAATTCACGTCCCTGATAGGCACATGGTCCGGTTAGGGGATCTATGGGCATTGTATGAATTAATTCTGGTGTATTTTCCGCTACGGACTCTATATCCATCCCACCTTCAGTCGAAGCTATAATCACCACACGTTGAAGAGCTCTATCAATAACCGCACCCAAATAAAACTCGTTTAAAATTTGCGAAGCTTGCTCTATTAAAATCTTATTAACCGGTTGACCTTTATTGTCAGTTTGATATGTAATTAAGCGTTGCCCTAACCAATGTTCAGCAAATTGCTGAATTTGATTGAGATTATCGGTACAAATAACGCCCCCTGCTTTCCCTCTTCCCCCAGCATGAACTTGGCACTTAGCTACCCATTTTTTATTAATTAAACTTTGCGTTGAAATCTCGGCTAATATTTCCTTAATTTCATCAACCGACTGGCAAACATAATTTGTCGGAATGGGTAAACCGTAATTTTTGAAAAGTAATTTTGATTGATATTCATGCAAATTCATAGATGCGTATTCCAAGTAATTAATAATACAAATTAAAAAAATGTATATAAAATGGATAAATAATTAATGATCACAAAGTTTAATCTAATAAGTAAAAATTGTGTAGTTTTGTCATCATTTAATAAAAAAAATCTATGCAAACGCATAGTCTTATTGTTGTTTTTTATTCTGTAATGTTATAATTTTTGTTTAATGATAAAAATGCAAAGACTATAGGGTAAAATTATGGCCAAAGTTGGAATTTTTTTTGGTAGCGATACCGGAAACACAGAAAAAGTCGCACAACAAATACAAGCATTGTTAGGTGAAGATACCGCAGATTTATTTGATATTGCTAAAACTACCAAGGAAGAAATACAAAAATATGAATTCTTATTTTTTGGTATTCCAACTTGGTATTATGGCGAGTCACAATGCGATTGGGATGATTTTTTCCCTAATCTTGAACAAGTAAATTTTACAGGTAAAATGGTCGCTATTTTTGGTTGTGGTGATCAAGAGGATTATGCTGAATATTTCTGTGATGCGATGGGAACATTACGAGATATTATTGAACCTAAAGGTGTAAAAATTGTTGGTAATTGGCCAACCGAAGGATATCATTTTGAATCATCTAAAAGTTTAGTCGATGATAACCACTTTGTCGGACTAGCAATTGATGAAGACAGACAAGCTGATTTAACTGAACAACGTATTACTCAATGGGTCGAACAAGTTAAAAGTGAAATGGGTATTTAAAATTTTCATTATATAATTTCACTCAAGATGACAAAGAACATTAAATTACTAATAACTATAAGCGAGGTCGTTAAGGCCTCTTTATTCCTATAGGGCTAAAATATATATTATTTTTTAACCCAACTCACATTCTAATAATAAGAATCTTTTTTAGTGCATATAATTCAATGCATTTTGATTGTAATATCTCATGACTTTTTATTTGTTAAAATACCATAACAATATTTAGTAATTAAATTAACAATCTTTGAAGAATTGATATAAATTAGATAACTCAAAATTATTAAGTAAGATAATTAATTTAATAGGATAAGCCATCTAAAATGATTGCTTTATTTTTTCTAAATATTTTTTATAATGAACACCAATTATGTGACAAAGGATTCAAATTTTTATGACCGCACAAGAAAATAATGCCGCACTAAAAAATGCAGGACTCAAAATAACTTTACCAAGATTAAAGATTTTAGAATTACTGCGTGATCCTCAACATCAACATGTTACTGCAGAAGATCTATATAAAAGATTATTAGATTCTGGTGAGGAAATTGGTTTAGCGACAGTTTATCGGGTGTTAAACCAATTTGACGATGCAGGAATTGTGACTAGACATAATTTCGAAGGTGGGAAAGCTATTTTTGAGTTATCTACACAAACACATCACGATCATCTTATTTGTTTAGATTGCGGCGAAGTATTTGAATTTAGCGACGAGACCATTAATAAACGACAAAAAGAGATCGCTAGTCGTTATGGCATCGATTTGACCTACCATAGTTTATATCTTTATGGGCACTGTTCTGGTGGTAATTGTAAAAAAGAGCCATCTCTTCATAATCCAAAATAATCTAAATAAATTTTTTACAAATTACTAGATCGTTTAGTTAAGATCTAGTAATTTAAATAGTCATTATCGACCATTCATCTGTGTAGGTTTATACTCAAAATGCGACAATTTCTTAATTTTATTCCTTTAGTATTCTTTTTTGTTTTTCTAGTATTTTACGATATTTTTGCTGGCGTAAAAGCTTTAATGATATCGTCCACCATTACTTTAATCATTACTTTAATTATTTATAAAAAATTAGAAAAAATGGAATTATTTTCTTATTTGATGATCATCATTTTTGGTGGATTAACTATCTATCTTGATAATAAAGATTTTATCAAATGGAAAGTTACTCTCATCAATTTGGGATTTGCTTTCACGCTCTTAACCAGTCAGTTTTTTTTCAAAAAAAATCTTATCCAAAAGTTAATTGGCAAAGATATTAAACTAGATACATTAATTTGGAACAAATTAAATATCATTTGGTCATTTTTTTTCATAGTATGTGGAATAGCTAATCTTTATGTAACTTACTATATGTCAGATGATTTCTTTGGTGTTTTTAAAGCTTTTATTTTACCTGGCGCATCGTTAGTTATTACACTGATATCGGGGATCTATATTTACAAATATCTTGAGCCGAATGATAAAAAATAATTCAATGGGAAGATTAACAATATGAATCAAAATACGAAAAATCCTAAAGGACAATTGGTTTTACGCACTTTAGCTATGCCAAGTGATACTAATCCACATGGACATATCTTTGGTGGTTGGATATTGTCACAAATGGATCTTGGTGGCGGAATATTGGCTAAAGAAATAGCAAGAGGCCGAGTGGTAACAGTTAATGTCAGTAGTGTAACCTTCCACCGTCCGGCGATGGTTGGTGACGTAGTATGCTGTTATGCCCGATGTTTAAAAACTGGTACATCTTCTATTACTATTGCCATTGAAGTTTGGGTAAAAAGAATTTCCGATAATCATAATAATTTTGGTCAACGTGAGTGTATAACTGAAGCCATTTATACCTATGTTTTAGTTGACAAGCATAATAAATCACGGCCATTACCTGAACAATTTCAACAGTATAATGAACAAACAGATGATGTTTCTAAACTTGGTTTAAGTGAAGACTAATATCAAAATGTCTTTGGATTCATTTTATGCTTGGGGTAATACTTTCGTATTAATCAGCTATTGGCTGCTTATTGTTGGTGTTACACTCAGAATATTAGTGAAACGTCGCCCCACTACCTTTGTTGTAGCGTGGTTGTTAATCATTTACATCATTCCATTTGTAGGAATAGTTTTATACTTTTTATTAGGCGAAGCACATATTGGTCAGCAACGAGCCAAACGTGCACAAAAAATGCGACCAATCATAAATCAATTTATCCATAAACTCATTGATTTTCCATTTATTTTTACCGATCAGGTAAGTGATGTCGCAAAACCATTATTCCAGTTATGTAAACATCAAACAGGATTAAATGGTATAAACGGTAATCACATTGAATTAATAAATACCCCTGATGCAATATTCGATTATTTGATAAATGATATAAATCAAGCTAAATCAAAAATTGAAATGGTATTTTATATTTGGAACATTGGTGGACGAGCTGATGAAGTTCAACATGCATTAATTAGTGCAGTTAATCGTGGGGTAAAATGTCAAATTATGTTAGATTCAGCTGGTAGCCGGCATTTTTTTAAAAGTCAGCAATCTAAATTAATGCGTGATGCAGGTATTGAAATTGTCGAATGTTTAAAAGTCAATCTTTTTCGTTTTATCTTTCGCCGGTTAGATTTGCGTCAACATCGCAAAATGGTAATAATTGATAATCATATTGCTTACACCGGTAGTATGAATATTGTTGATCCACGTTATTTCAAACAAAATAAAAATGTTGGTGAATGGGTCGATATTATGATTAGAATGAATGGTCCAATAACCACGTTAATGGGGGCTATTTATGCAAGTGATTGGGAATTAGAAACGGGCAATAAATTACGATTACCTCAAGTTGCTCAATTTGCAGAACAACCCGAGCTAAAACGCCATATTATGCAAATCATACCGTCTGGTCCCGGTTATACTGAATACATGATTCAGCAAGCCTTACTTACCGCTATATATTCCGCTCAAAAAGAAATCATATTCACTACCCCTTATTTAGTGCCGAGTGATGCGCTGTTACACGCTATTTGTACTGCAGCGCAACGTGGTGTAAATGTTAATATTATTATACCGCAGAAAAATGATTCGTTGATGGTTGATTGGGCAAGTCGCGCATTTTATAGCGATTTATTGGCAAGTGGCGTCAAGCTTTATCAATTTAAAAATAATTTATTACATACTAAAAGTGTTTTAATCGATCAACAATTAAGTTTAGTTGGTACAGTTAATCTTGATATGCGTAGTTTATGGTTAAATTTTGAAGTTACAACAGTAATAGACGATAGCGATTTTGCCGAACAATTAAACTGCTTACTCAAACATTATTTATCTCAATCTGATGAATTAACACTAACAAAGTGGAATAAACGATCATTTTGGAACCATATAATTGAAAGATTATTTTACTTTTTTGCACCATTGTTATAAATCATAAAGCAATTTCATCAAAATCATCGATATGATTGTTGATAATATTAACTATTACAAATAGCATACTCAATAACCACTTTGTGACATATCGGGATGAAATATTATATTTTCAAGATGTTGTACTTTAGTTTCAATCTCCCCTGCCCTTTGCAAATCAATGATGCGCCATCCCGGCAAATCATTTGCTACCTGAAAATCATGGTTTAATGGTTTAAATTGAACACATGTTGAGGGTGTTGAAAATGCTTGGCAATGTGATAATCGATGATGTGATTTTTGATGAATATGCCCCCACCCAATACCTTTTATATTTGGATATTGGTTAATTAAATTGATAAATTCAGTATGATTAATTAAGCAATGATTATCCAGCCAATGACATTGAGACATAATTGGGTGATGATGTAAAAAAACCATTGCAAAACGATCAGGATACATTGCCAGTGTATTTGTAAGCAGAGCTAATTCTTGTGAAGATAATTGCCCATATGTTTTCCCTTCAACTTGACTATTAAGCATAATTACTAACCACTTTTCGCCTAATAAAACAACTTTATTGTCGGGTAAATTTTGCTGCTTAAAAATTAAGCGCATATTGTCACAATTATCATGATTTCCTGCTAACCAAACGCAAGGAGCTGAAAATTGTTTTATTGATTTTGCAAATCGCAAATAAGCTAACTGACTGCTATCTTGAACAAAATCACCTGTCGCCACAATTAAATCAAAATGTTCTCCATGCTGTTTAATTTCATTGATCACAGCATCAAAACTTGCATTCGTATTAATGCCTAGCAATAGACCATCCTCATCGGCAAAAAGATGTGTATCAGTAATGTGTAATATTTTCGCAGTCGGATATTTAATGGGGACAATTAAATGTTTTTTCAATTTCAATCTCAAGAATCACTCATTCCTATTAGTATATATTAACTATCCTGTTATTTCTGTTGCATAGCGCACACTTTGTATAGATAAAAATCAAAATCACAAAAAAATCTTTATTGGAGCCCCAAACAATGGTTAAGAAGCTTTAAGCTTAATTTTTTAATGTTTTAGCCATTCAGCTTGTAATTTTTGATAATTTAATTGTAGCCACTGTAAAGCAATAATTGACGCAGCATTATTAATCAAACCACTTTCAACCCAATGATAAGCTTGCTCACGTGTAACAACATGCACTTTGATATCTTCATTTTCCTCTGTTAAACCATGAATTCCCTTTGCTTTATTCGCATTGGTTTCACCAACAAAAATATGCAATTGCTCAGTTAATCCTCCTGGACTGGCTAAATAATTCATAATGGGCTTGCAACGATATATTTCAATACCAGCTTCTTCTTTTGCTTCTCTTCGTGCAACTTCTTCTAAAGATTCACCATCATGATCAACCATTCCAGCGATCAATTCTAAAATCCAAGGCGAATCTTGTGTTTCAATTGCCGCTATACGAATTTGTTCGATTAATACCACCTTATCCAACTGAGCATCGTAAGCCAATAAAACGACTGCATGACCTCTTTCTAAGATTTCACGTGTTACGACACCACTAAGAGTACCGTCAAATTTATGATATTGGAAACGATATTCCAATAACGAAAAAAAGCCTTTATATAAAATACGCTTAGTTAAATTAATAACATCTTTTTTGCCAAAAGTTATCGGATTATTTGATTTACGTTGCATAATTAACACTCAATTTTTTTAATAAAAAATGCGGATAATAATAAACAATGCTTATGCATATACTAATTATCTGTTAGAATTAAGCAATATATTTTTTTAAATAACTCAGTTTAACTTTGGGAAAATTCATGAAAAAAGTATTACCCTTTCTAATCGGTCTAGTTCTAGCGCCATCCGCTTTTGCAGAAAATTTAATCCAAGTTTATGAACAAGCAAGATTAACTAATCCTGACCTAAAAAGTTCCGTTGCAGATAAAGAAAAAGCCTATTCAGGAATTTCTGAACAACGTGCCAGCTTACTGCCGCAACTTGGTTTAAACGCATCTTACGGACTTAGTCACGGCTTCCGTGAAGCTAAAGATATGAATAGCAAAACAGGTAGACTTGGCTTGTCACTAAATCAAAGTATTTTTAATTATGCTAATTGGAAAAAATTAGATATTGCCCAGCAACAAGCAAGTGTTGCCGATATCGCTTATCAAGCAAGGGAACAAGCGCTCATTTTAGACACTGCAACTAATTATTTTAAAGTGTTGCGAGCGATCGATACATTGAGTTATGTTGACGCACAGAAAAAAGCTATATATCGACAACTTGAACAAACAAGACAAAAACACAAAGTGGGCTTAGTTGCCATTACCGATGTACAAAATGCGCAAGCAAATTATGATTTAACTATTGCTGAACAAGTCAGCTCATTAAATGATCTTAACAACGCACTAGAAGATTTACGTCAAGTAAGTGGTCGATTTTATGCTAATCTAGCTACAATAGATATTAAAGCGTTCAAAACTGAAAAACCTTCACATATTAGTCAATTATTACAACGTTCTGAAAATGCGAATTTAGATTTATTAACGGCCCGCTTAAGTCGAGACATTGCAAAAGAACAAATCAGATTAGCTCAATCTGGACACCTACCGACAATCAGTCTTAATGCATCTACTGGCTTAAATAAAAATGAAAATTATGGTGATAAAGTCGGATTAAAAAGCGATCATGTTACACCGGCTTATGCTGATAGAAACCAAATAACTGGCGCGAATACTATTGGTATCACATTTGATATGCCTATTTTTACTGGTGGAGCAACAATGTCACAGGTATCACAAGCGCAATATAACTATGTTAGCTTTAGTGAAAAATTAGAAAGTACTAATCGGGCTGTGATTAATAGAGTTCGTTCATCCTACAACAATATCTCAGCTGCTATAAGCTCAATTAAAGCTTATGAACAAAGTGTTGTTTCTGCACAAAGTTCTTTAGATGCAACTCAATCGGGATATGAAGTTGGAACTCGTACTATTGTTGACGTATTAACCGCAACCACCCAACTTTATGATTCTAAAAAAAGATTATCTAATTCTAAATATGACTATTTGATCAGTCTATTACAATTAAAATCATCCATTGGAACATTAACCGCGAATGATTTAGTTCAACTTAATAATATGTTAGGAAAAGAAACTACTACTTTATTAAGTATTAATTAATATTTATTAAAATGATAAGTATTGATTGATAAAAAAACCTGCTTAAAGCAGGTTTTTTTCTCTTTGAAACACAACAACTACTCAGTGGTAGCCGCTTCAAGTTTGCCATCATTAGACCAAACTCGGTATTTAACTTGAACATCTTCTGGCGTATAAACCACGATAGGTAAACGGCTATTATAATCCATTAAACCTAAATTATGTCTGATCGTTACGAATTCCGATTTACTAACAAAATCTGGAGGGCATGCCATTAATGTAGAAATACCATTAGACACTTTGGATACGGTATAATATTGATATCCCCATCCCTGCAACTCTTCTTGTTTAACGGTGCCGGCTAAACCACGACTATTGCAATCAACTTGCATTTGTTTGCCAATAAGCAATTCTACTTTGGCATCACGCTCATTTTTCAATTCAGGAAGATAAATCACCGAACGAACATAACCTGCTTCTGCTGCCGGATATGGAGCAATTTCATTCACATTCTTTACCATATTGTTTTGTCCAGTTGTACCATTACATGCAGTTAGTAAAAGCGCTACTGAACTAAATGCTATGGTGGCTAATTTTTTCATTTTCTACTCCTAAGAAATACCATTTTGTTATAACTACAATCTTTAAACATTTTATTATAAATATATAAACTAATATTTAGTTTTTCAAGATAAATATTATATTTAAAACCATAGCCGTAATAGATATAATTAGCTATCATATAAATAATGAAATACTTATTAAGATAATGTATATGCCTACCAATAAAAACAACGATCTATTAAAATTAATACTCAATTTAATTATTATTGGATTATTTATCATCATAACTTTTCAAGTTGTTGAACCATTTTTATTTGGTTTTTTTTGGGCCCTAATGGTGGTTATTACCACTTGGCCTTTTATGATCATTTGCCAAGAAAGATTATTTAATAAACGAATTCTTGCTGTTCTAGTTATGATGTTAATATTATCTCTATTTTTTATTATCCCTTTTATACTTATTGTGATGAGTATTGCTAAAAATGGGGGGTATTTGATTGATTTTGCTAAAAATCTTTCACATCATCAATTACCAACTATGGATTGGTTAAATAATATCCCGTTAGTTGGTAATGAATTGTATTTAAAATGGAATGATTTAATTAATCATGACGGTAGTGACCTGATTAAACAATTTCAACCTTATTTCGGCACCATGGTAACATGGACAATCAGCCAAGTAACAAATATTGGCGTCTTTCTTTTCCACTGCGCAATTATGATCATCTTTAGTGGATTACTCTTTTTAAAAGGTGAAGAAGTCAAGAAACATGTTTATCATTTTGCGCATCGTTTATCTAAACAACATGGTGAAGATACAGTAACATTAGCCGGACAATCTATTCGAGCTGTAGCCTTAGGTGTCGTTGTTACAGCTGTGACATTAACACTAATTGGTGGTTTAAGTTTAGTATTAACTAATATGCCATTTGTCGGACTTATAACCCTTGCCCTTTTCGTATGTTGTGTGGCGCAAATTGGACCAGTTATCATCATGGCTAGTTGTTCTATATGGCAATTTTGGAATGATAATATTGTAGCAGGAATCGTTCTAGTCATTGTTACTTTAGTTTTAACTACCTTAGACAGTTTAATGAGAACATTTTTAATTAAAAGAGGGGTTGATTTGCCTTTCTTAGTCATCTTATTTGGTGTCATCGGTGGCTTATTAGCCTTCGGCGCAATGGGACTATTTATTGGTCCGGTAATACTTGCGCTAACATATAACTTTATCCAAGCATGGATAGAAGAACAGGATGATAATTAAAGCGTCAAATATGACGCTTTCAATTGCATTAATTTCCAATTTATTTTTTATATGTCTCATAACGTAGTGCTTCAATACGTTTATCTAAACTAGGATGAGACATAAATAATTCTGAAATTTTAGCTTTTTTTGCACCATTTATGCAAAATGCAATAATTGAACTATCTTCACTAGGTTCATGACTCATTTTTAAACGTTGTAAAGCGGCTATCATTTTGTCTTTTCCAACTAACTCAGCCGCTCCTGCATCTGCATGAAATTCCCGATAACGCGAAAACCACATAGCAATTATACTAGCCAAGATACCAAATATCGATTCAAAAACCATTACAATTAAATAATAGACTATTTGTGACATGCCCCGGCCTCGTTCATTCAACATCTCAGCAGTCACAGATGCTAATATTCTCGATATAAAAATAACAAAAGTATTTAGCACTCCTTGCAATAACGTCATGGTAACCATATCGCCATTGGCGACGTGACTCATTTCATGAGCAATAACAGCCTCCGCTTCATCGCGAGTCATGGTGTTGAGCAAAGCACTACTAACCGCAACTAATGAACTATCGCGACGAGCACCGGTCGCAAATGCATTCATATCGGTAGCTTGATAAATAGCGACATCTGGCATATTGATATTTAAATGTTGTGATTGGCGACGGACAATATTAATTAACCATTGTTCATCTACAGTTATTGGCTGAGTAATAATTTTCCCGCCAACGGCTTTTAACGCCATTGTCTTAGACATAAATAATGATATTACCGAGCCTGAAAAACCAAAAATGGCTGCAAAAATCAATAAACCGGATAAACTGTGAGCATCAACACCAAATAAACTTAAAACAATCCCAAAAACGAACATTACCGCCAAGTTGGTTAATAAAAAAAGCCCAATACGCATCATAAATGGTAATTCCTTAAAAAATGTTTTTTACATAATGTCACATTGTATAAATCATAGAACATTAATTCAAAATTGATGGTTTGTGAAAAATAGTAAAACTTAGATGAGAGGGATAAAATTTGGTGGAGTCCCTATCAGCCACTTCCCACACACATAAAACTTACTTTGGCTGCTTCCTTCCGGACCTGACCAGATGAGCAAGAAAATGTTGCAAGAGAACCCATAGAAACTCCATAGATAGTGAGCTTATTATCCTTTAAAATAGCGAAAAACACAACTTACAATTTCTATTTGCCTAGAAAATAGACTAGCGTAATACTAAAAAGTGATCAATTTAGCAAAAATAAAGAATAAAGCTTAGAAAATGATATAAAAAAAGATTAGATTTATCACTAAACAATTATATTATTAATTTGTCAATAATTGTTATCGTCATGCATATCTGGCGAATAAGACTGCCTTTCGTAAAAGAATATATTCATGGAATACAGTAATGATAAAACAAAAAATTCTTAATTACTTAGCCAACCTTACCCCTTTTTTTGATCCTGAAAATATCAGTAACGTTTTTACAGCTAGTCATATTGCCGTTCAATTTAAGATCAAACGTAATACAGCCAGTTTATATCTTAATGAATTAGTGACCCAACATAAAGTTATCAAAATCATATCAAGACCGGTTTATTTTTTACATAAATCTGCTTTTGAAAAACAATTTTTTCATATTACCGATTATCAATTTCAAAATGTATCTGACCTATTTGCCAATAAACCATTAAATGAGAATGAAAACGATTTATTTTCATTGATAATTGGTCATAATCAATCACTAAAAAAACCAATTGAGCAATTAAAAATGGCGATGATATACCCAAATGGTGGATTACCATTATTAATATCGGGCTCAAGTGGTACTGGTAAAAGTTATTTGGCTAAATTACTTCACCTGTATTGTACGATTAATCGACTGATTGATACGGATGCGCCGTTTATTGTCTTCAATTGTGCGCAATATGCTAATAATCCAGAATTGTTAACTAGCAATCTTTTCGGTTATGTCAAAGGTGCTTTTACTGGTGCCGATAATGCAAAGGAAGGGGCATTTGAACATGCTAATGGTGGAATTTTATTCCTTGACGAAGTACATCGCTTAAATGGTGAAAATCAGGAAAAATTATTTACTTTCTTAGATAACGGTATTATCAATCGCATGGGCGATACTAAAAATAATATTCAATTACAAGTAAGATTAATATTTGCCACAACTGAAAATCTCAATAAACATTTTATTCGTACCTTTTTAAGACGTATTCCAGTTCAAGTCGTACTTCCTGATCTTGAAAATCGCACTAAACAAGAAAAAGAGCAATTGATTTATTTTATGTTCCAAAATGAAGCCAAACTTATACAACGTAAATTATCTATATCTCCGCAAACGCTAGCTAATCTAAAAAATCAACAATTCATAGGTAACATAGGTTCATTAGAAAATGTGATAAAAAACACCGTTGCCAGTGCATTTGCAAAACAAACTTGTCAAGATGTGATTAAAATTACAATTTATGATATTCCACAACAATTTATCAATCAACAATTCATTCAAACAACCCCAATTAATACAACGAATATTGAATTAGATCAAAACACTGATTTAAGTTATTTAGAACATTACCATAATCCAATATATGAGATGATCTATGATACTTATATTCGATTATTTACACTGTTTACAAACACACCTTCATCCCACGAATTAAACCATCAAAATGAAAGCAAAATGCTTGAGGAGATTGATCATCTTTTTGATAAACTTATTTTTGAAACCCAAAATCTACATTATCAACAGATTATAAGTTATATCATTAATCATATTACTAATGAATTACAATATTTAGAGCAAACATTTAATATTCAATTTAATGGTAATTATATTTGTGCAATAAGTTATTACCTTTATTATCGGGCAAATTTTAATTTTCAATTTAATCAAATTACTCATGACACTATCAACTCACTGCAGCAAACACTAAAAAAGAAAACCCCTCAAATTCATCGATTAGTAAAGCAGTTATTTCAAGCAATTGAAAGTAAAATTGATATTCAAGCTCAACCCATTGATCACATCATACTAACACTATATTTAAATAAAATGGGCGCTTTTGACAATAACGGTTTTACTAAAGCTGTAATTCTAGCTCATGGTTATGCTACTGCAAGTAGTATTGCTAACGTTGCAAATCGATTACTCGAAAAAAATATTTTTGAAGCTTTTGACATGCCTATTGATATAAAACCACAAGAAATTGCTAATAAAGTCATTGATTATATTGAACGGCATGATATATCACATGGATTATTGATATTAGTCGATATGGGATCATTAAAAGACATTTATCAATTTTTACCCCATACAATCACTAGCCCGATTGCCATCATTAATAATGTTTCAACTCAGATTGCTTTAAATATTGGCAGCTTAATTCTGCAACATGCTTATCTAGAAAAAATCATTGAAGAAGTTATTCCACAAAATATTCCCGAACATAATATTATTTATCCGAATCATAACAAACCAAAAGCCATTATTACCACCTGTGCGACGGGGATAGGCACGGCTAATAAAATTAAATCATTACTTACTGACAGTATATCCAGCATACTGGATATTGAAATTATTGCCTATGACTTTGAAGCATTAGATCGTGACAAAGGTACTGACACAATTTTTTTATTATATAATGTGATTGCTATAGTCGGCACATTAGATCCAAGTATTAGCGATATACCATTTATTTCATTAGAAGAACTCGTTTCTGGTAATAGTAATACAACATTACTATCGCTATTTAAACAAATCGACCGCAAAACGATTCAAGAAATCAATAATCGCATGATTAAAAACTTTTCTTTAGAACGGGTAATTGAATCAGTTACAATTTTAGATAGCAGCAAAGTTATTAATTATATTGAACAATGTATTCATCATTATGAAATCATTACTCATCAATCGTTATCCAACGATAAAAAAATTGCCCTTTATATTCATTTAAGTTGTTTAATTGAACGCTTAGTTCGTAATGTTCCACTTGAAAATCATCTTTATCAAAATCATTCTCAGTGTCAAAAAATTTCGTTAGAACAGATAAAAGAAGCATGTAGTGTCATTGAAACAGTATATAGTGTCAAAATACCTGAAGTTGAATTATTGTATATTCAAGACATTATTAAACATAAAACTGAGTTTTCAAAGCTACCATAAGACTTGCCGACCTCATTTCCCTTTTCCAGCAAAATTGCCAGAATTTCTGGCACGCTTTTTGCGTTTATTAATATACCAAAACAATAACACAAACTCATGTTTTCAATTATTGAATAAATTATGGATTAAGCATGGCGATTTCGTGGCTAACCAATAAATCGCTGTAAATAATTCGCCAAATAGGGATAAAGAGGATAACGAATGGGTAGACATTTTATTATGGCCAGTCATGGAACCTTAGCTCAAGGTATGAAAAATGCCATAGAAATTATTCTTGGCTCACAACCTAATCTGTTCAGTTTCTGCGCTTATGTAAAAGGTAATGAAGACATTACTCAATCAGTAAACCAATTTATGCGTCAATTCGCGACCGATGACGAAATCATAATCGTTACAGACATTTTTGGTGGCAGCGTTAATAACGAAATTATGAAATATCTAATTAACACGAATATCCATCTGATAGCTGGACTAAACTTATCATTAATGATCCAACTATTAACAAATAACGAACCAGTTGCCATTTTAATTGAAGAAGCAATTAAATCATCAACACAATCTATTCAATATTGTAATCAAACACTAAAGCACTGTGCAATTGCTGATAACGATTTTTAGAAAGGGGGTAAATTCATGATTAAACTATTACGCGTTGACCATCGATTACTACACGGTCAAGTGGCATTTTCCTGGACCCAATATTTGGGCGCTGATTGTATTCTGATCGCTAATGATAGTGTCGTTAATGACGAATTACGCAAAACAACCATTAAATTAGCTAGACCACCAGAAATCAAATTAGTGATCAAAAATATCACCGATTCCGTCGAGGCTCTTAAAAGTGGCGTGACCGATAAATATAAACTTTTTATTGTGGTTGAATCGGTGACGGATGCTTATCGATTAAGTAAAGATATTCCTGATATAAATCACATCAACTTGGGAGGAACCAAACCCAAAGACAACACCCAAAATATCTCAAAGACAATCAATATCACTGATGAAGAAGTGCAATATTTAAAAGAACTTCATCAAATGGGTAAAGAGATAGAAATTCGCATCGTTCCTAATGATAGAAAACAACTCATTAGCGATTGTATCAATATACAATAAGGAGATCCCAATGTTAGAAGCTATTCTCTTAGGTGTTGTCGCATTTATTGCACAATCAGAATATGCATTAGGTACTTCACTTCTTTCCCGCCCCATTGTTACTGGTTTTCTTACTGGTTTGGTTTTGGGTGATGTACAATCAGGTGTAACAATGGGAGCTTATCTTGAATTGGCCTTTATTGGTTCATTCTCAGTTGGTGCGTCAATCCCACCGGATGTCGTTACTGGCGGAGTATTAGGTACCGCATTTGCTATTACAGCAGGCGCCGGAGAAGAAACAGCATTACTCCTCGGATTACCAATTGCTACTTTGACATTAATCCTAAAAAATATTTATTTGGGAATTTTCATTCCTTTACTTAGTCATAAAGCAGATCAATATGCTGAACAGGGCAATGCAAATGGTGTGGCGAGAATGCATTTGATATCTGGTTTTGGTTTATCGCTTATGCTTGCGTTAATTGTTACTTTCTCATTCTCAGTTGGAAGTAATACAGTTAAAGCATTGCTTGAGCAGATCCCTGAATTCATTAAACATGGATTAACTGTTGCAACGGGTATAATCCCAGCACTCGGTTTTGCAATGTTAGCTAAATTAATCATTAACAATAAAGTAGCCCCTTATTTCTTCTTAGGTTTTGTCATTATGGCTTACTTAAAAATTCCAGTTACAGGTGTTGCAATTTTTGGTGCAATTATTGCGGTAATCATGGTGAGTTTAACAAAACCTCAACCTGTTGTTCAATCACAAGGAGAATTAAATGAACAAGATGATGACTTCTAAGAATAAAAATCAATTAATTACTAAACAAGATTTAAGAAGAGTATTTTGGCGTTCATTTCAAATGGAATTCTCCTGGAATTATGAGCGACAAATGAATTTGGCATATGTGTATGCTATGATACCGGTACTTAAAAAACTCTATACTAAAAAAGAAGATTTAGCAAAAGCCTTAAAACGTCATTTAGTATTTTTTAATACTACGCCACACATCGTCACACTGTTGTTAGGCATCACTACCGCGATGGAAGAAAAAAATGCTACTGAAAAAGATTTTGATGATACTTCAATTGATACCATTAAAACTTCGTTAATGGGGCCCATTGCCGGTATTGGTGATTCATTCTTTTGGGGAACATTGCGTTTAATTGCGACCGGCATCGGAACCAGTTTGGCAATTAATGGTAACGCACTTGGACCAATTTTATTTATTTTAATATTTAATATTCCCCACATCTTATTCCGTTATATTTTAACAGGAATAGGATATAAATTGGGTACTGGATTTTTAGACAAAATTCAGCAAAGTGGTATGATGCAAACCCTCACCTATGGCGCATCTATTATTGGGTTAATGGTGGTCGGTGCCATGACTGCTTCTATGATTGAAATTGAAATACCAATTTTAATTACTACCGGTGATTCACAAACTAGTGTCCAAAATATTATTAATGACATCATGCCATGTTTATTACCATTAACGACCTTTGGTATTGTATTTTGGTTATTAAAGAAACAAGCTAAACCATTAACGATTATCGCCGGTATGGCTATTTTTGGCATTCTTTGTTCCTATTTTGGCATCTTGTAAGAGGTAAATCATGACAAACTATGTCCATACCATGATGACTTACATTAATGAAGAACCATTAGTATTCAATACCGTTTTAAGTCAATATCAAACTAAACTTAAATCCTTTATTGAATTTAGTCAGAACCATAAGATTAAACGCTGTCTAATCTTAGCAACCGGTTCCTCATATAATGCCGCATTGTGCGCAAAATACTGTTTAGAAAATAAAGCTAATATTTTAGTTGAAATTAAAGAACCGTTCAATTTCAATTACTATGAAAATCTTGATACACAAATAGATTTAGTAATAGCTATTTCACAAAGTGGTAAAAGTGCATCAACGATTGATGCGTTAGATAAAATCAAAGCTGTCAATATTCCAATCTTTGTCTTGACCGCGAATACACAAAGCCCTATTTGTGACAAAACTGATTATCTATTAGATATTAACTGTGGTATAGAAACAGTGGGTTTTGTGACCAAAGGTTTTTTAATGACCGTATTAAATCTCTATTTAATGGCATTAATTATGGGAAAACAAAATAATGTTTTAACCCATGAGCAGTACGATAAATGTATTCAACAATTATTACAAATTGGTCAAATGATTCCGCGAATTATTGAACAAAGTTTAGCCTTTTTTAATCAACATCGAGCTGCTTTGGTCAACTATAATCGTTTTATAGCAATTGGTTATGGTGCTTTATTTGGCGTTACTAAAGAGTTTGAAACAAAATTTACCGAAACAGTAAGACTACCATCAACAGGATATGAACTTGAGGCCTATATGCATGGCCCTTATTTGGAAGCCAACAAACAACATTGTTTATTTTTTATCGAAGATAGTTATCATGATAACGGACAATATGATCGTTCACTAAGCTTAAAAAATTACATTTCAAGTTATGTAGGAGAAACTTTTACCATCGCGATAAGTAATAGTTTGTCGCTAAATAATAATCTCAATATCAATATTAAAGTTGATCATCATTTTACACCGTTGTTAACCGTTATTCCCTTACAAATACTCGCCTACCATGTGGCTGAAGCCAAAAATATCGATTTAAGGATTCGTATTTTTGACGATTTTGACAAAGTGCTTAAAAGTAAAATCTGAACAAAAAGAAATTTAAGGAGAGAATTATGTTAAGTTTTAAAGAAGATGAATATAAAACAAGTGAAAAATTAATTATTGAAGCTCGTCCGATTGCAGAACAAGTTGCCAGTGAAATTAACCAACAAGGCTATAGTAATATCTTTTTCGCTTCCGTTGGTGGAAGTTTGGCTCCTATGATGGTCATCGGTGAAATAGCCAAAGAAGTCACCGACGCACCTATTTATATCGAACAAGCTGCTGAATTATTAATTAAAGGTAATAAAAGACTCAATAAAGACTCTATTGTTATCACTTTATCCAAATCAGGTGATACCAAAGAATCCGTTGCGATTGCTAAATGGTGCAGAGAACAAGGCATTCGAGTCGTTGCGATCACTAAAAAATCAGATTCAAATCTTGCTCAGGCAGCCAACTGGCACATTCCAATGCGCCATGAAAATGGGGTAGAATTTGAATACATGCTATTATTCTGGTTATTCTTTAAATTACTCCATCTGCGTGGTGATTTTGCAGATTACGAGCAATTTGGGCAACAGTTAGAGTATTTACCACAAAACTTACTTGCAGCTAAAAAACAATTTGATCCAAAAGCCGATGAAATCGCTAAAAAATATTACCAAAGTAATTATATGATTTGGGTTGGTGGTGCCGAGATGTGGGGTGAAGTTTATCTATTCTCAATGTGTATTTTAGAAGAAATGCAATGGTTAAAAACCAAAGCTGTTAGCGCTTCAGAATTCTTCCATGGTACGCTTGAATTGGTCGATAAAGAACAACCATTATTTTTAGTTAAAGGGGAAGGAAAAGCACGAGTACTGGATGATCGTGTCGAGCGATTCGCCCAAAAAGTAACAGATAATTTAGTCGTAATTGATACCAAAGATTTCCCATTGCATCAAATTGATGACAAATTCCGATGGATTCTGGCTCCTACCATCTCTTCAACCTTATTGGTTGATCGATTAGCAGCACACTTTGAAAGCTATACAGGACATAGTTTAGATATCCGACGTTATTATCGTCAATTTGACTATTAATATTTAGTCTGACCATTTGATTTTAAGCAATGCGGTAAGCTTGATCATCGCTTACTGCATTTTTCTAATTGTATTCAATAGACTAAATTTACGATCAATCCATCAACTTAAGATACAAAGCTGACTATTTTTATGTTTAAACTTCACAAGTTATTCACAACACTTAAACAAAAATAAACATTTAAAAGTAGATTTATTGTATAATCAGACTGATTGGTAAAATGAGAGCAAATTATGTCAGGAAAGTTTATTGTCATTGAAGGACTTGAAGGCGCTGGTAAAACCACTGCTATAAAAACCGTTGCAGATGTATTGAAGCAAAACCGTATTTTCGATCTTGTTTATACCCGTGAACCCGGTGGTACTCCGATTGCTGAAGCACTACGTAACCTGATTAAAAATGGTCTTGATAATGAACCACTCACAGCAAAAGCTGAATTACTTATGTTTTATGCTGCGCGGATTCAATTGATTGATAATGTAATTAAGCCGGCATTATCAAAAAATCAATGGGTAATTGGTGACCGGCATGATCTATCAACACAAGCTTACCAAGGTGGTGGTCGTCAACTCGATAACCAATTTATGACAATACTTCGCGAAAATGTCTTAGATGGTTTTAAACCTGATTTGACTCTATACATGGATATTCCGCCAGAATTAGGCCTAAAACGAGCTTTGGCACGTGGTGAGTTGGATCGTATAGAACAAGAGTCACTAATCTTTTTTGATCGTGTGCGTAATCGTTATCAGGAATTAGCACAACATGATAGCTCGATTATAACTATTGATGCATCTCAACCATTAGAACAAGTAACACAAATGATTAGACAAACCCTTAAGACATGGTTAATTAAGCATGGTAATCAGTAAAGTTCAGATAGATTTGCAACCATGGTTAGTTAATGCTTATCAGGATTTAACTTTACCTTTAATACAACATCGTGCTCATCATGCATTATTGATAAAGTATATCAGCGGTTCAGGAGAAGATGATCTGATTAACAAGTTGGTGATGCGGTTGTTATGTCTTGAACCACAGCAAAATCAACCGTGTTATCATTGTCATAGTTGTCAATTATTCTTAGCACACAATCATCCTGATTTTTACCGTGTTGAGTTAGAAAAAGGCAAATCTTCAATCGGAATCAATCAAATTCGGCAAACTATTACTAAAGTTTATGAACGAGCACAACAAGGTGGCAATAAAGTTATTTGGATTAGAATTGCATCATTAATGACTGAAGCAGCCGCTAATGCTTTACTTAAAACCCTTGAAGAACCACCTGAAAATAGTTATTTTATTCTTTCTGATCGACATGATGGACAGTTACTTTCTACTATTCGCAGTCGTTGTCTAAGTTATTTTGTAAATATGCCAGATTTGGAAAATGCCAGTATCTGGCTTAAACAACATGTTTTAACTAACCAATTCAATGATAATGAATTAGCAACCGCACTCTTACTGAATGAGAATGCTCCTTTAGCGGCATTGTCTTTACTAGATTCTGAACATTGGCAAAACCGACAACAATTTTATAACCATCTTTATCGTAATCTTACTGAAAAAGATTTATGGGAATTACGTCATGATTTCATTAATCAAGAAGATGTTTTGATCCGTTTACATTGGGTTAATACTTTGCTCGTCGATGCTTTAAAAGCGCGGCATAAATCGGGACGTTTTATCATAAATCGTGACCATGTGCCATTAGTGAGACTTATCGCCAGCTTTGGTAATGAAACTATTATTCAACTTTATAGCATATGGAATAATGCCCGTCATCAATTGATGACCATGACAGGACTTAATCAAGATTTAATCATAAGCAATCTATTAGCAGAATCAGAAATACTTCTTAATGCATAAGGGATTTGTCTGCAATTTTATAAGATTTTTGCTATAATTCTAACAATAATTTTTTTAGAATAAGGAAATTTGTATATGCCATCCCCAATCATCGTTGCCGTTGATTTTCCTGATACAAAGTCAGCCTGGAATTTTATCGATCGCGTTGATCCCCAAGATTGTCGACTAAAAATAGGTAAAGAGCTATTTACCCTAGCTGGCCCTGATTTTGTTAAATTAATTCAAAATAAAGGATTTGATGTTTTTCTTGATCTAAAATTTCATGATATCCCTAATACCGTAGCCAAAGCCGTGGCCGCCGCAGCAGATTTAGGCGTATGGATGACAAATGTTCATGCCAGCGGTGGAGCACGAATGTTACAGGCTGCTAAAGATGCGCTTTATCATTATGGAAAAGATGCTCCTTTATTAATTGCTGTAACCGTTTTAACCAGTATGGAATTAGCTGATTTGCGCGAAATTGGTATTAATGCATCACCATTAGAGCAAGCAACTCGTTTAGCGGTATTGGCTAAAAATTGCGGACTTGACGGCGTCGTCTGCTCAGCTAAAGAGGTACAAAGTTTTAAAATTCGTTTAGGTAGCCAATTCAAATTGGTAACACCGGGTATTCGTCCGGCAGGTTCATCAGCCGATGATCAGCGTCGCATTATGACACCGCAACGCGCCATTGCCGCAGGTTCTGATTATTTAGTTATTGGTCGGCCAATTACTCAATCACCCGATCCACAAAAAACACTTAAAGATATAATGGCAACATTGGATTTAAAATAAGGCATTAGTATGGTAGAAAATCCACTGGTATATTCAACGGAAATCGGACGCGTTAAGCAACAATCGACAACCGCTGCTCGCCCAGAAGGTGATGGTTTTATACGTATTCAAAAACAAACTGCCGGTCGTAAAGGTAAAGGGGTTTGTGTTATCACTGGGTTTGATCTTAATGATCAGGATATCGCTAAACTCGCCGCTGAATTAAAAAAGAAGTGTGGTTGTGGGGGTAGTGTAAAAGATGGCGCGATTGAAATACAAGGTGACAAACGTGATCTTTTAAAACAGCTATTAGAACAGAAAGGCTTTAAGGTTAAATTAGCTGGTGGTTAATAATATTTGTCTTATAAACCGAATGCAAAAACCAAAACAGTAGTTTTGGTTTTTGCAATTGATTAATGGCTGCCTTTAGCACGCATTTTTGCTGAAATTTCTCGACGCTCTTTGGAAATTTCTGCATTTTTAATAATGAAATCATCCACACGATCTTCATAATCTAATTTCATATTGGCGATAATCGCTTGAATTTCATCATAACTCATTTCTGGTTTGATATATTCACTCAAATTTTCAAGTAATAAAACGCGTTTTTGATTATCACGAATTTTTTTTTCGTTATCAGTTATTTCACGTTTTAGCTTATTTAATTGACGAGATAAACGCACATATTCTAGAACATCCTGAAATGAAGGTTTTTTTGCATTATCTTTTTCCATTAGCTAACCCCTTAATATCAAAAAATTATAAAAAATAAATATTGTGATCAGTATATACTAGTTAGTGATTAAAGTGGAATAAATTACAATAGCTATGAGCAATTACTTAAAATGATAAATTAATCGCACTAGCAAAAATAAATCTATTACTGAATACCAACGATAACCATTAACTTTAGCGTAACCATCATGTTCACTCGCAAATCATAAAAATTTTATAGCGCGCAAATTAAACTATCTTTTGTGTTTTAACAATCATCATATCCGAGATAAAAGAGCCATCGGATTGTAAATCAAAATACTGCTGCACTTTGCTGGTCGCTCGGAATGGCATCCACTTGTAAAGCGCGTGTTCGCGTACGCCTCACCCAGCTATCAAAAATTTAAAAACAAGTGATACCGTTGATTATTATCAACCGTAAAACCAGCTTCGGTCAACATAGTTAATTAATCATCCGGCGTGTAGTCACGAACATGAAAAGTATCACGCAAGGCACCTTGTTTGTAACCAACTAGATCGTCTGGAGAAACCAGAACCTTAATAATTAATCTGCTATTTGGTTGAATAATTCGATGCAATTTTCGCAAACTTTTATCTACATCATCCCAATGGAGTGCCGAATAACGACTAACAACCTGATCAAATCGCTTATTGGCGAACGGTTGCAGTTAGCACAACCTTATACAAAAGTAATATTGTTAAAACCACGTTCTTTGGCTGTTTGTGAGGGAACAGATTACATTTCATTAGCAATGATCATAAGCCGTGACAATTTTAACATGCTGCGAGCAATAAAACTGATTTGCTTAGATCCCTTTCCCCCATATTGAGCTACTCAGCATCAGGATAATCTATAAAAAAATCCGCTAAATAGGCAGCATCATATCCTTGAGCATGGATGTTATTGGTTAAATAGCCGTTAGCCTGTTCGCCAAATTATTGTTTGACATTATCGGGATGTGTTGTCATGGTCATTTCTTTTCGTTGGGCGCCGATAAGCGCCCTTGGTTTAGCTATGTTAAAAAGGTCGGAATTTTATTTTCGAAAGCACTAATTGCATCTTCATGTTGCAAGGTCAACCCAATATTATCTAAGCCATTCAATAAACAGTGACGTTTAAAGGCATCGATTTTAAAAGAATATTGCTTATCGCCAGCAATCACCACTTCATTAACTAAATCAATAGTAAACTCAATACCATAATTGGCTTCAACAATTTTGAATAATTCATCAACCTCTTCTTCTGATAAATTAACCAAAAGTAACTGATTGTTAAACGAATTATTATAAAAAATATCGGCAAAACTTGAGCCTATAATAGTTTTAAAACCATAATCAGCTAGCGCCCAAGGTGCATGTTCTCGTGATGAACCGCAGCCAAAATTTTCGCGTGCTAATAAAATACTGGCACCTTTATAGCGTGGTTTATTAAGTACAAATTCAGGATTAGGCTGCTGACCGGCATCATCTAAAAAGCGCCATTCATGAAATGCATGCTTACCAAAACCGGTTCTCGTTACTTTTTGGAGAAACTGTTTAGGAATAATTGCATCTGTATCAACGTTAGCCGCATCTAAAGGAACGACCAGTCCGGTATGTTTCGTAAATTTAGCCATGACAAGCCTCCTTAAAATGATTCACGAATATCAGTAAAATGACCAGTAATAGCTGCTGCGGCTGCCATAGCTGGACTCACCAAATGGGTTCTGGCATCACGACCTTGACGACCTTCAAAATTACGGTTACTGGTTGATGCGCAACGATCGCCCGGAGCCAGCTTATCATCATTCATTGCTAAACACATCGAACAACCAGGCAAACGCCATTCAAAACCAGCTTCAATAAAAATCTTATCTAATCCCTCCGCTTCGGCTTGTTCTCGAACCGGGCCAGAACCAGGAACAACTAATGCTTGCACACCATCAGCTACTTTACGACCTTTAGCAATTTGAGCGGCCACACGTAAGTCTTCGATGCGTGAATTAGTGCATGAACCGATAAAAACTTTATTAATTTTAATATCAGCGATTTTAGTGCCTGCAGTTAACCCCATGTAAGCTAAAGCCCTTTCTGCTGAATTTTTTTCGATCGGATCAGTAAAATCATTTGGATTCGGTACCTGAGCATCAATCGACGTTACTTGACCTGGATTTGTCCCCCAGGTTACCTGTGGCGCGATGTCTTTACCATCTAATGTCACAACGGAATCAAAATGTGCACCTTCATCCGTTGTCAGGGTCTTCCAATAAGCGACAGCTTTCTCAAAATCTTCGCCTTTCGGTGAAAATTGCCGACCTTTCAAATATTCAAAAGTAACGTCATCAGGAGCCACAATACCTGCTTTAGCACCCATTTCAATTGCCATATTACATAGCGTCATTCGACCTTCCATTGATAATGCCTTAATCGCTTCACCACAAAACTCAACCACATGACCAGTACCGCCGGCGCTAGTGGTTTTGCCAATGATAGCTAAAATGATATCTTTTGCAGTAATCCCTTCAGCTACTTGACCTTTAACTTCGATTTTCATGGTTTTCGCACGACCCTGTTTTAAGGTTTGGGTAGCTAACACATGCTCCACTTCCGAAGTCCCTATACCAAACGCCAAGGCACCAAAAGCACCATGTGTTGCGGTGTGTGAATCGCCACAAACAATAGTCATACCTGGTAATGTCATTCCTTGCTCTGGGCCTACAACATGGACAATCCCACGTAATGGGCTTTGTAAGCCATATAACGAAATCCCAAATTCTTTGGCATTTTTATCTAACTCAGTTAATTGAATGCGTGCCATTTCACTACATGCGCTTAAATCATTGCTTTTAGTTGAGGTATTATGATCCATTGTAGCAAATGTTTTATGAGGTTGACGAACTCTGCGATTCATCGCCCGTAAACCATCAAAAGCTTGAGGAGAAGTAACTTCATGCACTAAATGACGATCAATATATAAAATAGGTGTCTCATTTGCTGCTTCATAAACGACATGTGCATCATATAATTTTTGATACAAGGTTTTAGGATTTGTTGACATTGCTT
This sequence comes from Frischella sp. Ac48, assembly GCF_019641635.1. NCBI lineage: Bacteria > Pseudomonadati > Pseudomonadota > Gammaproteobacteria > Orbales > Orbaceae > Frischella > Frischella sp. Ac48. The sequence continues at coordinate 188,461 of NZ_JAETXP010000001.1, forward strand.
ACATTCCTTTTTGCCACTAATTAGGATTAACGTAAACGTCAATCCTCTGTTTTTTAAATTTTATTTGATATTAAATTAAACGACAGATTGCATCACCCATTTCATCAGTAGAAACAAAATCACCACCACGAGCTAAATCAATCGTACGTATACCCTGTTCTAAAGCATTATTGACAGCTTGCTCAATGGCTTTAGCAATATCATCGCGTTTTAAACTGTAACGAACTAATAAAGCTAATGATAAAATTTGTGCTGCTGGATTAGCGATGTTTTTGCCAGCAATATCAGGCGCACTGCCACCGGCCGGCTCATATAAACCAAAACCTTCTTCATTCAAACTCGCAGACGGTAACATTCCCATAGAGCCGGTAATCATGGCACATTCATCGGATAAAATATCACCAAACAAGTTAGAGCATAACAATACATCAAATTGCGCTGGATCTTTAACCAATTGCATAGTCGCATTGTCAATATACATATGCTCTAATGCAACATCCGGATATTCTTTTGCAATTTCAGTAACCACTTCACGCCATAAAATCGAGGTTTGTAATACGTTTGCTTTATCAACTGATGTGACTTTTTTACGTCGGATTTGTGCTGCTGCAAAGCCCATTCTGGCAATGCGTTCAATTTCAAAGCGATGATATACTTCAGTATCAAAGGCTTTTTCTTGAGCGCCACTGCCTTCGCGACCTTTAGGCAAACCAAAATAGATACCGCCGGTTAATTCACGCATGCATAAAATGTCAAAACCTCGTTTCGCAATATCTTCGCGTAGTGGGCACAATTCTTCCAAGCCTTGATAGAGACTCGCCGGACGCATATTAGCAAATAATTTAAAATGTTTACGCAATGGCAGTAATGCGCCACGTTCAGGTTGTTGATCAGGTGGTAAATGTGTCCATTTTGGCCCCCCTACCGAACCAAATAAAATAGCATCAGCTTTCTCGCAACCTTCTAACGTAGCTTTAGGTAACGGACAACCGTGAATATCAATGGCTGCACCACCTACATCATATTCACTGGTTGTGATTGTTAACTGATATTTGTTACGAATAACATCAAGCACTTTATAAGCTTGCTTCATAACTTCTGGACCTATTCCATCGCCAGGTAGGACTGCAATATGGTAAGACTGTGACATAATAATCCTCGATTTTTATAATATGTTATAATTTAACTTCATTGATAACGTGATTAATTAACCATGTAAACGCTGTTTTTCTTCGGCAATAATCGCTGCACGATAAATGTTATTCAATGCATTAATTAACGCTTTTGCTGATGATTCAACAATATCCGTTGCTAATCCTATACCATGATAACGACGACCATTATGCTCTACCACGATATCGACTTGCCCTAAGGCATTTTCTCCTTGACCTTTTGAAGCTAATTGATATTTAACAATCGATACCGGAATATTTGTAATGCGATTAATAGCTTGATATACGGCATCAACAGGACCATTCCCAGTAGCTGCATCGGAACATTTTTTGTCACCAACAGTAAGACTGACAGACGCTGTTGACACCACTGTACTCCCTGATTGTACGTTAAAATAATCTAGCGAAAAATGCTCCTGATCATCTTTTATCTTATTCATAAAGATTAATGCTTCAAGATCATAATCAAACACTTGCCCTTTTTTATCGGCTAAAGCTAAAAATGCAGTATAGATTTGATCAAGATCATAATCTTCATCCCGATAACCTAAATCTTGCAAACGGTGTTTTACCGCTGCTCGTCCGGAACGAGAAGTTAAATTGAGTTGAACTTGATTTAAACCAATTGATTCTGGAGTCATTATTTCGTATGTTTCACGATTTTTTAACACCCCATCCTGATGGATACCTGATGAATGAGAAAAGGCATTGCTGCCAATCACTGCTTTATTAGCAGGGATTGGCATATTTGCAATTTGGCTTACGATCTGACTGGTACGATAAATTTCTTGATGATTAATATTGGTATGTACATTTAAAATATTTTGGCGAACTTTAATTGCCATAATCACTTCTTCTAAAGCGGTATTACCGGCTCGTTCACCTAAACCATTCATCGCGCCTTCAATCTGCCGAGCACCTTCCTGAATCGCGCTAATCGAGTTAGCCACCGACATGCCCAAGTCATCATGACAATGAACAGAGATAATCGCTTTATCAATGTTCGGGACACGTTCAAATAAGGTACGAATAATGCCACCAAATTGATAAGGGATAGTATAACCGACAGTATCTGGAATATTGATCGTGGTTGCCCCTGCTTGAATTGCTGCTTCAACAATCCGACATAAGTTATCAATTGGGGTACGGCCTGCATCTTCACAAGAAAACTCCACATCATTAGTATAATTACGTGCACGCTTAATACAGTGCACAGCCCGTTCAACGACATCTTCAAATGTCATTTTTAATTTATCTTTTACATGTAAGGTCGATGTTGCCATAAACGTATGAATGCGAAACTGATCCGCAACCTTTAATGCTTCTGCGGCAACATCAATATCTTTTTCAATACAACGAGATAGCGCACAAACTCGACTATCTTTAATCGTTTTCGCTATAGTTTGTACCGATTCAAAATCACCAGGAGAAGAAATAGGAAACCCTACTTCCATTACATCCACACGCATTCTTTCCAATGCTAATGCTATCTGTAATTTTTCTTTAACACTTAAACTCGCTTGTAGTGCTTGTTCACCATCACGTAATGTCGTGTCAAAAATAATGACTTGATCGCTCATTGTTTTTTTCCTTTTTTATATTGTAGCGCTATTACGGTATTTCAAGTTAACAAAACAAAAAACCCGCACTTCAGCGCGGGTTATTGTTAATTTGTCGAGTTATCTATTGAACTATCACTTTACTCCACAAACAAACGATCCGCGCAAATCAATGCGAGGAGGAGGTTGAGAGCGAGTGATAAAAAGTTAGTCAACATAACAACTTTCATTCCAGTAATAGTACAAGATTTGATTGCTGATATTTTTATCAAATCATGCTGATTGTGTCAACGAATATTTATCATGTGTTTTAATATTATTTTAATTTATTAATAAGAACATAGTTTATAAACGAATAAAATAAAAAACTATTGTATTTTGCAAATATCGTAATAGCGAATTAGATAAATACAGAATAATTTATATTAGCCAATATAATAAAACCAACAATCATTTTACTAAATATTCTATTGGATAACTATGGACTTACCGCGACCACGAATATCAGATACGGCTTGAGGTACATTATCAATGACTTGAATAGCTTGTATATCACCACTAAAATCTTGTTGATAAAAGTCATAACCCATTTTTTCAAGCTGAGATTTAAATTGTTCTGATAATTTATTTTGAAAACGTTCTATAAAAATCAGATTCTTTGGTAATAATTGATGATGATAGCGAGGTGCATAAACTGCGTCTTTTAATGACATACCATTATCGTAAACATTAGCCACTACCTGAAAGATAGAAGTAAAAATCCGTGAGCCACCCGGTGTACCAATCACCATAACAACTTGATTATCTTTGGTAAATATCGTTGGCGTCATAGACGATAATGGTCGTTTATTCGGAGCAATTGCATTAGCATCTTTACCGACTACACCAAATTGATTGGCAATACCTGGCTTACTACTAAAATCGTCCATTTCATTATTAAGAATAATACCAGTACCTTTTACGACCACAGCTGAACCAAACCAACCATTTAAAGTATATGTATTCGATGCCGCATTACCCCATTTATCTACGATTGAAAAATGGGTGGTCTGTAATTTTTCACGGCTAGTAGATAAACCTGGTTGAACGTTTGCTGTTACGGATATTGTTTGTGGATCAACTTGTTTGGCTCGGTTGAATAAATAAGTTGGATCGATTAGTTGCGATACTGGCACCGCTACAAAATCAGGATCCCCCATATATTCGGAACGATCAGCAAATACACGCTTTTCAATTTCTGCTAATAAATGAACATATTTGGGTGAATTTACTACTACACCCTTAAACTCATTCTCGAGATTTTGTTTCATTAATAATAATTGGATTAAACCAATACCACCCGAACTTGGTGGCGGCGCTGTAACGATTTGCATCCCTTTCCAATTAGCAATTAAAGGTTCACGCCAATTACTTTGATAATTGGCTAAATCGGATTCTGTGATTCATCCATCATTTTCAGCCATTTGTGAAGCAATCAGTTTCGCGGTTTCTCCTTTATAAAAACCATTTGGCCCTTGTTCAGCAATACGAATCAATACCTGACCTAATTCCGGTTGTTTAAATAAATTTCCTGTCTGTAAACCTGAAAAATATTGTTTAAAATTACCATTAATTGGCGCATCTTTTAAAACTTCTTGATAACGTAATTCCAGTTGTTGTTCAACATAAAAACCTTCATTAGCGAAACGAATAGCTGGAGCTAGCACAGCTGACCAAGGTAACTGACCAAAACGCTGATGAATCGCCCACATGCCGGCTACTGTACCGGGCACACCTGATGCTTTATGTGAATATAAACTTAAATTTTCAATCACATCTTGATTTTCATCTAAGTACATATCCTTAGTGGCTGCAGCGGGTGCAGTTTCCCGATAATCAATAAAGTAAGGTTTACCTTCCATCCATAACGTCATAAATCCGCCACCTCCAATGTTGCCCGCTTCAGGATAAGTGACTGCCAATGCAAAAGCAGTCGCAACGGCACTATCCGCGGCATTACCGCCTTTTTTTAATATTTCTTGTGCGGCAAGTGCGCCATAATAATCTGGTGCTGCAACAGCTCCCACTTCAAATGGTTGGTTGATTTTATCCGCAGCGATAACCTGCTGGCTAAGAAATAAAAATAGGATAAGATTGCAATAGTCAAAAATTGTTTGCTTGCGATAAGACATCTGAACCTCCTATGTCATTATTATTAAGGTTTGACTCATCAGGCGAATACTTTTTTATTAAAAGGTATCAAACGAAATGAAATCAATAATCAATATAGCATACACAAAATAGATGGGTTAATAAGAAGTATTTATAAAGTAGTTAAACATTGAAATAAACTTAATGATAAACAAAATATCGTATCATTAAGAATCTAAATAATTTAAATAGTGTTATTTGGCTTAAAAAAATACAATAAGTTGAACATCTTTTTAATGCTAAGCGCAGTTAATAGGATCATCAAAAAATGTGAGATTATCATTTTATCAATTTTATTAATAACTTATAATGATAATCCAGATATTAAATAGGAGTCTTCATATGAATATCGTTGAAATTTCGCAAACACGTTATACGACTAAACATTATGATAAAACAAAAAAAATTCCTCAAGATAAACTTGAACAGCTGTTGACGGTATTAAGAAATAGTCCTTCTTCGGTTAATTCACAGCCATGGCATTTCTTTGTGATTGATAATGACATTGCTAAAAATAAAATTTTACCGGCAGTTGCCGAATTTAATCAACCACGTATTACCGAATCTTCTCATACCATTATTTTTTGTGCTAGATCACCATTAACAGAAGCACATCTCACTAATTTACTTAACCAAGAAGAACAAGATGGTCGTTTTCCCGTCGTCGGATTAAAACAAGCGCAAGATCAAGGTCGCCACAATTTTGTTGAGCTGAACAGTAAAACTATTGAGTCACAACTTGCCTGGGAAAGCAAACAACTCTATATTGCTTTAGGCCAATTATTATTTGCAGCTACCGCTATTGGTATCGATTCTACTCCAATCGAAGGTTTTAATGCGACTAAAATGGATGAAATATTAGGCTTAAAAGAGAAAGGCTTAACAAGTGTCGTGATCGCTGCATTAGGATATCGGGCTGAAAACGATGGCAATGCTGAACGCCCAAAATCACGCTTACCAAAAGAACAAATTTTCACTTTTTTATAATTATATTCGTTAAGTGGGTCGCATCGACCCACGGTTAGTTTTAGTTGCATACACGATTAAACCAATATTATTTATATTTGTGTCACAATTAATGATCACTACTACGGAATAATAACGCCTCGCTCCAGTTTATTTGGCTTGGATCTTTTTTATTGCCACCGCCAGACATGTTTTGTATTTTTTGTTTAAACGGTTTATCTAAACACGATAATAACAATTTGGTATAGTCATGTTGGGGATCACTAAAAATGTGATCACGTTTACCTTGTTCGACGATATGTCCATTTTTCATAACGATAATTTGATGACAGAAAGAATAAACCAAGGAAAGATCATGACTGATAAACAGATAACTAAGTTGATATCTTTGTTGTAACAGCTTTAATAAATTAATAATTTGCAATTGAACCGTTCTATCCAATGATGAAGTCGGCTCATCTAAAACTAATAATTGTGGTTGCAATATAAGAGCTCGAGCTAAGGCAATACGTTGACGCTGACCACCAGAAAATTCTGATGGATAACGATAACGCCAATTTGGATCCAACCCAACTTCTTGCATAATATGGATAACTTTTTGTTCACATTCTGAATGACTCAGTTTTTTATGTGCTCGTAATCCCTCATTGATAATCTGCTCAACATTAAGGCGGGGATCAAGCGATGAAAAGGGATCTTGAAAGACTACCTGTATACGACTGCGAAACGGTAATAATTTTTTTTGACTTAATTTGGATAAATAGTGGCTATCGAACCAAATATCACCTTGTGATTTAATTAACCGCAGAATAGCCAATGCTGTAGTGGTTTTACCGGAACCAGACTCGCCAACTAATCCTATCGTTTCGCCTTCATGAACGACTAAAGCAACATCATCAACAATTTTGCGTTTTTGCCTTTTAAACCAACCTAACTTTGTTTTTACTTCAACATTTAAATAATTAACGTTAAGTAAAATTCCTGGCATTTTCGGTAATGGTATTGGGTTTCCTTCTGGTTCAGAATTAATTAATAGCTTGGTATATTGATGTTCAGGTCGTAAAAAAATGCGATGGCGATTATTAAATTCGACGATTTCACCATATTTCATCACGGCAATATTATCAGCAATTTTTCTAACCACACTTAAATTATGTGAGATAAACAGCATACTCATATTTAGCTCACTTTTTAACTCTTTTAATAATTGAATAATTTGTGCTTGTACCGAAATATCTAATGATGTTGTTGGCTCATCAGCAATTAATAATTGCGGCTTAGTTAATATCGCCATAGCGATCATTACCCGCTGTCTTTCACCGCCAGAAAGCTGATGAGGATAATGGTTTAATCGGCTCTTGGCGTTTTTAATACCCACACGTTCTAAATAACTTATCATTTCACTACGAGCTAAGTTATGGCTGTGTATGCCCATGTGTATGGATAATACTTCGAAAAGTTGCTTTTCAATGGTATGAAGTGGATTGAGTGATACCATTGGATCTTGAAAAATCATACTAATATGATTCCCACGGATTTTCCGCATTACCTTATTACTAACAGATAACAAGTTCTGGTTAGCAAACCATATCTCACCACTGTTATAAATAACTTTTTCAGGGGGTATTAACTGTAGAATAGATAATGCTGTGATCGATTTACCGCTGCCTGATTCACCGACAAGCGCCACGGTTTCCTGTTCCTGAATAGAGAAACTGATGTTTTTTACTACTGGCAATAATCCGTGTGATTGTTTAAATGCAATGGATAGATTATTAATATGCAAAAGAGGTTGATTCATCAATTCACTCCTTTGTTAGGATCGAAGGCATCACGCACCGCTTCTCCGATAAAAATGAGTAAAGATAATAAAACTGCAATAATTAAAAATGAACTTATACCTAACCAAGGGGCCTGTAAATTATTTTTACCTTGTAGTAATAATCGTCCTAAAGAAGGTGAATCAATAGGCAATCCAAAACCAAGAAAATCCAGTGAAGTTAAAGTAGTGATAGAACCGCATAAGATAAAAGGTAAAAATGTTAAAATAGCTACCATCGCATTGGGTAAAATATGCCTAAACATAATTTTATGATGACTCAAGCCTAATGCTTTAGCCGCTAAAATATACTCAAAGTTGCGTGTGCGCAAAAACTCCGCACGCACAACACCAACTAATGCTGTCCACCCAAATAAAATTGTTATAGCTAATAGCCACCAAAAATTAAGTGTCATTATGCTCGACAACAAAATAATCATAAACAAGACAGGTAAACCATTCCATATTTCAATAATACGCTGACCAAATAGATCGACCCAACCACCATAATAACCTTGTAAGGCACCAAAAAATATGCCAATTAATGAAGTCACAAAACATAACAGCAATGCAAAAAGCATTGAGACACGGAAGCCATATAAAAGATTAGCCATCACATCAAAACCTGCATCAGTAGTACCCAACCAATGCTCAGCCGATGGTGGTGTTGGGAAAGTAGTTTCAGTGTTATAAACTAAGGTTTTATAACTATAACGGAAAGGTGGCCAAATGATATATCCGCCACTTTGTTCTATATTTTCAATAATTATTGGTTCAAGATAATTTGCTGGTGTCGCGAAATCACCGCCAAAAGACGATTCCGAATAGGTTTCGATAATCGGAAAATAGAAATGATCCTGATACTTTATCAATATTGGCTTATCATTCATTAGAACATTTGACAGTAAACTCAATAAGAAAAAAATCGCAAATAACCATAATGAAAGATAACCACGTCGATTATTTTTAAATCGTTGCCAGCGTCGTTGATTGATTGTTAACGGTGCCGATGATTGATTAGTTTTATTCGTCATTTATTATCGTGCCTCAAAATCAATACGTGGATCAATTAACATATAGGTCAAATCTGTAATCAATTTGGTTACTAAACCAATTAATGTAAAAATATATAAAGTACCAAAAATTACTGGATAGTCACGTTGTATGATCGCTTCATAACCCAGTAACCCTAATCCATGCAGAGAAAAAATTACTTCAATTAACAATGATTCGGTAAAAATCATACCAATAAAGGCAGCAGGAAAGCCAGAAACAATCAATAATGTTGCATTACGAAAAACATGACGATAAAGAATCTGTCGTTCACTTAGTCCTTTTGCTCGGGCAGTAACAACATATTGTTTACGAATTTCATCTAAAAATGAGTTTTTGGTGAGCATTGTTAAAGTAGCAAAGCCACCCATCACCATAGCAGTAATGGGTAAACAAATATGCCATAGATAATCTTTGATTTTATCCCAAGTTTCAAGTTGATCGAAATTGGCTGATATTAAACCTCTTAAAGGAAAAATATCCCAATAATCACCACCAGAAAATAGGATAATTAGTAAAATTGCCAATAAAAAAGCTGGAATTGCGTAACCAACAATAATCACGACACTTGACCAAAAATCAAATCGGCTGCCATCTTGTACTGCTTTATGTATCCCTAATGGAATTGAGATTAAATAAATCAATAATGTCGTCCATACACCTAATGATATCGAAACCGGAAGACTATTTATAATTAAATTTATAACAGAATCACTTTTGAAAAAACTATTGCCAAAATCAAAACAAATAAAATTTTTTATTGTATCAATATATCGTTCCCAAATTGGTTTATCAAAACCATATTGTTTTTCAATAGCAGAAATAATTTGTGGATCTAATCCACGTGCTCCACGATAAAATTGATTTTCTTGATTTATGACCATCCTTTCACTATTAGGTAACAAAACTTGTCCACTTTCAGCTCCCATTTCAATCATCGCTATCGCCTGATCAACCGGACCTCCAGGTGCAATTTGTATAACAAAAAAGTTAATCGTTAAGATAACCAATAAAGTGGGAATAATAAGTAATAATCGCCGAATGAGATAACTTAGCATGTTATTTGTTCCTTTTACTCATTATTTTTAGGTAACTTATTTGCCTTATCGGCATCATACCACCAAGTATTCACACCAATACTGTAAACGGGCTTAATCTTTGGTTTATCAAATTTATTCCAATATGCATAATGAATTTGACGCGGCATCCACATCGGGATCATTGGATACGCATGGGTTAATACGCGATCCAACGCTCGGCCGATATAAAGCAATTCTTCTTCATCATCAATATAATTTGGAATCAGTGCAATTAAACTATCAATTGCCGCATTATGTAGCCCGGAAGTGTTCCAACTTGAGTTGAGATATTCACTACCCCATAGTATCATTAATCCTGAAGTAGGATAGTCTATCTTACTGTAATTTGTAGGAATCATATCAAAATCCCGTTTACGTAAACGGCGAGTAATTTGGGCATAATCAACCGAGCTGACATTCATTTTAATACCTAATTTGGCTAAATTTTGCTGAAATGGTATTACATATTTGTTATCTGCTCCCATATAAGTAAGTAATTCAAACTCAAATGGTTCACCTGTTTGTATATTCACCAATCGATGATCTTTTATCACCCATCCAGCTTGTTGCAATAACTGTTTCGCCTTTAATAAATTAGCACGATTAAATCCATCACCATTGCTCGATGGTATGTTATAAGCTTCACCAAATACAGTGTCTGGTAAAATAGCCGCATAAGGCATCAATAATTGTCGTTCCCGTTCACTGGGTTTACCAAGTGCAGCATAAGGTGTGTATGAGAAAAAACTCATTGGTTGAATAAAACTGTCGTAATAAAAGACGTGATTTAACCATTTAAAATCATATGCTAATGTTAAGGCTTGTCTAACTTTAATATCTTGAAACAGGGGTCTTTCTAGATTAAAAGCAAGCCATCTTGAATTAATGGCCTTAGTGACATCATCCTGTTGTTTAAGGATATACTCTTGATCAAAATATTTCCCTTGATATTGGGTAAACCATTTTTTAGGTTGTGATTCACTACGAAAATCATATTCTCCAGCTTTAAAAGCCTCTAAAGCAACATCATCATCAGAATAATAATCGATCCGTTTAATTTCAAAATTATTCAGCCCCTGATTTACGGACAGATTATTCCCCCAATAATTTGGATTTAATTGATAAATGGCATATTGTCCTAATTTAAAATCACTGATGACATAAGGTGCGCTACCAATTGGTGGTGTAGCCAATGGCTCGGCTAAATTTTTATCTTGCCAAAAATGTTGTGGTAACACACTAAAATCACCGACGAAACTCAATAAATCCTCTCGATTTGGTGTCGGTAATTCAAATCTAACCCGATATTTATCAAGTGCTTTCACTGAATATCCTTGATAATACATACGATATTGTGATACACCTTCTGCCATCATTTTATTGAAACTAAATTCGACGTCGTACGCGGTTACAGCTACACCATCACTAAAACAGGCATTAGGATTAAGCACGACTTCAGCCCATTTATATTGATCAGAGTAGGTAATCTCGCTCGCTAATAACGGATAATAGCTATCAAGTTCATCGCCCGATGTGGTAAATAACGTTTCATATAGACTATGCGAATGCCTTTCAGCCACACCACGGCTAGCCAAACGATTAAAATTATCGAAGCTGCCAATTTCAGCCTGACGAATGATCCCCCCTTTTGGTGCATTGGGATTAACATAATCAAAATGGGTGAAATTTTCGGCATACTTAGGTTGACCAAATAAAGCAAAATGTGTGGTCGTATATATTTTTTCAGAACGTGTTGCATCTTGCTCACTAAGCTCTACAAGCTGTAACGGTCCAACCAGTTCCTCTGCGTTCGTCTGCGTTAAAAAACAACCAAATGAACATAACACTACTAATAATTTTGACAAGATTCCCGAATTAAATGTTTTGTTAATATTATTTTTGTGCATTTTATTCTCGATATTTTTTCAAGGCGACGATTAAATTAAATTATCTTTATTTAACTCTATGAATGATAACATAAATATTGCTTATCATAACAAAATGACTTCAATTTTATAACTTGTAATTGCTTTAAATAGTGTAAATATTTTTGGCGTGGTATCTCAAACGCCCCTAATGACGCGGTATGGTTATTGATTACCTGACAATCAATTAATAAACCACCACATCGACTAAAATGGCGGCTAAAAGCATATAATGCAACTTTAGAAGCATTGCTTTTTAGGCTAAACATGGATTCTCCACAAAATACAGCACCTTGTGCTACACCATATAACCCACCAACCAACTGATCATTCTGCCAAACTTCAACTGAATGAGCAAAACCTAATTGATGGAATTGGATATAAGCAGCAATTATCTCATCCGTAATCCACGTCTCACCATGATTTTTCGCACACCCTTTTATAACCGCTGTAAAATCATGATTTATACTGATTTTATAATCACACTTTTTCAAAAATTTATTAAATGTTCGATTAATATGAAATTGTAACGGATCGAATACTGCACGGGGATCGGGAGACCACCATAAAATAGGTTCATCATCGTTATACCAAGGAAAGATGCCCTGTTGATAAGCAACCGATAAACGCTCAGGTGACAGATCTCCCCCCATAGCAAGTAATCCGTTTGGTCTGATTAGAGCCATATTCGGGTCAGGAAATGCTAAATTTTCGTCTAAATAAGTTAACAATACAAAAATCCTAACAAGCTAATTAGTATTGAAAATTATAACGGATAAATAAGTGAAAAACTTCTATTATAAACATTTTTAGTCGAATCAACTAAAAATATGCTTGGGTTGTTTATCTCATATCGCATTTATGATTACGTTATTTTATAATCGCTGTGCTTTTTAGCATAATAACTTATCATAATAACGACTATGGATGAAAATGATGTTATTGATTTGGGGTACTGGCGGTAATCGGACAAAAGCAAAAAATGTGCTTCCACCAATGTAAACATTGCAAAAAACTCGCTGAATTTAGTGTATATGATGAATATCATTAATTCCATTTTTGGTATGTATTTAGCTTTGTTAGATAAATTAAATATTACATTTGTAGCTTGTGAACAAGGCGATCATACCGATAATATTCCAACATCTGAATTTAAATCCAACTACCCTAAACTTAAATATCCTTTCATTCGCAGATGAGGCGCAGTTATTTGTGGCGGATATTCTATGCTATTAGAGGCTTTTTCTTATATAATTGGCTCTATGCTATTGAAGACAAAGAAAGTACTTTCAAAACCAAAGCTGAACTTATCAATTCGATAATAAACGATTTTATGTCGTCGATTTATCCAAAATCGTTCTTAGTAGCTTATCAATAAGGATAAAAACAGTTATGGAAAATAAAATTGTTAAGCTGTGATAGTGAAAAACAGATATATCATTTTACTATGTCAAAAGAAGCTCACCTCTCGATTGAAGCTGCTTTTAAACAGCTCTTCCCTTATACTTTTAACAATGAGATTGATCTCTCTTTATTGCAACAGCAAGTAAAAAATACAAAGAACAATTTATCATTTTAACAATTTGCGCAACACAAAATAAAAACTTTACGCTGTCTAAAATAAGGGCGATATCTCCGCCCTTCAATTTCAACTCCTCAATACATTAAAATATTATTCAATTAATCATTAAATGCACTTTCACCATGACTATTAATATCCAACCCTTCACGTTCATCATCGGTGCTTACACGTAACCCGACCAAGAGATCAGCTATTTTAAAAGCAATAACCGCGACGACCGCCGTCCATACCATACAAGTAATTATACTCATTGTTTGGATACCCAACTGTTTTATCATCGTTACATCGTCAGTAAAACCGATACCGCCTAATGATTCAGCTGTGAAAATTGCCGTTAAGAGACAACCGACAATACCACATATACCATGTACACCAAATACATCACAAGTATCATCAACCTTTAATAAGCGTTTTAAACTCGATACCCCCCATACCCCTGCAGCGCCACAAATTAAACCAATAATCAAGGCCCCACCGACTCCTACAAATCCAGCAGCTGGTGTAATACCGACTAAACCAGCTATCACTCCCGAACAAGCGCCTAAACAAGATGGTTTACCGCGATGAATCCATTCTACGGCTGTCCATGCCAATACACCACTGGCTGTGGCAACCACTGTATTAATAAATGCTAAGCCTGCGATTTCATCAGCATGCGTTGATGAACCGGCATTAAAGCCAAACCATCCGATGTATAAAATAGCTGCACCAAGATAGACATAGCCTAAATTAAATGGTTTGAGTGGTTCTTTATTAAACCCTACCCGATGACCACTCATATATGCACCGATTAAGCCTGCTACTGCAGCATTAATATGCACGACTGTACCACCAGCAAAATCAAGTGCACCTTCATCGCCCAGAATTCCGCCCCCCCAAACCATATGCGCCATAGGTATATAAGAAAAAGTAAACCAAATCACCATGAAAATTAATACAGCAGAAAATTTAACTCGTTCAGCAAAGGCTCCTAAAATTAAACAGCAAGTGATACAAGCAAACGATCCTTGAAAAGCAATCCAGATAAATTGATAAATGCTTCCCTCGATATCCGTTATCTTAATACCTTTTAACAAAAACCAATCAAAACTACCAAAAAACCAATTTCCTTCACCAAAAGCTAACGAATATCCATAAACGACCCATAAAACAGCAATTAGTGAAAAACTCACTAATACTTGGGTTAACATCGATAAAATGTTTTTCGAACGTAATAAACCGCCATAAAATAAAGCAATACCTGGTACGGACATAAATAACACTAATGCTGTACAAATCATCATAAAACCATTATCCGCTTTATCAGCTAAAGAATTTGTAACAACTTCTTGTATTAATATTTCTTCAGCTAATACATGACCTGAGGTGAATAGTCCCAGAATAAATAATATTTTTTTTATCATTTTACATATTCCTTATCAAAATTTTTTTGATGTGAATAAATATCACTGAATAAATTAGTATTCGTTGGCACAATTTACTAAAGTGCATCTTCATCCGTCTCACCTGTACGAATACGAATAGCACTTTCTAAAGCTGTTACAAAAATTTTGCCATCACCGATTTTGCCGGTGTGAGCAGCTTTAGTTATGGCTGAAATCACTTCATCCAATTGTTCATCTAAAATGCCAATTTCAATTTTGACTTTGGGTAAAAAGTTAATTGTGTACTCAGCACCGCGATAGAGTTCAGCATGACCTTTTTGTCGACCAAAGCCCTTTACTTCAGTTACCGTCAATCCTGTAATATTAATATTGGACAAGGCTTCGCGAACTTCTTCTAATTTGAAAGGTTTAATAATTACTGTCACTAATTTCATTAAATCATCCTCATCATTGCTAATAATAATTAATCTAATGCAAATGTTATGCCAAACCATTGTTATATAATGAGCATGAATGAAATGTCTAAATAAAAGAAGTTATTATCCATTGGATAAATAAAAGCGAATTATTCTTTGCTGGTCAGCCAATGTAACAATAAATTGGTCAATTTAATAAAATGAAATGTATTGCTTTTACATGCTTATTTAAATCAATCGAATGATTTTATGGAAAATTGAAATCTCGATGCACTATCGCACTAATATAGTGCTAATCACTCACCATTAATTTACGATATTCATCATAAGCAAAATGATCGGTCATACCACTAATATAATCCTGTAATAATCTTGCTCGATAATAGAACTCCCAAATGTTAAAAGCGGCATCCGCTTTTTCAATTTGTAAAACCGCTTCCAGATAAGCTTGACGATGTTTTTCTGGAAGTTTATGAAATAATCGCGTTTCAATCATATATTGTGGATGACCATTTTTGGTTGTTAATTGCAAAAAATCGTCTGTTGGCATATTGAGTAATGGATTGTATATATCGAGTAAACCGGTAATAATTCGATAGCCTTGCAATTCTATGGTTTCGATACTATCGTGATTAAAAATATATTTAAATGCAACCTTCTTAAAAACTTCCAATAATTTAAATTCAGCATCATGATCTTCTAATAAAGCATGATTAAATGAACCAGAATAAATTGCTTCAATATTTTCAATAAAACGTTCTGCAGCATGGGGAACTAAAATACCCGTCGTATTGACTCTTAAGGATGTAAAAAATTGATCTACACTCATGGAATCATTTTTTTCACTCAATGCACTGGTATAGGCGCCCGCAACCACCCTCTCGAAAAGGTCGCCTTTTTTAGTAGGCCCCCATTCCTGCTGTAAATAGAAATATAATCGTTCAATCGTCAAAATCCTTTTTTCAACCGCATCTTCCAAATCTGCGATACAGTATGATATATCATCCGCTGCTTCCATAATGTAAGTTAAGGGATAACGATGAAACGGTTCTTGATCAAGCTCTACCATTAGTGAGTTAACAAAAGATTCTTCCGATAAATAATAGCCTGATTTTTTCATAAGATAATGAAATTCATCTTTTACTGGCGCAAGCCAGTATGCGGGTTTAGTATATTTTAAAATGCAGGCGATTTGTGAATAGGTTAAATTCAATTTTAAGATTGTGTGAACTAATCTAATGGCTTGCGCGTTACCATCGAAATGACATAAATCCTGACGAATTTTACGGCGTAATTCATCAAGTTCTGGTTGTGTTCGTTGGTAATTCAATGGAGTATAACTTGATGAACGCTCAACGGCTAATTGCTGACTAAACCAATTATTAATAGCAGCTTCACCAAAATGACCAAAGGGTGGATTACCAATATCATGCATTAGGCACGCCATTTCCACTAAACTTTCAATAACAACGCCTAAATTATCCAATCCGTATTGGTTAAGTTGATTTGTTTTCGTTAAATTATTCATGATTTCTTTCACAATATAACGACCAACTTGCTGAACTTCTAAAGAATGGGTTAAACGTGACCTAACAACTGCATTACGCTCTAAGGGAAAAACTTGTGTTTTTTGTTGTAAGCGACGAATGGCAGCGGAATTGAGAATGCGATCACGATCACTTTCAAAATATTGGATGAAGGAATATTCATCGCCAACGTTATATTTAGTCTGTTTCGTGTAACGTTGATAACTTATTTTTTTATGAAAATTGATCTTCACATATTCTCCTAATAGCATTGCTATTAATTGATACCTTCGCTTAATAAAACAGCTTTTGCCCAATCAATAGCTGAAGCATAATCTACCGATAATGTCGTTGTTAAACGTTCTAAGCAAAAACATAACTCCAGTGAATTCTGATGAGTCAAATTTAAATGCCCCAATTTACGCCCAGCTCTTACCGCCTTTTCATACCAATGAAGGTGAACTAACGATTCGGTTAACCAATCACAATTGTAAGACATACCAATCAGATTAACCATTACAGAATTTGCAAATACAGCTGGTGACGGCATTGGTAAATCCATAATAGCGCGTAAATGCAACTCAAACTGACTGATTGACGCACCATTTTGCGTCCAATGTCCGCTATTGTGAACGCGTGGCGCTAACTCATTAATTAATAACTTATCACCGACAACAAAACATTCCATTGCCATAACACCAATGTAATTTAGCTTAGCCATAATCGTTGCTAGCATCGATTCAGCATTAGCTTGTAAAATTTCATGTGGATTGGCAAAAGCCACACTCATCTTTAATATACTATTTTGGTGAAGATTATAAGTAACTGGATAAAATACCATTTTACCTAGTCGATTACGTGCACCAATTAATGATAATTCACCATTAAAGTTTATTGCTTGTTCAACGATTGCCGCTTGATAAGCATCATCGGGGATTAGATCGGTTAACTCAGAAGTGATACGCCATTGTCCTCTACCATCATAACCACCAGTCCGGCGTTTAACGATCAATGTATGACCCAATTTTGCTAATAATTTAGGCCAATCTGCGAAAGAGTCTAATGGCTGCCAATTGGCAGTTGGCAGATTAAGTTCATCAAGTAATTGCTTCTGCCTTAAACGGTCGGCAATAAGTGGAAAAACATCTCGATTAATGAAAGCATGATGACTGGCCAAAATACGAGTAAATGGTGTTTCTGGCCAACGTTCAATTTCTGCAGTGATGACAGCATTTTGATAAGGAACCATCGTTGGATCGGCATCTAAACCAACAGGATAAACTTGAATACCTAATGGTTCGCCAGCTTGTCTTAGCATACGACCTAATTGACCGTCACCGAGAACACAAACTTTTTTCATGATTAAATCCTAATGTTAGTTTATTATTTATTTTCTTGGGTCTGGATTTGTTAGTACATCATTAGTCTGCGCTTGTCTGAATTTTTCCAGTTTAGCAAACAGTACCCTATCATTAATTGCTAGAATCTGTGCAGCGAATAATGCGGCATTTGCTGCTCCTGCTTTACCTATAGCTAACGTACCAACTGGAATTCCTTTTGGCATTTGCACTATTGAATATAAACTATCAATACCACTTAATGCAGCACTTTGTACGGGTACCCCTAACACTGGGACTAACGTTTTAGCCGCTAGCATACCAGGCAAGTGAGCAGCTCCTCCGGCACCAGCAATAATTACCTCAAATCCATTATCTTTGGCTTGCTCGGCAAACAGGAATAATTTATCTGGCGTTCGATGTGCAGATACAATTTCAACATGAAAAGCAAGTTGGAGTTGTGTTAAAAGATCAGCACTGTGTTGCATAGTGTCCCAATCACTTTTTGAACCCATAACAATTGCAATTTTCGCTTTTTTTGATAAATCTGAAGAATTGGTTAATGGTATTTTAGACATAAACATTAATTCCCTCATTCTAAAGTTTTAGTATTATAAAGAAATAAGTTTATCCGTATAGCGTTTATTCATTTAATTTTTCTTTTTAGTTAGTACCTTATTTACCACAAGACATATTGATAAAATGTTCAGCATTCACCTAGGTTTTAAATTCTACAATAAATTCTTGCCCTTATTTTTACTTGGCTATCAAAGATTTCATCAATTATAAATGTTAAACATTTGTAAAATTCAGATAAAATATAGTTTAAAGTAAAATAAACATCGCAAAATATATTTTGTAAATACAAATACTATTAGCAATCACATGTGCACATGTTACAATATCAAACAATGAATAATAGATTATATTAAAACGTTTAGGAGTTTATCAATGGCAAGTCGAGGTATTAATAAAGTCATTTTAGTAGGTAATTTAGGGCAAGATCCCGAAGTTCGTTATTTACCTAATGGTGGCGCAGTAACTAATATAAGTGTCGCGACGTCCGAAACGTGGAAAGATAAGCAAACTGGTGAGCAGAAAGATCGTACAGAATGGCATCGAGTTGTCATTTTTGGCAAATTAGCCGAAATCGCTGGTGAATATTTAAGAAAAGGTTCGCAAGTTTATATTGAAGGTCAATTACAAACCCGTAAATGGCAAGATCAATCCGGTCAGGAACGTTACACTACTGAAATCGTGGTTAATATTGGTGGAACATTACAAATTTTGGGTAGCCGTAATACTAACTTTGATGATGCAGCAACCCAAAATTGGGGGCAAAGTGCAAATAACCAATCGTCTGCTCCTGCCGCTCGCCAACCCGCTGCTGCACCACAACAACCAATACCGTCCAATGAACCACCAATGGATTTTGATGACGAGATCCCTTTTTAAGTCAGATTCACCTCTGACTAAAGAGACTAAAAAGGAATCCTTTGGTTTCCTTTTTAGTTTTCATTTTACTTGAAATAAGCTTACAACTAAAAATATTAGATATAAATAGTTGAATAATAATCTACACTAAATAAACTTATAAAAATCATTCACTCTTATTAATTTTTTAGTGATAAGGCACATTGCAAATGCTAACCTATTACTCATTAAACACTATCCTGCTAAAAAGCAGAATTAACGTTGCTAATGTAGTAAATCATAAAAAATCAACTTAATGAATAATTGGTAAATGCTTACCCTATCGATTCCTGATTAAAATAAATTTATTAAAGTACTTAAAACAACAATACAAAGTACCACACTCCATAGTTTAATTAGCCATTTTTTTGTTCGTGAAAGTTGTAGATTAAGTTCGTTCAACTGTAGGATAAGTTGCCGGTTAGATTTTTCAAATTGTTTTAATTTTTTTGGTAAATCAGGTAATAAATCTTGCCATTGTGGTAAAGCATGCATCATATTTTTAGCAATATGCAATGGACTCATTTGTTCTTGATACCATGCTTCTAAAAATGGTTTAGCCGTAGACCATAAATCCAACTGAGGATAAAGTCGACGCCCTAATCCTTCGATATAAAAAAGCGTTTTTTCCAGCAGCACTAATTGTGGTTGAATCACCATGTTAAATTGTCGAGCAACATTAAATAAATTATACAATATTTGTGCAAAAGATATTTCTCCTAATGATTTGGCAAAAATTGGGTCACACACTTCTCGCATTGCTGTTTCTAAAGCAAAAACATTTGTATCTTCAGGAACCCACCCTGATTCAATATATAATTCAGCAATTTTCTGATAATCACGATTAAAAAAAGCAATAAAATTTTGTGCCAGAAAATATTGATCTTCTTTACTCAGTTCTCCCATAATGGCACAATCAATGCCGATATAGGTTGGATTGATCGGATCACTGGCATTAATAAACACATTTCCAGGATGCATATCCGCATGAAAAAAATTATCCCGAAAAATTTGCGTAAAAAATATATCAACGCCTCTCTCCGCCAATAATTTTAAATTAACACCTCGCTCTTTTAATTCTGCTATGTTGTTAATCGATATACCAGAGATACGCTCTTCCACTAAAACATTAGCTCGACATAGCTCACGATAAACATAAGGAATATAGAGCATATCACTTTTAATAAAGTTATTCCGTAAACGTTTGGTATTTTCTGCTTCTTGCAGCAAATTTAACTCTTTGAAAATCGTTTTTTCATAATCACTCACTACTTCAGTCAAACGTAAGCGCCTAGCATCATAATTCATTTTTACCAACCGCTCCGCACACCAATACATTACTGCAATATCGGCTTTAATGAGTGGTTGAATATTCGGCCGTAATACTTTAATAATTACCGCTGCCCCACTACTTTTCAATTTGGCTGAATGCACTTGAGCAATCGAAGCTGAAGCAAGAGGCGTAAACTGAAAATCATCAAAAAGCGTTTCGATTGACGTTGATAAAGCTTGTTCAATGATATGTTTTGCTTGTTCACCATCAAATGGTTTAACTTGGTCTTGTAATTGCGATAAAGAAATTAACAAATCATCGGGTAAGAGATCTTGTCTGGTAGACAACATTTGCCCTAATTTAACCCAAATTGGCCCAAGTTCTTGTAAAGCCAATTTTAAACGTTCTCCTCTATTACAATGTTTAGCTTTTTTCGATACCCAAAACATCATAAAAAGGACAAATTTAAATCGGTTTGGTAAGATCGATTTAGGAAATAGTTCAGCTAATTGAAAAGCGCGAAATGCCGCCATGATTTGATAAAGTCGCCAATACTTCATTAGCATCCTCAATTAAAATTTAAAACCAAGATGCAATGCTACAATACCACCTGTCATATTATGATATTGCACATCTTTAAAACCGGCCAGCTCCATCATATTTTTCAATTTAAGTTGGTCAGGATGCATGCGAATTGATTCAGCTAAATAACGATAACTATCGGCATCATTAGCAACAATTTTTCCCATTAACGGTAACATTGTAAATGAATAAAGATCATATGCTTTATTCAATAATTTATATTCTGGTTTGGAAAATTCTAAAATTAATAAACGTCCACCTGGCTTCAGTACTCGCCACATTGATTTGAGTGCTTGATCTTTATTCGTTACATTACGTAAACCAAATGAAATCGTAATACAATCAAAACTATTGTCAGCAAAAGGTAACGCTTCGGCATTTGCTTGTACATATTCAATATTTTTAAATAAACCTTTATCACGCAACTTTTCACGACCAACTTCAAGCATGGAATCATTGATATCAGCTAATATTACTAATCCATCATCGCCTACTAATTGCGAAAATTTAGCAGTTAGATCACCGGTTCCGCCAGCTAGATCAAGTACTTTTTGCCCTTGCCTTATACCACTATACTCAATAGTGATTTTCTTCCAAAGCCGATGAATACCAAATGACATTAAGTCATTCATAACATCATATTTATCAGCAACAGAATGAAATACATCGGCAACTCGTTTTTCTTTTTCTTGTTTAGGAATCTGTGTGAAACCAAAATCAATTGTTTCTTGCTGGTGTTGATCGTGTCGTGGTTGATCATGGATTTTTGACATAATGAAAACCATTTAATAAAAATTTGCGTTATTTTAACATATCGCCTAATGCTACACTATACAATTAAGGCGATGATAGCCATTTAGACTTCAACTATTAGAAAAGTAAAATCTTTGATTCACTAAGAATTGATTGGTACTTTTACCTATAATCGGGTGAAGATATGCTTAATTGATTTAATGTGCTAATAATGTCTATTCTAGCTTAATCTTAATTCGCTCAATAACAGATTCAAAAATAGCCAGCTGACTTTCATGTGGATTAAAATCATGAGAATGAATAACTAAATCAAAGGGATAATTATTAATTAATTCTTTTAAAATCTGATTATCTTTACGAAAAGATCGTTGATAATGATGATATAAAGTTTCAAAATCAAATGCGGTAAATAATAATTTGTTAGCACAAGTAGCAGCATCATCAATACGTTGTGCTTGTAACATGGCAATGCGGATATAATCAGCCTCATTTAGTGTTGAAGAAACTTTGTGATGATGATCGTTTTGAAAATAGTTAATATAACCATTCGTTACATAACGCGTATTAAAAATATTGGCTAATTGCATGGCCAGTTGATCAAATTGATTTAGTTTACCAACTAAAGCTATTTTCATGACGAAGAATGGTCGAGCAACTTGGGAAATATATTGCCAATGTTGAAAGGGATTTTGACGAATTTTTGTCGCACTAATATTAATAAAATCACGATTAACATCAATGAGCTTTACGCTACAATTAAAATAGCGTTCATGATTGGCAACATCTTGTTGTTCGCTGGTAAAGATAACCATTGGTTTAACTTGATGTTTAGCTAAAATCGCCTTAACCCGATCACTCCAATCTTGCCAACCGTTGGGATAATAAGCGATTCCGCTTTCGTCTAAAACATGAATATGAATATTACGATGATGTTGGAAGGTTTTTTTTAACCAGTAAAATCGGTCTCTAACTTGTGGCTGGCGTAACATACCACTTGCTTCAAATAGTTTTAAGTCTCTGGCTGGCTCACAACCTAGGAAAACATGTAGTTCATCAACTTGCGTTATGGCTTTTTCAATAAGATAAATATGACCACAATGTAACGGATAAAATTTACCAAAAATAACTCCGATTTTACGCTTAGTTTTCATAATAGTGCTACAAATATTGTAATGATAGAGAGATATATTTTCTTAACCGATACAATGTATCCAAAATATATTTTATTTCAAGTAAAAAATATAGGAAAACACGTTTATAAAATGAAAATTATACTAAATTAATATATATACTCTGTATTATTGTATTTTTCTTAATTTTAAATAGAGTGCTAAATTAGCACTCTAAAAAAATCTTTATTAGCTTCCTAATGTAAATTTTTACTTAGTATGAGTTCGGTCAATTTTAGCTAGTAAAATGCCACTTAAAACAGAAATATTTAAAGCTGGCATCGCCTCACTACCCGATAAATAAACAACTTTATCAGCAAATTCGACTAATTTAAGATTGATTTGTTGGAAAATGACAAAGACGGTTTTGGCACGCACCGATAATTTAGTTAAATTTTCCGCTTTTATTGTATTCACTTTACAAGGTAAAAGAGCAACAATTTGATATCCATATTGTTTAAACTGATCAAGTGAAACAATAAAATCATCAGCTTTAATTGGCGTAAGATATTCTGCTCCACCTTCAGAAACACGTAAAGAGGCACCATTATCTAGAATATCGGGTTGTCGTAACATTACGCCATTTACTTTAAAAAAAGCGGCTGTCCGAGCGATTGCACCTAAATTATGTGGGTTATTGATATCATCAATTGCCATTACATAATCATATTTAGCATCATTATTTTGAGCCAGATATGTTGCCGTAGTCAAAGAAGAGCGTTTTTTCACAATCAAACACACTCCACCATGATGTTGTGTCTGAGCAATTTTACTCATATGCGCATCATCTACGATATCGTAACCAAGCCGACGTTCAACTAACCAAGCTATCAACGGTTTAAATTCATGGGTTTTTTCTTGTAAGAAAAAAGCTTTAATAATCGATTCAGGCCGTTTAGCAAAAATAGCTTTACAACTATTTTCGCTATAAACTAATGTTTCTTCTTTACGCTGACGTTTCAATTGTTGATTTGAAAGTATCGTCGTATCATTTTCAAATGTAGCTAGTTGCTCAGATTTCTGTACCCGACTTTTCCAAGGCGATTCATGAGATGTCACGCTGTTATTTCGAGAACGTGGCCTAAACATTTCGATACGATTATCTTTGATAGTTTCACGATTCATCTTCGAACGTTCGGTACGACGTTTATCATGGGATGATTTATCTTGATCGTGTCGTGGAGCCGAGCCTCTTTGATGACGACTATCATTGCCTTGATAAGAACGTTGAGATGATTTACTTTCAGCAGATTTTTTAGCATAAAAAACCGTAGGCTTTCCTTGTTTATCGGCTGATTGATTGTCATTCATAATATGCTCACTATTTACCGGGTTCGTATTGTTGGCGCAACTTTATCCAGTACACCATTTATAAACTTATGGCTATCTTCAGCACCAAAAGTTTTAGTTAAATCAATTGCTTCATTAATGACAACTTTATAAGGAACATCTTCACGTTTGAGAAGTTCATAAACCGCAATTCTTAAAATAGCATGTTCTACAAAACCTAATTCATTTAGACTTCGTTCATTCAGAAATGGCTCCATTTTTTCATCAAGTTCAGTCGTATGCGAAGCTACCCCATGTAATAATTCTCGAAAATACTTTTTATCGACTCCTTTCATATCTTGTTCAGCCATAAAATTGACTTCAACTTCTGATAAGTCATTTTTAGAAACTTGCCATGAATAGATTGCCTGAACTGCACACTCACGTGCACGACGACGAGGATTAGCGTTAGTCGTCACTATTTACCCCTTCTTGATACTGTTTAAAGTGTTATACATTTCTAGTGCGGTTAAAGCTGCTTCTGCCCCTTTATTTCCAGCTTTGGTGCCTGCTCGTTCAATCGCCTGCTCGATATTTTCTGTTGTTAAAATACCAAAGCCAACAGGTAGGGAATGAGCTAAACTGGTAGATAATATACCAGAACTTGATTCACCAGCGACATAATCAAAATGAGCAGTGCTACCACGAATTACCGTACCTAATGCGACCACAGCGTCATATTTTTTACTTTCAGCAACAGCCTTAACCGTTAAAGGAATCTCAAAAGCTCCCGGAACTTTAATAACAGTAATATTTTTATCTTCGACTTGCCCAATTCGTTTTAGCGCATCGATGGCACCTTCAACAAGGCTATCATTTATAAAATGATTGAAACGTGCGACAATAATAGCGACTTTTGCATGGGGTGCAGCTACTTGCCCCTCAATAACTTGCATGATTATTCCTCGAATATTTAGCGAATCCCAAATGACTAGCTTTTACTAGCCTTTAACCTGAGCTAATTTTAGCATATATTCAGCTTTTCGCTATGGCGATTTTGATACTAATCATCGCAAATGAATGAAATTTGATTTAATATTTAAATTTGGCGGATGAATCTCATTGAATATTGAATTTGATCCATCAATAGCTATTATATGAGCAATTTATTTTTGCTAAGTTTGTCGAATAATTAGACGAGATTACAAAAAAATTAGTAGATTGAAGAACTATAAAAACAAGCCACGCAGTCATTTACTGCGTGGTTAAATAAATGTACTGTTTAGAATTAAAGATGATTATCTAAAAACGTTTTTAATTGTATCTTAGATAACGCACCTACTTGTGTGGCCACGACTTTACCATTCTTAAATAATAATAAGGTCGGTATACCACGAATACCAAATTTTGGCGAAATAGATGGATTTTGATCGACATTAAGCTTTGCAACAACTAATTTATCTGCAAATTCTTGGGCTATGTCTTCTAATATTGGTGCAACCATTTTGCAAGGACCACACCAATCGGCCCAAAAATCGACTAAAACGGGTTGACTTGCTTCAGCTAAAGTTTTTTCAAAATTTGCTTCAGTTAAGGAAATAATTGCATTACTCATGTTATTCTCCGTATTTTGCATGCGAATAATTATATATTACTTAATTATAGTATGTTACTTTACAACCATTCACTATCAATTAATATAATAGGAACTAATAATTGGTGCGAGTTTAGACACGACTGTGGTATAATACTGCAATTGTTTGAAATGACTAATTTAAATTTTATTTATGACCCAATCTTACCTCACGAAAACAGAGTTTAACCAGTTGCCACTTCACCCATTAGTACTTTCTGCATTGCAGAAAAATGGTTTCAAATTTTGTACACCGATTCAAGAAAAATCTTTACCTTTTACAGTTAAAGGAATGGATATTGCTGGACAAGGACAGACAGGAACAGGTAAAACTATCGCATTTCTCACTGCTACGTATAATTATTTACTGAATCATCCACCTTTGGAAAAACATCAAAATAATCAACCCCGTGCAGTCATTATAGCGCCGACTCGTGAATTAGTTGTGCAAATTCACCATGACGCACAAATGCTTTCAGCAACGACAGGTTTAAAACTCGGATTGGCGTTTGGTGGTGATGGTTACGATAAGCAATTGAAAACTTTATCTGACGGTGTGGATATTTTAATTGCTACGACAGGGAGATTAATTGACTATGCTAAACAAAATTATGTCAATTTAGCCGCGATTCAAGTCGTCGTACTTGATGAAGCAGATCGTATGTTCGATTTAGGTTTTATTCGTGATATTCGTTGGTTATTCCGGCATATGGCCCCACCTAAGCAACGGTTAACAATGTTATTTTCCGCAACATTATCACACAATGTGCGAGAATTGGCATTTGAACATATGAATGATCCACAATATATTGAAGTTGAACCTGAACAGAAAATAGGTCATCGTATAAAAGAAGAGTTATTTTTTCCTTCCGATGAAGATAAATTAGCTTTATTGCAAACCTTAATTGAAGAAGAATGGCCTGAACGTTGTATTGTTTTTGCTAATACTAAAGTGACTTGTGATAAAATTTGGCGCCACCTGATGGCTGACGGACATCGTGTTGGTTTACTCAATGGGGATATTGCTCAGAAAAAACGCTTGGCTGTTTTAGATAAATTCACTCAAGGTGAGTTAGATATTTTAGTTGCTACGGATGTGGCAGCACGTGGTTTACATATTCCACATGTAACGCATGTTTTCAATTATGATCTGCCTGATGACTGCGATGATTATCGGCACCGTATCGGTAGAACAGGACGAGCTGGTGCAGAAGGTTGCTCAATCTCATTTGCCTGTGAGCGTTATGCGCCTAACCTGCCTGCCATTGAATCTGCAATTGGACATATTATCCCGGTTAGTCACTATGATGCAAATGCGTTATTAACCGATTTACCAAAACCTAAAGCATCAAAACCATATAATAATCGGCGCAATAAACGACCTCAACATAAATCATCATAATGATTTTATAATCGCTATTTTTAAAAAGAGTCTAAATGGCTCTTTTTTAACATCACTATCTTTTTACTTAACTAATCAATTCACAAAAAACACAATCACAGTCATCGCTAGAGATTTATTTCGGTAAATTAGTTTATGTAATTAAAATAACCTTTCACTTAGGAAAATGATGGTCCACAAAACCGAAAACAATAACCAATAAGTATAAACTATAGTCGACAAAACCAGCGTTGTTGACTTATTTCCTCAGCCGATGGTATCCAAATTATTACCTTAACAATTTGGCATTGGTGATATCTGGTTGTCATGATTTTAAAGTTCCACTGTGCTGGTAAATTTATGATTTGAGTATCTGGATAACGATCGAGGATTTCAAATGCCATAGTTTGTGCAATATGTCTATTTTTGGCTTGCCATATTGTCGATGTTAAAACCGTCTGAAATTCAACTAACCCTAACATTACAATTGAAAATAGTAATATTGAAACCAATAATTCTATCAAACTAAATCCTGTAAAATGATTATCCGTCATAATCACTCACAATATTGACTTTTGTTATTTGGACAATAATCTAACCAATGTCCTTGCTGTAATGTTAATTTACCATTATACAATGTTGCCAAATGAAAAAGTTTGAATCGTTGGAATTCGCCTTTAACAATCACATACTCACCGTTTAACAATCCTGCGACTTTTATGCAAGCGGAAAGTTGATAAGTTAACAGTTCCTGACATTGCCAATGTTCAGTTGGTATAGTCCATTGCTGAGTTATGGCCCATTCAATTGATGATTGTGCTTGATTAAATTGCTGGTAATAACGTTTATATTGAATATAATCTTTTTGCCATAACGTCGAAATATGACTAAAAGTTTTCATCATGATGATGCCTAATGACATTATAATCAAAATCATTTGTAACGAACTAAATCCTTTAGATGGTAATTGTAATAGCTTAAAAGCTTGTCTCATTGCGATCATGCTAAAGATTTTCAGTCTTAACATAATGAATTCTCGAATGCGTTATCGAATGATTTCCCTTTATTTGTGCTGTTAATCGAATTTCTATGAAATGTGCACGTTGATAAATTTCAAACAAAGTCACATCGACTTCATTATTGTCAAAAAGTTTTTCCCAACCTTGTCCATAACAATGTGGAATTCCTAATCGATACACAACATTATTATTAGCGTAGCGATAAACAAAAATATCTGAACTATTCAAGTTGTGTTTATCTTCACGCCATTCTCCAGAACGATGCAGATCATAGCGAATTATAATACATTGATTATTATCCTCGATAAGGATTGCTGTTTTTTTTAAATTATCTAAATGATTAGCTAAAAAACCTGCACGTTTAATATCTTTAATTAACCCTGATAAAGTTTGGTTAATGGTTTCTTGTAACCGATACTGTTGATAAAATTGTATCGTATCAGTTTGCAATTTTGGGTAAAAAGCCATTATTATCATCATTAATAAAGAAGTTAAAATTAAACATAACAACATTTCCAATAAGGTAAAACCAGTTTTTAACATTTTGGAAATCCAGCCAAATAAACATTTGCCGAACAAAAACGAATACGCCCTCTGGTTGAAACGATAATCCTGCTTTCTCCCAGAGCATTTTTAAGTTTAATGGTCGCTGGCTGCGCCATACTTCTACGTCCATGGAATATTAAAATAGGCTCGACATTAACCTCAACAATATCAACTTGTTGGGTTTTCCCAATAAATTTAAAATAAGGATGAGTATAATCCGCTTGTTCATTATCAACTACTATTAGCTGCCATTCCTGATGATTTTTATATGCGATATAAATAGCATTATTACGATTAAATATATTAGCATCACTTTTAACTTGGTTGAAAAAAGCAACTAATTCTAATGTACCATTTGCTAATTCATTTTGTAATCGCATATCCCGCCAATTTGTGATAGTCATCATCACCATTATTGAACTTATTGCAATCACGATCAAAAGCTCCAAAAGTGAATAACCATTGTGATACATAATTAAGCCAGTTTAGAAATTTTACATGACATTAAATCAAACACTATCGTAAATAAAGTTAGTAACGGCGTTTTAGAGAGATCTATCGCAAATTTTGTGACTCTGTTTATGTTTTTATAACTAATAACTATCAAGTGTTAAATTATTAGGCATATAAATAGTTGTAAGATTTTACCTTTAGGTCATTAACTCCATGAATATATCCGGCTGTCATTGTGCCAATTCGTTAAAATTGTTCTATTAAAATGATAAAACTAAATAAAGCTCGTCATCCTCAAGCATAAAAAACTAACATATTGATGTTTGTTAAGTTTATAATTTAAGTTTATGATTAAATGCATTCGTTATTCCCTTTAACCTATAATGCATTACAATAACCTTATTTATAAGAAGAGTTGATTTATTTATGATAAACCCCGAGAGTTGGCAACCAACAGCATCCATTGATTTATTGTTAAAGCGCGCTAAAGTTGTCCGGCAAATTCGTACTTTTTTTGCTGATCGCTGTATTCTTGAAGTGGAAACCCCTATTTTAAGTCAAGCTGCGGTTACTGATGTACAACTCAGCTCTTTTCAAACTATATTTACTAAACCCGGTATTATTGATTTAGCGCAAGGGGAAAAGCTATTTTTAATTACCAGCCCCGAATATCATATGAAACGCTTGATAGCTGCGGGTAGTGGTCCTATTTACCAAATTTGTAAATGTTTTCGAAATAATGAGGAAATTAGTCGTTATCATAATCCCGAATTTACTATGCTAGAGTGGTATCGTATTCAATTCGATATGATGCAAATGATTAATGAAGTTGATGATCTTTTACAACTAGTCTTAGATACAGCACCTGCTGAATATATTAGTTATCAAAATGCGTTTATAAAATACTTGGGAGTTGATCCGCTTGAGGCGAATAAAGAAACATTAATTACTGCGGTTGAAAAACTAGCACTTGGTTTTAACACTGATAATACCGATCGTGATACGTTATTACAATTTTTATTTACTTTCGGTATCGAACCTCGAATTGGACAAGAAAAACCAACTGTGGTTTATCATTTCCCTGCTTCGCAAGCTGCATTGGCAGAACTCAATAGTGAAGATCAACGAACCGCAAGACGTTTTGAATTCTACTATAAAGGTGTTGAATTAGCGAATGGTTTTAAAGAATTAACCAATGCTAAAGAACAAAAAGCACGCTTCGAACATGATAATCAAGAAAGATTAGCTAAAGGTTTACCCGCACAGCCTATTGACGAATATTTATTAGCTGCGATGGAAGCAAGTTTACCTGAATGCTCAGGCGTTGCAATAGGATTAGATCGTCTAATTATGTTGGCATTAGAGCAATCAACAATTAGTCAAGTTATGAGTTTCAATCTGGAGAATGCTTGAAATGTTAACCTCCCTCACGATGACCGAAATCGTTCTAGCTACGTTATTGATTATTACACTACTAGCATCAATAATTTGGAACATTAAGTTACGTTTGGCTAATCGTAATCTACAACAAATTTTTGAATTCCAATTTTGCCAAAAACGCGATGAAAATCAGACTCTTCTTAAGGAAGTGTCTGTTTTACAAGAAGAATTAAATCAAATAAGACATCAATATCTTCAACAAAGTAATGAGAATACTGAGTTACGAATTCGACTTGAACAGACCAACATTTTAGCCTATGAAAAGCAAAAAATCTTAATTGAAAGCGAACAGCGTTTAAATGAACAGTTTGAAAATCTCGCTAATCGCATTTTTGATAGTAGTGGCAAAAAACTTGAACAACAAAACCGTCAGACTTTAGACTATCTATTAACACCACTTAAGGAACAATTAGAAGGTTTTAAAAAACAAGTGCAAGATAGCTTCAACGTTGAGGCAAAAGAGCGTCATACCCTTGCGTTTGAAATTCGTAATTTACAAAAACTTAATGAACAAATGTCTAAAGAAGCGATCAATTTAACCAATGCATTGAAAGGTAATAACAAAACGCAAGGCAACTGGGGGGAAGTAGTATTGAATCGTATTTTAGAAAATTCAGGATTACGAGAAAATTATGAATTCGAGCTACAAGTCAGTTTAAATAATGAAGACAAACAACGCTTACAACCAGATGTAGTAGTACATCTACCTCAAGGAAATGATGTTATTATCGATGCAAAAGTCGCATTAGTTGCTTACGAACGTTATTTTAATAGTGATGATGATCAAGAAAAAAGCCAGGCAATGGCTGAACACTTAATTGCAATTCGCAATCATATTAAACAATTGAGCCAGAAAGATTATCATAAATTATGTGGCGTAAACTCACTGGATTATATTTTAATGTTTATTCCTATTGAACCGGCTTTTTTAAGCGCCATTGATTGTGATCCTAATTTAATTAATGATGCATTAAAACACAATATTATGATTGTCAGTCCAACCACTTTGCTGGTTGCTTTACGCACTATTAATAATTTGTGGCGATATGAATATCAAAATCGTCATGCCGAACTCATCGCCGATAAAGCTAGCAAATTGTATGATAAAGTACGGGGTTTCGTCGAAGATATGGAAATTCTTGGCAATAGCTTGACTAAAGCACAACAAACTTATATCAATTCAATGAATAAATTAACTAGCGGTCGTGGCAATATTATTGGACAAATTGAGCAATTTCGTGAAATGGGTATAGAAGTCAAAAAACCTATTAAAAATGAAATTAGAGAAAAATCCTTAATGGAATGTTAAGGATTTAATTATAGATACCAGCAAGTGAGTCATCTTTTGGATGACTTCTGTTTTACCGGTAGAATCAATGCAATGGAAAAAGTTAATTTGATTAGCCCATTAACGCCAAATTAATCATAGCTTCAAAAATCAGGCTATCAATATTAGTCACTACCGGATGTTAAGAAATGGCTGTTTAATATTGGCTAAATGATTTAACCTACTTCGCTAACACATATTGATCGATAATTTGTGCGACAGCTGATTGATTATTATTGTAATGGCTAACAACCTTAGCGGCGATTTTGGCATCATTGGTTGCATTAGCAACAGCAATACTTAATCCGGCTGCTTTTAACATGGAAATATCATTATTATTATCACCAATGGCAATTATCTCTTCTCGTTTAATATTTAATTGTTCTGCCAATTTAATCAGCGCATCACCTTTACTTACTCCTTGTTGATTAAATTCAATATAGCGATTACCAGAATAACTAATTGTAAAAGTTGATAAAACATCTTTTGGTATAGCTTGTGCAATCTTTTCCAAATAATGACGGTCATCATTTTGGAAAAGAATTTTCATAATAACTTGGTTAGCTAAAAAGTCGAGATTGGGTTCAGTCAAGTTTATGCAATTATCAAGTCGTCCAGTCATGTAATCACGTTCTTCATCGCTAATCCGATAGATATAAACGGTATCTAAGGTATAAATGTGAAAACCAACATCGTAACCTAAACCGATTTTAAACAGTTCGTTAACCTGTTCAAATGTAATTCCTTGTTGCAATAAAATTTTATTATCTTTGTTTTCGGTAATAACACCACCATTGAAAGAAATAATATATTCATTAGATTGATTATGAATATTAAGCCTCTTAGCGGTTTCTTGAATATTCATAAAACCTCTACCACTCGCTAATACAAATTTTATACCTAATTCCCGCGCTTGAGTGATGGCATCATAATTTTGTTGCGAAACTTCTTTATCATCGTTTAATAATGTTTCGTCCATATCACAAGCAATTAATTTATATTTCATGGCAGAGCTTCCTTATTATGATTGAATATTTTTTGCTTTAACATTTGTTAGACTTTTTTACTTAATAAAAAATTTAACTAACTGGAATAAATTTTACCAACACAGTTTAACACTTTTCACAGTTATTTTTTTTATATCATGATCAGTTTTTTTATCAAAATCTGATCAACACCACATAAAAACATATCAGAACCGAGTATTATATCAATACCATGTAATATATCGAAACCAAGTTTATTGATTAATAAATTCTATTTATGGTTAACGTTTTATCGAAAAGGAGATAAAAATGGTAGGTATTATCCTGGCAAGTCATGGTGATTTTGCCCTAGGTATTCTACAATCAGGTACGATGATCTTTGGAGAGCAAGAGAACGTTAAAGCTGTTGCACTACATCCTAGCGATAGTCCAGAAAATTTAAAACAAAAAATGGAAGAAGCGATAGCAACATTTGACAATAAAGATCAGATTTTATTTCTTGTTGATTTGTGGGGTGGTACGCCGTTTAATCAAGCTAATAGCTTATGTGCATCCCATCAAGATAACTGGATTATTGTTTCTGGGCTGAATTTGCCAATGTTAATCGAAGCATATTCTTCACGATTTTCAATGGTAAGTGCTCAAGAAATAGCCGCTGCAATTGTTACGCCTGGCAAAGAAGGCATAAAAACAACTTCAAAAATTGCTAAGAGTGATACCGTTCAATCTGTTAAACAATATGCAAACTCATTGCCTGAAGGAACCGTTATTGGTGATGGTAGAATCAAAATTGTCCTTGCCAGAATTGACTCTCGGTTATTACACGGTCAAGTAGCAACATCATGGACACAATCAACTAACCCAAATCGAATTATTATCGTTTCAGATTCCGTTGCAAAAGATAATTTACGCAAAAAACTGATTGAAGAAGCGGCACCTCCAGGTGTAAAAGCGAACGTTATTCCAATCAAAAAAATGATTGAAATATCAAAAGATCCTCGTTTTGGTAATACAAAAGCATTACTACTATTTGAAAACCCACAAGATGTATTGCGTACTATAGAAGGTGGTGTTGATATTCATACCATCAATGTTGGCTCAATGGCACACTCGGTTGGAAAGGTAATGGTTAATAAAGTGCTTTCAATGAGTACTGAGGATGTAGCTACATTTGATAAACTCAAACAATTGAATATTAAATTTGATGTTCGCAAAGTCCCCAATGATTCAACCAGTAATTTGGATGAGTTATTGAAAAAAGCGAAAGAAGAATTATCCGAACAAAATAAGTAATACTAAGCTTAAGAGGTTTTATTATGACATTATCTATTTTTGCTATTGTATTAGTAATAATCATAGCATTTCTTGCTGGTATGGAAGGTATATTAGATCAATTTCAATTTCATCAACCATTAGTTGCTTGCTCACTAATTGGTCTAGTGACTGGTAATATTGAAGCGGGAGTACTACTTGGGGGTCATTTACAGATGATTGCGCTTGGTTGGGCGAATATTGGTGCTGCTGTTGCACCAGATGCAGCCTTAGCATCGGTCGCCTCTGCTATTATATTAGTGCTAGGTGGTCAAGGACGATATGGTGTTTCTACCGCAATTGCGGTAGCAATTCCATTGGCTGTTGCTGGTTTATTCTTAACAATGGTTGTACGTACCTTAGCCGTCCCGATTGTACATATGATGGATAATGCGGCGCGAAAAGGCGATATTCGCAGAATCGAATTTCTACAAATTGTAGCGATTTTTATGCAAGGTTTACGCATCGCTATTCCAGCTGCAGCATTGCTTTTCATTCCAGCCAGTACAGTACAAACGATTTTAAATTGGATGCCTAAATGGTTAACAGAGGGTATGGCTATTGGTGGTGGAATGGTTGTTGCTGTTGGCTATGCAATGGTAATAAATATGATGGCAAATAAAGAAGTATGGCCATTTTTTGTCATTGGTTTTGTCGTCGCAGCAATTTCACAACTGACTTTAATTGCGCTTGGTGCTTTAGGTATTGCATTAGCATTACTCTATCTAAATCTGTCTGAGCGTAGCGGTTTCGCAAATGGTAGTAATAATACTGGCGATCCGCTCGATGATATTTTAAATGATTACTAAGTGCCGAGGAAATTAAGATGGAACATAAAATTCAGTTGACAAAAAAAGATCGTTTAGCTGTCGCATGGCGTTCTACATTTTTACAAGGTTCTTGGAATTATGAACGTATGCAAAATGGTGGCTGGGTTTTTTCAATGATACCTGCGATAAAAAGACTATATACCACCACAGAAGATCGTGCAGCCGCATTAAAACGCCACTTGGAGTTTTTCAATACTCACCCTTATCTCGCCTCTCCTATATTAGGCGTGACATTAGCATTAGAAGAAGAACGTGCAAATGGTGCAACTGTTGATGACGTGACAATTCAAGGGGTTAAAGTCGGTATGATGGGACCATTAGCCGGTGTCGGTGATCCGGTATTTTGGTTTACAGTTCGTCCTATGCTTGGCGCACTTGGTGCTGCATTAGCAATGGATGGTAAAATTATTGGACCAATTTTATTCTTTATTTTATGGAATCTGATTCGTATGGGTTTTATGTGGTATACCCAAGAATTTGGCTATCGCACAGGTGCAAAAATTACTGATAATTTATCAGGTGGGTTGTTACAAAAAATAACTAAAGGTGCTTCAATTTTAGGGATGTTTGTCCTCGCCGCTTTAGTAGAACGATGGGTATCGATTAATTTCAAATCGATAGTTTCTAAAATTGATTTAGATGAGAAAGCCGTTGTCGATTGGGCCCATATTCCTTCAGGAACAGAAGGGATAAAACAGGCATTAATCCAAGCGCAAAGTGGTTTAGCACTTACACAGGAAAAGGTAACTACGCTACAAAATAATTTAGATCAATTGATTCCAGGTTTAATGCCTTTACTTTTGACCTTCTTATGTATGTGGTTGCTGCGTAAGAAAGTCTCACCAATCATTATCATCTTAGGGCTATTTATTATTGGTATTCTTGGTCACGTTATTGGACTATTATAATCCAAAATGCGGAGCGAAACCCTCCGCATTCAACTTGGTAAGTAATGTTCTCAAATAAGTAAGAGTCAAATATTAACATTTGTAACATTGATATGTTCGCTTGGAAATTATAAGCATGGTTCAGTCATTAAATAGTAAAGTTGATCTTGTTATGCCTGGCACTTCATTTTTAGGTTTAACTGAATATGGCGATATTATGATTGGCGATAAAGCCTTTGAATTTTATCATCGACGAGATAACCGTAAATATATACAAATTCCATGGGAGGAAGTCGACTATGTCACAGCAATTGTTTTATTCAAAGGGAAATGGATCCCACGTTATGCGATCCAAACTAAAAAGAATGGCAATTTCATCTTTGCTTCAAAAGAACCCAAAAAAGTCTTAAGGGCAATTCGTAATTACATTGATAGCCAACGCATGGTCAGATCATTAAGTTTTTTTACCATTTTGAAGAGAGCCTTATTTAAACAAAAATAATCGCTAATTAAGCTGATTATTAAAGATAATCGTTTTTTTATTTAAATAAGAACGATAAAATAAAACGGTCTATATTTCTGTTAACGAGAAATAATGACATGTAATGCCATAAAAATCATGAAAATGAAAGTTTAATTTATCTGTTTTATTAAACAATTGCTATTGACTACTAACTATACTTTAAGTAATTGTAAGATAACCATAAAAGAAACTGCTAAGCAATAAATATATCAAATTTTTTAAAATAAGAGAGCATGTGAAAAATCATTCTCGAAGATGGCACTTTACGATTAAATTATAGGCTATTTATCAAATAACAATAATTAAATAATAAGCATTATCAGATTAAATAGCACGGTACATCACTAAGAATAACCTTTATATTTGCGAGCATTTTTTTATTGATTATATCAATCCAATTAAGGCAAATAGGGGTTATCCATAACATTATTGACTATTTAGCTGGAGTTTTTTTATGAAAACAACGCTTTGGAAATTAAAAAATACTTTTAAAAATTTTGACTGGGGCAGTTTAGATGGTATTCCAAAGTATTTTCATATTGATAATCCCGAGCATAAACCGATGGCTGAAATGTGGATGGGGATTCATCCTGGTGG
This sequence comes from Frischella sp. Ac48, assembly GCF_019641635.1. Lineage (NCBI taxonomy): Bacteria > Pseudomonadati > Pseudomonadota > Gammaproteobacteria > Orbales > Orbaceae > Frischella > Frischella sp. Ac48. Next base: position 225,922 of record NZ_JAETXP010000001.1, read on the forward strand.
AGTATCAACAGCAATAAATGCACAAGGGGTTGAAGAACCACTTGATCAGCTCATTAATCGCTATCCAAATAAAATACTTGGAGCAAAGACTTATCAACAATTTAAATCGCTGCCTTTTCTATTCAAAATCCTGTCTGCCAAAGAACCATTATCTATTCAAGTTCATCCTGAACTTTATAAAGCTAAAGCAGGATTTGCCAAAGAAAATCAATTAGGCATTCCAATGAATTCACCCAATCGTAATTACAAAGATCCGAATCATAAACCAGAATTAATCTATGCAATTACCCCTTTTTTAGCCATGAATGGTTTTCGCCCTATTGCAGAAATTTTGGCATTATTTAATCAATTATCCATTCCTATCATTGAACAACATATTTTAACTTTGGCTGCTAATCCTAGCGAACTCGGATTAAAACGATTTTTTCACAGTTTGTTAACTTTAGAAGGCGCAATAAAACAACAAGCTATTTCAGCGTTATTAACCAGTATTAAATCGTTACCGGAACCACCATTTAATTATATTCCACCGATTTCCCAAAAATATCCTTCAGATTGTGGTGTATTTGCGCCATTAATATTAAATATCATTGAATTATTACCAGGACAAGCTATGTTTCTTAATGCTCAAACACCACATGCTTATTTACGTGGTACTGGATTAGAGATCATGGCCAATTCTGACAATGTATTACGTGCGGGGTTAACTAATAAACATATCGATATTGAGGAGCTATTTAATAACACTTCTTTCACGAGTATTCCAAGTACACAGTTATTGACACAACCGCGTCAGCAAGAGAATAAGACGCTATTTCCAGTATCCATTGATGACTTTGCCTTTGAAATCATCCATAGCCAACAACAACGATTAGTGCAATCCATTAGCAGTGCACAAATTATCTTATGTGTTGAAGGTGAAATAGAAATTAATACTGAGTCCGATAGATGTAAATTGAAGGTCGGTGAATCTGTATTTATTGCTTGTTGTGCCAAAAGGTTTACTTATCAAGGAAGTGGTGTTTTTGCACGCGCCTTTAATCATTAAATCTAACATCCAGATTTGATCTTTCTTGTTAACGTAGAAATATCACATAAAAAGCATGCATTGCCCAAATTATCGCCAATCCGTAAATGGATAATTTAGATCTTTTAGGGTAAATATTAAAATAATTTAAAATTTTTAAAATCCGATCAAAAGCATAGCCACTTGGTAAAGTAATGGTTAAAAATAAAAAACCTTTCCCAATGTAGGTGTCGGTCAGCTTTAAAATATTGCTTAATGTTTGTACATCGCCAAAAGGAATAAGATAGCCAATAATAACAAAAACAACTGGAGCAAACAAAGCAAACCATAAGCCTGCCAACTTTGATAATCCAAGATAAATCGAAGAATTTTCCGTAAAAGTATTTGATTTATTTATATTCATTAGTTTTTCTAACCTTATCTAAAATGTCCCACGATGACCAAATACAAAAGTACCGAAATAACCGATATTAATGCTAATAATATGATATTTATTGATTTAGATAGAGAACGTTGACAAAAAAATCGTTGACTTATTGAAGAGCACCAAGTTATCGAGAAGACAAGGGCAATGAGTAATGCAAGACAATTTAATCCCATTACCACAGGATGGCGCATAAAAAAGATAAACCGATAAAATTCATCTTGACCTAATTGATTAGTATGGGCACAGATTACCCCGTACAATAACACCATACTCAGCCACAACATTGCAAAAACAATGGATTGTTTGCAGCAAAAATAACAGAGTACTAGCCCCTTTTTTTGACTCAATCTTTTTGATTCATTATTACACATTGTTAATTACTCTTAATAAAAAAAGATTATTCATGATTGAATTACCCTAAATAAATATTTATATCAATATAGAAATAAAATCATTCGTCTCTCGTTACTGCTAATCACGACTCGATTAACAATCTATAATAACGATTATAATCTATTATCTATTTTACAATAAATGCGCTATTAGATCGCTAACGAATAAATACCTATTATATCGAAGTGAAAAGGTTAAGTTATTTGTTTTTACGTTTTCTATACATTCTAGTGGTTGAAAATAAATTCTTTAACCCAATATAAGCTAAATCTATACTAAGTTGATCCTAGGGTTAGGACCAAAATTTAAAGGAGTAATATATGACTACAATCGTTAGTGTTCGTCGTAACGGACAAGTTGTCATTGGTGGTGATGGGCAAGTCACTTTAGGTGAACGAATTATCATGAAAGGCAATGCTAAAAAAGTACGTCGCCTTTATAATAATAAAGTTATTGCTGGTTTTGCTGGAGGAACAGCCGATGCCTTTACTTTATTTGAATTATTTGAACGAAAACTTGAAATGCATCAAGGTCATTTAACCAAAGCTGCGGTTGAACTAGCTAAAGATTGGCGCACAGATCGCATGTTACGCAAATTAGAAGCGCTACTTGCGGTTGCAGACGAAACTGCATCATTAATTATTACCGGAACAGGTGATGTAATCCAGCCAGAAGATGATTTAATTGCGATTGGTTCTGGTGGCCCATATGCACAAGCTGCCGCTAGAGCCTTATTGGACTGCTCAGATCTTTCAGCAAAAGATATCGTACAAAAATCGTTATCTATCGCTGGTGACATTTGTGTTTATACCAATAGCTTCCAAACAATTGAAGAATTGAATTATTAATTAACCGATTTAAAGAGAATATATTATGTCTGAAATGACTCCACGTGAAATAGTTAGCGAATTAAATCAACATATTATTGGTCAGGATAAAGCTAAACGTGCGGTTGCTATCGCACTACGTAACCGATGGCGACGCATGCAACTTGATGAAGCATTACGTCACGAAGTAACACCCAAAAATATTTTAATGATTGGTCCTACTGGTGTAGGTAAAACCGAGATTGCACGTCGCTTAGCCAAATTGGCGAATGCGCCATTTATTAAAGTTGAAGCAACCAAATTTACTGAAGTTGGTTACGTAGGTAAAGAAGTTGATTCTATCATCCGTGATCTAACCGATTCAGCAGTAAAAATGATCCGTAGTCAAGCCATGGAAAAAAATCGTAATCGCGCTGAAGAACTAGCAGAAGAACGTATTCTCGATGTATTAGTACCACCGGCTAAAGATGGCTGGGGCCAAACAGATAGTAGCTCCACCGAATCTACCGCAAGACAAGCATTCCGCAAAAAATTGCGTGAGGGGACTTTAGACGATAAAGAAATTGAAATTGAAGTTTCGGGTATGAATATTGGTGTTGAAATTATGGCACCTCCAGGTATGGAAGAGATGACCAATCAACTTCAGTCTATGTTTCAAAATTTAGGTGGACAAAAATCCAAACCTCGTAAAATGAAAATTAAAGACGCTTTCAAGCAATTAATTGAAGATGAAGCGGCTAAATTAGTAAATCTTGAAGATCTTAAACACGAAGCAATTGAAGCAGTTGAACAAAATGGAATCGTATTTATTGATGAAATTGATAAAGTATGTAAACGTGGTAATTCATCAGGTCCAGATGTCTCTCGTGAAGGAGTGCAACGTGATTTATTACCATTAGTTGAAGGATGTACCGTTTCAACTAAACATGGTTCAGTCAAAACTGACCATATTTTATTTATTGCTTCTGGCGCATTCCAAACCGCAAATCCTTCTGATTTAATTCCGGAATTACAAGGTCGATTACCAATTCGGGTAGAATTACAAGCATTAACCAGTGAAGATTTTGAACGTATTTTAACCGAACCTAATGCGTCATTGACGGTACAATATAAAGCTTTAATGGCAACAGAAGGCGTGAATATTGAATTTACTCAAGATGGCATTCGCAAGATCGCCGAATCAGCTTGGCAGGTAAATGAACAAAATGAAAATATTGGCGCACGTCGTTTACATACGGTTTTAGAACGACTAATGGAGGAAGTTTCCTTTGATGCCAGTGAATTAGAAGGTAAAACAATCACGATTGATGCTAATTATGTTAGTGAACATCTCGATAAATTGGTCGCTGATGAAGATCTTAGTAAATTTATCCTCTGATTACTTTCTCAAAACACAATCAGACCCAGCCAAGCTGGGTCATTTATTTTTGATTATTCTTAGATAAAATAGATCTTATTATAACTATATAAATGAATATCATATTGCTATTCTTAGCGATCTCATCTGCACCCAGTTCGATCAGTAAAATCTTAGATCCAGATCGCACTAATAAAGTAAAATAATCATCTGCAAAAATGGGAAATTGATTAATAGTAAGATACCTAATTCAAGTAAGCCAATCATCTAATGACTAGCTATCCTGTTATTACTTTTAACAAATTTTTTTGGTCATCAATCTGATTTATAAATGACAAATGCTAATTTCATAAATATTGCTATCTTTACTAAATTAAATCAGTTTCGTTTACTTTATTGATAACATATTCCACAGAAACTTAACTAGTAAATAAAGAAGATCCTTTTAATATGATCAAATCCTGTGTATAGTTACTGATAATAACGATGATATTTTTGATAAATAGATACTGACAATGATTTTTTTGGTCTTTAAATTGTTGTTAAGTTAAAAAGGACCCAGTTACTGGGTCAATTATCATGGGTTTATATTACGGAAGAGGTTTTAGAACAATAAATTAGCGAGTTTAAACATCACTCTTAATATTAGTGAAATAATACAAATCATTGAACGATAAAGATCCGAAAGAATTATTCTCTTCTATTTTTATCCTTTATAAAGACCCAGCTAAGCCGGGTCGATTATCATGAGTTTCAGTAAGGAATTAATATTTTACAACAATTCATAATATACGCATAAGACTGGTAACTTCATGATGATCTCACTATATTTGATCCTCTATGACATATCCAATAGATATTTACGATCGATAAAGATGAGATCGATCGTTTTATTCTATTTAAATTATCTAAGTAGATAATCTATTTGAATATTTTCCATAATAATTGATGTCAATTTTTGTAATTTTTTGTTAAAAAAATAACAAAAAAATTGTAAAGATGAACAAAAATTGTCATTTTAAACCTAGTCATTTATCGATATTAAAGATACATCTAATACTATCAAAAAATCATCATCCACATATTAGTATTATTTAGTTTTAAGAATTTAATAATTAATTGCTAGCATTCTATATATACAAAATAATGGATAATTTTAATATTAAATAAGCATCAATAACTTTCAGGCAATAAAAAAGGCTAATAATAGCCTTTTATTACTAATATATAAATTTTCAAATTATATTTCTATATTACCAACAGATTGCCCTTTTGTTACTGCTCCAGATTGGTTAATAGCTATTTTTTGACCTTCTTCCAAATTGGTAAACACAATAATAATGTCACGATCTTTACCTTGTGCAGTAACAAAATCAATATCCATATCTGCCAACAAAGTATTTTGATCGACAGATTGACCTTCTTCAATATAAACGTTAAAACCTTCACCCTTTAAAGCGACAGTATCAATTCCCATATGAATTAAACCTTCAATTCCTTCATCAGTGACAAATGTAATTGCATGTTTAGTAGGAAAAATACTCATTACTTTACCTTTAATTGGCGAATTAACTTGAACTTTACCATCTACAGGGGTTATCGCATAACCATCACCCATAATTTTATCTGCAAAAACGGGATCATTAACTTGATCGATTGTTTTAAATGTTCCTTCACACACAGAAAATAGCTCAACTTGCTTTTTCTTCTTTTTAAATAAACCAAACATCCTAATTCTCCAATATATTAAAAACGCTATATCATACTATTAAAAAAACCGACGTGAAAGTCGGTTTTTAAATATATTAAGTTGATTGTGAGCGACTAGTTCTTTTTTGCTTTCAAATTAGGCAGATCTGTAATGGAACCTTCGAAAACTTCTGCTGCTAAACCAATCGATTCATATAACGTTGGATGAGCATGAATCGTTAAAGCCATATCTTCCGCATCACAACCCATTTCAACCGCTAAACCAATTTCGCCTAGCAATTCGCCACCATTTGCCCCAACAACAGCACCACCTAATAAACGATTGGATGCTTTGTCAAAAATCAGTTTAGTCATCCCCTCTGAGCAATCAGAAGCGATTGCCCTACCTGACGCCGCCCATGGAAAAATTGCCACTTCATAATCAATACCTTTTGCTTGAGCCTCTTTTTCAGTTAAGCCAACCCAAGCAACTTCTGGTTCAGTATAAGCAATAGATGGGATCGTTTTGGGATCAAAATAATGTTTTTTGCCGGCTATTACTTCAGCTGCTACATGCCCTTCATGGACACCTTTATGCGCAAGCATAGGTTGACCAACAATATCACCAATGGCATAAATATGTGGAACATTGGTACGCATTTGTTTATCAACTTCAATAAATCCACGATCCGTAATATTGACACCCGCTTTTTCAGCATCGATTAGCTTACCATTTGGTGTTCGACCAATTGCTACTAATACAGCGTCGTAAGCATGGGTTTCAATTGTGCCATCTTTTTTCTCCATTGAGACGTAAATAGCATCATCTTTCGCTTCAACCTGTGTAACTTTGGTTTCAAGCATTAATGTAAATTTCTTTTCGATCTGTTTGGTAAAGATCTTAATAACATCTTTATCAGCTGCCGGGATGACTTGATCAAGCATTTCCACCACATGCACTTCCGATCCTAAGGTATGATAAACAGTACCCATTTCCAGACCGATAATCCCTCCACCCATTAATAATAAACGTTTTGGAATTGTCGTTAAGGCTAATGCGTCTGTAGAATCCCAAATTCTAGGATCTTCATGAGGAATAAATGGCAATTGAATTGGTCGGGAACCAGCTGCGATGATCGCATTATCAAATGTAATTATGGTTTCACCTTCAGCCGTTTGTACCGCCATAGTGTGACTACCTGTGAATTTAGCTTCACCATGTATTACATTCACTTTACGCATTTTGGCCATGCCGGCTAAACCACCAGTCAGTTGACTGATCACTTTCTCTTTCCAACTACGCACTTTATTTAAATCTAATTTTGGTGCATCAAACACAATACCATGAGCGGTTAATGATTTTGCTTCGTCTATCACTTTTGCAACATGTAACAGTGCCTTAGAAGGAATACAACCCACGTTTAAACAGACACCACCTAAAGTTGAATAACGTTCAACAAGTGTCACTTCCATACCTAAATCAGCAGCTCTAAAAGCCGCTGAATAACCGGCAGGCCCTGCACCTAATACTAAAACTTGCGTTTTAATTTCTTTGCTCATTGAAATCTCCCTCTTACATCACTAAACGACGTAAATCGGATAATACTTTAACGATATGGCTTAAGAACCTTGCCCCATCAGCACCATCAATCACCCGGTGATCAAAGGATAATGATAAAGGAAGCATTAAGCGTGGAGTAAATTCTTTACCATTCCAAATTGGTTTCATTGCGGAACGTGATACTCCTAAAATACCCACTTCAGGTGCATTTACAATCGGTGTGAACGAGGTAGTGCCAATGCCACCTAAACTAGAAATCGTGAAGCAACCACCTTGCATATCAGCACCCGTTAATTTACCATCGCGCGCTTTTTTCGAGATTTCAGCTAATTCACGGGATAATTCAATAATACCTTTTTTGTCAATATCTTTAAATACAGGCACAACTAAGCCGTTTGGTGTATCGACAGCCACACCAATATTGATGTATTTCTTTAAAATTAATGTTTGCGCATCTTCAGACAATGAACTATTAAAACGCGGATACGCAGCTAAAGCATTAGCCACTGCTTTCATAATAAAGACTAATGGCGTAATTTTTAGATCTTGTTTACGTTTTTCAGCTTCCATATTTTGTTGTTTACGGAAAGCCTCTAAATCAGAAATATCCGCTTCATCAAACTCAGTCACATGTGGGATCATTACCCAATTGCGGTGTAAATTAGCACCTGAAACTTTTTGTATCTTCGTTAACGGTAATGCTTCTACTTCACCAAATTTAGCAAAATCAATTTTCGGCCATGGCAGTAAACCAGGTAAAGCTCCACCACCGGCTGCACCACTTTCAACTTGTTTAACCGCATTTTTTACATAAACTTGAATATCTTCACGTAAAATACGGTTTTTCGGACCTGTTGCTGTCACTTTAGCCAAATTCACGCCAAATTCACGTGCTAAGCGGCGTACCGATGGTGTAGCGTGAGCATAGGCTTCATTTTCAATAAACTCATTACTTGATGCAACAGGTGCTGATTTTGCAACCGATGCTGGCGTTGGTGCAGATGTTGGTAATGGTTTTGATTTTTCGACGTTTGGCGTAGGTGTTGGCGGTACAGATGCAGCTGTAGCAGTTACAAATTCCATAATTTTGGAACCTGTTTTCACTTTATCGCCAACTTTAACTGTAATATTTTTTACTGTTCCAGCAATGGAGGCTGGCACTTCCATTGACGCTTTATCACCTTCCACGGTAATTAAAGAATCATCAACTGCAATGGTATCCCCCACTTTAACTAAGATTTCGGTGACTTCAACTTCATCGCCACCAATATCAGGAACATTCACATCAACAGTTTCACTAACGGTAGCAGGCTCTGGTGTAATCTGCGCTTTAGGTGCATCTTGCGTTGGTGCTGGAGCAGCTGTACCCTCGGCATCAAACTCCATGATGTCCACACCAGTTTTTACTTTATCGCCGACTTTTACCAAGATAGATTTAACAATCCCTGCTTGTGGCGCAGGAATTTCCATAGAGGCCTTATCGCCTTCAACCGTCATAATCGATTGATCAACTTCAACTTTATCACCAACATTTACCAGAATTTCTGTTACTTCGACTTCATCGCCACCAATGTCAGGTAATTTAATTTCAATACTCATTATCATGACCTCTTATGCAATACGTGGATTAGCTTTTTCAGCATCAATATCGAATTTTTTAATGGCTTCCTCAACCACAGAAGCTTCGATATCACCGCGTTTTGCCAGTTCACTTAGGGCTGCAACAACTACATATTTAGCGTCGATTTCGAAGTGATGACGTAAATTTTCGCGACTATCACTACGACCAAAACCGTCAGTACCTAAAACTTTATATATTTCAGCTGGTACATAGGCCCGTACTTGTTCTGCAAATAGTTTCATATAATCGGTTGAAACTACTGCTGGGTTTTCATTCATCACTTGCGTAATATAAGGAACTTTTGCTGGTTGTGTCGGATGTAGCATATTCCAACGTTCACAATCCTGCCCTTCACGCGCAAGTTCAGTAAAGGAAGTGACACTATAAACATCGCTACCAATACCATAATCATTAGCTAATATTGCTGCGGCTTCACGAACATGCCGTAAAATCGCACCGGAACCTAATAACTGTACACTCGGTTTACCCGCTTGTGCCGCAATGGTATCAAGTTTATAGATACCTTTACGAATACCTTCTTCAGCCCCCTCTGGCATCCCAGGTTGTTCATAGTTTTCATTCAATGTTGTAATGTAATAATAAACATTTTCTTGATCGCCATACATACGACGTAAGCCATCTTGCATAATTACAGCAACTTCATAAGCATATGATGGATCGTAAGAAATACAATTTGGTATCACTAAAGATTGAATATGGCTATGCCCATCTTCATGTTGTAAACCTTCGCCATTTAAAGTTGTGCGACCCGAGGTACCGCCAATCAAGAATCCTCGCGCTTGCTGATCACCGGCTGCCCACATTAAATCGCCAATACGTTGGAAACCAAACATTGAGTAGTAAATATAAAATGGAATCATTGGGCAATCATTGGTACTGTATGAAGTCGCTGCGGCAAGCCAAGAAGCACCCGCGCCCATTTCATTAATCCCCTCTTGCAGAATTTGACCTTTTTCATCTTCACGATAGTAAGCCACTTGCTCTCTATCTTGTGGGATATATTGTTGACCATGCGGATTATAAATACCGATTTGCCGGAATAGCCCTTCCATACCAAACGTACGTGCTTCATCAGCTAAAATTGGCACTAAGCGTGGAGCTAAGTCTTTATCTTTTAGCATGATATTAAGGGCTCGCACAAACGCTATCGTCGTTGAAATTTCTTTGCTTTGAGCCTCAAGTAATGAACTAAATTCAGACAAGGCCGGAATTGAAACTTGACCAGTAAACTTTTTCAATCGAGTTGGCACATAACCTTGCAATGCTTGGCGGCGTTCATGAATATATTTGTATTCTGGAGTATGTTCTTCAAATTTGATATAAGGTAATTTTTCAATGGCATCATCACTAACGGGAATATTGAAGAAATCTCGTACATGACGTACACCGTCCATATTCATTTTCTTTACTTGATGGGCAATATTTTTCCCTTCTGCGGCATCTCCCATACCATAACCTTTGATTGTGTGAGCAAGGATAACCGTTGGACGACCTTTAGTTTCTTTAGCTCTTTTAAATGCAGCAAACATTTTTGCCGGATCTTGACCACCACGATTTAACCGGAAGATTTCTGTATCAGACATATCCTTAACTAATTCTGCCGTTTCTGGGTATTTGCCAAAGAAATGTTCTCGAACATAGGCTCCATCTTTCGATTTAAATGTTTGATAATCACCATCTAAGGTTTCATTCATCAGACGAATTAATTTACCTGACTTATCTTTTTGTAACAACTTATCCCAACGATCACCCCACAGTACTTTAATGACTTGCCAACCCGCGCCAGCAAATACTCCTTCGAGTTCATTAACAATTTTACCATTACCGGTGACTGGTCCATCTAAACGCTGTAAATTACAGTTAATCACAAAAACAAGATTATCAAGTTTTTCACGCATTGCTACAGTGATTGCGCCTTTTGATTCAGGCTCATCCATTTCACCATCACCTAAAAAAGCATAAACAGTTTGCTCAGTGGTATCTTTCAAACCACGATGGTTAAGATATTTTAAGAATCGAGCTTGATAAATCGCACTAATTGGACCTAAGCCCATTGATACGGTTGGAAATTGCCAAAAATCAGGCATTAATTTTGGATGAGGATAAGATGGTAAACCCTTACCATGAACCTCTTGACGGAAATTATCCAGTTGCTCTTCTGTCAAACGACCTTCAATAAATGCACGCGAATAGATACCGGGAGAAATATGGCCTTGGAAATAAACTAAATCACCACCATCTTTTTCATTACGAGCACGGAAAAAATGATTAAAACCAACTTCATAAAATGTTGCAGCAGATTGAAAAGATGCCATATGTCCACCTAAGTCTAAATCTTTCTTAGATGCACGTAAAACCATCATTATCGCATTCCAACGAACGATAGAACGAATACGTCTTTCAAGTTCCCAATCACCTGGATATTCAGGCTGTTCTTCAACAGGAATCGTATTGATATAATTACTAGTCGAAGATCCAAACAGTAATGGTACGCCTCCTTCACGTGCTTGATTTACAATTTGTTCAATAATATATTGAGCACGTTCGGTTCCTTCTTCGCGAATTACTGATTCAATACTTTTCAGCCAATCCTGCGTTTCTAGGGGATCGATATCATTCATTTGCATGTCTGACATATTTAAACCTCTTTTTTGTTATAAAAATTGCAGATTAAAAACTTAACCCGCATTACGTTAGTCTTAAACATAACTTTTGATATAAGTCTGCCATTTACCTTAAGAAAGGTAAAGGGATGGTGGTATTCGAAAGGGATGTTAATTCCTATCAAATTAATCAACTATTTCAATGTATGTCCGTTTATAACTTTTACTACTATGATATTATTGTAGTTTTTAAGAATTTAAATATTAAATCAGCATTATTTATCTTATATCCTTTTTTTGCATATATTGTCAACTTCTATCTATTTTTGTTATATTCGACAGAATCTTAGTTACTCTAATCGATCAAATAGAAAGATCGTTGAACGCTTGATTAAGCGTTTAAAACTTGGTAAGTTGTTAAAAAACAATATGTTTTTGTTTTACCCTATTTATAAGATTTTTCTATATATTTAAATATCGGTAGCAAAATAGGTATCTAATTAATGGATAATCCCGTTGTTAAAAATTTTGGTTTACAGCCTTATTTACCCATGTATGAGCAAATGCATCATTTTACTCAACAGCGTAATAGTGATACACCAGATGAAATCTGGTTAGTTGAACACCCTGCTGTATTTACTCAAGGCAAAGTAGGTAAAGCGGAACATCTTATAAAGCAAACTGACATTCCGGTTATCCAGACAGACCGTGGAGGACAAATTACTTATCATGCCCCAGGTCAACAAATAATGTATATTTTGCTGGATCTCAAACGATTAAAAGTCGGGATTCGTGATACCGTAAATGCATTAGAAGATAGCGTGATACTTACTCTAAAAGATTACGACATTGATGCCTATGCTAAATCAGATGCACCAGGTGTGTATGTTAACAATGAAAAAATTTGTTCTTTGGGTTTACATATTCAACATGGTTTCACATTACATGGTCTAGCTTTGAATGTTGATATGGATTTAACACCATTTAATCATATTAACCCTTGTGGTTATGCGGGTTTAAAAATGACACAAGTCAAAGCTTATTTAGTCGAGCTCGATCGCGATGAGATTCGTCATAAATTAACAAATTATTTTATTCAGCAATTATATTCATGAGTTTAACTGAAACTAGAAAGATATTACGCACTTTTAACCCCAAATAGATATTAAATAAACTATGGCTAATTTAACCCCCATAACTGTCAAAAGTTCGAAATACCGTGATGCCGATAAAACACGGTTAATTCCGTCAATCACGGTTGAAGATTCTGAATTATTGAAAAAACCAGCATGGATGAAGATTAAACTTCCCGCCCATTCTGAAAATATTGCACATATTAAAAATACGATGCGAAAACATGGTTTACATTCCGTCTGTGAAGAAGCATCTTGCCCAAATCTTGCTGAATGCTTCAATCATGGAACCGCAACTTTTATGATTTTAGGTGATATCTGCACGCGCCGTTGCCCCTTTTGTGATGTGGCACATGGTCGACCATTGCCACCTGATGAACAAGAACCCGTCAAACTGGCAAAAACGATTCATGAAATGAAACTTAGATATGTCGTTATTACTTCTGTTGACCGAGATGATCTTAAAGATGGTGGTGCCAGTCATTTTGCTGACTGTACGCGTGAGATCCGCGCGTTAAGTCCGCATATCAAAATAGAAACACTCACACCTGATTTTCGTGGTTGTATTGATGACGCTGTCGAAATACTTAAAAAAAATCCACCTGATGTTTTTAATCATAATTTAGAAAATATTCCACGATTGTATAAAAAAATTCGTCCCGGTGCGAATTATGAAGGCTCATTGGCACTTTTAGCGAAATTTAAACAGTTGCATCCTAATGTACCAACCAAATCTGGGTTAATGGTTGGACTGGGTGAAACCAATGAAGAATTAATTCAAGTACTTAAAGATTTGCGGGCCCATGGTGTAACCATGCTTACGCTAGGTCAATATCTTCAACCAAGTAAATTCCATTTACCTGTTGAACGTTATGTCTCACCCAAAGAGTTTGAAGAACTTAAACGTATTGCATTTGATTTAGGCTTTACCCATGCAGCGTGTGGACCTTTTGTGCGTTCTTCCTATCACGCCGATCTCCAAGCCCAAGGTAAAGAAGTTAAGTAAAATAACTAAGTGGGGTTAACTCCCTACTTAGATGATATGCCATTTTAATGATATTTTTTTAAAGTTAGACATTTAGCAACTAACCATAAAAAGATAAAAATTCCAATAGCATACAAACTTTTATAACCTATTACCCATAATAATCCAACACAAATCATAGTACAAATTGCAGCAATAATTCGTAATTTTCCTTTTAGCAGTCTCACTGCTGATAACATCGCTAATAAATAGATAAATACAAAAACGCCATTTGCATATATTAATAAACTGGTTAACGATATTGTGAAAAAATGAATCAAGATTAGGAAAATACCGCTAAGTAAAATCACAAATGATAAACTATTAACTGGGGTCGAACGTTTTGATAATTTTGCCAGCCAAATACTAGGGAAATCTTGTTTGGTTTGATCCCAAATTAATCGGGCATAACTTTGATAATAAATATTAATTGTCGCAAAACATGCCGCATAACCAATTGCACAAAAAATCCATAAAGCTTGCTGACCAAATAATTGTTCAATGATATTTGGTAAGGCTGTAGTAACCACAATACTGCCAGTAGATAAACTTAATACCGCTGCTGTACAGGCCCAATAGATAAAACCTGCCAAAACCAAACCAACAATTAAAGCGCGTGGAAAATCTTTTTCTGGCCTTTTAAATTCTGTGGTTAAATGAACAAATGCTTCTATACCGACAAAACACCAAAACATAACCCCTAACGCACTCATTAATGGTACTGCATCAATTTGCCACAAATTCGGCCATTCAATGGTTAAAACCGATGGTGAACTCGAAAAACCGATCGTCATTACTAAGCCTATAATTAACATCGCGATCAATGTTTGGATCCAGCCACTGGCCCCAGCGCCAAATAATCCAATCAACCAAATAAAGAATAACGTCATTAATTGAATAAGCAATTCGACAAAAGGCGGAATATTAAATAATGAAACCCAAAATCCGGAAGCTATATATAATGCAGCAGGTAAATTAAAAGGTATAACGGTAAGAAAAAACCAACCACTAACACGACCAAGCGTTGGGTTAAAAGCTCTATTAACAAAATACGCAACACCACCTGCACTTGGGTAATATTTACCTAATTCAGCAAATATTAATCCAATCGGGAAAATCATAATTAATAACAGTGGCCATGCCCATAATCCGTTGTTACCGGCAATTTCTGCGGTAATAGCAGGTATAGCAAATATTCCGGTCCCTAATAATGACGTCGTTAGTAAACCGACTCCTTGAACAAAATTAAGCTCTTTTTTGAGCTGCTCCATTATTACAACTCCTAACTTATTATATTTATTGTCAAATAAAAATTTTTAGTTAAAATATTTAAGGAAAATCTCAACCAAACTCTTTAAATTGAGCTAATTAATTATTAATTTTCGGAAATGGCAAATTATAAGATTATGATTGATTTCTGATGCTATTAATAATATTTGTGGTTGAACAACCATCTTCAAAATTCAAAACTTTAACTTCACCACCAGCTGCGATTACCTCTTTACCACCAGCAATTTGTTCTGGTTGATAATCACCACCTTTAACTAACACATCGGGTAAAATTTTAGCAATTAAACGTTGCGGTGTTTGTTCTTCAAAAGATACTACCCAATCAACTGAATCAAGTGCGCCTAATACGATCATTCGTTGCATTAATGGATTAATGGGACGTGATTGGCCCTTGAGTTGTTTTACTGATTGATCACTATTGACGGCAACAATTAAACGATCCCCCAATTTTCGCGCATTAGCTAAATAAGATACATGTCCTGCATGCAGGATATCAAAACAACCATTAGTCATGACAATTTTTTCACCTCGTTGGCGAGCTTTGCTCACAGCTATTTGGAGTTCATCCTCACTCATCACGCCAAAACCATTGTCATTACGCGCCCGAATGGCATCTTCCAACTCAACTTGTGATACCGTAGAGGTACCTAATTTCCCCACCACGACACCGGCTGCCGCATTTGCTAGAAAACAACTCTCTTCCAATGAACATCCTGCGGCTAATGCAGCAGCGATGGAAGCGATTACTGTATCTCCAGCACCAGTAACATCATAAACCTCTTTCGCTTGAGTTGGTAAATGATAAGTTGGTTGGTCAAGTTGTAGTAACGTCATTCCTTTTTCGCTTCGCGTTACCAATAAAGCGCGAATATCATAATCACGAATCAATTGATGACCTTTGTTCACGATATCTTCTTCGCTATGACATGTCCCAACAACTGCTTCAAATTCGGACATATTTGGTGTAAGTAATGTTGCACCACGATAACGCGTAAAATCAGTTCCTTTAGGATCAATTAATACCGGAACATGTGCTTGATTCGCTAATTTGATCATCGCTTGAACAGAGGATAATACTCCTTTCGCATAATCAGATAGTATCATGACTTTTGCTTGTGGTAATGCATATTCGATTCGTTGCAATAATTCGCTTGGATTAACATCAGCAAACCCCTCTTCAAAATCCAGACGAATCAGTTGTTGATTGCGTGACAAAACCCTTAATTTGGTAATAGTTGGATGGGTGGATAATGAAACAAAATCACAGCTTACCCGATGATGATGCAGTTGCTCAGTAAGAATTTTAGCTTGTTCATCCTTACCGGTTAAACCAATCAGTTTAGCATGCCCGCCTAATGAGGTAACATTCATTGCTACATTAGCAGCTCCGCCAGGCCGTTCTTCAAGTGAATCTATCTTAACCACTGGTACAGGTGCCTCTGGCGAAATGCGCGATGTTGCACCGTACCAATAACGATCCAACATAATATCCCCAACGACTAACACATTTGCGGTGTTAAAATCCGGTAAATAATTCTTCATTACAACATCCTAATCATAAAATAAAGTTGTTTTTTAAATTCAAATCAGATTCTATTATTTATTCAAGTGATTGAGATTCATCATTGGTTTGTCTTGGATGGTAAAATTGTGCAAAAAAAACACCAATTTCAAACAGTAAGCACATAGGAATCGCGAGTAATGTTTGTGAAAACACATCTGGTGGGGTCAAAAACATGGCAATCGCAAATACACCAACAATGATATACGGTCGTTTCTTTTTGAGGTTTTGCGGAGATGTTACGCCTGCCCAACATAACAATACAATGGCAACCGGGACCTCAAACGAAATACCAAAGACCATGAATAACGTCATTACAAAATCCAAATATTTTGTAATATCGGTATTGATAGCCACATCTGCTGGTGCACTATTAATAAAAAAGTAAAAAGCTAAAGGAAACACCACAAAATAGGCGAATGCAATACCTAAATAAAATAAGGTCGTACTTGAAATTACTAACGGCAGTACTAAGCGCTTTTCCTGTTGATAAAGCGCTGGAGCAACAAATGCCCAAACTTGATACAAAATATAGGGAATCGATACAAACAAAGCGATAATAGCAGTCAATTTTATAGGCGTAAAAAAAGGTGCTGCAATATCGGTTGCGATCATTATACTACCTTTCGGTAACTGACTTACTAAAGGATTAGCAACAATGCGATAAATATCATTTGAAAAATAGAGTAACGCTAAAAAAACAACCACTACGCAGATGATACAACGTAAAATTCTGGCACGTAATTCGAGTAGATGACTCATTAAAGATTGTTCAGAATTATTCGCCATGATGATGTTTCCTTGCATCACTGCGATTTTCAACTATTTGGTTATTTACTTCAGGAGATTCGTCAATTTGTGGTAAATCACTTTGTTGATTATCAGTCGGAGATTTTTCCAACTGATTCCCTTCACTAATCACTTGTTGTGCAGTTTGATTAAGTTCTTGCTGTAAGGATTGTGTAATACGCTTAAGTTCATCAATTGAAGCTTGAATCTCGGGCGTAAGCATGTTAAGTCCACTTTCTTCGGCCTGTTTTAAGCTTTCTTGAAGTTCCTGTAATTTAAGTTCTTTATTTAACTCTAATTGTACATTGGCCGATAATCGACGCAGAGTATTGATCCAACCGACGACTGTTTTAATCGCTGTCGGTAAGCGTGCTGGACCCAATACAATAAGCCCAATGATCAATACTAGTAATAATTCGCCAAAACTTACATCAAACACAGTTTACTCTTTTTTATCATGGTTTTTTTCAACATGTGTGGAAGATGGCGTACTAAAATTGGCATCATTATTAGATGTTGGATTATCATCTTCATTATCCATTGCCTTTTTGAAGCCCTTAATTGATGCACCTAAATCTGAACCTAAGGTGCGTAATTTTTTAGTTCCAAAAATTAATACAATCACTGCTACTAATATCAGTAGATTTGGCCAGCTTGGCATCATAATAGGTTCTCCACTTATCAAATAGATGAAAAGTATTATATACATAAATTATTTTAAAATGCACGCAATATACAATAAGAGCGTAAAAGATATTCGCAATTGTCGCCTAAATGCTTATTCAACAATAAGAAGTACAACACTCTTTATATCCGATTATTTTAAAACGTATATCAACTAACTATTCAATATCAAATAGTAATAACGATCATTTTAGTTATTAACATCGATAATCAAATGAATATAAAACAGATTTATTCTAAAAATCAATTGGTTATAAAATAGAATCTAATCCGCTAAAGTGAGAGAAATTGGTAAGTATATGCTATCAATCATGAGGTTAAGAATTTTAACATATTAAATAATCAAATGATTAATTACCCAGACATCTTCGGTCAAAAAACTCTAGTGACTGAGTAATTAATCGATTAACTCTATCTTAACTTACAGATCATCAATGTATCCTAAACTTCTTAATGCCCTTTCATCATCCGCCCAACCGGCTTTTACTTTAACCCAGAGTTCTAAATGCACTTTGGTCTGGAAAAAATCTTGCATATCTTTTCGTGCTTCAATACCGATTTGTTTAATTTTTTCACCTTTATTACCGATGACCATTTTCTTCTGACCATCACGTTCTACCAGAATCAAACCATTAATACGATACATACCGGTTTTTTCATCAACTTTGAACTGTTCGATCTCAACGGTCACCGAATATGGCAATTCTTCACCTAAAAAACGCATTAATTTTTCACGAATAATTTCTGAGGCCATAAAACGTTGTGAACGATCGGTAATATATTCTTCAGGAAAATGGTGCTCACCAACCGGTAAATGTTGTTTCACAATCTGTTTAATAATATCCACACCTTCGCCCTTCTCAGCACTGATAGGAATAACATCCATGAAATTGAATTTCTGGCTAATGGTATGAATATGAGGTAACAGTTTGGTCTTATCGGTAACATTATCAATTTTATTAATAACCAATAATACCGGACATTTTACACTTTTCAGTTTATTGAGTACCATTTCATCATCTTCATTCCAATGGGTACCTTCAACAACAAACAAGATTAACTCAACATCCCCTATAGAACTACTTGCTGCACGATTCATCAACCGATTAATTGCCCGTTTTTCTTCAATATGTAAACCCGGCGTATCGATATAAATAGCCTGATCATTGCCTTGTGTGTCAATCCCCATAATACGATGACGAGTAGTTTGGGCTTTACGAGAAGTAATTGAGATTTTTTGACCTAGTATTTGATTTAATAATGTTGATTTGCCAACATTAGGGCGCCCAACAATGGCAATAAAACCACAATGCTGTAAGGAATCTGAATGTTGTCGATTATGTTGTTGATTTGTCATTTAATACCTAATTTTTCTATTGCCATTTGTGCAGCGGCTTGTTCCGCTTTACGGCGACTTACGCCGCGTCCTAAATATCGATTATTGTCACCGTCTAACTTACATTGCACAACAAATTCTTGTTCATGATCATCGCCAATAACTTCAATAATGAGATAAACTGGTCTTGCCAAACGAAGACCTTGCAAATATTCTTGTAAACGGGTTTTAGGATCTTTTTGTTTAATTCCAGGTTGAATCTCATTTAATCTGGTTTGATACCATAATAGAATCAGTTGCTTCACGGTTTGTATATTACTATCTAAATAAATAGCACCTATAATTGCTTCTAACGCATCAGAAATAATCGATTCACGGCGATGACCACCACTTTTCAATTCTCCCTGACCTAAAATCATATACTCACCGATACTAAAATTTTGACCAATAATAGCTAACATTTCACCACATACTAATGATGAACGCATTTGGCTTAAATCACCTTCATCGACGTTAGGAAAACGATTAAAAAGCGCTTCAGCAATAACAAAACTTAAAATCGAATCCCCCAGATACTCTAAACGTTCATTATGAATTTTATTAGCACTGCGATGAGTCAGAGCGTGATTTAATAAATCAATATTATTAAATGTATAGCCGATCAGTTTTTGTAATGCAATTAGACTATGTTTATTTTGTTTCATTTACGATATTACTCAATACTTTTTTGTTTCAGTTTGCTAACCTATTTTCACCTCAGTAATAGTGATCAAATTTTGATGGAAAACGATATAATAATCCCTCTATCTTTATATCATTATTAACCACATATTATCACTCATCATCTATAATGGTGAGTGATGACAATTATTTGATTCCACCAATCCGACTAAATCTCACACCGCTAGGAAATTCATTAGGTTGTTTGTCTAAACTCAACCATATTGCACTAGCGCGTCCAACAAAATTGGCCTCTGGAACAAATCCCCAAAAACGGCTATCATCACTATTATCACGGTTATCACCCATCATAAAGTAATAACCTTCTGGTACTACCCATTCCCCCATTTTTTGATTAACTTGCCGATAAAACTTTTGTGGTTGATTAAACTTAATTGGCATAATCAAAATATCATGCGTGATATCGCCTAATGTTTCTTGGCGCTGATTTAAATCGAAATTATCAGTTTTATTTTTTAAATGATTAAATTCTTCATCAGTATAAAAGTTAACATTGCTTTGATTAAACACCAGATGCCACTCGCTAGTCTTAACCGGTGTATAATTGATATTTACCGACTTAAAATTTTGACTATTGCATTGCTCTTCTTCCGCTTGGCAAGCTGAATAAATCGATAACTCTTTTGTATTGTTATTATAAATTATTTTATCACCTGGCACACCAATAACCCGTTTAATATAATCCAGATCTGGGTTTAAGGGATATTTAAATACTGCCACATCACCGCGTTGTGGATGCCCTGTTGGTATGAGAGTAGTATTGGTGATAGGATCTTTAAGACCATAAGCATATTTCTCAACAGCAATAAAATCACCAACTAATAAAGTTGGCATCATTGACCCTGATGGAATTTGAAATGGCTCAATAATAAATGAGCGAACAACCAAAACAAACAATAAAATAGGAAATAAAGGCGCAAAAAAATCAACAAAACCATTCGGTTTTCCGACTTCAGCTAACACCTTACCATCAATGTTACCTTCTGTCTGTTGGCGCACAGCTTCAACTTTTCGTTGTCTAGCTGGTTGCCAACGATACCGCTCAAAACACCACAAAATACCTGTAATGAATGTTGCTACTGTTAAAATAATTGCAAACAAACCAGCCATTAAATAACCTCACTTAAATAATTTATTCTTTACCAACATGTAAGATAGCTAAAAATGCTTCTTGAGGTAACTCAACGTTACCAACTTGTTTCATGCGTTTTTTACCTTCTTTCTGTTTTTGTAACAATTTCTTTTTACGACTGACATCACCGCCGTAACATTTTGCCAATACGTTTTTACGTAATTGTTTAACCGTCGAACGGGCAATTACATGATTACCAATAGCCGCTTGGATAGCAATATCAAATTGTTGGCGTGGAATCAAGTCTTTCATTTTTTCAACTAATTCCCGGCCACGATATGGGGCATTGTCACGATGAGTAATTAATGCTAATGCATCAACTCGCTCACCATTAATCAACACATCTAAGCGCACCATATCGGCGGTTCGGAAGCATTTGAAACTATAATCTAAGGAAGCATACCCCCGCGATGTTGATTTTAATTTATCGAAGAAATCTAATACGACTTCTGACATTGGAATTTCATATGTCAACGATACTTGATTGCCATGATAAACCATATTGGTTTGGACACCGCGTTTTTCGACACAAAGCGTAATCACATTTCCTAAATAGGATTGTGGTACCAGAATATTACATTCCGCAATAGGTTCACGTAGCTCTTGAATATTATTAACAGCTGGTAGTTTTGCTGGACTATCAACATAGATAGTCTCATTACTTGTAGTGATAACTTCATAAACCACCGTTGGTGCCGTGGTTATAAGATCAATATCATATTCACGTTCGAGTCGTTCCTGAATGATTTCCATATGTAATAAACCAAGAAAACCACAGCGGAAACCAAAACCTAATGCACTAGATGTTTCTGGCTCATAAAAAAGAGACGCATCATTTAGGCTCAATTTACCTAATGCATCACGAAATGCTTCATAATCATCAGAACTTGTGGTAAATAATCCGGCATAAACTTGTGGCTTAACTTTTTTGAAACCCGGCAATGGTTTGTTAGCGGGATCACGTGCTAAGGTTAAAGTATCGCCAACAGGGGCACCGTGTATATCTTTAATAGCACAAACCAACCAACCCACTTCACCACAAGCTAATACGTCTTTATCAATTTGTTTTGGTGTGAATATACCTAACCGGTCAACATTATATGTCATACCAGTACTCATCACCTTAATTTTATCGCCCTTGCGTAATTCACCATTTTTGATACGGATTAGTGATACCACACCCAAATAGTTATCAAACCATGAATCAATGATCAGTGCTTGTAAAGGTGCTTGACTGTCACCAGCTGGAGGTGGAATTTCATTAACCAATCGTTCTAAAACATCAACTACACCAACACCTGTTTTCGCTGAACAACGTACCGCATCCGTGGCATCGATACCTACTATATCTTCAATTTCTTGTGCCACCCGTTCAGGCTCTGCAGCGGGTAAATCGATTTTATTTAATACGGGTACGACCTGTAGATCCATATCAATCGCCGTATAACAATTTGCCAATGTTTGTGCTTCAACACCTTGCCCGGCATCAACAACTAATAATGCACCTTCACATGCTGCTAAAGAGCGAGATACTTCATATGAGAAATCAACATGCCCAGGTGTATCAATAAAATTTAATTGATAGGTTTGACCATCTTTTGCGTGATAATCGAGTGTTACGCTTTGCGCTTTAATCGTGATACCACGCTCTCGTTCTAGATCCATTGAATCAAGGACTTGAGCAGCCATTTCACGATCAGATAATCCTCCACATATTTGGATAATTCGATCTGATAAAGTGGATTTACCATGATCAATATGGGCAATAATTGAGAAATTTCGGATATTTTTATTCATATCTATAATTCAGTTAATCTACTAATTAATGTTAATGACTGTATTATCTTATTTGATTACAAATTCCATTTATTACTTAGATTTATCAATAAAAACAAAATAATATAATTGTAAATAATCTTGATGCTACTAACATAAATCTTTTAATCTAATAAGATAATCATCAATTAGGTAATGATAATTAAATCCAGCATTCTACACATTTATCATGCTAAATCATAGTATCAAGCTCGGTTTTTATCTTTTTTCAGCAAAATATCATCGGCTTTATAAACTTTATTTTGCTAAAATAGATTCAGTAAAACGCCATTAAGGGGTCTTTGCTATTTAAATTTTAAATGATAAGCAATTTGTTTGATTGTTTCAGCCGGTAAATTGCCAATAATGATAATATTTAGATTACCTTGATTATATGAATAAATAGAACGATCGCCCTGTATAGATAAATTGACTTTATCATATTGGGTTCGTTTCGAAACATTGATAGTAAATGAAAAAATACCATCCGTAAAATGCTGTGTATCAATGTTGGATTCTTGAAAATTAATGTTGTAAGTATCGATTCGTTTAAAACCTTTAGGCAACCATGTCACTTGCCAATCTTTACGATCGCTATCTTCCTTGTCTATCGGATATAAAATTGGATAAACACGATCTGCAATATAATCTTCAAATTTTTGTTTATTAAAATCAAAATCAACCACCAAAACCTTTTTTTGATTAATTATTTTGGAATTTAAATCTAATAAATCAATACGTAATGGTAAGAAGTTTTCATCATCAATCCAAATCACATAACTATAACGATCTTTATCTTTAGAAATAATACGAATAAGTTGGCAACTACGATTAGCCACACGCCCTTTACCTAAATTAATAAAATCGTAATTGGGAATTAATGAATCGAAATCACTGTAAATCACATCAGGAAAAACTTCGATAATGCGATTTGCTGCGATTGAAAACGAGGCGCTATCGATAAGAAAGTAGCTGACAATGTTATCATTTAAAATAATTTCTTTGGCAGATCCTTCTAAGGATAATAGAGCACCTTTTTTATTTATTTTCGATCCAACATAGGTATATTGATATGAATTGGGGTATTCATCTTCATCTTGAACAATAAAATAAAGCTTATAATCATTATCCAACACTGACGCTTTCATTTTATTTAACAACTTAACAGCCGAGCGATCAATTAGCAAAGGTGATGATGTTTCTGCAGAAGAATTTATGGTCTCGGAAAAAGCAAGATTAGAATTATCTGCATAGCAGAGAAATGATATAAAACATGACAAAAAAAAGAAAAAACCCAAAATTTTAGCTCGATTAAAATATTGCCGTAAAAATAATCTACTCGTATTATTAAAATCACTAAAAAAATGAGTTTGTATCATTCATTTATTACCATAACCAACATGTTATCTACTGTACGTTTAAACGTCTTTGTAATTCATAATCTTGCACCAACATACGAATTTTATTGTACTGTTGGTTAGACATCGTATCTAATGGCTGCTCATAGTTATTAACATTACCTACACCACCAACTGGTGCTAAATTAACTCCGATTGGCACTGTATTAAGAACCGGTATATCATTCGCCTTAGAAGCACCTGATTGATACTGTACAATACCGATAACGCCTAAAGTCACACAGGCAGCTAAACCAACTTGGCTCAATTTAGCTAAAACATCTTTCGTCTTAATCCAAATCAACTTTGATAACGTTGGCAAAGTTGTTTGCTCGACAACTGTTGGTTGTTCAGGAAGATCTTCTAATTCAATAAGCTGAGCAACTTTATCAGAAATATCGAATGTTAAATAATCAGCATCCAATCTTCCTTGCATAATATCACGAGCAACATGATAACGACGCCAATATTGTTTAAGCTCATCATCCTTTAAGATACTATCAATAGTATCTTGATCATATTGCTCTCCATCCATTAATGAAGAAAGTTGTTCTTGTTGGACTTTTAACATATTTATACCTTTATAATATTCGGTAAATTAATCTAATAATGGTTTTAACTTCTCATCTATTACTTCACGAGCCCTAAAAATACGCGAGCGAACTGTTCCAACCGGAGTCGACATAATGTCAGCAATTTCTTCATAGCTCAAACCGTCAATTTCACGTAAAGTAATCGCTATTTTTAAATCTTCTGGTAAAGCATCAATTGTTTGAAAAATCACTTGCTTTATTTCATTTGATAACATCAAACTTTCTGGGTTATCAATGTTATGTAATAAATCAGCACCATCGTAGGTTTCAGCCTCTAACGCATCGATATCTGATGCGGGAGGACGTCTACCTTGCGCGACTAGATAATTTTTTGCTGTATTTACCGCTATTCGATAAAGCCAAGTATAAAAAACACTTTCACCTTTAAAAGAACTTAAAGAACGATAAGCTTTTATAAATGTTTCTTGAACAACATCGGCCACCTCAGATGGTAACACAAAACGAGAAACTAAATGAGCTAATCGACTTTGATAACGCAATACCAAAAGATTAAAGGCATTTTTATTACCTCCAAGTACACGCTCAACAAGAACTTGATCGGTTACTTGCTCTCCCATTTAAGGCCATTCCTCATTTACGTTGCTTAATCTACTCTATGGCCAAAATGCGCATATAAAAGTTAGATTATAAAAGTTAAAAAAAGTTCCGAACATTTTAATAAAATTTACTTTAATATACTACCATTAAAAGTTAACAGATTATTTTTAAAAATTTGATCAAAAAAGAAGATATAAAATGACATTTTACTATAAAAAGAAAAGCAAGTTAATTTAGTATTTTGCTGCGATAAAATCACGTGATTTCATCGAAATGAACAATTTTACGCGATCCATCATCCTCATGGAGAATTTGATAAAATTGTGGCAAATTAAAATTTACTGAAGAACTGGCAGCAAATGTAAATCGATCATCAGACAATGCATAAAAACTATTCACATCTTTCACCATATTTTGTTTACTACTATTACAGTTATGGTAAATTTCAATTTGATTGTTTTCATTTAATATATAAAGATCAAATCCAGCATCGGTATCTTCAAAAAAGAACTGAATAATCCCTTCACATGCCACACTATCAATCTCACTTGGTAATTCATTTGATTCATCTTGGATATTTAACGCACGTCCTTGTATTTTACTGTTTGAAACCGCACCATAAAAATCGATCGAGTTATCAAATTGATGTACTGATACGCCAAAACGCTCAAAAAATAGATACCATGATGAACCATTAATACGTAGTGGCATAAAATGTTCTAAATTATTTTGTGTTGTGGTTAAGCGGAGATCAATACAACGATCAATAAGCTGTTGCATTTGGGTTGTAATTTCATTCGGTAAATATTGACTATAACAGAATATTTTAATGGCATGTGGCGAATCGGCATCTTTGTGCATACGGTTGAGCAACGTTTTAATCGCATCTAAAACACATAATGCCCCTGAAAAATGTAGTACACGAATTTCATTCCATGAATTTCGATAGAGTAAATTGATTGATTGGATTAAACTGTACTCTTCCTCACCGTAATTAAAAATATCAGCTTGGGATAATACATCTTTGGTATTAATCAAAGGCGCATCACCATTGAGGTCTTCTTTTAAATTTACAATAATCGCTAAATGTCTGATTTCACATGGGCCATATAAATCATCTTCATTAGCACTTGGAATATCTATACAAAAATAAGATTGTAAATCGGCGACTAATTGATTTAATTTTTCAGGGTCATGATTATCGCCATCACGATAGTAAAACTGAGTAGTATCAGAAATTAAGCGATTAAAATAACACCATGCGACTAATTTAACTAATGAATGACTATATTCTAAATACTGATGACCAACGATCGAATCTAGCGTTGGCTTATGCTTATAGACGTACCAACCTGGACGATTAACCCGATCATTTTTAACATGGATAAACGTTAAATAGGGTTCAGACAAATCACTAGAAATATTAGAATTGATAATGGTTACTTTGCCAGGTAATACTTCATAAGCAGCATAAAGTTTACGTGTTAAAATTGCCAAATCTTTTGGACTTATCAACGATTCAACATTATTCCGACGACCAAAACTAAGTAAATGTCGATATCCCGTCATCATAGTTTGTAAGATAACGTCGTGAACTTGTCTAGCTTGCTCAATTTCCCATGTATCGCAACTATCTAAATTTTCTAGCTCTTGCTTAGACCATCCCCATTTTACAATCAACTCATTTAGTAATATTCTGCGCCAAGAAGTTTGTGATGAGTGAACAGATAATTTTTCATTTACTTTCAGATATAAACAGCTTCTGACTAAGTGAAGTCGTTGATTATCGCCCATTGCATTGAGATATTCTGTCACCCGCTCTAACATCATATAATAAGAATCAAGATAATAATGTTGAATTTTATTTTGCTGAATTGCCTGTTTTACCTGATAAGCTATCATCTTATTATCAGGGTATTTCCATGAATAAGCTTCCAAGAGCAAAGTTTTTAAAACTGCTTTGAATGGTGAATCAACGCTTTTATAAAGTTGCCACAAACTAGCACCAAAATACTCTTCCGCTGATAAGTCAATTAAGGAACCAAAGTCGATCCATTCATCACGTTTAATTGCTCCAATTAAAACTAAAGCCAAAACACAATCATCGTAAGAGGCATATTGCTGACCATTAATAATGAGATCATCAGGAATCACAAACCATAGCAATAATTTTCCAGCTAAATGATTGGCACTGCGATAAAATTCCTCTAATAACAGCATATGCTGAGCCGAACCACAGTTTTCACCCATTAAACATTCATGATGTTTTTCACGAAATCGATCAACATTAACAATAAATAAGGTTAATTGAACACCTAATGACATCGCCCACTGTTCAATCAAGGTACATTTTTGCTGTAATAATTCCCGTTCTTTGGAAGATAAATTCTGTTCAATGCAAACCCATATATCTAAATCTGAATCCACCGATTGCCCTAATGAACTGGTACTCCCCATCGAGTAAAGTGCTGAAATTTTACTTTCATGATCAAGATATTCTGGTAATTCAAATACAAATTGTGCTTTGAGTTGTGATAAAATATCTATATCAGGTTGGTAAAAACTGATGCCACAAGGAACGTTATCGGGTAAATAACCGGGCAATGCCGGGTGATGAAAATGGATTAGAGTCGGTAACAATAAAAATACTTGCTGGAAAGCTGTAGGCATAGCATCAAGCGCTCGCTTTTGCTTTACAAGAGCAAGCTCAGCTAGAGTGTGTCTGACTTGAGCAACATATTCCTGCATAATTATTGTTGTAGTTCAAAAGTTGATATAGATCACGTTTTTTTAATGACGTTGCAATCTAACATGATATTCTGGCAACGTAAAGAGATGAAATTTACCAATAGTGAATTTCAGATTATATATCCTAAAATCACTTAAAGAACCAAGATAAAAAATAATGATATCAATAGATTATATCGAAAATAAATTACTATCTCAATTAAAAAAACGAAATATCGCAGAAAAAGCAGCGGTTCTCATTCCTATTTTTCAAGATGAAACCAATCAATTGCATTTATTATTTCAAGTTCGTTCACCTCACTTAAAATGGCAACCCAATGATATTTGTTTTCCTGGCGGTCGTATGGAAGAAATTGATTCAAGTCCGATACAAACTGCATTGCGAGAAACACATGAAGAATTGGGTATTGAAGCGACTTCAATTAAAATTTTAGGTCAGCTAACCCCATTTTTATCAAAAATGGGGTTAAAAATTTACCCGATTATCGGTTACTTAAGCAATCTAAATATGAAATTAAATCATGCTGAGGTAGCTGAAGTTTTTAGTGTACCTATCGATTGGTTTATTGCCAATCCACCTACTAAATCGCATATGAAAATCGCTTTTAAGCCATCTGACGATTTTCCTTTTGATTTAGTACCATATCGTTCTAAAAAATGGCAGCAACACTCTCAGCATGAGGTATATTTTTATCATTATCAACACTATACTATTTGGGGTTTAACCGCACAAATAGTACAATCATTTATCAATATTGTTCGCCAATAAATCCTGACAAAGTCTTTATTATCACGAATAATTTTAGCAATACAAAAAATAGGTAAGATTAGTTATGCCACAAAATATTGATTTAAAAGAAATTCATAAATTTGCTCAAATGGCACAAGAATGGTGGGACCCCAATGGAAAATGTAAACCACTGCATATTATTAATCCATTACGCTTGAATTATATTCAAACACAATGTGGCGATATCTCTAATAAATTAGTATTAGATGTTGGCTGTGGTGGTGGAATTTTGTCGGAAAGTTTAGCCAAGCTTGGAGCACAAGTCATCGGATTAGATATGGCACAAACCTCATTGGAGGTAGCACAGCATCATGCTCAACAAAATGGCTTAGTCATTGAATATATAAAGAGTTCTATTGAAGATTATACGAATAATACTGATAAGCAGTTTGATATAATAACCTGCATGGAGTTATTGGAACACGTTCCCGATCCACAATCGATTATTACCGCTTGTGCCAAACTATTAAAACCCAATGGAAGGTTATTTTTATCGACTATCAATCGCAATCAGAAAGCAAAATTACTACTAATCTATGGTGCAGAATATATTACCCGGATACTCCCAAAAGGCACTCATGATTTTAACCGTTTCATCCGTCCTTCCGAATTAATGCGACTAATTGAACAGGCTAATTTACAAATAAGTGATATTATTGGCATCGAATATCATTTACTAAAAAATCAGTTTACACTGAGTCAAAATGTGGATGTAAATTATATTGTGGTAGCGAGTAAAATAGCCTGATTAAATTGCTCTCTAAATTATTTTATTATTCATCTCTGCTTCCCGTTTTCTCTACGCAGGATTGAGATTGGGGTAGCTTTATGACTTATTTTTAATTATTCCATTATTTACATAATGCTATTTAGCTTCCCGCACTTAAGGGCTGCTGAACGAAGAAAATCACACAGTGACCACTTTATCGCTGGCACCAGCGAGGCCTGTT
Source organism: Frischella sp. Ac48 (assembly GCF_019641635.1). Lineage (NCBI taxonomy): Bacteria > Pseudomonadati > Pseudomonadota > Gammaproteobacteria > Orbales > Orbaceae > Frischella > Frischella sp. Ac48. The sequence goes on from NZ_JAETXP010000001.1 coordinate 255,989, forward strand.
GAGGCACTTGCTTGAACCCCTTAATTCGCGCATGAGCAAAATATTGAATATTGCTCTTCTGCCATTAATGCTTGAAACAATCGCTATAGTTTAAGAAAACCGTGTCTTATTTTAATAATTCACCATTATTGTAAACGACTGCATGCAAGTTGCTCTTTAAGTCGTCTAGTTATTTGTCTCGCCTTTCAAGCCACAACATGATAAATACTTATTGATGCTCAGGCGACCCAAAAGTTTTTAAACGCAACCCCTTGGACTCTGACTTTGCGCTACCAGTGATAAGAACAGGAGCTTTATAACTTATTAAGTTTATTTTATAAATATCAATATGTTATTTTTATTTAATTTAGTAAAAAAGGCACTAATAATTCAGAAATGCCTACCTTGGCTATAAAGTAACTTTATACAAAAATAACATGATAAATTCCTTTTATTCGCTAATCACATTAAAAATTGCTATCAAACCTATTAAAACAATAATTAACATCAATAAAAAATCAACTTTTTTTCATACCTTAAACTAACCGTTAGTGATAGACTTATTCGCTATCATAAATACTAAAATAACAATGTTCGGAGTTTATAATGAATAATAAACATTGTCGCTTACTAATCCTTGGTTCTGGTCCCGCTGGTTATACAGCTGCTATCTATGCTGCAAGAGCAAATTTACAACCAGTATTAATCACGGGAATACAAGAAGGCGGTCAATTAACCACCACCACCGAAATTGAAAATTGGCCAGCCGCCACGATTAATTTAACCGGTCCAGAATTAATGTTGCAAATGCGAGAACATGCCGAACGTTTTGATACAGAAATTATTTTTGATCAAATCGAACGGGTTGATTTTTCTTCTCGTCCTTTTAAATTATATAGCGGTGAAACAGAATATAGTTGCGATGCTTTAATTATTGCTACCGGTGCCAGTGCACAATATTTGGGATTACCGTCTGAAGAGCGATTCAAAGGTAAAGGAGTTTCAGCCTGCGCTACGTGTGATGGCTTTTTTTATCGCAACCAAGCAGTAGCTGTTGTTGGTGGTGGAAATACAGCGGTCGAAGAAGCGCTATATTTAGCCAATATTGCCAGCGAAGTTCATTTAATTCATCGTCGAGATCAATTTCGTGCGGAAAAAATATTGCTTAAGCGTCTTAATGAAAAAGTTGTTGAAGGTAAAATCATTTTACATACTCATCGAGTCGTTGACGAAATTGTTGGTGATGTAATGGGCGTTAACAGTCTACGTATTCGTAATACTTTGGATGAAACACAAACTGAACAAATCAGCGTATTAGGTGTATTTATTGCTATTGGTCATAAACCTAATACCTCCATTTTTGGCAACCAGCTGGTGTTAGATAATGGTTATATTAAGGTTAAATCAGGTTTACAAGGTAATGCAACCCAAACCAGTATTGCAGGTATCTTTGCCGCTGGAGATGTAATGGATCATAATTATCGTCAGGCAATTACATCAGCTGGTACAGGATGTATGGCAGCGTTAGATGCCGAACATTATTTGGATAATTTAAAATAAATGAATTAACATGTCTGTATTAGATAAAACCCGTCAAACTTATCTACTAAAATGGTTAAAACAGCAAGCAAAACAACATAAAGTGGCATTACTTTGTTCTGTTTTGACCGGTTTAGCTACAGCCATTTGCATTATTATGCAAGCGGCATTGTTAGCTAACATATTACAAGATTTGATTATTTTAGGTGGTAATTTTAAATCAATCACTGTCTATTTCACTGCCCTACTGGCGTTGTTTGGAATTCGCAGTTTAATTACTTATGCTCGTGAAAAATTCAATTTTTCATTGGGTGCTGCAATACGTCATTCTATTCGTCAACAATTAATTACTAAAATTGAAAAAGAAGGCCCTGTAGCAATTTATCATCACACTGGTGGTGGGCTAAGTACTTTATTAATTGAACAAATAGAAGATCTTCATGACTTCTATGCCCGCTATTTACCACAAATGCAGCTATCGATGATGATTCCAATAATAATCGTTGCTGTCATTTTACCGTTTAATTGGACTGCTGCATTAATTTTGATGGCTACCGCACCACTTATCCCAATATTTATGATATTAGTCGGTATGGGTGCTGCCGATGTTAATCGAAGAAACTTTAAAGCATTAACCTACTTAAGCGGACATTTTTTAGATCGGTTAAAAGGGTTAACGACGATACGTTTATTTAACCAAGGTTGCAATCAAACTGAACAAATTGCTAACGCTGCTGAACGATTTCGTATTAGAACAATGAATGTGCTAAAAATGGCTTTTTTATCGTCTGCGGTATTAGAGTTTTTTACTTCAATTTCTATTGCTATTGTGGCTGTCTATTTTGGGTTTTCTTATTTAGGTGAATTTGATTTTGGTGCTTACGATAGTGGAGTAACACTATTTGCTGGATTTTTTGCTTTAATTTTAGCACCCGAGTTTTTCCAACCTTTGCGTGACTTAGGAACCTATTATCACGCAAAAGCACAAGCTATTGCTGCTGCGGATAATATTGAAAAATTTATCATTCAACCGACTCATGTTAATGAATCAACATCAGTGAAAACGGTCAATTTTGATCAAAATATTGAAACAATTGTAGGCAAAGATTTAGTGATTTTGTCGGCTGATAATCAACCCATTATTGGTCCGCTAAACTTTACATTAACTCCCCCTTTTCGAATTGCATTAACCGGTATAAGTGGTGAAGGTAAAAGTTCGATACTCAATCTATTATTAGGATTTTTACCTTATCGGGGTTCACTCATGATTAATGGTATTGAGTTCCAGACGATTGATATTAAATCATGGCGGAGTCAACTAAGTTGGTTAGGACAAAATCCTTATCTAATAAATGGAACGATTCGCCAAAACCTTCTTTTGGCCGACCCGCTTGCCACATCACAAGATATTGCTGATGTCATCGAACAAGCGCAACTTACAGAATTAATCGCTCAATTACCAGACGGCCTTGATACAGAAATTGGTGAAGATGCGGTGAAAATTTCTGTTGGTCAAGCACAACGTATCGCTATTGCTAGAGCACTACTAAAACCATGCCAATTAATGCTGCTTGATGAGCCAACGGCTAGCCTTGACAAACAAACAGCACTTGAAATAGAAACGATATTAGCGCAAAGTTATCAACAATGCCAAATTATCATGGTTACTCATCACCTTAACCAAGCGATGCAGTTTTCACAAATTTGGCGTTTACACAACCAACAACTGTATATTAATAAACCTGACTCAATGTTATGTTAAAATTAGTTTCCCCATATATTAAGCTTTATCGCTATTACTGGCAACGTATCCTACTTGGCATGATCATGGTAATAACTGCATTGAGTGCCAGTATTTTTTTATTATCATTATCCGGCTGGTTTTTATCAGCAACTGCTTTTGTTGGTGTTGCTGGATTATATACATTTAATTATATGTTACCAGCCGCTGGTGTACGGGGTGCTGCGATTCTTAGAACGGTTGCTCGCTATTTTGACCGTTTAATTAATCACGATACAACATTTAGAATTTTAGCTTATTTACGAACTAAAGCATTTAAACATTTGTTGCCACTGAGCGCAGATCAAATGCAACATTTTCAAAAAGCAGATTTACTTAATGCTTTTATTGCTGATATTGATCATTTAGACCATCTTTATTTACGACTATTTGCGCCAATTCTTGGAAGCTTAAGTATTACGCTATTTATCTATTGTGCAGTGAATTATTTTGATCACACTGTGGCATTAATAATCACATTATTTTTATTGGCTACAATTCTGACCATGCCGCTGCTTTTTTATTATGCTGGTAAACGTTTAGGTGAAAACATTGCAGAATTTAAAAGCCAATATCGTCAATTGCTTGTTAGTTATTTACAAGGTCAAGCTGAACTCACCTTATTTAATGCCAAACAGGCTTTTCGTCAGCAATTAACGGACACTGAATCACAATGGTTAACATTACAAAAAAAACAATCCAATTTATTAAGTCTTGCAAGTGCAGTAATTATTTTAATTGTCGGCATAATGACATTACTTATTATAGGATTAGTGTCCAATGGCATTACTAATTATGATCCGCCTGTTATCGCATTATTAATTTTTATTGGACTCTCTTCTACAGAAATTTTAGCCCCGATTCCTAATGCTTTTTTGTTTCTTGGACAAGTCTTTGCTTCAGCTAAACGAATGAATCATCTACTAGCTCAGCAACCAAGTATTACCTATGGAAATATAAATCAAACGTTTACTGATGACAAATGTACAATTATATTTAATGAGGTAACGTTTAGTTATCCAAATCAACCGTTATCAGTGTTTAATGATATTAATATTCGTATTCATAGTGGTGAGCATGTTGCTCTCATTGGGCAGACTGGATGTGGTAAATCGACTTTCCTCAATTTAATCACTCGCAGCTGGCAGCCTAATAAGGGTAGCATTACCATAAATAATATAGATATTACTCACTTTGATGAATACTCCTTACGGAACATGATGGCAGTTATTCCTCAGGTTATTCATATTTTTAATGATACATTACGTAATAACCTATTAATTGGCAATCCAAATGCTAACGATGAACAATTAATAGCAGTTTTAAAAAAAGTAGAATTAGGTAAATTGTTGACTGCAGAACATGGCTTAGATTTATGGATAGGTGAAGATGGCAGAACACTCTCGGGGGGTGAACGCCGCCGTATTGGAATTGCGCGCGCATTATTACATGAATCGCCATTAATTTTAATGGATGAACCAACCGAAAGTCTAGATAGTCTAACTGAACAACAAATATTAGCCATTATTGCCAATAACTATGCCGGTAAAACCCTCATTATGGTCACACATCGTCTAAATGAACATGCATTATTTGATCGTATTTTACTCTTGCGTAATCAAACATTGACTGAAATTAAACCTTAAGATATAAAGCCCAATTCACCGATAATGCTTGGAATGGGCGATTGTCACCTTACATCCTATTTCTTAAAATTAGAAGTCGATATTAAATATTTGCTGGCTTTTCGTTTTAATAAAATGTAAAATTCTTTGGCAATATTTATAAACAACGTTCCTTCTACTAATGGTGAATATTGCTATGTCTCGCATAATAAAAGAGTCCCTCACATTTGATGATGTTTTGTTAGTACCAGCCCATTCGACTGTTTTACCTAATACTGCCAATATCAGTACGCAATTAACCTCGACGATTCGGTTGAATCTACCTATGATTTCAGCTGCCATGGATACCGTAACTGAAGCTTCACTAGCCATCGCTTTAGCGCAAGAAGGTGGTATTGGATTTATCCATAAAAACATGCCAATAGAATTACAAGCCGAGCATGTAAAACGGGTAAAAAAGCATGAAAGTGGTATCGTACAAGATCCAATTACAGTTTTGCCAACTGCAACAATTAATGATGTAATTAAACTGGCCAAAGATTATGGATTTGCTGGTTTTCCTGTAGTTACTCAGCATAACGATCTGGTTGGTATTATTACTGCAAGAGATGTCCGCTTTGCCACAGATCTAACCCAACCAGTTACCGCCGTTATGACACCTAAAGAACGTTTAGTTACAGTGCAAGAAAATGAATCACGGGATATTGTATTACAACGCATGCACGAACGGCGTGTTGAGAAAGCATTAGTTGTCGATAATGAATTTCATTTGAAAGGCATGATTACGGTTCGAGATTTCCAGAAAGCAGAAGCGAAACCCAATGCTTGTAAAGATGAAAAAGGTCGCTTACGAGTCGGTGCCGCTGTTGGTGCTGCGCCTGGTAATGAAGAGCGTATAGCTGCATTAGTGGAAGCTGGAGTAGATGTTTTACTTATCGATTCATCTCATGGGCATTCTGAAGGCGTATTACAGCGAATTAGAGCAGCTCGGGATGCTTATCCTGATCTTCCCATTATTGGTGGTAATGTCGCAACCGCCGAAGGGGCATTAGCATTGATTAAAGCAGGCGTGAGTGCTGTTAAAGTTGGTATAGGGCCGGGGTCAATTTGTACTACCCGAATTGTAACTGGAGTGGGTGTACCACAAATTACCGCGATTATGGATGCCGTAGAAGCTGCTAAACCTTACAATATTCCGGTAATTGCTGACGGCGGAATTCGTTATTCTGGTGATATTGCTAAAGCTATCGCGGCCGGCGCTAGCTGTGTCATGGTAGGTTCTATGTTTGCAGGAACGGAAGAAGCACCAGGTGAAATCGAATTATATCAAGGACGTGCATATAAAGCATATCGTGGTATGGGTTCTTTAGGCGCAATGGCTAAAGGCTCATCCGATCGTTATTTTCAAAGCGATAACGCTGCAGATAAATTAGTACCAGAAGGAATTGAAGGTCGTATCGCTTATAAAGGTCCTTTAAAAGAGATCATCCACCAACAAATGGGGGGATTACGCTCTTGCATGGGCTTAACTGGATGTGGGACAATTGAAGAATTACGTACTAAATCACAATTTACCCGTATAACTGGTGCCGGCATTAAAGAAAGTCATGTTCATGATGTGTCAATAACTAAAGAACCACCTAATTATCGTTTAGGCCAATAACATAAAAATAGCAGCTCAAAAGCTGCTTTTTTCGTTGCGGGATATTATTAATATTTGCCAACAGATAAATACGCAAACATAAATAGTTTTTATTAAATCATAACCTATATTTATTATTTTATTCACTGCTTACTTTAACAGTTTTTTTATTTTAGGAACGGATATGAAAAAATTATTCGCTACATTTATTGTGGTTACGACATTCTTTATTAATCTGACAGCAAACGCATCACAAAAAATTACTTTTTTCGCTGCAGCTTCATTAACCGACGCGATGCAAGAAATTGGTCAAACTTACCAAGCCCAAAATAGAGAAATGGATATTGTGTTTTCTTTTGCATCATCTTCTGTATTAGCACGACAAATTGAACAAGGTGCTCCTGCGGATATATTTATTTCTGCTGACCAGAAATGGATGGATTATTTGATTGACCATCAAGTTGTAGAATTTAAACAAACGTTGTTGAAAAATGATCTAGTGTTAATTGCGCCAATTACAGATTACCATACTCCAGTGACCATTAATCAACAAACAGATTGGCGTGCTTTATTACCCAGCAATGAAAAATTAGCTATTGGTGATCCGGATCATGTTCCTGCTGGTATATATGCCAAAGAGTCATTAACCAATTTAGGTGTCTATGATCAGCTTGTACCACAGTTTGCTCGCGCCAGTAATGTTCGCGATGCATTAATGTTAGTTGAACGTCAGGAAGCGGCCTTAGGCATTGTCTACAGTACTGATGCCAAAGTCAGTCAAAAAGTAAAAATTTTAGGCACATTTCCGACAGAAAGTTTTAAACCAATTGAATATCCAATCACTTTACTTAATCCTGTTGCGAGCCAATTTTACGAGTTTTTGCAAAGTGAAACAGCTAAACATATCTTCCAAAAATATGGCTTTGTAACACTGTGATACTAAATGATTATGAATGGCAAGCTTTGTATCTAAGCCTTAAAATTGCAGGTGCAGCTATTGTTTTCAGTTTACCTTTGGCAATCTTAACTGCATGGGTATTAGCACGCTGTCGATTCGTGGGTAAATCATTATTCGATAGTATTATTCACTTGCCATTAGTTTTGCCTCCAGTTGCTCTGGGGTATTTATTATTAGTGACAATGGGAAAACATGGCGTAATCGGTCAGTGGTTATATCATTATTTGGGTATCAATATCAGCTTTAATTGGAAAGGTGCAGCGCTGGCCTCGGCAGTAGTTGCATTTCCATTAGTGGTACGCTCGATTCGATTAGCTATTGAATCGATTGATATCCGTCTAGAAAATGTTGCCCGTACACTAGGTGCCAATCAATTGCGTGTATTTTTCACCATTACTTTACCCTTATCACTACCAGGGATTTTAATGGGGATTGTATTAGGTTTTGCTCGGTGTTTAGGCGAATTTGGTGCCACAATCACGTTTGTATCTAACATTCCAGGTGAAACACGCACAATACCTTTAGCTATGTACACCTTATTACAGGTCCCAAATGGTGAACAGTCAGCAATGCGATTATGTATTATATCAATAATTTTAGCTTTATTAGCTTTGATTGCTTCAGAACAACTAAATCGTTGGCATAAACGGAAATTAGCGGGTTAAACCATGTTGGACATTAATATTGAAAAAAAGTTATCTGGATTTACATTGTCTTTTAAGCAATCTGTGGAATGTCAGGGAATTACGGCGATTCTCGGCGTTTCTGGTTCTGGTAAATCTACCCTACTTAACATAATTAATGGTTTGATCAAACCTGATAGCGGTTCAATACAACTTAATGGTAAAACATTAGTTAATATTGAACAAAAGCAATATATCACTGCCCAACAACGTAATATTGCCACAGTTTTTCAAGATGCATTACTGTTTCCGCATTTCAACGTTCTAAAAAATTTACGTTACGGAATGAAATCCATAATGGAACATCGAATAGATGAAATTGTTGATGTATTAAACATTCGACGATTACTAAATCGATATCCGGCTATGTTATCTGGTGGAGAAAAACAACGCGTTGCCATAGGCCGTGCATTATTATCTAATCCTCAACTATTATTAATGGATGAACCATTATCAGCATTAGATATGCCCCGCAAGAAAGAGTTAATTCGTTATATCCAATTTTTAGCTATTGAAATGAAAATTCCTATTTTATATATTTCACATAATATCAATGAAGTTAAAGCATTGGCCCAACATGTTGCCATCATCGATCAAGGTCAACTTTACCGATTCGATGTCACACAAAAAATTTTAGAGGATGATTTTCTTAAAGGATGGATCTAACTCAAAACATTTTTTTGTGCTTCTTTTCAAATGGGTCGCAGTATATTACAACGATTATCTGATAAAACAGGCAAAATATTGGGTTTCAAATATTCAGGATTATTGACATCTTTCGAAAAGTTAACTGTTATTTCAATACGTTATCTACCAAAATATACCAATTGAATAAAATATGGTATCCTATGAAAAATTTTAAGCGTAAAAATAATAAATAATCTTATGCGAATACCTTTTATTAAATATAATCATCAGAAGTATCTTAATGAATTAGTTAAGTTAGAACAGCAACCTGAAAATTATCAGATTTTAGCCACACCTAACGAATACCGACAAACATTACTTAATGCAATTAAGTGTGCTCAAAAGCGTATCTATATTATTGCCCTTTATCTTGAACGCGATGAAGCAGGTCAAGAAATCCTGCAAGCGATCTACGAGGCTAAACGTAATACCCCACAATTAGATGTTAAAATTTTTGTCGACTGGCACCGTGCTCAACGTGGTCGAATTGGTGAAGGTATGGCCGATACCAATGCACATTTTTATCATCAATTAAAACAACAGAACCCAGAAATTGATGTTGCTATATATGGCGTACCAGTGAATCGTCGTGAAGTGTTAGGCGTTTTACATTTAAAAGGCAGTATCATTGATGATACTCTGCTGTATACGGGGGCTAGTATTAATAATGTGTATTTACATAAGCTCGATAAGTACCGCTACGATCGCTATCACATTATCACTAATCCGATTTTAGCTGATAGTATGGTAACGTTCATTGATCAACAATTTCTAACTTATGAAGCTGTCCAACGGCTAGACAGTGATAATCTTAAGACGCGTAAACAATTAAAATCAGCAATTAAAGTTTTCCGTCATCATTTAGCACAAGCAAATTATCAATTTAAAGGTGATAGCCTTAACAGTTCATTAAGTGTTACGCCTATAGTTGGTTTGGGAAAAAGTAATCAGCTGAATCAAGTCATCCACCATCTAATTTTGAGTGCAAATGAAAAAATCGTATTTTGTACACCATACTTTAATCTTCCTCAGATAATTATAAAAGATATTATTCGTCAATTGAGAAAAGGTAAAAAGGTTGAAATTATCGTCGGTGATAAAACCGCTAATGACTTTTATATTCCAGAAGATCAACCATTTAATATTATCGGTGGATTACCTTATCTATACGAAGTTAATTTACGTCAATTTATTGAACGATTACAGCCATATATAGATAAAGAACAATTAATTATCAGATTATGGAAAGATGAAGATAATAGTTACCATTTAAAAGGAATTTGGGTTGACGATGAATGGGTACTTATTACTGGAAACAATATCAATCCGCGCGCTTGGCGACTGGATTTAGAAAATGGTATCTTAGTCCATGATCCAAAACAGCAATTATATAGTCAATTTAGACAAGAATTGCAACAGATACGTGTTAAAACATTGTTAGTGAACCATTTCCAACAAATTCAAGCTAGTCAATTCTATCCTATACAAGTACAGAAACTCATCAATCGTTTAGGTCGTATTCAGATCGACCGAATCATTAAACGTTTGTTATAAGTAATTAAATTTTTTATTATAACAACCCGAATCCTATTGATTCGGGTTTTTTCGTTAGTAAAATGATTTTGTGACTAGTTAGATTTACGTCCGGCGCGACGTTTCACTGCTCCTTCACTATCATTACTTTTTGAACTCGGTCTACCACGACGCTTTGGCATATCATCAAATGGGCTATCCGATTTACGTACACCGCGACGATTACCTTTTTTAGCATCATTACGATTATCAACTAAACGCATATTCATTGGAATATTCATAACACGTACTGTTTCAAAATGACGCAATAAATCCTTTGGCATATCTTTCGGTAATTCCACTGTTGAATATTTTTCATACAGTTTGATATTACCAATATAACGGCTACTAATATCACCTTCATTGGCAATAGCCCCAACAATATTACGAACATCCACACCGTTTTCTTTACCCACTTCAATACGATAAAGATCCATTTCTCCAACATCACGACGCTCACGTCGTTTCGGTGATTCACGTTTATCCCCTTTCAAACGGCGATCTGGACGCTCACGATCAGCACGAGATGGTTTAAATTCTGGATCAGGTGGTAAAATAAGCGGACGTTCACCTTGCGCTAGCTTTAATAATGCTGCAGCGAGGGTTTCCATATCGGTGTCATCACTTTGTAATAGTTTCGGTAAAAGTTCACGGTAATTATCCAAATCCTTTGCTTCAATCTGCTGTGCAACACGTTGCGAAAACTTAGCTAAACGACGCTGTTCCAAAAGTTCTTTATTTGGTAATGATACTTCTGGTACAGGTTTTTTAATGGTCTGTTCAATATTACGTAATAAACGACGTTCACGACTATCTACAAACAATATTGCTCGCCCAGCTCGTCCTGCACGACCAGTACGACCGATACGATGAACATATGACTCTGAATCTAAGGTGATATCATAGTTAATCACTAAACTGATTCGCTCAACATCCAAACCACGTGCAGCTACATCAGTAGCAATCAAAATATCCAAACGACCATTACGTAAACGATCGAGTGTTTGTTCACGTAATTGTTGCGTCATATCGCCGTTTAATGCCGCGCTACTATAACCGTGTTGTTCTAAAATATCAGCGACTTCTAGCGTTGCTGATTTGGTACGCACAAAAATAATTGCCGCATCGAAATCTTCTGCTTCCAAAAAGCGGATTAATGCTTCATTTTTACGTACACCTCTCACTAACCAATAGCTTTGATCGATATCTGGTGCCGTTTGATTAGTAGATTTAATTTGCACTTCTTGTGGATTATGCATAAAACGTTTGGTAATACGACGAATCGGCGCAGGCATAGTTGCTGAAAATAATGCTGTTTGGTGATCATCAGGAATCGCTGCCATGATACTTTCAACATCATCAATAAATCCCATGCGTAACATTTCATCAGCTTCATCCAGTACTAATCCTTTTAGATTAGAAAGATCAAGTGTTTTTCGATTTAAATGATCAAGTAATCGACCTGGTGTTCCTACCACAATTTGTGGTCCTTGTTTTAAGGCACGTAATTGTACATCATAACGTTGACCACCATAAAGGGCTAATACTTTGATACCTTTCATATATTTAGCATATTCAGTACAGGCTTCAGCTACCTGTATAGCTAGTTCTCGTGTTGGAGCAAGTACCAACACCTGTGGCGCTTTTAAATCAGGATCGATTTTCATTAAGAACGGAATTGAAAACGCAGCTGTTTTACCACTTCCAGTCTGTGCCATTCCAAGCACATCATTGCCCTCTAATAATAAAGGAATACATTCGGTTTGAATCGGTGATGGTTTTGAGAAACCAAGATCAGTTAATGCATTTAAGATTTCCTCGGATAAACCAAGGTCGATGAAAGAAATTTCTTTTGTCATGTAAACTCGCTCTAAACTGTATAACAACAGTTTGGTTAACAACTAATAATGCCAGCCTACGTAATGAATATAACAACTCACCCAAAAATAACAAAACATCTCACGATCGTTCTCATACTTCTTTAATGGTTGTTGGTTTTACATTAGCCAATTTAAATTCTTAAATCAGATAAAAATATCATCACTATCCTTAATATATAAGAGATATTGACAAATAAATTAAAACGAATTCATTAATAATATGAGTAAAATCCATCAGATGGTTAAATAAAGAACGCTGCTATAACTAATATTCACATCTAAACTGGCATGACCTTATACAACTTACTGTTTATCAGTCAGTTGTTTTATTTCAAAGAGTGCCTGTTTGTGTTCTAAATAATTATAGACATTATTTGCTAATGCATACTTAAATAACACTTCGGCACGTTTATTGTTACCTTTACTTTGGTAATATTTTCCTAAGTAAAAATAAGTTTCACAAAGGCGTTGCGCTAAAATTTTATTATTATCAACACCTTGTTGAATATTATCCATCAATTGTTTTTCGCTAATTTTACCAAGATAAAAGGCAACGATATCGCTACCCCAAACGGTTTTATCAGCCAATTGATTATAAGCATCAATTAATAGTGATTTGGCTTTAGCCTGATCCAATTTTTCCGCTATTAAATAAATCCAAAGCAATCTTAGTGGATCATTAATATCAAAGCGGTAATACGTTAAAATATCATCAAAAGCAGATTGATATCGTTGATATTGATATAACGCAACTGCTCTGTTGAAATAAGCGTAATAATAGTTGGGATCGAGCTCTATTGCTGAATTAAAGGATAAAAACGCAGCATCATAATCACCATTATTTGCTGCTGATATCCCGAGATAATTATAAACTTCAGGTACTGTACTGTCGATATTGAGTATATGAGTAAAATCACGCTGCGCAAACGCTTTTAACCCAATCTCATCATAAAGAACCGCACGCTTATATAATAGCTGCATTTTCGTATCATTATCAATATCTTTGATATATAACTGCTGGCTCAATTTCGCAATTTTCGCTTCATTTTCAAATGAAACTTGTAAAGGTACAGCCATTAATGAAACATTATCAGAATGTAACATCTGACAACCTGATATACAACTCGAAATTGCAACGGTGCATAATAAAAACCATAGTTTTTTCAAGTTGTATATTTTCATAATAAGCTCCCGTGTTTAATCATCTTTTACTAATACATAAATACGTATAGCGATAATTATTACTCTGCGCTATTGGCGCTAGATGATGGTGAAGACTCACTACCGCTATTAATCGCATCTTTCATACTTAAACGAATGCGACCTTGACGATCGATTTCCAACACTTTAACTAACACTTCTTGACCAACAGATAAAACATCAGTAACTTTTTCTACACGATGATCAGCAATTTGAGACACATGAACTAAGCCTTCTTTACCACCAATTATCGATACAAATGCTCCAAAATCAACAATACGAACAACTTTACCATTATAAATTTGACCTACTTCAACTTCAGCAGTTAAATCATTGATACGTTTCATTGCAGCTTTAGCTTTATTGCCATCTGATGCAGCAATCTTAACTGTACCATCATCCTCAATTTCAACTGTTGTTCCAGTTTCTTCAGTTAAAGCACGAATGGTTGCACCACCTTTACCAATAATATCGCGAATTTTTTCTGGATTAATTTTCATCGTATAAATACGTGGAGCAAACTCAGAAATTTCTTCACGAGGGCGATTAATTGCCTGTTCCATAACACTTAAAATATGTAAACGTGCCCCTTTAGCCTGATTTAAGGCTATTTGCATAATTTCTTTGGTGATACCTTCAATTTTGATGTCCATCTGCAATGCACTTATACCTTCGTTTGTTCCAGCAACTTTGAAGTCCATATCTCCCAGATGATCTTCATCACCAAGAATATCAGACAATACCACGAAGTTATCACCTTCTTTTACCAATCCCATCGCAATACCGGCAACAGAAGCTTTAATCGGTACACCAGCATCCATCAATGCAAGTGAAGCACCACAAACAGAAGCCATTGAAGATGATCCATTAGATTCAGTAATCTCAGAAACGACACGCACTGTATATGGGAATTCACTTGGCTTAGGCATTACCGCAGCCACGCCACGTTTGGCTAAACGACCATGACCAATTTCACGACGTTTAGGAGAACCAACCATTCCAGTTTCACCGACTGAATAAGGAGGAAAGTTGTAGTGGAATAAGAAACGATCAGTTACTTCACCAGTTAATTCATCAATAATTTGTGCATCACGCTCAGTACCAAGCGTCGCTGTAACTAATGCTTGCGTCTCACCTCGTGTAAATAATGCACTACCGTGTGTTCTTGCTAATAGATTAGTACGTACATCAAGCGCTCGAATCATATCTTTTTCACGACCATCAATACGTGGTTCACCCGCTAATACGCGTTGACGTACTGTTTGGCTCTCAATCTCAGTAATAATATTTAATACTTCAATCTCATTTAATTCTTCATTATTCGCTTTTAATGCTGCTAAAACATCTTCTTTAATTTGATCAATTTGGGCATAACGCTCTTGTTTTTGCGTAATATGATAAGCTTGACCAATACGCTCTTTAGCTAGTTCAGCCACTGAATTATATAAGGCTTCATTTTTAGCTGGTGCAACCCAATCCCATTTTTCACAGCCCGCTTTAGCCACAAACTCATTGATATTATTAATAACAACTTGTTGTTGCTCATGCCCAAACACTACCGCGGCTAACATATGTTCTTCAGATAGTAGATCAGCTTCTGACTCAACCATTAATACCGCACTTTCAGTACCGGCCACCACAAGATCTAAACGACTTTTCGGTAATTCATCAACTAATGGATTAAGCACAAATTCACCATCAATTAAGCCGACTCTTGCTGCACCAATCGGACCATGAAATGGTACACCAGATAAACATAAGGCAGTTGAAGCACCAATCATAGCAACTAAGTCTGGACTCACCTGTGGATTAACTGACACAACAGTAGCAATGATTTGAATTTCGTTAACAAACCCTTCAGGGAATAATGGGCGTAAAGGACGATCAATTAAACGTGCTATTAACGTCTCACCTTCACTAGGACGACCTTCTCGTTTAAAAAATCCACCAGGGATGCGCCCGGCAGCATAAGTCCGTTCCTGGTAATTAACGGTTAGAGGGAAAAAATCTTGACCTTCTTTAACTTTTTTATCAGCAACAACAGTAACAAATACCTCAGTATCGTCCATATTAACCATAACAGCAGCAGTTGCCTGACGAGCCATAATACCGGTTTCTAAAGTAACAGTATGACGGCCATATTGGAATTTTTGAATAGTTGGTTTAAACAAAGTAAATCTCCATTAAATAAATAAAATAAAGAGATCACCTTCATTGTTACGACTAATGACAAATCTACTGAATAATACCTCCCTTAACAAAGGGGCATTGAGATAAAATCAGCAATTAGGAAATTATTAGTAAAGCTCTCATTAGCCGTACGGAACATGAAATGATGATCTTCAAACAAAACGCACTAATTATACATTAAAATAGGTTAATGTCATACTAAATTAATACAAAACCTAACCGCTTATCGATGTTTATGAAAAAGATTATACCATTACAATCTATTTAATTTATGTTAGGTATTAATGATTAATCCATTGCTCAATTAAAGCAATAACCGTTTGAGGTTGTTCAGAATGAACATTATGCCCGGCTGACTCAACCGTTTCGATAACTGCATAAGGAAATTGGTTTAGAATATCGCTATGATATTCCTGTTTAATATATTCAGAATGACTTCCTTTAATAAATAACACTGGCTGATAGTAAGGCGTTATATCTTGCCAACCAAGAATATCTGAATAATGTTTTTCGATGACTGGAAAATTAAATAACCAATGATCCGATTTGTAGGATTTCAATAAAAATTGGATTGTCGATTGACTCAGATATTGAATCATTACTTGTTGCACTGTATTACGGTCATTAGGTACTTGCTGACCTTGAATATAAGAGGTACAAGCATTAATCGCTTTAAATACTTGACTATGTGAATCAGCGGTATAAATAACGGGGGCAATATCTAAAATGATCAAAGATTTTATTCTAGTTGGAATCATTTCAGTTAATCGCATGGCAACTTTTCCCCCCATTGAATGGCCAATAATAATCAGCTCTTCGACTGCTAACGATTGAATTAATTCGACAATATCCTCAGCCATGACAGTATAATTCATATTATTAGACCAGGGCGATAAACCATGATTACGTAAATCTACTTGAATAATTTGGTATTGATGGTTAAAAGCACGCGCAATAATACCAAGGTTGTCTAAATTACCAAATAAGCCATGTAATAGCAGTATTGTAGGTCCTTGACCTTGAATCTTATAATTCAGTTTCATAGCGATATAAAAGGTGTAATTTAATGGATTCAATAAAACACAATATAAGACGGCATAATTAGTATATGCTCTTTTTTAACAACAGTTACAAACTTCCCCCACATTTAAGTTAAAATAATCAAAATCACTCATAAAATCCAGACAAATTCAGACTTATCGTTTAAGTTATGTTAAAATCATAAAACTTTTAACGGCAAAAAATAAAATTATGTTACAAAATAATCCACTCTTGGCACAATTAAAACAACAACTTTATCAACAAACCCCTAGAGTGGAAGGTATTATTCACGCTCATGAAAAAGGTTTTGGTTTTTTAGAAACGGATAATAAAAAAAGTTATTTCATTGCCTCACAACATATGAAAAATGTCGTTAATGGTGACAGAGTTAGTGGGCAAATCATTACTAAAAATGATAAAGAATCTTTCGAGCCCGAAACAATTATTGAATCATCATTACAATCTTTTTTAGGTAGGATTACGTATAATAATAAAATGATGACTATAGTGCCAGAAAATTTGCCTCATAAATTCATTAAATGTAAGGTGAATGGTCATCTAAATCATCAACTAAAAAACGGTGACTGGGTCAAAGCAAAATTACTTACTCATGCTCTTGAAAACGATAAACATATGTTTATCGCCGAAGCCATGCAATTTGTTGCCGAAGATTCTGCGCCTGATTTATTATGGCTAAAAACACTTGCTCGGCATAATTTAGAAACCGCAGCACCGCTAGATGAGCTTTTCACATTAAATGAGGCGGAATCAAAAGTGCGGCAGGATTTTACGGATATCGATTTTTTTACCATTGATAGTAAAGAAACGCTAGACATGGATGATGCAATTAGCATTACTACTGATGACAATCATCATTTTTTACTTTCAATCGCCATTGCCGATCCAAGTACTTATTTTATTGCTGAAAGTGCTACCAATCAACAAGCTGTGCAACGCAGTTTTAGTACTTATTTACCAAATTATACTATATCAATGTTACCAAAAGTATTAGCTAATGATCTGTGTTCATTGAAACCACATGAAAAACGCCCAGCTGTAGTAGCCCAAATCACCATAAACTCACAAGGAGAAATAATCTATTCAGCAACGCGATTCACCTTAGCTTGGGTTACATCTAAAGCTAAATTAAGTTACAGTGAAGTATCCGATTTTATTGAAGACAATATACCACTAACATCGCCAATTGCGAGTTTACCGCAACAGTTAGCATTATTCGAGCAATTAGCTAAACTTAGAATCCAATGGCGTTCCGAGCATGCATTAGTATTTAAAGATAAAAATGAATACCGCTTTATATTTGATGAACATTTACAGTTAACTAATATTTTAAAAGAATCAAGACGGATAGCACATAAAATTGTTGAAGAAATGATGGTCATTGCCAATCAAGCATTTACGCATAAAATGGCCTCTGAACTTGGTTTTGGTATTTTTAATATACACAATGGTTTTGAAGCTAAGTATCTAGACTTAGTGATGAAATTATTAGCCGAACAGCAGATTGACCAACTTACTAAAGAACAATTAGCAACACTTGAAGGCTATAAAACTTTGCGTCGAACAATTGATGACAATCCGTTATTAGAATATCGTTTAAGACGATTTTTAAGCATAGTAGATTTTGCCACCACACCAAGTGCTCATTTTAGTATGGGATTATCTGCTTACGCAACATGGACGTCGCCAATCAGAAAATATGGCGATTTAGCTAATCACCGATTGCTCAAAGCACTAATACTTAATCAATCAACGACACCTCCCGAACAACAGGTTCTTACTGTTATTAATGAACGTCGTAAAGCTCTCCGGTTAGCTGAACGTGATATTAATCAAAAGTTATATAGCCAATATTTAAGTGATAAGTTAGATCAATCTTTTACAGCTGAAATTATCGATATTAACCGTGGGGGAGCAAGAGTAAGATTGACTGAAATTGGTGCAATTGCTTTTTTGCCTTTATCATTATTACATCCGATACGCGATGAAATTTCTATTCAACCAGAAGCTGGAAAGATTACCATTAATCAAACAACAACTTATCAACTACTTGATAAATTAGACGTTGTTATTAATGAAGTAAAAGCTGATGGAGCAGGCATTATTGTCAAACTTGCCGAACTACCAAGCATAAGTTAGTAATCATGCTAATTTTACAAGAAAAAAACGGAAATAAAAAAAGGGTCATTATGACCCATTTTTATTTGCTCGTTTATATTATTAAGTTAGTAGATTAATAACATGTATAGTAACTCTTTATTGTTACTTATTTTACCACCCGGAAAGGATTAGTGGTTTTATTTGGTGCTGGTTCTTTTTTATCGTATTGCGATTCATGCTCGAATCCTAATCCAACACCGTTTTCTCTAGCATAAATCGCTTCGACAGCAGCCATCGGTACAATAATATGTTGTGGCGTACCAGAAAATCTGGCATTAAATTCAATTTGTTGATTCGTCATGCAATATTGCCCCACTGAATGTGGTGCAATATTAAGTATAATTTGGTTGTCTTTAATGAATTCGGTGGGCACCATCACCCCATCGACAGTTGTATTAACCATAATATAAGGTGTTAATTCATTATCTAGAATCCAATCATACATTGCTCGAAAAAGATAAGGACGACGCGGAGTCATTTCGGTAACTTCCATTATATTAAGCTCTAATTTTTTTTTCGTCTTCAGTTAATGATTCAATAAACCCAGGGCGTTCAAATACCCGTGCCATATAATTGAGGTAATGTTTTTCAGCGACCTTAGGTAGCGTTATATCCAATAACGGTAAGCGCCATAATAACGGAGCAAAATAACAATCACACAATGTGAAGTCTTCACTCATAAAATAAGGTGTCTCTTTAAACATCACTGAAACAGCTGTCAGATCATCCTGTAACGATTTACGCGCTACTTTTGCTTCCGGTGATTTGGGATCATCAATAATTGTTTGATATGCACTATACCATTCTTTACGAATCCGATACATCGTCAAACGAGCATTGGCTCGCACAATAGGATAAACAGGCATTAATGGCGGATGAGGAAAACGTTCATCAAGATATTCCATTGCAATATGTGGCTCGTAAAGGGTTAAATCGCGATCAATTAATGTTGGAATTGAACCATAAGGGTTGAGATCTAATAACTCTTGCGGTAAGTTGTTTGCTTGCACAAATTCGATTTCGGCCGTTATACCCTTTTCCGCTAAAACCAAACGAATCTGATGACCATAAATATCTGTTGTGTCACAAAATAAAGTCATTACAGAACGTTTATTAACAGCAACTGCCATGATAACTCCAAATTTTACATTTTAACAATTTTAAGTGTGTGAACATATTTTAGCAAATTGCAAAATAAAAATGTTAAAAAATTAATAGTTATTCAATTTTATTTATTAAATAAACTATTGCATTGTTAATAAATTGTTTAAAGTCAATAGGTTATATTTTTATGTTTTTAATAATTTATCAATAGTTTTGTCATTGATCACAAAATAATCATTAAAAATGAATAAATCATCGTATGTCGAAAATTTATTACCTTTCAATAACTAATAAAATCAAAGAAATTAAAAAGCGACCAATAAGGTCGCTACCAACTTAATAAAACAAAAAATCAGTTATAACCATAATCTTGATAATCGTCATGGTGCTCAGAATTACCAGGCAGCGCTCTGGCTCTTTGCACTGGAACATAAGCTCCACTAGGCGTTTCAATTTGGCATTCACCTAAAAATAGCGAATATTTCGTATTCGCCTTCATGCTAACACCTCTAAAATAGCAAAAAGTTGCATCATAAAGGTGATGCCAACATAAAACAGCGATCAATAGCCAGACCGCTAAAATGACCAGAGCTATCCATTTAAGATATTGCTTTAAAAAAGACCAAAATCGTTTTTTAAACCAATGACAATACAGAAAAATTAGAACAAAAACTGCAATTAATGCTAATATTTCAAATAGCCAGAAAAGCCACATTGCTAATTACCTCATAAAAATAGCTAGTAAGGTATATTAACTCATTTCATGTTAAATTACATCCAAGAAGCGTTACGAATTACACCAACAGCGAGTCCTTCAATCTCAAATTCTTGCGTTTTTAAATCAACATTAATAGGTGAAAAATCTTCATTTTCAGCTAATAAACGGATTTTTGAACCACGACGCTCTAATCGCTTAACAGTTACCTCATCGCCAATTCGGGCAACAACAACTTGTCCATTACGTACATCCTGTGTTTTGTGTACTGCTAAAAGATCACCATCTAATATACCAATATTTTTCATTGACATTCCATTAACTCGCAGCAAAAAATCGGCATTTGGTTTAAATAAATTTGGATCGATTTGAAAATGCCCTTCAATGTGTTCTTGTGCTAAAATTGGTGAGCCTGCAGCAACTTGCCCTATCAATGGTAATCCAGTTGATATCTCTTCTTCCATTAATAGACGAATACCACGTGATGAACCGGCGATCATTTCGATTGCCCCCTTACGCGCGAGTGCTTTTAAATGTTCTTCTGCGGCATTAGCGGAACGAAACCCCAATTGCTTAGCAATTTCAGCACGGGTTGGTGGCATTCCGGTTGAACTAATATGATCTTTAATTAAATCATAAATTTGCTGTTGACGCTGTGTAAGTGCCTTCATAATTATCCCTGTTTTTTTATACAGATTATGTGATTATATACAGTTAAACTCAGAAAGCAAAACATTTTATAAAACATAATATGATTTATAACAATATTAAAAACAAATCCCCTCAATAAAATATCTTCAAAATTATTATTGTCTCTATTTCGTTATAGTTAAAAACTATAGATAAATATAAACATTATCAATTTGTTAATAATTAATAATCACTCTTATAATTATTATTGATTTTGACGTTTCTCCATCCTAATACAATAAAGATAATTATAAGGAAATAATAATGAATACTTATCCCATCTTTCGTGCAGATCATGTTGGTAGCTTTTTACGACCACAATTTCTACTTGATGCTCGTGCGCAATTTGCTAACCAACAAATTAATATCGAACAGTTAAGAGAAATAGAAAATAAAGCGATTATAGATATTGTGAAATTTCAGGAACAAGTTGGCATTCGTAGTATCACAGATGGAGAATTTCGTCGCACTTATTTTCACTTAGATTTTTTACAACAACTTGGTGGAGTCACTACTGACGCACCCGCTACAGTAATTGATAATAATGGTAAAGAAAAATTGCTACCACCTAATATTCGTGTCACGGGAAAAGTAAAACATGTTAAAGATATTCAACTCGCTGACTTTAAATATTTAAATAGCCAAATAACCCCTAGTTCAGTGGCAAAAGTGACGATTCCATCACCAACGATGTTACATTTTCGTGGCGGTCGTAATGGTATTGATAAACAAGCTTATCCAGTTCTAGAACCGGATTTTTATAATGATGTTGCCCAAGCTTATGCACAAGAATTAATTGCACTTCATCAAGCCGGATGTCGCCATGTTCAAATGGATGACACTAATCTCGCTTATTTATGTGATGAAAAAATGCGTGAGGCAGCTCGAAAACGTGGTGATGATCCTAACTTATTACCCTTTAAGTATGCCGAATTCATTAATAAAGTTGTTAATTTAAAACCCAAAGATTTAGTGTTAACAATCCATTTATGTCGTGGTAACTTTAAAAGTACTTTTGCGGCAAGTGGACATTATGGGCCGGTTGCAGAAGCTTTATTGAGTGAAATGAATCTAGATGGTTATTTTCTTGAATATGATGATGATCGTAGTGGTGGATTTGAACCTTTAAAATATCTGCCTAAAGGAAAAATTGCTATTTTAGGCTTAATCTCTAGCAAATTTCCCCAATTAGAAAATCAAAATGATATCAAACGCCGTATCGATCAAGCTGCCAAATATGCATCGATAGATCAATTAGCACTTTCACCACAGTGTGGATTCAGTAGTACGGTGCATGGTAATAATGTGACACTATCAGATCAAAAAGCAAAACTACAATTAACGGTTGAAATTGCACAATCTGTTTGGGGATCGACTGAAATTCATTAATCCGAAGTGCCCCCCCTAATTCGCCAGATTAAGACAATAAGTTGAACGATTTAACTTCTTATTTTTATAAGACGTTAAGTCACATTGATGATGTTTTTAAAATTGTCAATTTTTCAACTGATTATTTGACTTTGTCTAACATAATTATCGAGCTAATCGCTTTACCTAACAGCAATAAGCATTGTCTTTAAAAAATGAGAAAACTTAATGAAAGTTGCACAAATTAAACAAATCATCAATGATCGACCGATGAATCATTTCCAAATTTTAGCTATTATTGTCTGTATTTTAATTAGTATGATTGATGGTTATGATGTGATGACCATCGCATTTGTCGCGCCATCAATATCAGAACAATGGAACTTAGCACCAGAACAATTAGGATTATTATTTAGTGCTGGCTTAATCGGTATGGTGGTTGGCTCCTTGGTCATTCCCCCCTTTGCTGATCAATTCGGACGGCGAATTATTATTCTTATCTGTTTGGTTATTTTATCTGTTGGTATGATCGCCTCAGCGCTATCAACTCATTTTCTCGAATTGGTCATTGCCCGTGTATTCGCAGGACTTGGAATGGGCGCTATATTACCTGGTATCAATACCGTTATTGCCGAATATTCATCAAATCAGTATCGTTCATTAATGATCAGTATTATGGCTGCAAGCTATACAGTTGGTTCGGTAATAGGTGGTATCATTTATATTTTTGTTATCAAATATTTCGGTTGGCAATATGTTTTTTATTTGGGTGGAATCTTTTCCATCATTATGATTCCAATCGTATTTTTGTTTTTGCCAGAATCACTTGATTTTATCTTGACGAAAAATAATGAGCAAGCCTTGCTAAAGCTTAATCATTTATTAGAAAAATTACAATTAAACACATGTGCAACTTTCCCTAAAGTCGAACAACAGGATCATGTACTTGGCATTCAACAATTTAGCTTACTTTTTAATCCTGCTATTTTTAAGGCGACCCTCTTGCTATGTATTAGTGTTTCTATGTTGATGAGTTCATTTTATTTTCTTATCAATTGGACACCTAAAATATTAGTTAATTTAGGTCATTCTAAAGATCTCAGTATTACCGCTTCATTAATTATGAATATTATTGGTATTACCGGCGGCATATCCATGGGCTGGTTATCAAAAAAATATGTGGTTACCAAAATCACTGCGATCATGCTTGTCATGGCTTTTGTGTTCGTCACTGGATTCGGTTTGAGTAGTAATAGTTTACCTTTATTATTTAGTTTAATTGCATTTATTGGTTATACTATTTTTGGCGCAATGGCTGGATTATATGCAACGACCCCAACCATCTACCCTCCCCAGATCAGAACAACTGGCACAGGTATTGTATTAGGTCTTGCTCGATTAGGAGGTACCCTAGGACCTTATGTTGCTGGGTTGCTAATTTCGGCTAAATTAACACCAAATTATTATTTCTTTATTTTAGCATTGCCATTATTAATTTCTGCTATATGTGTGGTTATTATAAAGCCGTATCAAAAAATAAAAAATTGAAGGAGTCACTATGAAAACATTACTAAATCCCCCATTTCGGGCAGACGTTGTCGGCAGTTACCTAAGACCTGATTTTTTAATTCAAGCCCGAACACAATTTGTACATGGCAAAATAACGCAAAAAGAATTAACCGATATCGAAAACAGAGCAATAACTGAATTGGTTGCTAAGCAAAAAGCGGCTGGGCTTCATGTCATCACTGACGGTGAATTTCGTCGTAGCTGGTGGCATCTTGATTTCATGTGGGGATTACAAGGTGTTGAAAAAGCTTCACTTAAGGAAGGTTACAAGTTCCAGGGTGTCGAGTCACGTCCCGAAACAGCACGTTTAACTGGTAAAATAAGTGGTGAAAATCATCCTTTCATTGAGCATTTCCGTTTTCTATTACCATTTGCTGAAAGTGATATTGTTCCGCGCATCACCATCCCTGCTCCAGCTCAATTTTTTAAAGAGCTCTATCGTCCCGAAAATAAAGCAGCGACTGAAAGCATTTATCCTTCACAAACAGATTTGTTACAAGATATTGCCAATGCTTATCAAACATTTATTCAACAAATTTATGCCATTGGTTGCCGTAATGTACAACTTGATGATTGTACTTGGGGTATGATGGTAGATAGTCGTTATAACAATGCAGGCGTTGCCAATTCAGCTTCAAAATGTGATTGCAATTGTGCATCAAATGCCACTGTTATCAGCCAATCTATACAAGATTTAGCAGAAATATTTGTACAGCTTAATAATGCTGCGATCGTTAATGCACCACCAGATTTAGTCTTAACAACACATGTTTGTCGGGGTAATTATCGCTCAACCTGGGCTGCTAGTGGAGGTTATCAACCCGTTGCCTCATATCTCTTCGCCCGTGAAAATGTGCATGCCTACTATCTAGAATTCGATACAGAGCGTGCTGGCGACTTTTCTCCGCTTGCCAAAGTATCAGGTGATAAACAAGTAGTATTAGGTTTGATTTCATCTAAAGTAGGTGAATTGGAAGATAAACAAGCTGTGATAAAACGCATTAAAGAAGCTAGTCAATATTTACCTTTAGAACGGCTATGCCTAAGTACCCAATGTGGTTTTGCTTCTACCGAAGAGGGTAACGCTTTAACGGAAGAACAACAATGGGCTAAAATTGCTTTAGTTACCGATATTGCCAAAGAAGTATGGGGAACAGTTTAATCCTTAGCCTGAATTTGAGCCGTAGTATTCATCGTTGGCGATACTAATCACTCGTACGAAAAATAAGTCAGATGTTGGATTATCCAAATAAATGATCTAACTCATCAATCAATTTAACATCTGGCTTAGTATAAAAAACGCCATTTTGTGGATGTTGTGTTGACATACCACGGATAAATAAGTAATAAACACCACCGAAATGAATTGGATATTGATAATTGGCAATACGACTTCTCAAATAACGATGTAACGCTAGTGAATAAAGTTGATATTGCAAGTCATAACGATGTTCACACATGGCTTGATGCATTGCCATTTGGGTATAATCTTCAGCACTGGCACCTAAATAATTTGATTTATAATCAACAATATAATATTTCCCTTGCCACATAAAAATCATATCAATATAACCTTTTAACATCCCTTGAACTGTCATAAAATCAAGCGGTGGACATTGATTAGACAAAGCATCAAACTGTTTACAAATCCGATCAAGATCATTTGCTATTACCTGATGACGAATGGGTAAAAAGAATTGCAATTCATTTAAGCGTTGTTCGTTGGATATCTGTGATAATGACAAACCATCCATTAAAGGCGTTGAACAAACCATGGTCAACCATTCCATTAAGGGTAAACGCCAGTCATCGGGTAAATTCAATTTATCGATTATTTGACTCGTAATTGAAGGCAAATCAGGCTGTTTAAAATCGATTATTTCAAAACATTCATGCAAAACGGTTCCAACCATCGCGCCTTTAGGAAAATGGTGAATATCAAAGCGATTAATTGATTCTTCTTTAACCATATCATCTCCGATAAACTGGCCGACATCATTGGTTTGATTGGTATCTGATAAAACTTCACTATCAAAAGCCGGCTTGATATCATTGATAAAATCAGTTGTATGATTACGATAACTTGACGACTGTTGTAACCCCGAATAACTGGTGACTCGCCATGAATAATCTAATTTGCGGGTAAATAGATTTGCCACTAAGGAGTTAAGTTCTGATGTTTGATAGCGCAAAAAAGTAACAGGAACTGGAAGTTTAACATCAATAACAACTAAATCACGCCAATGCATTAATTTTTGTTGCAAAGCCGAATAATCATTTTCTGATGCTTCTAAAAGCAAATGACCAATTGCTGATTGATTTAAAGATAACTGTTTAGCCCGCCCTTTTTTTAATCCAGCTAACACAAAACTACAATGATAAATCGAACGCGTTAACGCAACATACAATAATCTAACATCTTCAGCAAGACGCTCCTGCTCAATTAACTGTTTGATTTGTGGCGTAAGTTCAAAAGCATAATGCGTAGAATAGGTTTGCCGTTCATGATATATATGGCTATCTGACTCACGATATGTGCCAATAAATGGTAAAAATACTATTGGATACTCTAATCCCTTAGATTTATGTATGGTAATAATATTAATTAAATTTTCATCGCTCTCTAGCCGTTGTTCATGATTAGTGATATTGTAATCAGGTTCATTAATTTGTTTATTTAACCAACGGATAATAGCATGAGGAGTATCCAATTCTTGAGAAATTTCCTGTAGTAACTCCCCTAAATGCATAAAATTGGTAATTGTTCGCTCACCTTCATCGCGCATTAATAAATTTTCTGCGATTTGGCGCCGATTCATTAAGTATCGTAACATTACCAATATACCATTATTCTGCCAAATAGTTTGGTATGTATTAAATTCATCAACTAAATTTTCTAACACTTGTTGATCATAAGATAATTGATCAATATCAGCCATTGATGCACCAATTAAGCAAGTTGCTAAGGCACTACGCAGATAATTTTCATCTGTTGGCATCATCACAGCCTGTAATATACGTAAAACTTCTTTAGCTTCGGTTGATTTAAATACACTGCGATGATTAGAAATATAAACACTTTTAATATGACGTTTGATTAACGCTTGCTGAATGATTTCAGCCTCACGTGCTGTACGAACAAGCACTGCGATATCAGATGAAATAATCGCCTTTTTTTGTCCCAGTTTATTAATAAAATAGCTATCTGCCAATAACCATTGTGCAATTTGTTCAGCACAGCACTGTGCTGCATAATTAAGGTAATCATTGTTAGAAGTTATACAATCTGGTAATAAATAACAACTGAGCGCATTAACAACACGGTCATTTACTAAAAACGCATTGCATTGATTTGCTTCAGCACTATGCATCGGAATAAATGGTATCTGCTGAAAAATAAAAGGATCATTTTTTAACGAAAACAAATTATTAACGGCAGCAACCATGGACGGAATAGAACGCCAATTAGTCGTCATAGTAAAACGATGATCTACCGATAGTTTTGCTTTAATATAAGTAAAAATATCTGCGCCACGGAAACTGTATATTGCTTGTTTGGGATCACCAATAAACAGCAATAACGTATTTTCACGATCTTGATAAATACGATCAAAAATCTGATATTGTACTGGATCTGTATCTTGAAATTCGTCAATCATAGCAACCGGATATTGTGCTACGATTTGTTTAACCAAATAGCTACCATTTTGGCTATATAATGCTTGCTTCAAATCAGTCAATAAATCATCGAATCCCATCTGTGCAGTGATACCTTTTTCTTTTTGTATGTTTTGACTGATGAGTTTGGTTATATCAAATAAAAAGGTATCTTTTAAACTAAATGATTGAGCAATAAATTGTTCAATTTGCGAAAATAAAGGATGGCTAGGTGCGATTTTGTCACGTTCAGTTTTATTATTTAATTCTGTCTGACTAAATTTACTAAGTTCTTTTACTGGAATTGTATAATCATCAGTCGGCGATTGAGCCCATTGAGTGACAGTTTTTAACCACCGTGCTAAATGATTTTTAGCATAGCTCTTATTGTTCACCCCAGATTGCATAATAATCATATGAATATCATCAACATTGGCTAACCATTCACTTTTAATGGTATTTATTTGGTAAATATTGTACCGATGAAAATCATTAATTCGTTCTAACAACGGGGTGGAAGATAACTGAATATTTTCCGGTATATCACGATTAATATAAGGCATAATATCAGCTAATAAGGCTTGTGGATCAGCCCAGTTTTGCCAAATAATTTTTGCCAAATCAGCAGACATTGGCGTAAAGTAATCTCGCCAAAAATCTTGTACTTTTTGTAAATAGAGATTAGTCTCATCTTTGAGTAAGACTTTTTGAAATAAACTACCGGCTTCAAATGCATAAGTAGTCAATAACCGTTGGCAAAAACTATGTATAGTAAAGATGGCTGCTTGATCCATGCTTTGTTCTGCATAATACAAACGTTTAGCTGCTGATTCTTTATCTTCAATAAGTTTGAGTAATTGTTGATAATTTGCATCGTCATGATAACCTTGTAAGCATGCCTTGCGTAGTTGATAAATATTTTGTCGAATGCGATAACGTAGTTCTTCAGTGGCGGCTTTAGTAAATGTGACCACCAAAATTTCTTCAACTGTTAATGCCCGGGAATATCCCTTATCGCCAATACCGAGTAACAATCGTAAATAAATAAATGATAACGAATAAGTTTTACCAGTTCCCGCTGAAGCTTCAATCAAAGAACGTCCAGTTAGGGGTAACGTAAAGAGGTTAAGTTCAATAGCTGATGTTATATTGGATGATGAAACCATTCCAACTTACCTTGACCTTCTGCAGATAGAGTAACAAAAGCTACATCTGCAGGTGAAAACATTGGTGGCGCAATATGTGGGCATAAATCATTAACTAAATAACCAACTAATGGCAAATGAGAAACTAATAACACCGAAGAGATGCCAAGTGATGGTAGCGTAATTAAACTATTGATCACTTGATCCGTATTACCACTTGGTGTTAACCATTGGCTCGTTTCTATTTTATTTACTAATATCTGATCAGGAAAAAAAGCAAATGACTGCTGAGCACGCAAGTAAGGACTGACCATAGCAAGATCAATAACGATATCGTGCTGTTTGAACCAATATGCTACCGATGCACATTGTTTTTGACCAAAAGAAGTTAAAGGTCGACTGGAGTCTGATATCGCTGAATATCCCGCTTCACCATGTCGCATAATGTAAACTTTTAGCATTATTCGTTTATCTCAATACATTCGCTATAAATGGTTTGTTACAAAATAGAAGTTATGCCTAATAGTGATTAACTAAGTTTTAGTTATTATCAAACAAATAACCTAAAACTACCCCGCCATTCTTTCATAGTAAGAACTACTCCTAAGTAAGAATAGCGAAGCAATCACTATTTAACGTAATTTAAGTTGAAAAATTAAACATTCAGCGCCGCAACTAAAATGAAATTTAGCTGAAAGTTGATAACCATCGTCAAGCTGATCAATTTGGCTTTCAATTTGACAAGGTTCCGATTCAACATCCCGCGCTGCTTGCGTAAGTTGATTGAGTTTTTCTTGTGCTAACTTCTCAGAAGCAAAAACATTTTTATATTCTGCCGTACAATCATCATTATCAATAATGGTACCGACATCTACACAGCAACAAGCCGGAGTCTCATTGCTTTTACATTTATTTATAGAATTTGACATGGATTACCTCTGAAATTCTTTAATTAGTTTAATTTTTACTGTCGTATTGGTGTTTAAGTATATACTTAATCAAAACGATTTTATAGTTTTTGATGGCGCTTTACTGGATATATTGCAAGTTAATCAATATCTGCAAGTAACTAACATAACTTAATTCAAACAATTAAAGTATTACATATTAATTAAGACAACTAAAATTCAAATTGATAAATTAAATCAACAGTTTGATCCAATCCAGAAGCAACATCTAAATATAATCGTGGTAATAAGCGATAACGTAACGTAAATACCGCCAATGAATCGAAAATACCAACACCATATTTTAATTGTAAATTGGGTAAAAGATAGCCGCTGACTACCACTTTTTGGCTATTACCAACGCCTTGGGTGTCTAAACTTAGGTTTTTAATACCAAAAGTATTGCCAATATCGCCAACCAAACTACCCGTTTGAGCCGTTCCTAAGCCAATAAGTAAAGCGGTGAACATATCATTATCACTCTGTTCATCACTCGATAGGCCTTGGCCACGTAATAGATAAGAAAGCGCTTCCTGCTGTGACATTGCAGGATCGGAAAAAATCTCAACTTTTGGTTCATCAGCAAGTCCAGTCACTTTGATACCTGCCGTAACATTGTCATCAATAGATTCTTGATTGCGAATGGCTTCGATATTTATCCGCGGTTGTTCAGGTAACCCGGCAAAAATAATTTCCCCTTTGCGAACTACTAAATCTTGACCATAAGCATGAAACCGACCTTTTGGGATATTGATTTGTCCGTTAACTGTCGTACCTTTTATACTTTGGGTAACAAATAATTTTCCGGTTAAATTAGCAGCTAATCCATATGCATCAATGGTGACATCATCTCCCAATGAAACCAAAACATGACTATTAATTGCCATTGTAGAATTTTTTGCTTGTACCGGCTGTAAATGATTATCTAACATAACTTCATCTGATGACACATCTACGGTAGATGGTGGTAAAGATTCGACTTGAATATTTGCTTTGGGAATAGTTACTTGTCCCGTTAGATCTAACTGTTGCTGATTAGCTGTTATGTGAATATCAGGAATAATTTGCATCGTTAATAATGGTGCAATATTAACTTCAAGCGCATCACCTTTTACAGATATAGTCGAATCCCAGTTATCAATATTTTTCCAATTGGCTTTGCCATTAATATTTACCACGCCAGCCTTGGTTTTCATGGTTCCTTTCAAATCGGATGATTTACCATTGAAATCCATATCAATCATAATTGAACGGACATCTACGGGTAATTGATTAGTTTTAATCTCACTATGTTCTAAGTCAAAGTTACCCGTAATATAAGGGTCAAGTAAACTTCCTGAAAATTTTAGGTGACTATTAATGAAACCATTTGCATGTTCATTATCATTAAGTAATGGGTTAATCATGGCGAGAGATAAATTATCAATATCAATCTGACCATCTAGACGTTTGGTTGTTAATGGCTCTATAATTCGAATATCACCTTTAAATTTACCCAAATTTTTAAAACCAAATCTCCATTTTAAATTGGCTTGTTTATCATTAAGATTAGCGTCAATATTAAATAAATCAAATGGTATCGGTAATGTTTGCGAAGAAATTTGTTGTCTTACATGCACATTATTACCTGATAGATTAACTGTTATGGTTGGTATTTTAGTATTCGGATCCCATTTAATATTTGCTTTACCATTAATATAACCAGCAATATTGGTTTGGGAATTAATAAAGGGATCAATTAAATCAAGATCAATATTTTTTAAACTGATCTCTGCCATACCTTTATTAGCCAAAACAATGTCATTATCTAAACAAATGCTTGATTGGGTATTTAACCAGCAATGTGCAAAAATCTTAGTTAATTTGCGGTTAATGTCATAATCTATCACAATTGGATGATTGATTTGCCAAAGATTATTTTTACCGACTTTAGCATTGGCTTGCGACATTATTCCCTGCCATTGACTGCGATTTTTATTAAAAGAACCATTGAGTAATATCTCGCTGGATAACGGTTTACCGTTAACGTTAAGCGTTAACTGATGCTTTTGCTCATTACCTTGTAAAGAAACAGTTGCATTATTTACACTCATATTAGGCATATTAAATTTTTTTAATTTTAGACTAATATCACCGTTAATCATATTGCTATAACTTATTTCACCGTTCAAAACGGCTTGTTCTAAAACGATATCTTGTAAAATTAATTTATTAATAACCAAATTAGAGGTAATTATTGGTTGCTTTAAAGTTCCTTTGATATTGACATGCCCAACAATATTACCCAAAATTTTTGGATTAATAACCTTTAAATTAGGAAAATTTACATTTGCAATGAAATCGTCTTGTTTGGTAGACCCATTTAATTCAATACGATTGCTATCCCAATTAAGATTAAAGTTATTAGCTAACAAATATTGATTGGAATTAATACCTAAATCACCACTTATTTGTAACGGAGCGTGATTGATTTCCCCGGTTAAGTTAACGCGATTTAAATTGATTAACCAGGCACGTTCATCATATTCGCCACTTGTTAATAAATTACCGTTCATTTTAATGGGATATGTCAATGACCATTGGCTTAGATCAATTTGATTGAAATTAATTTTTGTATCCCAATGTAACTTATTTAACCAACTAATCTTGCCGGATAAAGCCAATTCGCCTTGTGGTAGAGAGATTTTAGTTTTATTTATGTCAATATACTCATTCGTTCCATTTGATTGAATCTCAATATGAGTTGGTAATATATCTTTACTATTCACTTCACCTTTGACATTAAAATGATAAAGATTTGCCAAGCCTGATAAATCTATATCAAAATCATTTAGTTGATAATCTGCCTTATTTATTACTGGCCATTGTAGATGTTTACCACTCATTTTTAGTGTTAACGGCATATATTTTTCAAAAAAATTAATTTTAGCAAAGATATCTGCTTGATTTAATCCTTTAATATGCGTTTGCGTTGCTAACTCGCCAAGTAATTGCCCCTCAAAATGACTATTGAATTCTGAACTATTTTTTGCCGTAGTATTATTTGTTTTTGCTAGAATATCTGTTTTAATAGGCCATTCATCTCTTAATTTGATTTGCCCTTTGACTTGTATATGAGCTTTGGCATAATCGCTTGTTGCATTCGTTTCAACCAATCTAACATCAACCAAACTATTGACGGTACTTGCTTCAATTACAACATCATCAAAAAAATAATCATTACCACCTATATGTAATACCCAACCATTACCAGTTAAATGATTAACAAAAATATCTAAGGGAATATTTACATTAGGTAAAGATTGAATTAAAGGTTGATTAAATAATGTTTCGATCGTTTCATTGATCGCAAAAGGTGATTTTTTGGGTTTTAAGTTTGATGAAGAGGGATTGCTTTTCCAATCGGGAAAAATGGCCTTAACATCCATTGCCGTAGTAGGTAACACATAAATAAATTGATTTATCCAATTTGCTTGTCCTTGAAAAGAAGACAGCTCAAAATGCATATTATCCACATTAACATTAACTTTTTCTAATTGTGCCGACTTTAATTCAATTGGTAAAGGAGTTTTTACTACAAAACGTTTTAATGATTGAGGTTGTTCGGTTTTAGATTCACTTTTGGGAATTTTATCGGTCTCTATGTTGACATAAATATCTTTGGCTTGAAAGGATTTAACACAAATTTTGCCCTTAATCAGGCATAATCCGGAAAGTGAGACTCTCGCTTCACCAACCGAGACTTCAACCCCATCCATTTTAAATGTAAAACCATCAATATTCAGATCATTTAATGCTCCTTTTGCATGCTTTATCTGTATTTGAGGAACCGCTTTTTCAATTACACTGCTAATGACTTTAATACCTAAACTGGTATAAATAAAGGTAGTTAATAAAACAATAATAAACGTCAGTATACATAAAGTCACTAGGCTACGGACTTTCCATTTCCGAATACGCCTCATTTTTGTTACTTTTTTAATTCGTTGTGGGCTTTTCATAATTTA
The DNA here is from genome assembly GCF_019641635.1 of Frischella sp. Ac48. Taxonomy (NCBI): domain Bacteria; kingdom Pseudomonadati; phylum Pseudomonadota; class Gammaproteobacteria; order Orbales; family Orbaceae; genus Frischella; species Frischella sp. Ac48. The sequence continues at coordinate 290,145 of NZ_JAETXP010000001.1, forward strand.
TAACTCAGTGCCTAAACCAATATAAAAATGGGCTGTTGTTTTTGAATGTTCAATCGGTGTTGCTATATCAAATTTTACGGGTCCAATTGGCGACACCCAACGTATTCCGATTCCGGCACCGGTATGAAAATCTGTACCATCAAGTTTATCTATTGCCTCACCAGTATCCACAAATACTGCACCCCACCATGCACCTGTTAGATTATATTGATATTCGAGAGAACCGGTAATTAATTTTGTACCACCTTTCAATTTACCCTTTTTATCTTTCGGCGCTATAGAGTTATAGCTATATCCCCTTATACTTCGATCTCCACCAGCAAAGAAGCGAAAATTAGGTGGAACTCGTTCGAAACTACTTGCTTGAATAATACCAAAATTACCACGAGCGACTAAACGGTGCTGTTTCAATAATGAACGAATCCATACTTGTTGTGTCTGAAAACGAATAAAATTAATATCAGACCCAATATCTTCCGCTGCAGCTTCTAATGAATAACGTTGTGAATCGGCCCATAAAGGAAATAAATTGTCTTCACTTCTGACCCGAGAAAGGCTAATCGAGGGATAAAGAAGGAAGGTTCTAAAACTGTCATCCGCTTGTTTAAAATTGTCATACATGACATTTAATCCGATAGCATGTTGCCAGCCTTGAAAAATATCCCAATTGCGAATAATACCTATTGAATAAGACCGCGAATCGGTATCTTTATTATCAATTTTTTTATATCCTCCCTGAATTGTGTAATAATCTTCTAAAGGAGATTTATATAGAGGAATTTTATAAGCCCCGGAAATCGATTGTTCGGGAGAAGATAATGCAAGTTCACTATGAAAACTATGTCCACGGTCATTTATCCAAGGTTTACTCCAGCCGAGCCGCCCTCTCACACCATTATCACTGGAATAGCCTATACCGACATCAACACTATTTTTTTTACGGGGAACTGCAATGACTTGCAGGGGGATCGCTTTATTTTCATCGACTTGATTCAATAAAGGAATCACCGTTACGGCACTAAACCAATTTGTTGAAGATAATCGACGGTTAAATAGAGAAAGTTGATCAGCGCTATAACTTTCATTACGTTTAAAAGGAATAATGTTTTTTAAATAAGATTTTCGTATTACTGTATCATTAAAACTGACATTACCAAAGTGATAACGTTGACCAGTATCAAAATCAATATTCCAGTATGCCTGATGTAATTTATCTGCTACCGCAAGTTGATGTTTAGATAGATCAGAATCAAAATAACCTTTTCGTAATGCAATGCGCTGTAATTGCTTTATAAAACCATCATAATCACCATGATTTAAAATCGTTCCCTTAGCTGGTAAATCATTATTTAACAAACTAATATAATCTCGATCATGGGCACCTTCACCAGATATATTAATATTTGTCTTTTCAATTAAAATCGGTTCACCTTGATTGACGATAACCGTTATCAGCTTTGCATCATCCGAAATTTGATATTCAAAAGTTGGGGCATAGTAACCGAGAGCTCTTAACCCTTTTTTTATTTCATCTTCTAAAGATTGCTTAAAATAGGGGGTATCATCGATACGATTTGGATCGATCAATGACAAACGCGCATCTACATTTTTCTGTAATGCTTCAGGTAATCCTTTAACAGTTAAATGCATTTTTGCCAGAGCAAATGAATTTACTGCCATAATGAGCATAACTAAAAGGAAAGTAAAATTCCTTCGCACATCAACTCCAAAATTGTGTCACGTCACTTAATCGACAAATAATTGGCTAAGTAGTAGACTTAAAATTAATCATAATTATCATATCAGACTATAAATAACAATAAAAGCTCTTGTTTTTTAACAACTTTTATAGTTTATTCCAATAATGTAACTTTACCAATGTAAGGTAAATGACGATAATGTTGTGCATAATCAATACCATAACCTACTACGAACTCATCCGGAATCGAAAAACCAACATACTTAACAGGGACTTTCACTTCTCGTCGAGAAGGTTTATCTAACAGGGTACAGATTTCAATTGATCTTGGCGTTCTAAGTGCAAGTAATTCCTTAACTTTACTTAATGTATTACCGGTATCAATAATATCTTCGACAATGAGCACATCTTTGCCATGTATGTCTTCATCGAGATCTTTGAGAATTTTGACATCGCGGTTGCTATTCATAGCGTTACCATAACTTGATGCCGTCATAAAATCAACCTCGTGTCCCACTGTAATTGCTCGACTAAGATCAGCCATAAAAATAAATGATCCACGTAATAAACCGACAAGCACTAATTCATTTTGACTATTTTGATAATTATCACTTATCTGTTTACCTAATTCTTGAACACGATGTTGAATATCTTGTTCTGATAACATTTTTTCTAACTTATGCTTTTTCATTAATACACCAATTTATGTTAAATTTATTTGAGATCTACTAAGAAATATCACTTTTTCATAGCCAGAATATTTTTAATAATATAAAAAATGGATTATATAGTATTTTTATATTTTAGTTATCTTTGTCCCTCATAATTTAATCATGATAGTTTAATTAATAGTCAATTGGTTTTTATCTAAGTAAAAACGAAATTGTTAACAAGTTATATTTTATAGACTCAAATTAACCCATTTGCTGATCAGCAAAATATCATCTAAAATTGTTCATTGTTATTAATTACGTATATACTAGATGTTATATTAAATATATGAGGTTTAAGATGACTAAAAAGCCAACCAAGTCGCTCGCCTTTGAAGAAACCCTAAAAGAACTTGAAACAATTATCAGCAAACTTGAAATAGGAAGTTTGCCATTAGATGAAGCATTAAACGAATTTGAAAAAGGGATCAAATTAGCTAAACAAGGCCAGAACCAGTTGCAAAAGGCTGAACAACGAATTCAGATTTTATTAGCGGAAAACGGTGATTCGGCACTAACTGATTTTTCGTTGCCTGAAAATTAAATTTGATTGTAATAACTATGATAACTGCTTTTCACAAACTTCATGATCAGTATACACACAGAATCAATAAAGTCCTTGAACAAGCCATCCAAGATATTCCCTCTTCTGTATTAACAGCGGCTATGTCTTACAGTTTGCTTGCTGGTGGTAAACGTATACGACCATTTTTAGTTTATGCTACCGGACAAATGTTTGATAGCCAATTAGATTGGCTTGATGCTCCAGCTGCGGCAATTGAAATGATTCATACCTATTCCCTTATTCATGATGATTTACCTGCTATGGATGATGATCAGCTAAGGCGTGGTATGCCGACTTGCCACATAAAATTTGATGAGGCAACTGCTATACTTGCTGGTGATGCTTTACAGACTTTTGCTTTTACCAAATTAGCTCAAGCACCCTATTTAGACGCAAATTGCAAAATTGCTTTAATTAATGAACTTTCTAACGCTAGTGGTGTAAATGGTATGTGCCTTGGGCAATCATTAGATCTGCAATCAGAACACAAAGAAATTTCTTTATCGGATTTACAAACTATCCATAGCCATAAAACCGGTGCGTTAATTAAATCAGCTGTTCGACTCGGCATGTTTGTGGCAGGGGAACATGCTTTACAATATCAAGTTTCACTCGACAATTTTGCTGATCATATTGGTTTAGCTTTTCAAATACAAGATGATATTCTAGATGAAATTGGCGATCAAAACACAATGGGGAAACAACAAGGTACTGATAGGCAGTTGGAAAAAAATACTTATATCACTCTATATGGTTTGGATAATTCTATAAAAATTACTCAAAAACTTCATACACAAGCGCTCGAAGAGCTGAATAAAATACCGTATAATAGTGAACCATTACACCAATTAGCCAATTTTATTATTAGTCGCCATTTTTAGTTAATAATCAAATATTGAGAAACAAAAGGCCTAAATGAAGCTTGAACATTATCCGTTATTGAAACAGATTAATTTTCCAAAAGATTTAAAAAATTATTCACAGTCCCAATTGCCGATTATTTGTGAGGAACTGCGGCAGTTTTTACTTAATTCGGTAAGTCGTTCAAGTGGGCATTTAGCCTCGGGATTAGGCGTGATTGAATTGACAGTGGCGCTGCATTATGTCTATGACACCCCATTTGATCAATTGATTTGGGATGTAGGTCATCAAGCCTATCCTCATAAAATTCTAACCGGTCGCCGAGATAAAATGTTAACAATTCGTCAAAAAAACGGTCTTCACCCTTTCCCTTGGCGTGAAGAAAGTGAGTATGACGTTCTCAGTACTGGTCACTCTTCTACCTCAATTAGTGCAGCTTTAGGTATGGCCGTAGCAGAACAGAGTAAATCATCAGATCGCAAAGTTGTTTGCGTCATCGGTGATGGTGCTTTAACAGCCGGTATGGCTTTTGAAGCGCTGAATCATGCTGGGCATTTAAAACCTGATATGCTGGTTATTGTTAATGATAATGATATGTCGATTTCTCAAAATGTTGGTGGTCTTAATCAACATTTGGCACAAATATTATCAAGTCAGACTTATGCATCAATCCGTAGAAACGGAAAAAAAGTCTTATCTGGCATTCCACCGGTAAGACAATTTTTGAAAAAAACTGAAGAACATCTTAAAAATCTGATTACCCCCACCAATTTATTTGCTGAACTAGGATTCAATTACCTGGGACCGGTTGATGGTCACAATATTGATACGCTTGTCAATACACTAACCCAATTGCGACAACTCAAAGGACCTCAGTTATTACACATTGTGACGCAAAAGGGTAAAGGCTATCCACCGGCAGAAAAAAATCCCGTTTTATGGCATGGTGTTCCAAAATTCGATCCGAGTGAAGGTAAATTTAATAAAGCTATTAATAGTAACCCTACTTATTCAGAAGTTTTTGGTGATTGGTTGTGCCAAATTGCCCAACATGATAAACGATTAATCGCCATCACCCCAGCTATGGGAGAAGGTTCTGGTATGGTAAAATTTGCTGAACGTTATCCAGAGCAATTTTATGATGTTGCTATTGCCGAACAACATGCAGTAACTTTTGCTGCTGGCTTAGCGATTAATGGAAAAAAACCAGTAGTAGCAATTTATTCAACCTTTTTGCAACGAGCTTATGATCAGCTTATTCATGATGTTGCTCTGCAGAATTTACCTGTATTATTTGCGATTGATCGTGCAGGTATTGTTGGTTCCGATGGTCCAACTCATCAAGGTGTATTTGATATTAGCTTCTTACGTTGTATACCCAATTTAATTATCATGACACCTAGTAATGCCAACGAATGCCGTGATATGCTCTATACTGGTTACCAACATAATGGGCCGGCTGTAATTCGTTATCCGCGTGGTGAAGCAGCTGAGGGGGAATTACAACCAATGCAATGTATTGAAATTGGTAAGAGTAAATTAATTCGACAAGGACAAGCCATAGCTATATTAAATTTTGGTTGTTTATTAAACGAAGTATTAATATCAGCAGAAACTCTTAATGCAACTGTTATTAATATGCGGTTTGTCAAACCCTTAGATGAAGAAGCCATTTTGGCCATAACCAAAGATCATCAAATCTTAGTAACAGTAGAAGAAAACGTTATTCAAGGTGGTGCTGGTAGTGCAGTGAATGAATTTATTCTGACGAAAAAACTAAAATGTGATATGTTAAATATTGGATTACCTGATGCTTTTATTCAGCAAGGAAACCAAGTTGAAATTCGTGATGATCTTGGTTTAAGTGCAGAGAAAATCACCAGAAAGATTAAAAATTTTATTAGACAATAGGTTACATATGGATACTCAAGTTGTTAATATTCTTGTATTTGGCCGAACGCTCAAGCTTACTTGTCCTGTTAATGAAGTTGAATCACTTGATTTAGCAGCAAAAGATCTGGATAATAGACTCAATGAATTACGTCGTAAAACTCAACTAATGAACAGTGATCAATTAATCATTACTGCCGCATTAAACATGTCATATGAGTTGACAAAACAAAAACAAAAAAATATGCAACTTGAAAATGAGTTTAATGATCGTTTAAAGAAAATACAGAATCTGCTTGATAATGTTTTAAATTGTAATCAGTTGTAATAATTTTTGTAAAAATACTATTAATTTGATTGTATACTGCGTCAAATTTTTTGTATCATAATTATCTCTGAGATGTTCGTTAATGGGTTTGTCCCCTGAGCCGATAATCTTTATGATAGAGTGGTTATGCTTATTGATTGGTGTGTATGCCTTCATGTTAAGGAAACCTAATAATCAAACATAACGCTCACCTTGAACTTCGGGTTCAAGGGTTATAACTCATGACGGCATCTTGGAGTCTCTATTATATCTTTAATATTATGCAATCAATTTCTCATCTTCCTACTCAGCAAATCCGCAATATTATTCGGAAAATTCGTCGTAATTTACCCATTGAGCAACGTTTGCAAGCCGAACAAACGATTTATCTTCAAGTACAACAACACACTAAGATACAATTAGCTCATAACATTGCTATTTTTCTTTCATTTGATGGTGAGGTTAATACCCAACCAATTATTGAATACCTTTGGCAACAAGGCAAATCAGTTTTCTTACCACTTATTGATCCAGTTAAACCTAATCATTTAATTTTTATCGCTTATGAACAAGATACACCACTGATTGCTAATCAATTTGATATTTTTGAACCAATTTATGATGCTAATAAAATCATACCTTATCAATCATTAGATGTGATATTTACACCATTAGTGGCTTTTGATGATCGCAATTATCGTATCGGAATGGGGGGCGGTTACTATGACCGGTTATTACAAAATTACCAACAAGAAAATATTTACCCTATCGGATTAGCATTTAAATGCCAACAAATTGACCATGTGATGAATCAAGCTTGGGATATTCAATTACCTGAAATAATCAAAGGTTAATTGATATTTAAGTTGCGATGTTATTAATAAATCGTTATAATCCAACCGCTAAAAAAAGCAACTAAATCCTTTGCCAATTGCTGGGTCGCCTGTGATTGGTTAATTTAACTAAAGAGAAATCATTATGTTTACACTACAAGCTGAAGTAAAAACTGAGCAGGGAAAGAGTGCGAGCCGCCGCCTGCGTCACGCTGGTAAATTCCCAGCAATTATTTATGGTGGTTCAGAAGCGCCTATCGCAATCACGCTAGACCACAACCAAGTGTTTAATATGCAAGAAAAACCAGAATTTTATTCTGAAGTTTTAACTATTTCAGTTGCTGGTAAAGATGTGAAAGTGAAAATCCAAGCTGTTCAACGTCACGCTTTTAAACCAAAATTATTACATATGGATTTTGTTAGAGCATAAGTTTTAAAATGCTTTTATCAATAAAAACCCCACTTAGTTGGGGTTTTTTATAGCAATCTCATCTCACTTTGTCATTATACGATTGTACTGTGCTGTTAACATCAAGTTATTATTGCAAATAGTTATCTCGCATGGTTTTAATATCAGCTTCAGTAACACCAAGCTCTTGTTTAATATAATTAATAGGTGAGCCCGCAACTTGTTTCATTGTGTTAAAAATTTCCAAAATAAAACTTTCTCGAGTATCGATTAAACAAAGCAAATAATCAAGCACATCTTGGTTATCAGTAATTTTTCGATAAGCTGCCATTTTGATTTCGTTGCGTGCCAACCGATTTTCATGCGTCAACATATAATCTCTAATGATATCGTCTTGTGAAACACCCAATATCAATAAAATTAATAACACACCGTAACCTGTACGATCTTTACCACCTCGACAATGTTGAATACTTGGATTATTATGAGTATCCAACATAATTCTTAACATCTGTTTAAATGAATTTTTTGACTTGTCACTTAACACAAAATTACGATACTGCTCTAATACCTGTTCACCTCTACCATTGATTAACTCTTTAGGTATATCACGCATAACGCTTTCAATTAATGCGCGATCCTCATTACTCGGTTCTGCAGCGAATTGTGCGGCTAATTCGGCAGTTTGTGCTGATGCATCCAGATGAAACGTCTGTTTTTCGCCTATATTTGTATTTGGGTTGGACTTGATCTCATTTTCACTCCGATAATCAATAATAGTTTGAATATTTAGTGCTTCAATATAAGCTTTTGCATCGGCTTTAAGACCGCTTAGATGATTTGAACGATAAAATATTCCCCATTTTATGCGACGACCATCGGCCCCCACATAACCACCAAAATCACGAAAATTATTTAATCCGGTAATTGGTAATGTACGTTCTGAAAATAAGAAAGGCGCCTGCTCTTGCGTTTGCAAAATAAAATACACCCGCTGTTTAGCATGTAAAGGATCATCAATTATCATTGGGCTCTGCACATTTTTAGCCACTAACGTTTTCATGCCATCACAACAATTTGCTTGCGTTGTCCAGTAAAGATCAATGGATTGATTACCCGTAGATTCAAATGTCAAAACTAATTTTCCTTGCGTGTTACGAACAACTGATGCTGATTGAATATATGTCATTATTTTGATCCTTTTAATGTAATACGCCAAGAATAGAAAGAATTACGCCAATTATCATTACTGCGATAATTAATGACACAGTGTACTTACCCTGGAATTTTCGAACCAGAAAGAATACACTCAACGCAAAAATTAACGTTAAAAAGTTTGGCATGACTTTATCAAACATTTCTTGAACTTTAATTGATTGTTCATCTACCTTAATTATTAATGGCGTGGATACTTTTACAGTCGAAGCAATCAAAGATCCTAACACCATGACACCAACCACATTAGCTAGATTGCTAATTCGTTGAATAATATTGGAATTTTTTGATTGTTCAATAATATCAATCCCTTTATTATAACCATAATGAACAAAGAAATATTTGGTAAAAATATTAACTAGATTATAGATAATAAACATTAATATCGGTCCAATGATATTGCCTTGTAATGCAAAAGCTGCCCCGATACTGCCACAAATTGGCATCCAGGTAAATTTCAGTAAACTATCCCCTAATCCCGCAAAAGGCCCCATTAATCCTGCTTTTAAAGAGACAACCGCATCTTTTTCATCTTCATCGGTCTTTTCTTCTATTGCGGCAGTGACACCTAAAATTAATGCCCCAGCATTAACTTGCGTATTAAAAAATTCAAAATGACGTTTCATCGCCCGCACACGTGTCTCTTTATCGGCATCTTTATACAGACGATCTAATATTGGAATCATACAATGCGCAAAACCAATAGTTTGTAATTTTTCATAGTTATAAGAAAATGGTATAGTTTGTATGCGCCAAAAAACACTATTTAAATCTTTTTTGGTGATTTTATTAACACTATTCATAGATCATATTCCTCTTCAACTGGCGTATTTATTACTTGATTATCTTGTGCTGCGGATTGTCGACTATTATTCTTATCTGCCATAAATGCCATGTCATACAATACAGCAAAAGCAAGAGCAATAAAGGTGATTGGGATAATTGGTAATTTAAGATAAGCGGTTAACATAAAACCAAGCAGAAAGAAGAACCACATTCTACCTTTGAGTAACATCAGTAATAAAATACAAATACCCACAGCAGGAATTAATTTTGATGCCACGCCCATACCCGTGATAATACCCTTAGGAATAACATTTAGAATATTTGTAATCAGATCGCTACCAAAATAAACACCAAGGAAACAAGGTACTGCACGAATTAAAAACCAAACTGGAGTGGAAAAATAATGCACTTTAACCAATCCTTGATAATTACCATCTTGAATACTTTTTTCCGCCCATGGATTTAAAAAGCAAGCAAATGAACGCCAAAGAATCAGTAACTGTTGACATAAAACTGAAACAGGTAAGGCTAATGCGACACCTGTAGCTATAATTTTTTCGATAGAGGTATCTGACGAACCATCAGCGACAATACTTCCACTGGTAGCAATACCTAACGAAACACCAATAATCGAACCAGCAACAATATCAGGGGCTGAATAAGCTCCAACATTACCAATCCCCATCCACATCAATTCTAATGTTGCACTAATCGCTAGCCCTTGAACGACATCCCCCATGATGATGCCTGCTACAGTACCGGTCAATAATGGTCTACGTAACATTTGCGGACCAACATCATCTAATGAACAGATCCCCGCCCAAATCGCGACAAGAATAGCCTGTGTTAACATAAGTTAACCTCCAAATATTTATAATAAAAAGATAATTAAGACTAATTAAGTAGTGTTTTTAGTAATACTACGGGATCTTTGGGTACCATTTGCACCTCAACCACAACATTTTTGGCGATCAGATTTTTAAATGCTTGTTCTTCTTCAGGTGTAACCGATACTGCACGTGTCAAAGAACGGCGTCCATCCTGCATTCGCATACCACCTACATTAAGTTTCTCTATTTCCAGTCCACCGGCAACTAAAGTGTCAACATCCACACTATTAGTAAATAACAACATGGTACGTTTTTTGATTGGCGTTTTCTTGATAATTTCAATAAATTGTTGAACACCAAATACCAGGACTTTCAAACCAGCAGGCGCTGACATGGTTAAAACTGACTGTTGAACCGTATCAGCAGCAGCTTTGTCATTAATCACTAACACTTGTTCAATATCATAATTTTTTACCCATGTGGTAATCACTTGTCCATGAATAAGACGATCATCAATTCTAGCAACATTGATTGGCATAATTGTTTCCTTATAATTCTGTAGATGGCTCAACTTGAGCTGTTAATATTTGACTAACATCAAAGCAACTTTGCGCAAAAGATGCTTCAACAATTGATTTAACTTCTTCTCGTGTTCCGTCGCGATTATTTAATATTTCAAGTAAAACTGGGATATTAAAACCACAAAATAGCAATACATCTGAATGCTGTATTACTAATTCTCCAGCTAAATTACATGGTGTTCCGCCCATAAGATCAACCAAAATAATCACACCATCGCCTTCGTTTAGTGCTTGATAACTTAGTTGCATTTGCTTACGTAATTCATCAATATTGCTATCCACTGATACAGAAATTACATTTATTTTTTCTTGTTTGCCCATTAGCATTTCTGCACATTCGAGTGCGCCTTGAGCAAAAGGACCGTGACTGGCTAAAATAATAGGTAGTTGTTTTGACATAACAAATTTCTCTTCGTATAGTTTTAACATCTAAAGTAAATTTATTACTTAAATAATAAATTTATTTAGTAATAAAGTTACATCCTAATAAGTTATTCGTCATTATCTTTTTTTAGGATTTTTTTTAATTTGTGAAGAGGATCATGTTTTTGGGTAAGAATAGAACCAATATCAATAATAAATAATATTCATATTGATGGGATCAAACATAGTAAGGTATTTAGAAAAACATTGCGGTTATTTAAGATGAGGGAACTTACGGGCTTTACGATGTTGCGTTTGAAACTTAAGCTTTTCGTCATATTGTTTAATAAATAAATTAGTGATTAACATATTTACTAATGTAATTTGAGAAATTTTAGAGCGAATAGGAATTAAACGCGACACATGTTCTGTCGAAATGGTATGCAATACAATATTTGCTAATCCAGAAACTTGGCTTTGTCCCATTTTAGTGATCGCAATAGATGGTATTGATTGTTGATTAGCTATTTTTAATAATTCTATACATTCAGGTGTTTCTCCAGAATGTGAAATAATAATTACTAAATCGTGTGAATCCAATGAACGAACAATATTACGGCTAATATGTGCATCAAAATGACAATTGACATCTTTTTTAATTTTAATCAGCTGATATTCTAATTCTTTCCCAACTAAACCACTACTACCTACCCCAAAGATCACAATCTTATGGCTATTAATTAGTAAATCGATAGCGTTATTTAATTCATCAGGATTAATCATTGAGTAAGTTTCATCGATAGAAGATTTTTCAACTATCAGCACTTTACGGTTCACATCTTGCAAGTCATCAGTTAGATGAATATCATCTTGCAAGATATCATTCGTGACGTTTTTAGGCAAAGAAGAGATCAGATCAATTTTAAAATCGCTAAATCCACGATATCCCATTTTATTACATAATCGCAAAATCGTACTGGTACTAACCTGATTTAATTTAGCTAAAGCTTGAATACTAACATTTTTCAGCTCTTGCGAATGAGCGATAATATATTCCGCAACCTCTAATTCCTTAGCTGACAAATCTTTTTTAACTTCCCTAAGTTTTAAATCAATCATAATTAACCTGTTGTCACGCAATTTATTTACTAAATAGTATAGTAAATTCATTGCTAAATATGAAAATTATTTTTAATTAAAACAGACTTGGATTTTTATCCATCAACTATCTCATTACATTAATAGGCAGATTTAATATTATATTATAAAATAATTAGTTAAAAATTTTTCAAGTAATGAGCGTTTTCCGATGATATCACTTGGCTCACAGCTATATCGCATTAACTTAATTTGATTTAATGTTTATTGTTACTTGTGATATTCAAAAAAGATGAATAGGGGTTTATTTAAGAATCGTTTCAATAATGCCATGCTCTTGCATTTTATATAATAATGTTCTTCTACTCACTCCTAAGGCTTTGGCTGTATTTTCCCTGTGCCCTTGATTTTTTCTTAATTCATCGACAATTAGTACTTTTTCATAGTTTTTGAGCTTTTCTTTTAAAGTAACGCCCATATCTTGTGTATAATCATTAACCCCAATGCTGGTGTCTTGTGACTGATTTTGAACATGGAGGGGTAAATCTTGTGGATCAATATACAAACCATGCGACATAATTACGGCATATTCAATTGTGTTTGATAATTCTCTTACATTACCTGGCCAATGATAATGATTAAGAATATCTGCCGACTTAACAGCAAAATCTAGTAATTCTTTATTATTTTCGGCACAAAATTGCTGAGCAAAATAACGTGCCAGCAACATAATATCTTGTTTCCTTTCACGCAATGGCGGTAGATTTAAACTCATTACATTCAACCGATAAAATAGATCTTGTCTGAATTCACCGGTTTTTATCATATCCTGTAAATTACGATTTGTTGCAGCAATTAACCTGAAATCTGTTTTAATTAGTTTGTTTGCGCCTATTGGTTCAAACTCTTTTTCCTGAATGACACGTAACAATTTAACCTGTAAATTCACTGACATTTCAGATACTTCATCTAAAAAAAGCGTTCCTTGGTGTACACGCTCAAATAAACCTATTTGACGCTGGTATGCTCCGGTAAATGCACCTCTTTCATGACCAAACAGCGTACTTTCTAACAATGTTTCTGGTAAAGCTCCACAATTAATTTTAATAAATGGTTTGTTTGAACGAATACTATGAGCATGAATTGTTTTAGCAACTAACTCTTTACCAGTACCACTTTCACCAGTAATTAATACTGTTGATTTGGTTTGAGAAACTTTAGCAATATTTCGACAAAGTTCCATCATATTAGGACTATTCGTTATAATCCCACCATTTTTATAGAATATTGACTGATTATATTGTAATTGATTAACATTTTGTTTTTTGGCTCTACTTAATGCTAAAGTCCGTTTGATAAGGATTTTTAATTGATTCAGGTCAAAAGGTTTAACAACATAATCAAATGCTCCTGATTGCAATGCTTCAACAGCAGTCTCAACATCAGCATAAGCAGTCATTAGAATAATAAATAAATCAGGATAGCTATGTTTTACTATTTTAAGCATTTCTAAGCCTGTCATTTGAGGCAATCGATTATCTAATAAGATCAAATCAAATGATTGTTGTTGAATCAATGCGATAGCATCTTCACCATTATCGACCGCAATAACGTGATAATATTTCTGTAATAATAAAGATAATAATTTACGTAGATTTAATTCATCTTCGACAATTAAAATTTTTTCTATCATAATTTGATCATAAATCTTCATTACATGGTAGTGCTACTTCAACAGTTACACCCTCGTTATTGTCATTCTTCTTAATAAGAATTATCCCGTGATGTAATAAAATAATTCTTTTAACAAATGATAAACCTAATCCTGTTCCGGATGGTTTAGTGGTAAAAAAAGGCATGAAAATTTTGTGGACAATTTCATTTTTAATCCCAATACCATTATCTTTAATTCGAATTAACTGATAGTGCCGATTAGCAGACATACGCGTGGTTATTTCAATGATTGGTGATTTTTGACTTGCTTGAATTGCATTGACTATTAAATTAAGCAAAGCTTGCTTGATTAACTCTTTGTTTAAATAAATTTTAGACAACTGCTTATCCAATAATAAGATAAAATCGATATTTTTTGTAGGATGTATTAATTTTATCAACTTTACTACTTCTTCAAGCAAGCTATTTAGATAAATAGGTTTGTGATGTTTTTTTATCGCTAGTGAAAAATCTAATAATGATTCAAGCAATAAATTAATTGAATCAATCTCTTTGAAAATAATACCGGTATATTCGCAATAATCCGATTGCGGTAATTCATTAGTTAAATATTGAACAAATCCGCGTAAGGTGGTAAGTGAATTACGGATTTGATGAGCGATACCTGCAATTATTTCGGTTAATGGCTCGATTCCTTCCATTTTATTCATTAACTTTTGTGTTTCATTTTGTTGGTGAATTTCTTCAAAACTAAGTAAAACACCAATAAAGTTTGCTTGCTGATCTTTTAAATAATGAATCTTGTAAACAATGTTAAAAATAGGATTAACTACCATAAAATCATTTTTATATTCAAAATCATCATTTTCCATTTCACTAACAAAATCTAAATTATCAGTTAAAATCCATTCTTTCATCATGTTAACCTTATACAGCCAGAGCTCATTAGCTAACAACGTTCAAGAATAATGGTAATGCCTAATCCACCACCAATACACAATGTAGCAAGACCAAACTGTTTATCTTGATGAATCATGGCATAAAGTAGCGTGACTAAAATCCGTGCACCATTGCTACCAATAGGATGACCTAATGCGATCGTACCTCCTCGTACATTAGTTTTAGTCAGATCAAAATCAAGCTCACAATGGAGCGCCAAAAACTGTGCAGCAAATACTTCACTAGCTTCAATCAAATCGATATCGCTAAGACTCAATGAAGCTTTTTTCAATGCAAGCTTGGTTGCAGATATTGCTCCTAACCCCATCAAATTAGGGTTAATACCACTTGATGCATAGCTACGTATATAAGCTAAAGGTTCTAAATCCAGTTGCTTAGCTTTATCTTCTGACATCACAATTAATGCAGCAGCACCATCGCTAAAATCTGAAGTATTGCCCGTTGTAATGGTTCCTTGTCGAAAGATGGTATTTAGTTCATTCAACTGAACTAAATCAATATCGAATTTAGGTAGCTGATCTTGTTGAAAGAGAACGTTTCCGTTATCCGTGCAAATAGTGATTGGAACAATTTCATCAATAAAATCTCCATTAGCAATCGCTTTTTGAGCCAATTGATGCGATCGATAAGCAAAACGATCCTGATCTTCGCGACTAATATCATACATTCTAGCCAGAATTTCTGCTGTCAGCCCCATATGATAACGATTAATCGCGCAAGTTATCCCGTCATTAATTAATGTGTTATACATCTGATTTTTGGTATTCTGTGAGTACCGATGTGTTTTGTTATTTATCAGATAAGGAGCTTGTGACATATTTTCCATTCCACCAACAACTATAATATTATTATCACCTGCCAGAATACTTTGTACGCCTAATGCAACCGCTTTAAGTCCACTACCACAAACTTTATTTATGGTAAATGCCGGAACATCATTAGAAATATTGGCTTTTAATGCAGCCTGACGAGCTGGATTTTGCCCTAATCCTGCTTGTATAACATTGCCGATGATCACTTCGTCAACAAAACTGGCATCCAATGCGACGCGCTTTAAAGCCTCTTGAATAACAATGCTACCTAATTCTATGGTACCAACTGATGCTAATAAACCATTAAAACTTCCTATTGCGGTTCTTGTCGCACTCACTATTACAGCTTTTTTCATTTTAATAATCCTAAATATTGACAGACAACCAGCAAACGAGAATTCGTCATATTATGTCCACATTCCGTTTTAATACCTGAACTCAAAAAGATATTTTTGTTCGCATAACAATATTTTTGGGTAATTTATAATCCATTTATTTCTTACTGATAATATACAGCGGTTGTATAACCCTATCATTTGTCATGTATCATCGATACCTTACTTTCCTCTACCACCGCTAATGTAAGACTAATCAAAATAATTAGTTAGCTTACCGCATCTCATATTTAATTTTGTATTAATTTATTGATATTTATCTTGTTATATTAATAGTTACATTGTTATTGACGTTAATAGAATTGTTCTATATTGCATAAGGTATTCATTGCTCGTCTTAAATGCTTATTTAGTCTGATTTAAATCCCTGCCCTAAAAAGTATTGCAATACGTATACCAATTTAGAATTCGCTTTATAAAAAAATTAATATAATGATTTATTTTATAAAAATTACATTGGATAAGAACGTATGCTGTAAATGATGTGCAATATTTTGCGCATATGTGCAAAATATATTTCGCATAGGCATAATATTTTATGATAAATAAGTGTGGCGAAATATGAGATGTTTATTTATCTTGATATAATAAAGTTCGTAAAGATATCGTATTATTATTTTAATTTAAAATAAATATATCAATTTGATTATAATAAGAAATCTAAATTAATTATCTTACATTGTTTAGATATTTATTTTCGCATAAAAATAAATATACTGTATGCATGAACAGTATTAAAAAATTTAAAAATTTAGATTTTCTTCCAATTAAACAAGAAAATCTGTGCATTGCAAACAAAATTCCGCTATTTATGGAGTATATTGCGGCAGGTTTTCCTAGCCCTGCGCAAGATTTTATTGAGAAACGTATTGATCTTAACCAACTCTTAATTAAGCATCCCGCTGCCACTTATTTATTAAGAGTATCAGGTGAGTCCATGAATGAAGGGTATATCCAAGATGGTGATTTAGTGGTAGTTGATTCAGCTAAAAAGCCAAAACATGGTGATATTGTGATTGCAAATGTTTCAGGGGAATTTACTATTAAGAAATTGTGTTTAATACCACAACTCATGTTAAAACCGATGAATCAGAACTTTCATCCGATTATTATCAACAATCCCGACGATTTAAATATCTTTGGTGTCGTCACTTTTATTATTCATCAGGCTTAACAATGTTTGCTCTTGTTGATGTTAACGCTTTCTATGCCAGTTGTGAAAAGGTATTTCGTCCAGATCTTGAAAATAAACCTATCATTGTTCTAAGTAATAATGATGGTTGTGTTATTGCCAGAAATGATGAAGCAAAAGAACTAGGGATTAAAATGGGCCAACCCTATTTTACATTATCGCCTGAATTTATTAGTCAATATGCTATACAGGTCTTTAGTAGTAATTATGCTTTATATGCTGACATGTCTCATCGTGTTATGGAAACCTTGGCTACATTAGCACCGAATATAGAAATTTATAGTATTGATGAAGCATTTTGTCAACTATCTTACTCCGAGCAACAATTATCTTTGGCATGGCAAGGGAAAATTATCCGAGATACCATACAACAACATAACCATTTAACAGTTGGAGTAGGGATAGGTCCAACTAAAACATTAGCTAAATTAGCTAATTATGCAGCAAAAAAGTGGCGAAAAACCGAAGGTGTGGTAGTACTTTCTGAGCGCAATCGGCAACGTAAATTAATGGCAATTACACCCGTTGCTGAAGTTTGGGGAATTGGTCGACAATTAACCAGACAACTGAATATGATGAATATTCATACTGCGATGGATTTAGCACAATTATCACCTTATCAAGCACGAAAAAAATTTAATGTTATTGTGGAAAGAACAGTGCGCGAACTCAATGGTGAGTCGTGTCTATCATTAGAAGAGGTCAGCGAGCCACGTAAACAAATTGTTTGCTCACGTTCATTTGGCGAAAAAGTGACAGAATTTATTGTTATGCAGGAGGCTATTTGTAACTATACAGCTCGCGCAGCAGAAAAACTCCGAGCTGATGGGCAATATTGTCAGCATATTACCGTTTTTATTCGTAGCAGTCCATTTACGCCTAATACACCTTACTACAGTAATTATGCTTCAGAAATACTAGCCGCCACCAATGATACCCGGCAATTATTAACGGCTGCACAAAAAATTCTTAAGAGGATATGGTTAGAAGATAGGATATATCAAAAGGCAGGTGTTATTTTAAATGATTTTCATCACCATAAATTGAAACAATTCGATTTATTTTTAGATCACAAAAAACAGATTAAAAATGAAACATTAATGAAAACCATCGATCAGATTAATCAATCAAATATGGGCAAAATTTTTTTTGCGTCACAAGGCGTGAAAGGGCAATGGCATATGAAGCAGCAATTTTTGTCACCAGCTTATACAACGCAAGTTAAAGATCTTGCTAAGGTTAAGATATCATGATCATTTTCGAACAAATATGTATTTTAATTTACCATTAATAATAAATATTTACAGCAAACATATTAATGATAGAATTTTTACAATATGATTATCTTAATATCAAGACATATAAAAAACATAAACTCAGGATAATCAGTATTGGATAACATATTAAAATACTATTAAGTCAATCCTGCATTGATAATATTTATGCTAAGAGTTTAGCTAATTATCACTCACCACTTCACATAGGTTAATTACCTGATAAAGCATTACAATATTCGATGAATTATCAGGTAAATCAACGCTCGGAAACCGTTTTAATCTTTGCTCATATGATACTAAAAATAAAATCTGATAGTTATGTTATAGGGCAGCAAACAGAGATTGCCAATAATATATTAGAATTCGTTTTTACATATCTCACTAAGAAGATCAATGAAAAATACTTATTGTTTAAATAGTATTTACTTAATATCAATAGATATCTAATAAAAAAATAATTAATAGCGTGACTATGCTCTAATTATTTTAGTTCGTTAAACAAAAGCAATTAAAGTACTCAACCAATAATATCGAATACATCAATAATGATTTTTGATATTAAAATCAAGTTCACCCAATTCTTCAATAGCTTCATGGACTAAATCAACTGCTGCCCACATAAGATTACCTGATTTATGATGGTCAATGAAAGGTTCATCATATCCTACCGCTTGATAGTTATGATTATCAAGTATTACCTCGATTAAAGTCTGTACTTGCATCAATTTTGCCTCAATGTCATTGAATAATTCATTATTTTCCTTAAGCATAGTAATCCCCTTATCAGTTATATCAAATTATCAATACTAAAATAAAATGGTTTGGTTTACAGAAAATGGTTGCAATTAATTTTTAAGTCTGCAATCACATAAATTAATTTTTTTATTGATTTAAAAAATATATTAACGCTCACCTGTTTTGTTAGTACCACTATTGAGAATTGAAAAATCAATCGGTTAATACACAAAAAACAGACAAGCAAAGACAGCTACTGCTGTCTTTGTCGTTAGGTAGGTAAATATGACGTGTATTGGTTGAATGGAAGGACACCATTCAGGTATGATTAATAACAACACTGTTTTGCGTTAGTAATATGTGCAGATAAAGAAATTAGTTAATTGATAATATATAAACTTGAAATGGATGAACGAATCAATATGACAGATCTTCACCACACCGTATGTGATGATAAAATAGGCATTATAATAATACGCATTATGTTTTTTAAATTGACGGTTTTTCTGGCCAAACAATATTTGGCGCGTCATTCACATTAATACGATTAAGTAATATTCGATACTTTTTCCAAGCAGCACATACTGTTTTTTCTTCATCGGTAGCTATCTCTAAATCAACAGCATCTTGCAAATATGCAATCTGATTAGATGCTTCACTGATTAATCGATTCTTCTTTATTGTCGCGTCTTCATCATAAAAGAATAAGTCAAATCACAATTTGTAAAAGGATGTTTTATTAATTTGATGTATAATTCAATGCATTCAGATGTTATAGGTAGATTTTTTATTATGAAATATATTCATATTATTATTTTTTTATTAACGCATGATTTAACTGAATTAAAAGAATATTGGGAAGTTGAATTCATAAAAAAAGAATTTAAATGGAGTAGATTACTTAATAAATTAAGTAAAAGCGATAACACTTATATGATGTGGTATCGGCTTGCTTACTTTATGTTTCGGTCAGAAAGTAATAAACAAAAAAGAGTTGCAGTAAAAATTAATAGAAAATTAAATATAAGATATTCAATAGATATTCCATTGCAAGCTGAAATTGGTATTGGTTTTGATATGTGGCATCCAATCGGTGTTGTAATCACCAGAAAAGCTAAAATAGGAGATAGATTAAAAATTGGTAGTAATGTAGTTATAGGCTTTAAAAACTACGACATAGGTGGTTCAATAAAGATTGGTGATGATGTCACAATCGGAGCTAGCAGTATGATTTTCGGTCAGAATATAAAAATAGGTGATAATGTTAAAATTGGCGCAATGTCCTTCATAAACAAAGATATTCCAGACAATTGCACCGTTTATACAAAAAAAACGACTATATTGAAGAAATTTTAATTAAGGTTTTGTAGGGATTTCCATATCTTCAATTGATGTATCAAGCCTAGATAGCTGAATAGAGTAAATTTCTAATGACTCCAATCTTTCTTTTTCATCATCAGTTGCAAAATTATATTTTACTAATCTTTTAATCATTTGAATATTTTGATTTACCTCATTTAATAAACTATTTTTTAACTCTTCATTTTTGTTTGTTATATATGTTTTCTTTGATTCAATATCTTCAATCCATTTTTCTCCATCCCATTTATGAAACTCTGATGGCTTGGGCTCTGAAATTGTTAAATCATCAAATACAATACAACCTTTGTTAATAGCACTGAGCAACTTTTCGTGTTGTTCATCAGAGATTTCAATTGCATCTGCTGTCATTTGTTCTTTTGCATGAACTGACGAATGAAAAAATGTTTTTTTTTCTTTTGAGTAATAATATTGATTCATGATTAATATCCTATCTTCTCATTTTAATACCCGATGGCGATGTATGTGATTTGATCAATAGCAAGTCCGTTACCTGTCTCGCTCGGAGTGAATCCAGTGTTTGTTATATTTTGTGCTTCTGATCCTCTCGCACCATTTGATTTCCCATTTATTGTGACTGAGACAGATGATACATATGTTGGAAACGCTAAAGGAAATGTAATTTTAGCTTTATTTTGCCCTCTGCCAAATTGTATAATCACTCCAGTTTTTCCACATTTCCACCAGCCATTTGTGGATTTTAATGCTGTATTTTCAACAGATGCGCTCATTGCCTCAATAGCTTTATCATAAGCTGCTTTAACGGCTTTGGGTGTAGCGGCTTGATTTTCTACGGTACTATTCACTGCCGAATTAAGCTGAACACGTCCTTTAGCGGTAGTTGAAGCATTCGTTTCAGCGATAGATTTAGCCGTATTAGCCGTAGTGTTGGCGGTGCTTGCTAATATATAAGCGCTATCCGCTTTAGATTGCGCAGTTGCTGCGTTCGCTTTAGCCGTGTTTGCGACAGTTGTGGCACTATTGGCTTTATCAACGGCAGTTTTAACCGCTTTGGGTGTCGCTGCCAATGCTTCTGATGTACTATCAATCGCAGAGCTTAATTGCACAATTCCTTTGTGTTCAGTTGAGGCTTCTGGGATTAATTTAGTCCATTTATTGACATTACTTATGGGATTGACACTTTCATTTTCTACTTTGGCAATATAAATTATTCCATTATATTTAATGATTGCATTAACGGGATAGAAAACTTGCTCACTCCATTCTGGCACACCCTGTTGAAGTAAATACAGCATGTTTTTATCGATACGATTAAAAGCGCCATTCATCCACTCCATTGGCGGTTTAGATGCGGTTTGATCGATAGTAATTCCCCATCCGCGAGATACATCAGGGAAATCCAGTAATTCACCACTTTTTGAATCTTGGGCAAAAATTAAATAATCGGGATGTTTTTGTATTTTCATCATTAATGTCCTATTGCTTCTAATCTTATAAATGTACCATTATCAAATCCAAATGATTGTTTATCATGATAAAAGCCAAATGGTTGTTGATTTGTGATAACGATAAATTGATATTTAACACCAACTGGGCGTACCAGAATATCTAAGTATTTAATGGCATAAAGTTTAATGGTATTGAGGAGATTGCGATCGACGACAATATTCATTGTCATATTTTGATTATCGATGACGTTACTCGCTTGGCTTAACAAATATTGAATTGAGTGGATCGAATTAGCTAAAGTACCATCCTGAAAATTTTTCATTATTTTCGCTTTGAGGAAAAAACGATAGTCATCATCATCAAGACGGACAGTATCGTATAATGAATCATCATAACGATAAAATTTACCTATATTAAAACCTAATGCTATTTCATCGGCTAAAAAACCAAAGAACTGTTTGGCTACTGCATGATTTAATATTCGACTCATTCCAACATGCAGGCCAATTAAATCTAATGCATAACCTTTCGCCTTATTGATATTAAGGACATCAGCAATGTCGAGTACTGTTTTAAAAATTTCATCAGTCATCGCATATAACGCATTGATTGTACCTAATGCTTTTGGTTTATTGTGATACTGTAAAATCAAATAATTCCTAGCCATCGATAAATACCTCTACTTTTGTTATAGCGGCATATTCACGATAATCGACGTAGCAAATGTCAGAATTATTAACTGTTAATGATTTAATATAAAACCCATTGGTTAAATTAATACTGGATATTAACCGAGTTGCATAAACCGTTTCACCAATTTCAAAATCAAGTGCCATTAAATGTTTTTCAATAGACTGAGTATCAATATCGCTAAACGATTTATAACGGCCTAAACGCATTGAAACTGTGAGATTGTTACGAATCGGACGATCAAAACGAACTAAACGTTGAGCATCATATAACCAAACTTTTTTTTCAAGTTTCCCTGATAAACCACACCCACCGATTTTCTTTCTAGCAATCGTTTGTGCAATCTCTTCATCATCACCGCCAGCAATTACCACATTTATACTATGAGGAGGTATCCCTTTTTCATCGGTTAAATGAGAATAGTTTTCATAAACTTCACATTTTGCTACGCCAGGTAAGTTATATAATGCGGCTTTAATCCCTAATCGTTCGTCGTTACTGTTGATTGAATGTGACAACATAAAGCGTTTTAATAAATCGGCGTCACTTTCTTCTTCTGAGCCACCATGACTTTCAGAATTTACAATTACTTTTTCTATACCTATAATAATGGTAGATAATTGCAACATCTCATTGATTTTAACTTTATAATTACCTAATTCATTTGAACGTAACTGAGTTCTACCACTACCTAATTCATTTAAAGTAATCGCTTCAGTTACGATCCACTGATGCTTATTCTGATCAATCAGAACAGTATTTAACGGGATATGTGTATTAGGTTTACCAGTAATAATGACACTATCAATATAAGAATAGGATGCCGTATTTCTAATAATGCCAGCATATAAAGCTCGTTGTTCGAGCCATTGTCCCATTGCCTGATAAGGATCTAACATTTGCACAATAAATGAAACTGACTGATGAATGGTTTCCATTTCTTTGGCAAATAATGCCAATAACTGCCCATCAGGCGTATCACTATCTAAATTAACATCATTACCATAAATTTTTTTAAATTGATTAGAAAGCCGGTTATAAATTGTTTGATAACTATCGACTGTTATGCCAGTTTTAGTGACTGTCAACATAATATTCAGCCTCATTTAAATTGTTATATTTATCGTTATAGGTCACTTGAACTAAAAAGATCCGTGTTATACTATCGAGTAAAATAGTAAAATGTATAATTTCGTTGACTCCTTCAACACTCAATATGGCTGTTTTAATTTCACGTTCTAATTGAATAGTATCAGGATTTTTTTCCAAATAATTGAACCACGCGATGCCATCATCTTTATTTAAAAACCAATTGTTTTTTAAAGAAAATAATTTTGTTTTTATACATTGTCTAATTGCAGCCGAACCGGTTAAATAATTGGCCTTACCGCGTCCAAATGTCCAATCATGGTTAATATCCAATTCTCGCACTATCATTTTTTCGGTTTCTCCGTAATCTTATTGGTTTCAACGTGAACATGATTTTCTAAATCAATACCACCACCAATAATTTTCTCAGCTTGTAGTGTCCCTTTTGCCGATGCCATTCCACCTTGTTGCGTCCAACTTCCTACTTGATTATAGCTTCCCATTAAGACAGCATCCCCTATTTGTTGACAATTACCCAAATGTTCTATATCTCCTTTTATATAAATCTTACCTTGAGCCAATCGGATATATGTCGAAGCATCATCAGTCTGCATTGATACACCATCATGATAAAAATCAGAAATTTTGTTTGGCACACTGTTTACACCAACGATAAAAATGCCATCACTGAGATCATGCATGCGGTTATCAAGTGGAATCGATTTGTTGCCTGATGCATACCATCCATCGATACAGCGACTGGAAAATATCACTAATCCTTCATCACCGGCTTTGATTGGAACGGTAAAACAAAATCCACCTGCATGAGGAAACTGTGCAATCACATCGACTAAGGGAGGGAGCTCAATCTCTTGGCCGTTAGTCATCATTTTGTTAATCATGATCTCGCACGTAACCGTATGCCCATTGAAACTGACCACTCGCGCAGGCAACGCTGTATATAACGTTGATCTATCTTGTGTTATACAACCTTTAATTACATTAAATAATGATTCAACCATTGTGATACCTAAATTTTGACAATAAAAAAGCCTCCATTGGAGGCTGATTAAAGGTTATTTCTCGTTATTTTTTTATAACGAAATTACCACCTGTACAAACTAATTTACTTTTCCAGTCACTGCCCATTAAATCACCTTCATGTTGAATTGACTTAATTTTATAATTGCCGTTATATTCCGTTATCTGCGACTCAATTCGAATTAAACCACCAATTTTAAAATATGGATTACAAAGGGTTGTAACTTCTAAACCATCGTCATTTTTTTCAGGGCTTCCAATCATGCCTGTAGCGCTTGAGATAATATATCCTTCATCATTGCGAAGCGCTGTGTTTTTAGGAATAATCGCGAGTTGTCCATCTTGAATCGACCAATCAGCGCGATTATTTATAGCGACTTTAGACACCGCTTCACGAGCATCACAAAATAATACTTTTCCTCTTGGCAAAATAGTATTTCGCGGTAAATCAATTGTCGCGGCTTGAATGTTAAAACTTGCTAACGCTTCATTAACAACCACGATGTCACTTTGACCTGATGATAATGTTTTAACGATTGTTTTATCAGTGTACGCCTTGAAACCATCAGCACATTTTAAATGCGTAATGATATCTAAATCAGATTGTGAATTATTAATGCTGATAACATCACCCTTAAATATTAATCGAAAATCATCTTCCCGATAACAGATATATAACTCAACATGTTGGTAGTATTTCGTGGTAATTAAATTGCGGGTATTTTGATTTAAGTTGTAGATGGTAATTTCGCCGGTATTGGGTTCTGAGCTAATTGTTTTTGTAACATTAAAAGTTATTCTTAAATTACTATAGGTTAAACTTTCATCCTCATTACCAATTTTAAGTAGTATCTCTCGTCCGAATTGTTTCACGATATTCTTCTCTTGTCATAATCAATAAAGCAAATCTGTTAGCAAAATCTGTTTGACTAATTGATCCAATACCCAATTCTGATTTATCTTTTAAAACCAAAACAAATGGTAAATTAAATTCAAGCAGCGATGGACTACTCACCGATAATCCTTTTAACTGAGTGATAAACTGATTTTTATTGAGATCAAATAAATCAAACTGATAACATCTGGACAACTGATTATAATAGAGTGTCAGCCTAAGATTCATTTCATAGAGTGAAAATGATTGTTCTTGGACTGCTGCCGATGTAATTTGAATTCTATACATTGTTTCACCAACCTATCAATCAGAACAGAGACAATAACTATCGACTTGTTTAGGATTTGTCTTACCTAACCAATCTTTAAATCCAGAGCCAATTTGAGTTTCTACAATAAAAACTTCCCGTAAAGTTAATGAAAATTCTGCTGACATACTATTTTTTTGTGCACTACTAATAGATGTAATCATCATATTTTTATAACGCTTCATTTGTGTTTCTAAGGTTAAAACTTTCCCAGAACGTTGGATTTTTAATAACAATTCATAAGCGTGAGCAATTCGATCACTTTCGCTCATATCTAAAGAGACTGGATCGTAATCAGGCAGAAAATCTGCTGTTAAACGATTATTAACTCTATAATCATTATCATAAGTCGAGGAAATTTGTTTTACCTTCAAATTTGCTATGGCAGACATTATTTGAACTTCTATGGATGATTTATATTCCACCTCTAAGAACGCTTCACTTTTGGTTAAAAGCATCTTAAACGGAGGCGTATAACCTACAATAATGCCTGTAAGCGTAACTTCTTTTGGCTGTAATATGGCATGATCATTAATATTTGTACCGTTTTCAATTGGATTTTCAGTCAAATTTAAATTTGATGCATGCTGTACTATCGTAACAGCGTCGAAATCAAAGCAGCCAAAAGAATTACTTAGCAACGCACCACTATGATTATTCGATGAATTTAAGATCGTTTCAAAAGCCATTAATAGACCCCCATTGCCGTTCTAGCATTATTATTAGCATCAATAATTTGTTTAATTAGTTCATTGCTGGCTTGACTAACCGCTGCTTTGGTATCTTGAGCATTAATGACAATATTATTGTTAATATTACCTTGATTGACGGTATTAGATATATTTTTTCTGGCACCTTTTTGTGATACGGCAGCGACTGTCTGAAAATCAATTATGTCAGTAGTAGTATAACCATTACGATTGTTTTTTGTATCATCCGATGTTAAACCAAAACAAGATAAAACCCCTTTTATATTATCTGATACACTGTCAATTATTGAAGTAAATTTACCTTTACCCCACCCTCCTAAACGGCTAAGTAATGACATTAAATTACTACCCATTTGCAAAAAACTTTTACTAATTTTATTCACAAACGAATTAGTGTATTCATGACAAGAATCAAAGAAATTGCTAACAAATTTCCAGGCAGCTTTAAATGGAGAACAGATATAATCAAAAATACGCCCAAAACATGAAGCTATAGATTTAACCACTGTTACAGCAGCATCCCAAAGCACATCAAAGAGTGTTATAATACCATCAATGGCTCCAGAAAATAGGTTGGTAATACCAGTCCATAAATTCTTAAACAATGACCCTATCCATTTACAGACGATTACAACGCCTTTCCAAAGCAAGCTGTAATACGACACAATACCATCTATCGCGTAATAAAATATCCTAATGACAGCAGCCCACAACTTTTTGAAAAAAGCACTTATAGGTTTAAACGCTGATACAATATCATCCCATAATTTAGAAAAAAATGATTCAATTGCCGACCAATTATCATAAATAAGGTACGCGGCAAGCGCTATAGCAGCAATAATAAGCAATATTGGATTAGCAATCAAAATTGTAGTTAAAGTTTTAAGTGCGCTACCTATCATTAAAAAGGCCGTTTTTACCACTGAAGCAACCACGGTTATTGAAGTGGCTACACCGGATATAAGCAATGAAGCCAATCTTAATGCTACAACGGTAAAACCTTTAAATATGCTTATCAAAAAAGAGAAACTCGGACCTATCAAAGTTTTACACACTGAAGCGATAGTGGTTAAACTCCCACCAAGTATCTGTAATGAACTAAAAACTAATTTTATAACATTAAATAAACCTATTGCCCCTAAACTTAGACCAGCCAGACCGCCGATGAATGTTCCTAGACCAAGTAAACAGTCTTTAATTGGTTTAGGTAATAAATTAAAAAGATCATGCAACATGTGAACTGTGCTTACTAATGGTTTCCAAAACTCACCGAATGTGCTATCACCTTTTTCCAGATAAGTCATTAAATCATCGAATAATATAAGCAATCCTGTTATCAATCCAATTACCACACCAATCGGACTAAATAATAAATGTCGATTAAATATAATCCATGCTGCAGTTAAAATTGTTAAGGTATTTTCCCAACCAATCGTCGCGGTAATAATTTTATCAATGTATTTTATTGCCCTACTAACTGCATGGAGAATCGTGCCAATGCATTTCACTAACACAGCAATTCCATGCGCAATTAATTCCTTATTCGCTTTTAACCAATTATGAAAATCATTAGCAATTTCAATAATTATTGGCGCCAAATCTAATGCAATCTTAGTACAAATACTATCAACTGCGACGCCAAGCGCAGACATGGTTTTATTATATCTTTCAACTAGATAAAGTTGACAACAAGTTATTTTGAATAATACATCTTCTTCATTAGCAAGTTTTTTGGCATTGTTAATCGCTTCATTAAAAAATGATGCGATATTTTTGCTAAATTTAACAATATTTTTTATAACACTTAGCGTTGATTTAAGTAAATTTAGTTTCTTTTTTAGTTCTTTTGAGTTTTGTTTATCGTCGTCTTGCTTGCTGGTACTAGCAGGTGTTTTCTTATCATTTTCCTTTTTTATAATATTAAGTGCTTTGTTATCATTGGATTTATTATAATGCTGGCATTGCTGTTGAACATTATTAACAACTTTAACCATCAACTGAATTGCAACCGCTATTTTAATTGCTTTATATGAATCAAATCCAAGCTTAATCAACATTTGATCAACATGCATTGTTACCTCTTACTCATTTCTGCTTCTGTTATTGCCATTTCAGCTATGACCTCATGCATATCTAACACATCATCTAACGAATAAATGGTTCTGAGATCATTTAAGGTAGTAAATCCTTTTACTACCGGTGTCCAAATAAACCAATCTACATCGCTAAATCCGCTAGATTGTCCAAGCTGAGCGTACTTACTTTGGATGCGAGGCCATTTGGTAAAAAACCCAAAAAATGAAATTTTAACCCTTCAAATAAAAATTGGAGATATTGATCGCGATGCTCATTAAAAAAACTTTCCGCTTCGTTATCTTTTTGTAATAAAAACTTTTTACCATTTTCATCAGTGACAACGGTATGTTGAGCTATAAATTTTTCTACCTCATTCATTTCTTGAGAATTTAAATTTGATAAAAGTTGCCCAATATCAAAATCGGTTTTTCCCTCAGATGCAAAACAGCCCTTTAAAAGGGCTGTTAATTTAAACGCTTCTGTTCTCGCTACCATAAAATTCGCTTTACGAAAGCTATAAGTGCAATTACCAATAATTTTATCTTCACTTTGCATCTTTATTTACCTTCAGTTAATTGAAAATCGGCGGTAATCGCTTTTAATGTCCAAGTATTACCATTATGAGAAGTACCACGTGCAATAGTTGGTGGTGTTGTGAACCAAGCATCGGTAATAGTGATCTTATCGCCATTACGTAAGTCTTCATAAACAATTAAATTAGATTTCGATGAACGTGAATTTTTAACTTGATTATTACGTAAATCATTTAATAATTTATTCGCTTTTGCATGTTGTAAAATCTTGATGGTGACCGTTGCTCCTTGATTACAAGAGTGAATAAATACACCATCTCCATTGGTACCAAATGTGATATCACCATCATCACCGTTTGGGGCGATTGATATTGCATCCTGTGCATTTTCAAAACCAGTAATTTGTTCACCATTAATTGTTAATACTGCATCAGATAAAGAAAATTCCATTATTTACTCCTAAATATTGTATTTAATAATAATATCAACACTATGACCGGCTCCAGCTAGTTTGAGTGCAACATTAATAGGCATCATTTTGCGCGCATTTCGATCGCTGATATCTTGGGTATCAAAACTATCTGAATAGAAGTAATAACCTGATTCTAAAATTTCACCATAAACAAGATCACCAACATTTTCCCCTGACCATTTACCTCGGCCTAAAAAACCATTATTTTTAAATTGTTCACCAATAACTGCCAGACTAGCCAGCAATACTGCTTGTCCTTCATCTGTTTGTGGTAACTTTGAGGAGCGACCTTGAAGTGTATTGAAGGCCTGAATTTGCGCTGCGTTGGTAAATGCATCTAAGCCAGTGATAATATCAATGAATGTCCCACCTAACATTACGCCTTCTGCTAACATATTGACACCAGAATAATCGGTATAAAAATTAATACCTAATCGACGACATTTTGTGGCTTCATTAAGCGTGATCTTATCATCACTACTGACACTATTAAGTTGTTTAAATTTAACTGTTTTAGCGGTATTCAGTCCGGTCCAAACTGTTGATAATGCAATTGCCATTAATTCAACACCGGCAAACTCATTCCCGGTATTGTTGTATTGCACCATTAAGCGTCCGCTATTTTTTTGCGCTATTTTTTTGAGAATATTGTTATCTGTATATTCAAGGTTAGCTTCACGCGTTTCAGTAAAGCCTAAAATTTTTAAATCCGCGCTCACAACCCAATCGTGGGCTTCTAGCAGTTCACTATCTGTAATTACATTAGCAAAATAGGCACCATACCAATTCTGATATTTATTCTGTAAAGCTGTCATGGCGTCGCTAATGCTTTCTGCATTATGAGATGTTGCATCGATACCTTTATAAAGGGTAGCTTTACCATCAACAAGATTTAAATACTCTCCAATGTAAGTACCATCATGTTTAGCATCATAGACATAACCCATATTTAAGGCGATATCTGAACCAGGTTGTGTTGCCTGAAGAATAAAGCGATGACCTTTTTCATCAAAAATGATTTTAATCTGATTATTTGTTGCTTCACTTACGGCATTATTAATCACATTAGCTACCATCGCTAATGATGACACGGTTGAAAAAGATAAACCTGAAATATCTATAACTTTTTCACCAAGCGTAAAACTAAAATAACCATTATTAATGGTTTTATATTTTACATAATCAATTGAAACAGTAGATCCAGCTAATTTTGCTTCCGTAGCAGCTATCGCTAAATCTGACTTAACATATTTTGCAATCAATGCGGTTTTTAATCGTGGTCGAGCTGAAAAAAGACTTTTTGCCGCCTGATATACACGTGAGTGACTACCAAAACGATTAGCAACATCATCTGCTGATGAAACCATGACATGACGACAATGTATATTCTTAAAGTCATCGCACATTTCATCAGTGAAAAGTGCAATAACACTTAAGTCGCGTTTAGTCGCTCCTTGGGAAGATTGTTCAAGTGATACATTAACAATTTGATTAATTGATAAACTCATTTATTTACCTCTGTTATGATTTGAACGCTTTCGCCTATATAGACGTCCGCTTTAAAAATATTGCTGATTGAAAAAATTAATTCGACTTGTACCTGTTGTGGTTTTTCTGTGGATAGAGTATTTATTGCTGATGAACGTAAAAACCCGATCTTCAATTGCCTTTGCCATTGTTTCATGAATGATAAAGACATCGATGAAATAAGTTGGCTAATCAGTTGAAAGGCCCGACTACCATAAGCATTAACGGATAATACTAATTCATTGACACTATGAATGATTTCAACTTCATTATCGCTGTCATAGGTTATTTGTGAACCTATTTCAGTTTGTGATAATGCTAAAACTGTCATGCATTCTTGATAATGACTAATATCAATTGAATTAGCTGCATCAATGACTAAATCATCGGGTAATGACAAAGCAACTGCTATCATCTTTAATATGCCTTGCATATCTAATTGTTGCACGGTTGTAATAGTCATAATGACTCCATATCAAATTGGTCCTTATTTGATTTTTTGTTGATGAGATTGGTTGATTGTTAAATGGAACACAACAAATGATATCGGTTGATTTTTGTTAGTGATAAAAAGCAAGATTTACAATTTTCTCAGTTTGCAAATCAAAATTAATCAGGATATTAAGGCAGTTATGCTATAAAATTAGCTATTGACGATTAATGATTTTTTTTATGGCGTGTTTATCCTCATTACATTTTTCAATTACATTGAGCAAATGTTCGTTATAGTTAACACTATCACCAAAAGTCATCATTTTTGATGGTATGTTTGGCAAACAGTCAGTTAAAAGGCTCTCTGGTATCGGCCGATTGACGTAAACTTTTCGCTCGCTGGTACAAGCGGTTTGCAATACCATCAGGCACCAACTGACCAGCACAATCATTATTCTTGAGTAGTTCATTAATTTGTTCCTGTATCGCTAATGAATGATTTTCAAGTTCACGTTTAGCCAGCTCATTGTTAGCTATAATTTGATTGCTAATCATTGCTTGTTGTTCAAGCTGTGTAATTTGATTTGATAGTTCAGTGACTCTTTTATTCGCTGCTCTTTCATCTTGCCAACTATTATAGGCAATATAACTTAGCATTAAGCAAATTGCTGCGCTAATAACAATCTGTTTATTATTCATTGAATAAATCTTCTTCAGCTTGTCGGCGTCGAATTAAGCCTGCTAATATAATATTGCCTGCCCTATTCCAGCGCTTAAATTGTTCTGCTGCTCCCACATAATCGCCAGCATTAAGTTTGGCTAACAACGTTGATTGATTAAATGCTGCTACGCCAATATTAAAAACCAGTGAACATAATGCATCGAATTGATTTTGATTAAGTTTAACTTTGACTAGTCGATTGATTGAGCGTTCCACTTGATATAAATCTTGCATTAAAAAACAATTAGCTTGTTCATGGCTGATCCTATCATTCTGTTTGACGCCCCTAGTGTGACCATAACCGATAGTCCATTTTTTAGCCGAACATAAATAAGCTTTCAGCTCTAATGATTCAAAGCTTTTGATGAGTTCTAAGCCTTTTTCGCTGATAATCATTACTCACTTCCTTTTGCTTTTTTGATCAAACGTTCTTCCAGCGTTTTTATTAAGCTTGCGCCTGACCAGCCGGCTAAACCAGCAACACCGCCGGCAAATTCAAATTCCCAATTAAAATAGCTGGCAATAAACACGATAAGTAAACCGGAAAAAATAGAAATGAAAATTTGCGCGATTAATGACCATAATTGGAATGTATCGCCGTTCAAAAGGCGATAACAGTAACTTGCTAAAGAACCAAGTAAGGTCACAATAAATAAATAAACAACAACAACCCAGTTGATGTTGTCGGGATCTTTGATTGGCATGATTTCACCTGAATAAATCTGTATAAATGAAAGATAAAGAAATGCTTGTGTTCTAATATGAAATTAATTGAGTATTTTGTTTTATTATGAATTTAAAGGCAGTAGCATTAGCAAAAAATGATTTATCATTTGTCATGTTAATTTTGAAATATGCTTTGCTTGCTCTATTAAAATATTATCTTTAGCAGACGATGTTTTATGTCTTTAAAGCAAATGTAAATATTAAATGAATAATTTATTGATGATAAATGGATAACATATTAAGTTATCAACATAAAAAACCTAAAATATTAACGATCATTGCTATTTCCTTGTATGTTTAATCAAAATGGTTGAGATATTCTATTATTTTATAACCGCCTCAAATAGACACTTTAGTTGACAGCTACTTTTCAAACATGCTTATTTTAAGTATTTTAAATTGTTTATTATGGTATAAATCAAATTTACAATATTAACTATCCGTTTTTAGTCATAAAAAAAGCCCGACAATTTTTGTCAGGCTTATGTAAATTTTTTTGACTTGATTAATAAATCGTAAAAATAAGATAAAATATTTGAGATGTACAGTTATGCTATTTAAATAAATTAATAGATCTAATTTGATAGAGAAATTACTAAATTAAAATTTGCGAAAATCGAATAAAATCTTTGCTATGCAAAAAATGTTAGGTAGCTGATAAATGAAAATACTTTCTGAGAGTGTTTAGATTAAATTAGTAGATGTTACCTATATTAACTAAATTTTTTTCCCACGTCAATAGTATTACAAATTATTTATCTAAATTATCAAAATTCGCTAATTTACTAACAATAAAGCTATCAAATGCTCTAAGTTTACGATGAATAGTGCTTTTTGATTGTTCTAACACTTCCGCGATTTCACATAATGTTAATCGCTGACTCCAGTCTTTGCCATCAATCACTAAATCGATACCTTTATAATAATATTCAGCGATTTTTTGCTGTTCTCTCAAACTTTTCTGTTTAGAATTTTTAGCTTCTAACATACATTGATCAATGAATTCAATTTCATTCTCAACAAATATCAGTGTTTTTTTTGGATATAAATCTCTAAACATAGAATTGATCGATTTAAAACCACTGCGACTGGAATAAGCGTTACAAATGCCCCACATTTTTAGCATCTCTATAGCTTTAGTTAATAAGTTATCTTGTTCAAATTTTTCAAATAATCGTTCTTGTTGTTGAAGGTATTTGAGTAGACTCGAGTTATTAATTATTTCAAATTCAGTCTGAGTGAGCAATTTCATTATTTATCTCCTATAAAAATATTCCTTACATAAATACTGTGTATTTATACAGTTATTGTTACATAAAAATTTTATTTTAAAAAGGTGATAAATGGATTAATTTTGAAAATTTAACATTACTTATAATTTATTGATTTTATGAAAATAATACTATCAAACAGACATGATAACCGTTAAAATTTAATCGAAGATTTTTTTCCTTATCGTGACAAAAAAATTAACTTAAAAAAAGTATATCGTATTATTTATCTTGATATATTCAACATTACTCTTTTTTTATCTACTTTAAACATCTCAATTTAACTGAAAAAAACTTATAAAAAAACACTGCTTACAAAGCATTTATTGCCGTACTATTAAATCATCCAACCAACAAGGTAATAATAAAAATATCTTATTTAGTATAGATTAAAAGCCTCAGAGCCTAGCTCTAGGGTAATTTGCAGAGTAACCAATGACAGGATATCTATCGTAATAATAAAATATTAGGGTATAAGCTTAGCAAAGTCTGAATTAGCACTTTGCCATTTGAGTGTTAAGAGACATGGATAAATTGACGTATTAACAATGAATGATGGATTTAAATAAGACAACGCAATATTACGACTAAATATAATTAAAGCTAATTTATTATTTAATTATTAGCCATAATAGACATGAATAGCTTCATATAAGCAATGATTTATTCGTATTCGATTATCACGCCCTTAGATTTGAGAAATTTAATGAAATACCCAGTATTAAAATGTTCGTGATTGGTCTCGTGATAGTATTTTTCAACCATATTGATATTCTGACCTAAGGTAACTTTCTCAATAAAATAACTATCTACATTACTAGATTCATAAATGCCAAGTATAATAAAACTATTCTCATTTTGCCAAAATACTGCCTCTAAAAGTTGCATGGTTCCAAACCAATTTATAAGCTTGTGCGTTTTCAGTTTTCGATCAACTAAATAAATTTCTTGGCAATCATCTCTCCCAGCCCAAAAATAATCATTTCCCTTTTTATAAACTTCTTGGAAGTCTATATATTTTTGCTGGCTAGGTGAATAATCAAACATTTGTGGAATATAAACATCGTCAGTCTCTGGATCAAATTCTCTAAAATAGATTCCCTCATCAACCACTGTATTCTCATATTGATAATTCTCTCCAAGATAAAAGGTTGAAATATCCAAGTTATAAAATTCAAGCCAATCTTTGATTGTCGGTTCAATGTCTTTGATTGCTGAAGTTGATATTTTTCGTTTTGCTTTTATCAACATATCCTCTTGGCTAGTATTATCGGGACTAAGTGATTTAAATTCATTCGCTAATACTGAATGCGTAAATTCGCTATTTAATATTAAAATAATCAATATAAGTGAGAAATATTTCATAGCAAGAAAATTGTTGAGTTTAAAGACAATAAAATTATACCTATTGAAGCATATCATAAATCATTTAGTTTAGTTTTGTTTAGTCATATAAGTTAAATCGATAAAGATCAGTGATAAATAAGTATATTTATTCTTAGTAACATGACACCTTGTTATGCCACTAAAATATACGACGACTGGCTATTGCATATATTAAACGAACCATTTTATTAACGAAAAGCGCAAAAGTATGACTTGCCATGAGCTAAATACAAATTAATATTAGATTACCTAACTAAACAAGCCAAGCTTGCTAAGTGAGAAAAATTTCATTAGTAGAGTTATATGTATTGGAGCCGATGTAATTAAATATAATTGATATTGTTGGTGTCGGTCGTATAGTTGATTTTTCATCATAGTGTGACTCGTGAACAGGGTTTAGAACAATATTGTCAAAACGGCCATACTCAAACCTTTAATGATGCAGATCGTCGTGATAAATTAACTACTTTTGACAGTCATTCGGAAAAGATTATTGTTTTTGATAGATTCACATTAAAAATCCCTGATAGCATGCAAACCAAAATACTGCACCACAACTATGTGCTGGTATTAAAAATTAGTCACCGCTTAAACGTTGTTAAGTTGGCAAAAATAGTCCGTACAGCAGAAGTCGGACTAAGTAGATTTGATCATATGGCGTTTAAAAATGCTAAAGACCTTGACGCACAAATCACCTATTCACACCTTCACCTTATATATCTAAGGATACGATTCGATTAGGAGATGATCATATGATTTTATCAACAGATGAAAGGTAAAGGATCGCCGTAATAAATATATTTGCATTCATTATTGATATCATTCCTAATGTATAGGATATCAACCCTTATATTTCAACCTTAGCTCTATATGAATAATTTGTAACAGATGTGATTGATTTTTCTACAATACACCTTGAAGTGAAAATACATTGTATTCATTCGTAAATTATATGGTCAAGGTTTCATTTTCGATTATATTAGCGAACATAGTTAGAGTGATTTAATTTAGCTTGCATGATGCTGTATTCGTAAATCCTTTATTGCAGCTAGAGGAATTAAAGCACTGCATTCTTCCCAAGTAAGCTCCCCGTTTATGTAATCATCATAAGTTGAAATTACATTAATACCCGGATACTGACCTTCTAAGCTGATAATAGCCAGAGCTTGTTCGATATCGTGTTTTCTTTTTTCTCGTTCTTGCACAGAAATTTTATGTTTACCATAAGTCATTATTTTCTCGCAGCTCCAGAATGTGAAATACATTAAGTACTATTTATCATGATAGTCATTAATTGTCAATAGGCGAATGATCATATCATATTATATGATCATTAACCTCTTAAGGTTTAGATCCTGTTACATTTTTTAATTCTCAAAGAACAAAACTTAGGATGATTATAAATAATCATCCTATTTAATCTTTGCTACAAATTACACATTATTAATGATATTGAATATTCTGGGTATCATCATGAACCAAAAATAGACAAGTATCACTTAATAACAGGGCACGTTGCAAACGCAGTCTATCTTGCTCGTTAAGAAAATTAATACATGCAACCACATAACTACAATTTTTACTTTGCAAAGCTTTTTCAATGGTTGATATTAAGTTTTCATGCTTTAAATTAGCCAAATGAATAACTTTTTGCTTATCCAAACCCGCAAAATGAATCCATGAACGTTTTAACATAGGCCTATCAGATAACCATAGTTGCCATTTTTTTGCTTTATTAAATTTCCGTAATAAAGGACGCTGTTGCTGTAAAAGCTGTTGAAAAGGTGTCTCAAAATTAACAATCATTAGTTGTGGTGTAGTGAGTTCAATAAACATAATAGCCTCAACACTGTAAAAATATACAGCTATATATTAATACAGTACTTTAATATTGTAAACTTTAAAGAGAAATTTTAAGAGATTAAATTTTTAGATTATTGAATATGAAATAAAATACTCAAAACACAAAGACTTTAAAAAATGAACTCCATGCCTATTGATTGATTTATTATAACGATTCAGCCCATTACAAAACTTGATATTGACTCATTTTATGACATAGAATTATTAAAATACCCTTTAAAAAACTACCAGAAACTTTCAAAGTTATAAATTAATCTATCCATTTTGCAAAAGTGTTAATAAGCAATTTGATATAAAAAAATATTTTTGGATAGACTTATAAAGGAGAATTTTTTTCGCCTATTATGTTTTTTTTAGGCAAAATTATTTTAATATGTCTTAAAATAGTATTGAACACTAAGTATAATCTGTTATCAAAACCTTTAATAATTAACTTGATGCCTATTATTACACTATCAATTAAGGTTATTCCGAATGTTAAAAAAAATAATATTGCTTTTGGTTTTGACTGTTTTTTCATCATCTGTTTTTTCATTTAATAACATCAATACTGTAATTGAAAGTTTAGAAAATAAAACTGAAAAAAAATATATCAATGAGCTTACTCAAAAAGATCTTACTATCATACCGTCAATCAAGCAATTGGCATCCATTTATATTGATTTAGCAGATGAGATTCAAAAAATAGATTGCTATCAATTACAAAAACTTTATAAGCTCCTTTTGAATGATGAAATTAACAATATTAAAACAATTATAAATGAACAATCTTATTTAAATGACATTGAAAATATAGAATGCCAAGCACCAAGCGAAAATACAATACAATATATAACACATAAATTGCATGAAAAAGCGATCACTTTATATACAATGGCAATTATTAATGGCGATCTTGATTCTATCTCAGAATTAGTAAAACAAGGTAAAGTCGAAAGAATTCCTACCTCTCACTTTAGGAACTTAATTACCTATTTGGAAAAGCATAGTTTAGATACCAATCATTATGCAATGTTTTTAATGGGTCAATTGTATCTCAATAATCTTGTTTATACTGATAGCCGATTAGAAAAAGCTAGAAAATTATTTGAACAAATAATGGATATAGATTCTCAAGAAGTATTATATTTCATTGCGTTGGCTAAAATAGAAGAAACTATTGAAAAATTATATTTCAGTATAGACGAAAATAATCATCTTACACCATCAGAGCAACGCTCTGACTCGGCCAATGATGATAACATAATTGAACTGATCGTAAAAATGGCCAATCTTAATGATGTGCCAACTTTATTATATTTGAGTTATTATTATAGTGATACGGCAATTAATCAATCACTCACCTATTTTAATAAAGCTTGTATTATTACATCTTCAGAAGCTTGTATTGTCTATGCTGATCATCTCAAGCAGAAACCAACACAACAAGAAATATATACCTTATTACAAAAATTTGATAAAAAAAATCCTGACTTTAATACCGCTGTCGCTATTGGCAAATGGTATGAAAATGAGCATAAATATATTAATGCCATCAATTATTATTCCTATGCTACCAATAAAGATCCCAAATTATTACTAAAAATGGCTGAATTATACAGTAAGATTTATCGATATGGTTATACCTATATAGAGAATAATATTATGAATTATAATAGAATTAATCTGTGTTATATTAAATATTTAAGCTATTTTGATGATGTCGACATAAAATATGCGATCTATTTAAATTATCAGAAAATTAGTCAATTACGTTATGACCCAGAAGATGAGCAAAATGCTTTATTTTGGCTTGAAGCCTCAGCAACAGATGGTCATAAAGAGAGACAATATGAGATTGCAGAACACTATAAATGGGGTAGATTCAGCGAAAAAAATTATTCAAAAGCCGCATATTGGTATAACCGATATTGTACAGATAATCCAATAAAAGAGACGCCAGATTACTGCCAAGCATTTACAAAAATAAATTCCATCCCACATTTACAAGAAAATGCCGATAATGGCGATATGGAAGCCCAATATCAAATGGGCACAAACTTAATTAAATATACCCAACTTTACAAGATTGGGGAAAATTACTTAAAAAAAGCCAAGGACCAAGGACATTTTGACGCAGGAATTGAGCTAATGATTTATCGTCCCTTGATCAATTTTAGCGGATAACTAATTGAAAAATATACTATTCCATTAACTTAAAACGATAAAAGGAGCACGCTCAAATACTGTTTATATAGCAGTAACTCATTGTGTTCACAAAAACAATAGCATTATAAAAATTTGAAAAGCTGTTCTAATTGATATCATTAGCCATTTTAATTTTCACTTAATTGTCGCTTTTGGGATGATCAAATAACCAAGAATTTATTAAAGCTAATGGCTCTCTTAATAGTGCTCTGTATTTGTCGCGATTGGCAAGATCTAATGGTGCAGATAAACCTGACACCTTATCAATTCCTGAACGTTTGGCCAACATTATTGAACGTAACAGGTGAAAATCGCTAGTTATCACTACTGTACGACCTAAAGGTAAAATATTATTAGCATAGATAAATTGTTGAGCCGTACGAGCCGATTGATCTTCAATATAAATTCTTGAGGAATCAATACCGTGTTTCTTTAAATAATCAGCCATTACACTTGCTTCAGTAGCCGATTCATCTTTACCTTGTCCACCACACACTACAACGTTTGATTGTGGATTATTTTGTAAATAAGTTACGGCAATATCTAAACGTTTTTTCAACGTCGGATGAGGTCGCGCAGGCGTTCCAATAACTTTTGCCCCTAATACAACCACCGTATCAGCATTATCGATAGGCTGTTGCTGGGCATAGAGATAGATTACAAAGTTACATATTATTAAATAGGCTAAAAGCATGATTAAACAATTTTTGATTAATTTTAAAATTTTCATTTACCAAAATCCCTCTTTATAACTATGTCTAACCATGATCTTTTGCTATACCTTATATCATAATTATAGTATAACCCATAACAAATCAGCATAAAAATTTGTTAACTAACAACCTAATAATCATAAACAATTCTTGGCGATAATTACCCAAACCTTCGCCGTTTTACCTTGTTCATAATTGCTTTCCCTTGGCTGTATAAATGAAAATGTATCTACGATGCCATCATTCAGCGAAATATCCGTTTTAACCAGATCAGCGGTAATATATTTTTCGTTCAAGTAATTTATTATTCAAATAAATCTTATCAATATAAATTCCGTGTTTTTCGGTAAAGTGATTGAGTTCACTAATATTTTCTCTAAATTGAATAATTAATGCTTTAATAGAAGGTGCTTTTACATATACTATTTTTCCAAAATAGTGAAATAATACTGATTTTTTAGTTGAAAAATACGACATATACCCAGTATTTTTACTTATTAATAACTAGTATCAACAAGTTAAATATACGCTACTACCATAATATTGATAAACGTATTGCCTACCTTTTTTAGTAATCTAAGGATTTACTGATTTCTTTTCTGTTAATTCTCTGAGTAACTGTGGCTGGCTTATTTTCACGGTAATGATGATGAAATTATTCTAAATGAGTGGAATCAAAGTGCTCGATATTTAAAAATAAACGAGAAAAAATAACATAATTAATATTGAAATCATTATATGCTAAGGAGCAAAATATAAACTTATAAGTATCTATATTCTCGCACTAAATTAGATTGGTCTGTTAAATAAGAGTTCAAAATAGTTAGTAATACACTTATGCAAAATGATTAACAAATAAAAGTTAATTTGCGGAAATTAAAATAACTATTTTTTTAAGCTTATGTATTTACTTAATATATAAAGATCTTCTTTAGAATGTTTATACTGAACTAGAGATAAAATAACTAACGGGGTTTATACCTCTTTTTATTTTAATGATCTCTTTAATAAATCAGTTTTTCCTACCAACTTATTCATTCCTTTCGCTTTTCAAGATATGATGTACGTTAAAGTTCGTCTTACTTCGTTTTTATGATTATGCGTGAGTGTCGTTTTAATCACATCAAGATTAAATTTGACTCCCTTCATTGTGTTACTAGTGATAGATCATTAAGCCATGCACCGCTAATTGAGCATCATCGTTGAAGCGCTTTAACTCGGTATTTGCAGTTTGAAGATAGAGGGGTTCATTGTTAATAATGAATCTTATATTGTTACTCAGTATGCTCATTAAACTTAATAACCATTACAATCCCTTTTAGCCTCCTAATTTAAATTAGGGGGTTAAAATCAAATCTGTAATGTCTAACTTTTATTGTTATGAAGATTTTAAATTGAGATCTACTTAATACTATTTTTACTCTGTTTCGTTTATAATAAAATTAAAAAAATACAATACTGCATAGGAAAATTAATGAATGACAAAACGAATAGCAGTCATTGATGATGAAACAAATACTGGTGGTCGTATTATTACAGCCTCTGGAAGTAGTTTTTGTGGTACTAACGGGATAGCGCTATTAGGTGATATAGCAACCTGCCCGAAGTGTAAAAGCTCCGGCAAAATTATTGAAGGAACTAAAAATATTATCATTGATGGTAAACCTGCTGCTTACGATGGATGCATCATTGCTTGTAAATGCTCTCCCATTGGGAGTCATAGAATTATTGCCACTAAAAGCACCATGTTTATTGACACCTTAAGCAACAACCAACCAAATTTATATCAATCATCATTCGTCGAAAATAAACAGCCATTTAACAAAAATGTATCGGATAAATGGATTGGTTTCCAACTTCCTTTAGACAAAGATTACTCAGGTCTGAGCTTTGTTATTACTCTAGATAATGGTCAATTATTAAAAGGCTGCTTCGATAAAAATAATAAAGCAAGGATCCCGATTGATACAGAATGTGATAATGCAAAAATAAAAATTGAGAATTTAAAATACTTGGAAAATGATAATATTACATCAAGCATAACAGAAACTTTATTAAAAAACATATTAGGTTAATTTTTATGGTTATACAATTATATACAGAAATACCAGGCCAATACCCTGTAGGAAAAGAACATTTAATCGATGAGCAAGATCAGATATTAGATAACGCGATTTCTGCACTAAACAATACTGCAATGAAATTCTCAAAAGATGCGATCAGCGATTCACAAGTAAGGCAAAATTATGTGAATAACATTAGAAGAATGTCACAAGAAGTCAGAGAATTAGTTAACTCTAAACAATTAACGGTAAAAGATGGTGCAGAATTTTGTTATAAAATGAGAAATCAAATTATGGCGGAACATAGAAAATTCACATCAACTCATGGAGTGGCAATAGCTGAAAAATATAAGAAAGCCCCCCCAGTTTTAAATAATTTATTAGATGAATATGCGCAAAGAAAGTTTAAAGTGAATTTCCAAGATCTTACAAGATTACAGAAAAATACTATTTATTATGAATTAATTGAATCTTCCGGTCGGAATAATATAAATTTTAGCACAAAAGTGAAGCGATTAAATGTTTTAGGTAAAGTCGGTATTTTAGTGACTGCATCCCTTGCCACCTATGAGATACTTAATGCCCAAAATAAAACCAAAGAAACTATAAAGCAAGGTCTTGGAATCGGAGGAGCTTTTGCTGGGGGCTGGCTTGCCGCATTAGGCGTATCATCAATATGTGGTCCTGGAGCTCCATTATGTGCATTAGCTGTTGTCTTTATTGGTAGTATTGGTGGTTCTATGATTGGTTCCGCTGTTGCTGATAGCCTTGATGATGAAATAGAGGAATTTACTAAATGGAATATATTTTAAATGAAGAAAAACTTTACATTGCTCTTTCTGATCTATTTGTGGATAAAAGGATAGATTATAGCTATATAGCTTCCATTGCAAAATTATTTCCTACATCCCATGTTGAATATGTTTTATTTAATTATGTGGCACCTGCTTGCTATTATAATACTGTGGTCCCAGTTCCACCCGTTTGTTGGTTTTTTGATACAGATATATTGATTAATAAAATTTGTAACATCAAAAAAAACGAAAATGATCCGATTAATAAAGCTAAAATGTATCTACTCTCTATCTTTTTTAAGTATAAATTTAAACATGAATGGAAAACATTAAAAAATTTATTATGATTTCTTCAATTCCTTGTTTGAATAAAACTCGTTAAGTTTAAAAGAATTTTATTTAATGTCCTAAATATTAAGTGCACCATTAATTCACAGCATGAATATATACGTCTATTATTGATAATACAATACCAATTAAATGGTATCCATTTTATTTAACTATCTGAAACTCAAAACAAAAAATAAATAATTCTTGCATTATTTTTTCAATGAATTACGGACTTTAATAAGCTGGAGGCAGTTAAATTATTTTATAATAAATTGATTAATTGAATAAAAATATTTAAGTTTTTATGTTCCAATTTAGGAATAAA
Organism: Frischella sp. Ac48; assembly: GCF_019641635.1. NCBI lineage: Bacteria > Pseudomonadati > Pseudomonadota > Gammaproteobacteria > Orbales > Orbaceae > Frischella > Frischella sp. Ac48. The sequence continues at coordinate 334,278 of NZ_JAETXP010000001.1, forward strand.
TTAGGGAAATGAGTTGTTTTTACTATACATCGTTTTATCATAGATGAGTAAGTCACTATAATTTATCTTTTTTATCTAGGTAAGCTATTTTGACCTTGAATTTTTTTGTTAAAAAAAAGCCAGCTAATTGGAGAAAATAATAATTAACTGCTCTATGAAGTCATGCTAGTATCATATCCTTATGCATAATGTTAAATAGTAAAATTTATATCATAATGAGTAATAAAGAAATATTAGTTATTGATCTATTTGCAGGTCCAGGAGGATTGGGTGAAGGTTTTAGTTCGTGTACTCAATACGATGGTAGAAAAGCGTTTAAAATAGGCGTTTCGGTAGAAAAAGACCCAGCAGCACATAAAACTCTAATCACTAGAGCGCTATTTCGTCAATTATCTAATCACCACCAATCTCTTAAAGATTATTATAATTATGTACAAAATAAAATTACTAAAGAACAACTAATTCAAAAATATCCTAATGAATTTAATCAAGCTTTAGAAGAAACATTGTATGCACCACAAACTTTAGGTGAAAATAACCAGCTTATTCATGCAAAAATAAAAGAGGTAGTTGCCCGTCATAAAGGGCCTACAATTGTAATTGGAGGGCCCCCTTGTCAAGCCTATTCTTTAGCCGGACGCTCTCGTAATGCAGGCAATAAGGATTACAAAGCAGAAGACGATCACCGTCATTTCTTATACAAAGAGTACTTAAAAGTATTGGCGATTGTCAAACCAGAAGTGTTTGTAATGGAAAACGTTAGGGGAATTTTATCGGCTAAAGTAAAAGATACGCTAATATTTCCTGAAATACTGAAAGACTTAAGAAATCCTAGTGCTGCAACTAATACACCTGATATGCTAGGTTATAGAATTTATTCACTGGTCACTAAAACCAACGATCCTTTTAATCCTGAATATGATAATCTTTCTGATTTTTTAATTCGTTCTGAGCTTTATGATATTCCCCAAGCAAGACATAGAGTCATTTTATTAGGTGTCAGAAACGATATAAAAGCAATACCTGATATATTAACTCGTTCTGAACATTATCCTGTAACAGTGAAAAGTATCATTGATGATTTACCTCCATTAAGAAGTGGTCTTTCTAAACAAAAGGATACTGAAGAGTTATGGGCTAAAACCGTTTCCTGTCATATAGCCCAGTTAAAAAAACTATTGGAAAAAAAATATGACAAAAATGTATTAGAGTCACTTAAACTTGAACCGCGAAGAAAACTTCCGCGGCAAAGTAGCCAATATGATTGTGAAAAGATAACGTTAATAGAAGAACCAATTAAAAGCTGGTTGTTAGACAAAAAACTACAGTGTGTACTAAATCATGAAACAAGAGGACATATTGAATTAGACCTGTTGCGTTACGCTTTTTGTTCGATTCACGCGTTACTCAATTATGGTACTTCACCGAAATCTAGAGATTTTCCAGCGGAACTTGCCCCTATGCATGCAAACTGGCAAACTGGTATATATGCAGATAGATTCCGCGTTCAATCAGCAAATAATTTTGCGACAACTATAACCAGTCATATTTCTAAAGATGGTCACTATTTTATTCACTATGATCCAACACAATGCCGTAGTTTAACAGTTCGTGAAGCTGCACGTTTACAGACTTTCCCTGATAATTATTATTTTGAAGGAAATAGAACTCAGCAATATATTCAGGTAGGTAATGCGGTTCCTCCTTTTTTGGCTAAACAGATTGCAGAAATTGTTTTGAAATTATTATCATGACTTTATCTAAATAATTTTTTAGAACTATAATATTTTATTTTACTTCACATTTTAGGGTTATTTGCATAAGGAATTAAAATAATGTCCAATAGAAAATTAGAACTAAGTTTTGACCCAAATACAATTCAACATTTGGGAGTCTCTCTCTATTCTCAATTACCAAGCGTTTTATCTGAGTTAATTTCTAATTCATGGGATGCTGATGCTGAAAATGTTTCAATTGAATTTCAGGATGATGGTTCACATAAAACAATTATTTATATAGATGATGGACATGGAATGACTTTTGATGAACTTAACACTAAATATTTAGTTATAGGCCGAAATCGTCGACATGATTCTGATATTTCACCAAAAGGACGAAAACCAATTGGTAAGAAAGGATTAGGTAAATTATCCGTTTTTGGTATTAGTGATATAGTTACTGTTGAATCTGTAAAAAATGGTTTTAAAAACAGCTTTACAATGGATTTAAATTTAATTTTGAGTTCAAAAGATGGTAAATATAATCCTGTTATAAACTTTATAAACGATCCTGTTACGGTTCCTAATTACACCAAAATTATATTGGAAAATATTCGCAGAAAATCATCCTTTGATATAAATGATATATCTTCAAGCCTCGCAAAAAAATTTATTATTTTTGATAAAATTAAAGTTTCTTTGAAAAATTCTTCATTATCAAAACCTCTCGTTATTACAAATGAATCAAAATTTGAAGATTTAGAAACCCAATTTGAGTGGATTTTTCCAGAACAAAATCTAACAAAAACAGATTATATTAATAAAAATAATATTGTAGGTAAAATCATTACATCTAAAACACCAATTAAATCACCAGATATGCGTGGCATTTATTTGACTTCGAGAGGAAAAATTGTAAATCAGGCTGATTTTTATGGAGCACGTGATAATGATCAATTTCATAGTTATGTAACGGGATATTTGTCAATTGATTTTATTGATGAAGAGCATATAGATCTGATTTCAACGGATAGACACTCTTTAAATTGGGAAAATGATCTTACTAAAGAATTAAGAGTATATTTACAAGATATAATAAAAAAAGTTGGTGCAGAATGGAAAAAAAAACGGTCACAGATAAAATCTAATGAACTAAAATCAAAGAATATTGACGTTGATAAATTTTATAATGATCTACCTAAGTATGAAAAAGAATTAGGCCAAAAAATCTTAACTCCAATATTGTCAGCACCAAATATCGATAATGATATAGTTGAGAATGTTGTAAAAAATGTTATTGCTAAATTTGATAATAAAGATTTTAAAGAATATGCTAATGAAATTGTTCAATTAGATATTAATGATAGTCATAAAACTGAGTTAATCCGTTTATTAACTGATTGGCGAATTGTAGAAGCTAAACAGTACGCAGCCCTTGCAGAAACAAGAATACAAGTTATAAACCAATTCGAAAATTGTATTATTAATGATACGAAAGAAGTACCCACATTACACAATTTTCTTAAAGATTTTCCTTGGCTAATAGATCCCAGAATTTTAGAATTTCAAGATGAAGTTCGTTATTCACAAATATTGAAAGAAAACTATCCAGATGGTACTTTAGATGAAAAAAATAGGAGAATAGATTTTCTATGTTCTAATTTATTAGGTCAGGTATTGTATATCGTTGAAATAAAACGTAGCCGTTATGAAATAGATGAGAAAGCATTAGAACAGGCGTATGAATATCAGGCTTTTATCAAAGAATATTATTCAACAGATACATCTATTTCAAATGTTGTATGCTATGTTATCGGTGGGGCGAAAAAAACGGATTGGAAAACAAAAAATAAATTAGAAACATATCGGAAATCAGGTGATGTTTTTGCAAAAACTTATGAAGAGTTATTACAACAATCTAAAGTTTATCATAAAGAATTCATAGATAAATACAAAGAATTAAATATAAGTTAATTCTTTGTTAATATTGATATAATATATTAACACGTTAAAGGATTTTTTGATTTTCAGAAGCCGCTAATGCCTCAATTTTCTGCTAATTATTTACCGAGACTGTTGATCTTGTTTTATTGCTAGGCATTAGCTCTTTACTAGTTAATTTCCTGTTCTCGGTGATTTCCAACCAGTAAACGTTTTTTATCGTGTAAAGTGTAAGCGTGCCGTGAGCCGTGCATTTTATTGAGTCCGACTTTTTAGTATTGTCCGCAATAGATATTGTTTCTATTCACATTTTTTAATTCGCAATACCCAAATTTTCTTTCTATAACGAGAGGACCAAATCCGTTTAGCCTCTACACCTAATGCATTGGCAATAATCAGCTCGCCTTTTGTCCATGGGCGAACAAGTGCGTTAGAGAGCGTTGAAGGTGCATAGCCAGATTGTCTAGATAACGCAGATAGCGTTGTTCCTTTCTTTTTCAATGCAGCAATAATATCGGCAGGATGCCAGTCTTGTTTCATCATAAGTATCTACCTAACTATTTTCATTAAACAACCTTAATGATCCTATTTGGGGATAATTAAGTAAATGATAGATATTCGATTTTAGAATTTATTTAGAAACGTAATTATGACGTCTATTTATTCTGAACAATATCAATATCTAATTAAAACATTACGAGAATCGCGTACAGCTAAGGGAATTACTCAAAGACAATTAGCCTAAGCATTAAATCGTTGCCAATCTTTTGTTGCAAAAATCGAAATGGGGAAAGAAATCTAGACGTTGTTGAGTTTGTTCTAATCTCAAGATTATTAGGTTTAAACACTAATCAAATTTTAGATAATATTTATAAAAATAAGAAGCCAATCATAAATAAAAATCCGTTTTGGGATAATCCGAAAATTGGATGATAATTGATAAATAAAAATCACTGAGAAAATCTATGGCATCCATCTACTCGGAAAAGTATCAATTTGTAATTCATACACTGAAAGAAGCAAGAATTAAGCAAAACATAACCCAAGAAAAACTAGCACAAGCATTAAATCGGCCACAATCTTTTATTGCCAAGGTTGAAAGTGGAGAACGCCGTTTAGATGTGGTGGAGTTTGTGCATATTGCTCGATTACTTTCACTCAATCCTGAAGCTGTAATTAAAAAGATTAAATAAAATGGCGGGTACATATGCTCATCAGCCTGTGATGATGAAGCTTTAGATAACTTTAATCGCTCTGTTTTACAACATCTTCCTCTTTATGGAGCCTATATTTGTCGGGATATGTTTGCTACGTTGCCGTATAACAATAAAGCACTTAGTAAATATTCACATATTATTCATTTTGCTGCTGAGTATAATGAGATGTACGTTATGCCAGATGATTGGCTAGAAGAGTTTGAAAACTTATTAATGTTTTTATTTGCAATCCTTGCTGTTATTTCACCCAACTATTGGTACTTTTAAATTACGTTATACGTAGTATCAGATATATGTAAGATCTACGATTATTGTAACCTTAGGCAATTCATCTCAGAAGGCTGTATAAAGAATAAAAACAAATATCGTTCTATATTTTGCTTAAGATTGAAGCATATCAGACTTGAGCGTGGTTTATCGCAAAAAGAACTAGGTAAATTAGCTGGAATTGATGAATTTGTCGCAAGTACTCGTATTAATAGGTACGAACAAGGGGTTCATGAAGCAAGTTTAGATACTGCCGGAAGATTAGCTGAAGCTTTAGATATACCACTAGCTTATTTGTACGCGGAAGATGATAAATTGGCTGAAATGATTTTGAAATATGAAAATAACAATTCATTAATTAAACAGAATTAATTTATGTCTCAACAGAAAAAAAAGAATGCGAAAAATATATCAAATAAAAATTTAGGGACTTATCTTTCTATATTTTCCGTTATGATTTCTATTATAGCCGTATACTTTACTTTTCAACAAAACTCATTGACAAGAGAACATAACCGCCTTTCTGTTATTCCTCATATCAATTCATATTTTTCGGATAATAGGGATGAAGAGTTATTTGGTGTATATATAATTAATAATGGGTTAGGGACTGCAATAATTAAGGATTTAGAGGTTTTTGTTAATGGTAAGGAGATTATTGGAGATTCAGAGGTTAAATTTTATCTGGCTATCCAAAAGCTCGGTTTGGATGAAAGTTGTTTTTATATTTTGACACCAAGAAATGGTGACACAATGGCTATTAATGAAGAATTGGCATTGATAAAAATAAAAAATAGAGCACCTAAATGTGCTATTGCGCAAACATACCTTTTTCATAAAGGAATTAGCTTTAACTACATCATATATTATGAATCATTATATGGTGAAAAATTTAAATATACTTACTTAGATAATGAGCAGGTGAGACTGTAATATTTTAAAAAAGCTATAATAGGATAGAGCACTTAAGTTTTCACAAACCCGTTTCCCTCACCAAGTCATCAGCTCTTTACGCTTGTTTTAAATAGGTTGAACGATTATAGGCGCGCCTGACTTTATTTTTGTCGTTATGCGAGAGATAAAAGCATGAACTCAATCTAGATTCTGTCTTGAAAGTTCATAATTAACCAAATAAGACCCCATCAAGTTACTTTGTACAGTCACTAATGCTTGAGTATTATAATCAGAATATTTTTTATCATTAAAACAGAGAAAGAATCTTTGTGATGTAAAGTGATCTTGTATTTTGATGCTTTCATCACTGTAAATTAATTTTTGACCGCTCTTTCAAAATTCAACTTAGGTTACATTTATTGTTATCTGCGATTAATAGATCTTAATGGGGATTAATGATAGTAAAGAAAACTTTAAATCTTTTATTTATATTCAATGTATTTGCTATTTAAAAATATGACAGAAGATAGTTGGTGGAGCTGGGGGGAGTTGAACCCCCGTCCGAAATTTCTACATCCTTGGTACTACATGCGTAGTTTGTCTTTAGATTTCGCCTACCTGCTGCGGACAAACACGCTACCGATAGACTAGCTTGATTAAGTTTAATGCTTCCGCCCCAAGCAAGGCTTCCACACGATCTCGTTTGGGTTTGACTCCTCTTGATCCCCGTCCTACGAGCGGAGGCTAGGGAGAGAAGGCTCTATACAGGTTATTAAGCTGCTAGTGCGTAGTTTTCGTCGTTTGCGACTATTTTTTGCGGTTTATTTACGAGGCCTACCGCACCTCGGCATGCACCTTGGGTTTCGCAAATCCCGTCGAATCCAGAATCAGCCCCAAAATGGTAAACTCATTATACTCAATTTTAGCGTTTTAAACTAGATAATTATTGATTATTTAATTTATTCAACAAAAAGTCACGTAAAATGATCGCATGATTATGTTCATGATCTGGACTGCTATAAAGTAACATGATCGTTTTACGTCGTTTTAATAATGTAATTAATGTCGATACGACTGGTTTTTTTTCAAGCTCTTGCCAATATTTATGATAAAAAAGCTGCCATTGATCAGAATTGGCATGATACCAGCGGCGTAGCTCATGGCTTGGAGCAATATCTTTTAACCAAATTATCCCTTGTAAACGTTGTTTGGTAATACCTCGTGGCCATAATCGATCCACTAGATAACAATATATATTGGATAATGGGATTGGATCGTAAACGCGTTGTAATCTAATTTGTGAATGCATCATTATATAAATACTGTGTCATAAAAAAACCGCATCTTAATTATAATTAAATGCGGTTTTATTCGTACCAAAAATATTAGCGTTTAATATCTTCTTGCGTATAAATTAAAGTGGTATTACCGGATCTTAAAACTAATTGATCACCTCGTTTATCAACCTTAATACCACGAATAAACATTCTACTGATTTCAGCATCTAACATATTTAAAGCTGTTTCACTACAAATTGCCCGCGTCATAACTAGGTTATCAGCATGTAAAATACCATTACGGTAAGTCGCGATACCATTAAAGTTATTACACATCTTTCCGACCACTTTAAGTCTGTCACTTTGAGCTTGTGGATAGAATTCAATTACTGGTGGAGCTGTCACGGTTAATACATTTGATGTTGCAGTCGTTAATACAAAACGATGACCCGCTAAATCGTCCGTATAGGTTTTATTACTAGTACAAGCCGATAATAGTGCCGTGGTACCTAATACTGCACAAATTGTCGCTAACTTTTTCATTTAATACCCCTTATTATTTAACCCATTAAATTTAAAATATTGAATTTAATCAAATAATTAAATCAATATTAATAACTTAACATAAATTGGATAATCTGTATCTATTTGATATAATGTTATTAACTATCAATAATTTAAAATAATTGAAGGTTTTTCTATAATTATAAACATTAGGATACTTACCAAAATAACTCATCATAGGGATGATGAATAAGATGTATGAGTAACTGATGCCAGTTACTCTGGTTCAAGAAGTCATTAAAAAAGGATAAAAATAGCGTTAACGATTAGCATTCTTCATAATACGTGCTTTATTCACCTGCCACTCACGATCTTTTTCATCAGCGCGCTTATCAAATTGTTTTTTCCCTTTGGCAACACCAATTTTTATTTTAGCCCACGCATTTTTCCAATATAAGGATAAAGCAACCACAGTATATCCTTCGCGATTGATTCTACCGAATAAAGAACTTAACTCTTTTTGATTTAATAACAATTTACGCGTTCGAGTAGGATCACAAACCACATGACTAGATGCAACACTCAAAGGCGTTATTGTTGCACCAAAAAGCCATGCTTCACCCTCTTTAAGTAATACATAACTGTCACTAATATTTACTTTACCAGCTCGTAGCGATTTTACTTCCCAGCCTTGTAAGGATAACCCTGCTTCTATTTCTTCTTCAATGAAATATTCGTGGCGAGCGCGTTTATTTAGTGCAATTGTAGCCGAACCCGGCTTATAAAATTTTTTCTTTGCCATAATATACGTATTATAAATTTACATGCTACTATATGCTACAACTTTTTAAAGCTAATTAATATTTTTAAATTTATGACTCGTGTTTATCAAGAAATCAATGAACCTTATTCTGCTGCGCAGATGTTTGAATTAGTTAATGATATTAATGCATATCCTCAATTTGTTCCAGACTGTATTGACACGGGTATTCTCCAACGTGAAAACAATCTTATACTCGCTTATATTGAAATTGAAAAAATGGGTTTTAAAAAGAAATTCACTACCATAAATCGACTCGATGCGCCAAATCGAATTGAGATTTCTTTAATTGACGGACCATTCAAACATTTAGTTGGAACTTGGACTTTTACCCCAATTTCTGTTGGACAATGTAAAATAACGTTTGATTTAACTTTTGAATTTAAAAATAAATTACTCGATGTTACTTTTACCCCAGTTTTTAAAGAGATTATGAAAAATATGGTGGTCGCTTTTACCGATCGTGCTAAACAACTTTATGGCAAAAAATGAACGATGATGATTAATATCCAGCTTATCTACGCTCTGCCTGAGTGTCCTACAATAATTGATTGTCAAATGACTAAAGGAGCAAATGTTTTACAAGCAATTACCGAATCTAACATTCTGGAAACTTGCCATATCACTTTAGAAAATCATAAAATTGGTATATATGGTAACCTGGTTGATTTAAACTATATATTAAATGATGGTGATCGCATTGAGATTTATCGACCATTAATTAATGATCCTAAAGAAATAAGGCGTAAGCGAGCTAATGCCAGTAAAATATAGTGAATTAAAAATGGAACTATCCCAACAACATCAATCAATTATTGATGGAATAGAAGCGGTTTGTAAAAAACGGAATATCAAACTTACATCACAACGAAAAATTGTGTTAGCTATTATGTTAAAATCTGAAAAAGCAATGAGTGCTTATGAGCTTTTAGACTTACTAAAAATAGAAGAACCGCACGCTAAACCACCTACTATTTATCGCGTTCTTGAGTTTTTATTAGAACAGGATTTTATTCATAAAGTTGAGTCATCAAATAGTTATGTAATATGCCCACACTTCAATCAATTAGATCACATTTCAATCCTAATCATTTGCGATAATTGCAAACAAATCACTGAAAGCAACAGTGAACAAGTAGCCGATACACTTAAAGCATTAGCCAAACAACAACAATTTCAGATCAAACATAGTGTAATAGAAATTCATGGTTTATGTCATACATGCAAATTAATCACACAATAACTACTGAATTTTTATGACAATATTAATTATCTTATTATGGCTAGCTAATTTATGTTGTGATACGATTGGCCAAATTGCTTTTAAATATGCTGCTATTTCATCACATCATCGGATTGATTTTGATTATTGGCGAATATTACTGTTTAATCGCTGGCTATGGCTTGGGATAACATCTTATGCTATCGGATTTTTATTATGGATTGCCTTTCTCAGTTATATACCATTGTCACAAGCAATCTTACTTGGTTCAGCAAACATCATTACCATTATGATTTTTGGTCACATCTTATTCAAAGAAAAGCTTACTTTTTTCCGGGTACTTGGAGTGGGGTTAATTACTGCTGGTGTCATTATTGTAGGAATTGGTTAATGAAAAAATACTATCCGATCGGTTTTCTGTTTTTACTCTTTTTTGATACCTTAGGACAAACTGGCTTTAAATTCAGCGCTAATTATGCTGAGCCTGTAAATTACTCTTTCGCTTGGGTTATGCGTATATTGACCAATAAATGGATATATATGACTTGCATTAGTTACCTCGGGGCATTTTTAACCTGGATGATTCTTCTAAAAAAAGTACCAGTAGGGCCAGCCTTTGCAGCATCACGATTACAAATTATTACTGTGATGTTTGTTTCACATTATATTTTTAACGAACCACCAAAGCTAAATCATATTTTAGGCGCTATTATTATTCTCTGTGGCGTCTTTTTTTTAGCCTTAGCCGAAAAAAAACTGGCTAAAAATAAAAGCAAAAAATCAGGTTGATTTATAATTAACTGATTTTTCAAATTTCATCAAAAAAAATAGATATATCATTAGTTTGAATTTTAATACACTTATTTAAGTAAATAAGTAAAGAATAAGCCAATTAAAAATCCTATAACAAATCCAATAATTAAGTATTTAAGTTTTTTTCTTTTTTTCAACTTTAATTTTTGTAATTCTTCATGAGATAATACATGACGACTCCAACCAATATGTTTAACTGCACTTTTTTCCAAAAATACTGCATACATACCCTTTTGATAATAAACATTGGTTAAATAACTTTCTGTTTCGCCTGATGATTTATTTTCACAAAAATAACATGATATGGTATCGTAATCTGATTTTCTCCTTAAACCAGGATTGAAACTAAAACCTTTCCATTTATCATTATTACTACCTAATTTATAATAAAATATATCATTTAATATAAATTTTTCAGCTGGATAATGAAAGGGATAATTTATTTTTATATCATCATTATAATCTCTTAGCCATACTTGAATCACTTTATCATTTTTTTCAAGAATTAATTTAGATTCTTCTATAAAATCTGAACGATAAAACTCCCAATCATCTTCACAATGAAAAATATATTTTGTATCAACAAGTTGATAAGCTTTATCTATACATTTTATTTGTCCTAACTTTTCCTTATTTACTAATAACTCAGTAAATGGTAACCAATCTTCAGGAATTAATTTAGCGACATCACTATTACCAGAATCTTCTGTAAGAATGATTTTTCTAATTGGGTAAGTATTGAATATATTTAATGATGAAAGTGTTTTACTTAATAAATCGAATCTACCGCAACTTGTTAAGACTATAGTAACATCACTACTTTTACTAAATTTCATCTCATGCTCTCTTATGATTTTATTGATATAATTACTGTAATATGTTAGCAAAAAATTTATAAGCTAAACTTCTTAATTTATTTGTTATAGTTCTCACCTGATCTAACAATTACCCGTATTTGATAGGAGACTATCAGATTAAATTTGGTTAACAACCTTTTCGTCTAAGATAAGTTTTCCATCGAGTAGTGTTGCTATTTTTGTTCTGCCACAACACATCTTTTGCTAAAATAGTGGATTAATTATTCTAATTCAATAAATAGACAAGATTAGTTTACCCTATCCCTAATATCTGCATACAAGTTCTTGCGCAATGTTATCATATGAAATTTCCTAAGTTCAACAGCTAAGTGCGAATCCAGTTTAAAAAAAGCTTCATAGGGTGTTTTATACTTGAGCCTTATTCTTGGACAATTATTTTAGTGATGAGCCACTACCAAAACCTCTTTATCCATAATATTATCAATATGCCATTTTTTGGAAAGTACTCCTGATTATTCCATTCGTATTTCGATTTATTCCTCGATCCCAAGATAAATAGGAATCAACAAAACAGTATTTACAATCAAGTGTCTTTGATATATTTGATAATTAGCGATCATGATGGTATCAGCTTTAAAATCATACAAAAGCCTTCCGATGTCTACAATTTTAGGTCGCAGCACTCTATAATTCATCGCATTTGCTATCAATCCTCGTCACTGATAAGTATCGCTTCTCTTTTGCCGTATCTTTGCTAAGTGCCCTAAATTAAGATAAAACTTTCCTCCAATTTTTTATCTTAATAAACATATTGGTAAATATGTTCATGGCTCACACCAATAAAATGACTTATTCATTCTATGCTCCATTATTTTTAAAGCTTATGTTCAATATTCCAAACCATTAACTATTCAGATTACTCGCTAACCACTAGTTTCTCGTCTGGCCAAAGCGAAACCATGGGCTTTACGTGGTAGTAAAATTCATAATAGTCTTTGTTATGTTTTAGTTCTCGATAAATCGTTGAAATATGCCTTACTAGTATTTGAGCAATGACTTTATTCATCAAACCCTTACTCTTTAGGTAACAAATCTGGTTTACTTCTTTAGGGTTACGTTGTTTATATTCTCTGATGCTATCACAACTTTGCTTGGCGACAGATTAATTATTATAAATGACTTACTTCTTTTATTGTCTCCATCATTTTAGTTAATAATTCACACTTAGTTATTGAATTCAAAGATTCGTTTTGATATTCTGTTTTCATCTTAACAGGCTTAATCGGAGCTGTCGCAACGATTATAGCGCTAGTTATCAGATCTATTTAACCAAGCCCGAAAGGGCTTTTTTAATATATCATGAAAAAATTAATTGAAAATTAAACCGCGCCAACAACTCATGATTTGTGAGAATAAAAGAACAACTTGATTCACAATCAAATGAATGATTTAGCAGTGCTGCCTAGTAATAATCAATGGTAAAAATACACTGGTAGTAATACTCAACGTTTTATATCTCCATATTTGTTATTTTTTATAGCTACTCACAATTGTCATTAAATAATGATAAGTTAAAAAATTATTAATATAATGATAGATATTGGCGCAAACTTAAAATAAGGTACACTGTATGATTAAATATTTTCACATTATTAAGTTTTTAATGACGCACAATTTGAATTTTTTGAAAGAATGTTGGGAAATTGAGTTTATAAAAAGTGAATTCAGTTGGATAAAATTAATTAAAAAAATAAGGAAAATGGAAAATACATATATAGCTTGGTGGAGATTATGTAATGAAATGTCCAAATATGGAAACAAAAAACAAAAAAAATTAGCAAATAAAATTAATAGAAGATTAACTAAAGAGTACTCTGTTGAAATCGGTATTGAACGTACATTTATTGATAAAGGACTACTTATTTGTCATTATTCTTCAATAATTTTATACGACAATATAAAAATTGGTAAAAATTTCACAATTAGACAAAATACCACAATTGGCAGTACAGGTAAATTAAAAGATTCTTTTTTTGTGATTGGTGATAATGTAAATATAGGAGCATCAACAACTATAGTTTCAGATAATTTAAAAATCGGCAATAATGTAACAATTGGTGCAATGTCCTTCATAAATAAAGATATTCCAGACAATTGCACCGTGTATACTGAAAAATCAAATATAATAAAAATTAAAGCTCATTAACAGAGCTTTAAGGGTAATTCAATATCTTCGACCCTGTAAATAAATTTGTGTATTTGTCTATTTTTGAACTACTCTAATGAGTAAAAATAGGTAGATATAAATGCACGAAAAAAACTACGAGAAATGGCCACAGAGCTCGCCAAAGGCATAAAAACTCAGGAAAATTTAGGCAAATTAACGGGCTTTATGAATAAACTGGTGATTGAAACGGCGTTAAATGAAGAAATGGTGCAGCATCAAGGTCATGAAAAATATCAGAAAAAACGAGCTACGTCCAAGGTCATTCCTAGATACTCACACAATTTTTTACCTTTAAGCGACATGTGTTTAGGAAATTCATCATAATAAGTAACCGCCCCTGACTTATTAAATTCAATGCGTAAATAATTTTCTTTTTCGTGTTTTGAGCGCCATGGTTTATTAATGTATAATGGTATTGTTTTGGCAGCAGCAACGCAGATCCGCATGTGTGCGCTAGTATAAAGTGGTTTACATGAATCCCTCTTACCTTAAGCGGTCAAATATTCATCGTTACTAATGTTTATTGCCTTTTGTGTTACAGCGTTAACTATAACCAATTCCTTTATTTATAAAGTAAATTAGGTCAGTGTTACACATGCGGAATTTTGCTATAGCAAAAAATGAGGGGACGTTGCTGTTTTGCGTTACTAGATTGAGTTTGTCATTGTATTTTATACTGTATAAAGATACAATAAGTTCGTAATACTGCGGAATATGAAATGATTATAAGTACTTGTTTTTACCATTTAAAATGGATAAGCTGTTGATATGGCATTAAAAATTACATCAAAATGCATAAATTGTGATATGTGCGAACCAGAATGCCCAAATGATGCAATTTCCATGGGATTTGATACCTATGAAATTGATCCGGCAAAATGTACTGAGTGTGTTGGTTATTATTCACACTCAACTTGCCAAAGGGTTTGCCCTATTAATCATGCGATTATTGTTGATCCTCAACACATTGAAACACATGAAGAATTGCTGAAAAAATTTGAGCAATTAAAAAAAAGCAATTAACATTCTTTTACAGCGATACGTAGCTCTTTAGGAATTTCAAAGACGACATTTTCAACAATACCATTCATTTCAATTAATGTGTTAAAACCTAATTGATTTAAATGAACAATCACATCATTAACAAGCACTTCAGGTGCGGAAGCACCTGCGGTTACACCGACTACTTTTACATTGTCAAACCATTCTGTTTTAATATCCGAACTAAAGTCAATTAGATAAGCGGACTTACCTTCACGACTAGCTAGTTCAGCTAATCGATTAGAGTTTGATGAATTCTTTGAGCCAACAACTAATACAATATCCGCCTGCTGAGCTAATTCATGCACTACCATTTGCCGATTAGTTGTTGCATAACAGATATCATTTTTACGCGGACCACGTATCGCAGGAAAACGGCGATATAGTGCGGCAATAATTTCAGCCGTATCATCGACTGACAATGTCGTTTGAGTTGTAAAGCAGAGAAATCCTTCATTTTTAACATTTAGCGAGTTGACATCATCAACCGATTCAATAAGATAGATTCCACCTTCACTATTACTATACTGCCCCATAGTACCTTCAACTTCTATATGTCCAGCATGACCGATTAGAATCACCTCTTCTCCACGATGACTCGCTCTTGCAACTTCCATATGGACTTTGGTAACTAACGGACAAGTAGCATCAAAAACTTTCAATCCGCGCTGTTTAGCTTCTGCCTGAATTGCTTTAGAGACACCATGAGCAGAAAAAATCAATATAGATTGCTCAGGCACATCTTTGAGATCTTCAATAAAAATCGCACCCAACTCTTTTAACCGATTAACAACATAACGATTATGAACCACTTCATGTCTTACATAGATTGGTTTACCAAATAAAGCTATTGCTTGTTCAACGATACTGATTGCACGATGAACTCCTGCACAAAAACCACGAGGGTTAGCAAGAATGACTTTCATCATTATCTCCTGATTTATCACGATTTTTAAAGCGGACAGTGATAAAAATATATATCGCTATACCTAGGCAAATCGCACAATCAGCAAAATTGAAAGTTGGATAATGCCATGACCCAAAACTAACATCGAGAAAATCAATCACAAAGCCATGATATAGGCGATCAAATAAGTTACCTATAGCACCACCTAAAATTAAAGCTAGCGCAAAACTCTCTGATTTTTTATGATTACCATTTTTATATAATACATAAGTAATATAACTACTTATTATAATAGCAATTGCTGCTAAAAATGTTCGTTGCCCTTCAAGAATACTAAATGCCGCACCAATATTTTGCGCATATGTAATAGAAAAGAAAGGCAATACATTGATTGACTCATAAAGTCGAAAATTATTATGAATCAAAAATTTACTCGATATATCTATGATAAATATAACAAGGGATAATAATAGCCAAGCTAAACCAGATGCATTTTTTTGATTTTGATTCATACCCTATCTCTCTGAATAAAAAAGGCAAGGTCAACCTTGCCTGAATAACAATAATTCAATTAACACTTAAGCAAATTTACGAACTTCACCAATACCGTGAATATTAATATCACAACGTTGACATAAATGCGTCACCGGATCGTTATTAACGGTATAATGCCAACAACGTGGACATTTATCCCCTTCAGCTTTTGTCAAAACAATTTTTAAACCGTCAATTTCCGTTGCTAAACTATTGGCTGGAGCCTCAGTTAATGGTTTAACCTGTGCTTGTGAAGTCAATAAAACAAAACGTAATTCATTTTGTAACGATTCGAGTGCGGAAAACAGTTGATCATTAGCATACAATGTTACAGCAGCTTCCAATGATCCACCAATTACTTTATCATTACGTCCTTGTTCTAACACCTTATTAACTTCACTACGAATATTAAGAATTTGATTCCAATATTGGCTATTCATCTTTTCACTGTCTGCAAGTGAGAATAAACCTGAATACCATTCGTCGGCAAAAACAAATTCATTTGCATTATCACCAGGTAAATACTGCCAAATTTCGTCAGCCGTGAAAGATAATACTGGGGCAATCCAACGTACTAGAGCTTGCGCAATATGATACAACGCTGTTTGACAACTATGACGTGCTACACTATCACTCTTGGCTGTATACTGACGGTCTTTAATGATATCTAAATAGAATGATCCCATCTCAATAGAACAGAACTGCATGATACGTTGTACCACTTTATGGAAGTCATAATTTTCATAGGCTTCAATAATTTCGGCTTGTGCTTCTTTAGCCGCACTCACAGCCCACCGATCTAATACTACCATATCTTCTGCATTAACTAAATCCGTCTTAGGATCAAAACCATTAAGGTTTGCAAGTAAAAATCGTGCCGTATTACGTATACGTCGATAACTATCAGCGGAACGTTTTATGATCTCTTCAGAATAAGCAATTTCACCTGAATAATCGGTCGAAGCAATCCATAATCGTAAGATATCTGCCCCTAATTTACCCATGACTTCTTGAGGTGTGACAATATTGCCTAATGATTTAGACATCTTGCGCCCCTGACCATCGACAACAAATCCATGAGTAAGAACTTGCTTATAAGGTGCTTTCTTATCTATTGCTGTTGACAACATCAATGATGACATAAACCAACCTCGATGTTGATCGGAACCTTCCAAATACAAATCCGGCGCATTACCATTAAATTCTGGACGAACATTAACCACTGAAAAGAATGTAGATCCTGAATCAAACCACACATCTAATGTATCAGGAATTTTGCGATAATCATCGGCATCTGGGCCTAACAGATCTTTAATATCGGCATCCCACCATGCTTGAATACCATCTTTTTCAACTAATTCGGCAACTTTTTCAATTAATGACAACGTATCAGGGTGTAATTCATCCGTTACTTTATGAACGAATAATGTCATCGGAACCCCCCAGGTACGCTGACGAGAAATACACCAATCTGGTCGATTTGCCACCATTGACTCAATACGTGCTTGTCCCCAATCAGGAATCCAACGTACTTGTTTAATTTCCCCTAATGATTGTTGCCGTAAACCTTGTTTGTCCATGCTGATAAACCATTGTGGAGTAGCTCGGAAAATGATTGGGGTTTTATGACGCCAACAGCATGGATAGCTATGTTCGATATTCTCAAAATGCAATAATGCTTGATGTTGTTGAAGAATTTCAATAACCACTTTATTGGCTTTAAATACAAATAAACCATCTAAACCAGCCCCGGTACCCGGTAAATAACATCCATTGCCTCCAACCGGATTGGCCACTTCAAGACCGTATTTTTGACCAACGATGAAATCTTCTACACCATGACCTGGCGCTGTATGCACTGCGCCGGTACCCGCATCAACCGTAACGTGATCACCAAGAATAGCAGGTTCGTCAAAATCAAGGAATGGATGTTTGAAACGTAGTAATTCTAATGCATTACCTTTACAGCTCGCTAAAATTTTCCAGTCGCTGATCGCAGCTCTTTGCATTACAGCCGTTACTAAATCTGCGGCCAAAATTAAACATTCTTGACCATTGACTTCAACTAATTGGTATTCAACTTCAGCATTTAATGCAATACCGCGGCTAGCGGGTAATGTCCAAGGCGTAGTTGTCCAAATCACAGCATAAATCGGTAAATTGGTTTGAATATCAAATTTGCTTGCCACAGCTTGATTATCCACTGCCTTGAATTTAACATCTATTGCAGGTGAAGATTTATCATAATACTCAACTTCAGCTTCAGCCAAAGATGACATACAATCAGTACACCAATATACAGGTTTAGCCCCTTTTACTACATGACCGTTCGCCACAACTCTACCCAATGCGCGAATAATATTGGCCTCAGTGTCATAGTTCATGGTTAAATACGGATTATCCCACTCACCAATAACCCCCATACGAATAAAATCGGCTTTTTGAATGGCAACTTGCGATGCAGCATACTCACGGCAAATATTGCGAAATTCGGCAGCAGTTACCTTCTCACCTGGTTTACCAACTTGTTCTTCTACTTTTTGTTCAATCGGTAATCCATGGCAATCCCAACCTGGAATAAAAGGCGAATCATAACCAGTTAAGGTCTTTGATTTGATAATGATATCTTTAATAATTTTATTAACTGCATGACCTATATGAAGTTTACCGTTTGCGTAAGGAGGACCATCATGCAAAATAAAGGCTTTTTTACCTTTTTTTACTTGGCGAATTTTACGGTAGAGTGCCTTATCGTACCAATTTTGCAACATCGCCGGTTCACGTTTAGCCAGATCACCGCGCATTGGGAAGCCGGTTTCCGGTAAATTCAATGTATTTTTATAGTCTGTCATGTTATTTAATTCCAAATTATTATGACTGAATGAATAAATTAAACTAGGTTAAAATGGTTGTTGCCCATTGGAACACTGTTTACGATTAATATCTGCTTTGATCACATTTTAAGTGATCAAAAGTATGCCCCAAAGGCATCATATACTGTCTAACAAAATTATTGCATAAATTTTGCCTGAATCTGTTTAGCGATGCAAATATCTTGTGCAATTTGTCTTTGTAATGCTGTTAGAGAGTCAAATTTAAACTCGTTACGAATCTTTTCGATAAACTCAATAGCTAAGCAATGACCATAAATATTTCCACTAAAATCAAAAATATTCACTTCAAGTATTGCTATTGTGCCATTAACCGTAGGTCGAATACCGATATTAGCAATGCCATAATATTGCTGCCGCGAATAATGATCGCTAATCTTAACAAAATAAACCCCATGTACAGCCGGTTTTCTGCGATTTAACCAAATATTTGCCGTGGGAAAACCTAATTGTCTGGCTAATTGATTACCATGCACGACATAACCTTGAATAACATAAGGGCGACCGAGTAATCGTGAGGCCAAATTAAAATCATCATTAGCTAATGCCTTACGCACTGCAGTGCTACTAACACGTAGCTGATCAATAATATAAGTTGACATACATACCAACTCAAAAAATGCTTTTTCGGCATAGTCTTGCAATAACGCAACATTACCTTGTCGATGTATCCCAAAACAAAAATCATCACCCACGATCACATACTTGGCATTCAACTGTCTAATTATTCCTTGTTCAATAAATTCGACCGCCCCCATATTGGCAAAATGTTGATTAAACGGAATTACTAAAAGATAATCAATATTAAATGATTGCAGCAATAAATATTTTTCACGAAAAGAGGTTAAGCGTGGCGGTGCTTTATCAGAACCGAAAAATTCTAATGGCTGAGGTTCAAATAGCATAACTACCGTTGGTAAATTTAATTTTTTACCTTGTGTTACTAGTTGATTAATTAACTGTTGGTGCCCTAAATGTAAGCCATCAAAATTGCCCAATGTCAATACACACTGCGTAAATTGATTATTTAAATTAGCGAAACCGCGAATGATTTTCATGAATATGTGTTATTAAACCCAAGTAGCCAAAGATTATACCAATCTTTGGCAAAGATGCACACAACATAAAACAAGCTTTATAGTGTTTAGTCTTGATTTTTAATCAATAAAAATGCTGGTGTTTTTTGAATTAAGAATGACAAAATTTACATATATCTCTATTATTACCAAAAAATTCTACAATAAGGTAGCTCTTTTGCTCGTTGTCTATATTTTTCATTTTGTTCTTTTGGAATAAAAAATCTGTTTCTTTCTATCTCATCACACTCTTCAACCGCATTTTTAATTTGTTCTGCTTCTTCTTTTGAAATTCGATAAAAAACAGTGTTAAATATACCAATTGATGAATAACCTTCATCATCATGAAATTTCACTCGATTAGATATGCCAAGTAACATTTCTGAATTATAACTTAGTCCGTTAATTAAATCCTGTGACTCAGTTAATTTTTTCATAGGAATAGTATTACCATCACCATATACATAATTTTCATTAATAAAAAAAGAATCACCCTGCTTATTAATTTCGACAATATTGGCTCTAGTTGCAACGCTTCTAAACTGTGGTGTTCCTTCCACCCAAAAACCAATAAAATTATCATAATCATTATCGTTAGCAGAACACGCTGTGATTAACAATGCTAACAAAATCGAGATTAAATAGCGCATCATATTTCCTGATCTTTATTTTTAGTTATGATTTAGAGCACGTAAAAACTCTTGCCGAGTACTAGGGTTGGTTTTAAAACCGCCACCAAGCGCTGTAGTCGTTGTTATACTATTTGAATCTTTAATACCTCGTGCTTTTACACAATAATGAGTAGCGTCGATTGACACTGCCACATTGACAGTTCCCAATAAAGTTTGTAATGCCACTAAAATTTGTTGTGTCAGTCTTTCCTGAACCTGTGGGCGTTGCGAAAAAAATTCGACGATACGATTAATCTTAGATAAACCAATCACTTTATCTTTCGGTATATAAGACACTGTTGCTTTACCATCGATGGTAACAAAATGATGCTCACAAACACTGGTTAAGGTTATATCCCTCACAGTAATCATTTCATCAACTTGCATTTTATTGGCAATTAACGTGATCTTAGGGAAATTGTGATAATCAAGTCCAGAAAAAATTTCATCAACATACATCTTTGCAACACGATGTGGGGTTTCTTGCAAACTATCATCTGACAAATTTAATTGCATCAAATTCATAATTGCACGAAAATGGCTTTCTATCTTCGCTTTACGCTCACTGTTCGCCATTTCATTACTACACATTGGTGTTTCAAGATTTCTCATTGCTAAAGCAGCCTTGACTTTTTGTGCTTCAACACTTAATTCACACATAAAATTACCAAATTGAACGAAGATTTGCACTATTATATACCGATACACGGAAAAGTTGCAAAATGCTGTTCGCTAATTTTCTAGATTTTATAACACTATTTACATGAACATTAGAATGAAATTATGGGATAAAATTATTCCTTAATGACATATAGCAAACAACAACTATTGATTACAGTCTGATCGCCATTTGACAATTTTTCGTATAAAATTAACACCAATATTACCTAGAGATCTCTGCTATGAAGAAAATTTCCACTCTCGTTTTATCTGGTTTGATAGCGTTGCAATCAACCATTTCTTTGGCTGCGAGCAATAATATTAATCTACCTGATATTGGTACTGCAGCTGTTGCTACCTTAAGCATTGGTCAAGAAATTGAAATGGGCGATTATTACACTCGTATGTTACAGGCTAGCACACCTATTATCGAGGATCCAATGATTAATGAATATATTAATTCATTAGGTAATAAATTAGTTGCTAAAGCGGATTCGGTACAAACACCATTTCATTTTTATGTAATGAAAAGTAATGTTCTTAATGCATTTGCCTACTTTGGTGGCAATGTAGTTATTCATTCAAAGTTGATTATAGATACCGATACCGAAAGTGAATTAGCATCAGTAATGGCACATGAAATTGGTCATGTTACACAGCGACATTTAGCCAGAGCAATGGAAGCGCGCAGTCAAAATAGCCCTTATATATGGGGAGCAACTTTAGGAGCGATTTTGTTAGCATTAGCTAATCCTGACGCAGGAATGGCTGCCATCACGGGAACAATGGCAGGATCAGCACAAAGTCAAATTAGTTTCACTCAAAGCAATGAACAAGAAGCAGATCGCGTTGGTATTAGAACATTGACGCGTGCAGGTTTTGATCCTCATGCATCGGCTGATTTTTTACAGAAATTGGCCGATGAAACGCGTTTTATGTCCAAACCCCCTGAAATGTTATTAACCCACCCATTACCAGATAGTCGACTATCTGATATTCGCAATCGCTCAAATCAATTTGCACCCAAATCCGTTGCATCTTCATTAAACTATTATTTAGCCAAAGCGCGCCTAGTCATTTTATTAGGTAATAACAAAAATGCCATGCAATTACTTATCCAAGATTATCAAAAACGAAATAATCCACAAACTCAAATTGCACTCATATATGCCGATGCTTTATGGGATTTAAAAATGGCTAAATTGACGAGCGCTAAAAATAAACTACAACCATTACTCAATAGTGAACCCAATAATCCATGGTTTGTTGATCTCATGACGGACATTGATTTAGAATCAAATAATAGCTTTGTAGCTATTGAACGCATTACAAAAGCGTTGAAAACTTATCCGAATAATAAGTCATTACAGATTAATCTTGCCAACAGTTATATTGCAGCTAAGCAAAATACTAAAGCAATTAGCTTATTACATCGTTATACCCTAAAAAACGCTGACGATATTGTTGGCTGGGAATTACTTGAACTTGCTTACAGAGGGCAACGACAGCGTGCACAAGAGATGTCAGCCAGAGCAGAAATTTTAGCATTACAAGGTCAATTTGACCAAGCTATACGGTTATTACAAAATGCCAAAAATATCACTCAAGGCAATGCTATGAGCAATGCCCGAATTGATGCTCGCATCAGTGAATTACAGCAATTACAAAAACGTTATGCTAATTATCAACACTAAACTATTTTTGAGTAAACTACCATGATTGGACCTATTATTAACGGCGCCGCTATTATAGTTGGCGGTTTAATTGGTGCCTCTGTTGGCAAAACCATTCCTGCTCGAGTGCGCGAAGCCTTACCAATGACTTTCGGTTGTGCGGCAATTGGCATTGGAGTGGCATTAATCACCAAAATACACACCATACCTGCCGTGGTATTAGCTTTATTAATAGGTTCATTGATTGGCGAACTATTACAGTTGGAGCGCGGTATTGAAAAATTATCTTTGAAGTTACGACTGTTTTTTGATAAACCAAATGCTAAGCAACCGCTTATTACTTCGCATGAAGATTTTATCGAAAAATATGTTGCTTTAGTGGTATTATTTTGCGCAAGTGGTATGGGGATTTTTGGCGCATTAACTGAAGGTATTTCCGCCGATCCCTCTTTATTAATTGCTAAGGCGTTTCTTGATTTTTTCACGGCTATCATTTTTGCAATTACATTAGGTTATGCGGTATCACTGATCGCAATTCCACAATTTTTAATTCAAGCAGCTCTCTTCTTATTAGCTAGCGTCATTCAACCACTTATCTCAGATTCAATGTTTGCTGATTTTTCAGCCTGTGGCGGAATCATCATGTTAGCGACCGGTTTTAGAATCTGTAATATTAAACTATTTCCAGTTGCCAATATGCTATTTGCGCTTATTATTGTCATGCCAATATCAGCAATATGGTTAGATTTTATTTAAATAAATGCAACAATACAAAAAGGTGCAATATAAAACAGCACCTTTTATTTATTACTAAAACATTAAATTCAACCTGCCATATGGGTCACATCATTATAATATTTAACATGATATCGACCTTTCTCGCCATCACCTTGATAATTGACTAAACTAATGCTGGTATTCAAAATACGTGGAAAATGCTGGTCATCCCGATGCTTACGCCAATCGCCACCGTTTAAAACACATAGCAAAATACGTAATGCTGTAGCATGTGATACAACTAAAATATTACCATTATCTTGTGGCGCATGCTTAACAATTTCATCTAAACTTTGTTGCATACGATTTAATACATCTAAATATTTTTCACCCTGATTACTTAGACCTTGATAATGCTCAGGATCAGATAAATACTGCTGAAACTCCGCTAATTTTGATAATTCTGGCACGTGTTGCCCTTCCCAACTGCCAAAATCCATTTCACTTAAACCGGCTAAGGTATTAGTTGGCGTGTCAACAAGATTCTCAGCTAAAATATAATCACGGGTATCTATCGCCCGAGGCAAAGGACTAGAATAAGCAGCAATAAACGGTGTATCTTTCAAATATTTTCCAGTTATTTTAGCCCCTAAAACCCCATTCTCAGTCAAAGGGGAGTTACATGAACCTTGCATTCTGTCAGCAATATTCCATTGAGTTTGTCCATGTCGAACTAAATATAAATTCAAATTTTTCATTTTTGTGTCTCTTAAATGTCCTGTTATATGGCTTATTGATTGAGATAGGAATTTTAACTATTTAAATGAACTTTTATGCGCCCGTAAAAAAGTCAAACATTGTTGTAAAGTATCATCTAATGGTGCACTCAATTGCATGACTTCTAGCGTTTTAGGATGAATAAATCGTACGTGACTTGCATGCAAAAATAATCGATTTAAATCGGTTTGGTTCAACTGGTAATCAAAAGCTTGATCACCATAACGATTATCAAATGCAATAGGATGGCCGGTATACTGGGTATGCACACGAATTTGATGTGTACGTCCCGTTACCGGGCTAGCTTTTATTAACGTGGCAAAACCAAATCGTTCTTCGACTTTGAACCGAGTTTCAGCAGGTTTACCTTCTTGATTCACCTTAACTATCCGTTCACCGCTTTTTAACAAATTCTTCAGTAATGGTGCTTGTACCACTTTACATTCTGAAGGCCAATCCCCTTTAATTAAAGCTAAGTAATCTTTTTGCATTTGTTTAGCTCGTAATTGTTCATGTAAGGCTTTTAAAGCTGAACGCTTTTTAGCAATCATCAATACTCCTGATGTTTCACGGTCAATACGATGAACCAGTTCTAAGAATTTTGCATATGGGCGCAGTGTACGAAATGCTTCAATCACTCCAAAACTCAAGCCACTACCACCATGTACCGCAATTCCTGATGGTTTATTGATAACTAATAATGCATCATCTTCATACAAAATGGCCTTCTCTAAATTAGCAATTTTTTGTAATTTCGGTGAAAAATTTACTTGCGTTTTTTCTGCCGTTCGTATAGGAGGTATGCGCAATTGATCAGCAACTTTTAATTTATATTCAGGCTTAACACGTTTTTTATTTACACGCACTTCACCTTTGCGTAAAATACGATAAATCAAACTCTTAGGTACACCTTTTAAATAAGTAATAAGAAAGTTATCAATACGTTGACCTTCATTTTCATCTGAAATGATAACGAATTGCACTTTTAATTGAGAGATTGGTTCTGTCAAGGCCATAATTTCTTATAATTCCATCGAGATAATAATTTACTTTGTTCCAAAATAAACTAAACTAGCTTATTTATAGAACTTAATAAGTATAATCTTACTTATAATAGAGTTTAATTATAACCGAATAACGAGGAAATAGAAGAGTATGTTTTATTTACTTAACCAATATTCTAAAGGTAAAGTTGCTTGGTATTTATTAGTTTTTTCAGTGGTTATTCTCCAAGCTGTGGCAGTATATTTCCAAATTACTCTTTATCTTGAACCTTGTTCGTTATGTATTTATCAACGAATTGCTCTGATTGGTATTCTATTTTCTGGCATAGTTGGTTTTATAGGTAGTAAAAATTTATTCTTTCGTAACGTTGCAATATTAGGATGGCTTTTCAGTGCATATAAAGGTTTCGATCTGGCATACTTACAAGCTCGTTTACAATTTGCACCACGTATCTCAGATAGCTGCTCATTAGGTGTGCGTTATCCTAAATTTTTACCGCTTGATGAATGGTTGCCAATAATATTTAAAGCCACAGACCAACCCTGTAGCAAAAAGGTTTGGTCATTCTTAACGCTAGAAATGTCACAATGGATGATGATTATTTTTTGCTGTTATCTAATAATTGGTACGCTGGTTATGTTATCTCAAATGGTGAGTCCACCAAACACTAATACTATCTGGAAAAATTAAACAAATAGTAAATTGTTAAATTATCGATTATAGTGGATGATTTTGTAAATAAGTGATAAGTCATGTTATTGGAATATTTCCCACCCACAAATCCGTGGTTAACCATTTTGTATCAGGATAACCATATTGTCGTAGTAAATAAGCAACCAGGAATCCTCTCGGTTTCCGGTAATAAACCGCAATTTCAGGATAGTATTATCTATCGATTGCAACAAAAATTTGGTTATGTCGAATCTGTACACCGCTTAGATATGGCAACAAGTGGGATTATGGTTGCAGCGTTGTCAAAATTAGCCGATCGCGAAATTAAAAAACAATTTCGGGAACGCACTCCGAAAAAACGTTATATTGCTAAAGTTTGGGGACATATCGAGCATGATAGCGGTGAAATTAATATTCCATTAATTTGTGACTGGCCAAATCGCCCTCGGCAAATGGTCGATTATGAAAATGGTAAAAAAGCTTTAACCCATTATCATGTGCTGAGTCGTCATGAAGATAATACGACACGGGTAGAATTATTACCTTATACCGGACGTTCGCACCAATTACGTGTTCATATGCAAGCGATTGGTCATCCCATTTTAGGGGATAAATTTTATGCTACCCCTCAAGCCTTTGCTATGGCACAACGTTTACTATTGCATGCACAAATGTTAATGATTAATCATCCCAAAACAGGGGAAAGCATGACCTTTAGCTGCGAACCTGAATTTTAACGATTAACTAGGAAATATTTGATGAAAAAAATCGTACTGGGTACAAATAACCAAGGTAAGGTAAAAGAATTACATAATCTTTTAGTCGATTCAGGCTTCGATGTCATCGCACAAAGTGAATTCAATGTCCCTGATGCTGATGAAACTGGACTCAGCTTTGTCGAAAATGCGATTATCAAAGCTCGCCATACGGCAAAACTTACTGGACTACCAGCAATTGCTGATGATTCTGGGTTAGCAGTTGACGCATTAGGAGGCGCCCCTGGCATTTATTCTGCACGTTATGCTGGCGAGCATGGTAACGATAAACAGAATATTGAAAAATTACTCGATGCTTTAAAAGATGTACCTGATGAAAAGCGCAATGCCTACTTTTATTGTGCTTTAGTGTTTATGCGCCACGCTAACGACCCAACACCAATAATCTGCTTAGGTAAGTGGGTAGGTAAAATTTTACGTAGCGAACAAGGTCAAGGTGGATTTGGTTATGATCCGGTATTTTATGTGCCAGAATTAGGTTGCTCAGCTGCCGAAATATCTCGTGAACAGAAAAGTCATATTTCACATCGCGGCCAAGCGTTACAACAACTATTGACACAATTAAACATAACATCGTTTGCTTAACAAACATTTATGTCAAAAATTCGGCGGCATAACGCCGCCCTCTTCATCATTATAATTAATATCACTATTAAGACAATGAAATAAAACTACTTCTCAGCTGTTTGATTTCATCGCGTAGTACCCCTGCCCGTTCAAATTCTAAGTTTTTAGCCGCTTCATACATCATCGCCTCTAATTCACTAATGCGAGCTTGAACATCTTTCGCAGATATATAATCATAATTTTTACCTGGTTCAAACGCTTGAATCTTGCTGGTCGATTTTTTAGTACTTAAGCCAGCTTCTAATACATCAAAAATCTCTTTTTTTACTGATGTCGGTGTAATACCATGTTGGGTATTAAAATCTTGCTGTTTTTGGCGGCGACGTGAGGTTTCTTCCATTGTTTTTTCCATCGCTGGTGTAATTTTATCAGCATAAAGAATAGCTTTACCATGTTGATTACGTGCAGCACGACCAACTGTCTGGATCAATGAGCTAGTTGAACGTAAAAATCCCTCCCGATCAGCATCTAATATTGCGACTAACGATACTTCTGGAATATCTAATCCTTCACGCAACAAGTTAATCCCAACTAAGACATCAATTTCACCTAACCGCAAATCACGAATGATTTCCATACGCTCGACGGTATTAATATCAGAATGTAAATATTTTACTTTAACGCCATGTTCTGACAGATAATCCGTTAAATTCTCTGCCATTTTCTTAGTTAATGTAGTAACTAATACTCGCTCATGTTTTGCCATCCGCTGTTTAATTTCTGATAAGAGATCATCAACCTGAGTGGCAACAGGACGTACTTCTATAATCGGATCAAGTAACCCTGTCGGACGCACGACTTGATCGATCACTTCACTACCCGATTTTTCTAATTCATATTTTCCTGGTGTAGCTGAAACATAAATCGTTTGAGGCATGATCTTCTCAAACTCAGTAAATTTTAACGGCCGATTATCTAACGCCGACGGTAATCGAAAGCCATATTCGACTAAAGTTAATTTACGAGAACGATCACCATTATACATAGCACCTAATTGCGGAATTCCCACATGTGATTCATCTATAAATAATAAACCATCGGCTGGTAAATAATCAAAGAGTGTCGCCGGGGGTTCCCCAGCTCTACGTTGAGCTAAATAACGTGAATAGTTTTCAATTCCTGAACAATAACCCAATTCTGTCATCATCTCAATATCAAATAATGTGCGCTGAGTTAAACGTTGCTCCTCAAGTAAACGATTTTCCGCTAATAAGATCTTTTGTCGATCCGTTAACTCTTGTTTTATCTCTGCTACTGCATTATCTAAAATGTTGCGTGGGGTAGCATAATGGGTTTTGGGATGTACTGTAATACGCGGTAGTTCGTTAACAATACTTCCCGTCAAAGGATCAAATAAAGCTATCCTTTCTACCTCATCATCAAACAACTCAACCCGCACGGCTAACGTATCGGAATCCGCAGGGAAAATATCAATCACATCACCACGGACCCGAAATGTACCACGACTAAAACCAGTATCATTACGTTTATATTGCATATCTGCCAATCGATTTAAGATCGCCCGTTGATCGGTTATTGTTCCCTTTGAAAGATGTAAGATCATCGCCATATAGGTTTCTGGTGCGCCTAAACCATAAATCGCCGACACAGAAGCAACGATCACCACATCACGTCTTTCTAGTAATGATCGTGTTGCTGACAAACGCATTTGTTCAATATGCTCATTGATCGACGCATCTTTTTCAATAAAAGTATCGGTGGTTGGTACATAGGACTCTGGCTGATAATAATCATAATAAGAGACAAAATATTCCACCGCATTCTCTGGAAAGAAAGCTTTCATTTCACCATATAATTGTGCTGCTAACGTTTTATTTGGTGCCAAAATTACCGTAGGTCGATTATGCGTCGCAATAACATTAGCCATAGTGAACGTTTTTCCCGAACCGGTTACGCCCAGTAATGTTTGATGAGCAATTCCGTCTTCTAAATTCTGATTTAATCGCTTAATTGCTTCTGGTTGATCACCGGCCGGTTTAAAATCAGAACACAATTTAAAATTTCGCATATCGTTTACCTTAACTTACTATCAATAAAACCTATTAATAAAAAATTATCCCCAAAAGGACTTGACCTTTTTAATTTATATATATCTGTGTTAAAAATCTGAAAAACAAGTATTACAAAGCTGTAATGAACCTCTTGATTTATTGTAACTAATTGATTTATAAGTATTTTTTATTTTATGTCTAGATTCTAAACAAATTAACGCAAAGCTAACAATTTCTATAGGTTAGCGCATTTATCAATAAACTGTTCACAGAGTTATCCACAGGTAAAGGGGATAAAATTATAAATTGGGTCAAACACTTTATTTTCAAGACTTTTGACAAAAAAGATCCAAATAAATTCAATGTAACCATTTAATTTAATTAAATTTTTTATCTATTTATTTCATTAAGATCAATAGTGAATACCGAATGCACTATAATTGTTCAAATCGATATTGAAAATTATTACGATCCGTTTGCACGAAAGTTAAGCGATTAGTTATACAATTTGGTGCATCTTCAATATGATGTGATACGAATAATAATTGACTATGTCCCTTATGGATCAATCGATCAATCCAACGTTTAACCCATTCACGATTTAATTGATCGAGTCCTTGTAAGGGCTCATCCAAAATTAATAATGTTGGATGTTTAACTAATGCTCGAGCAATTAACACTAAGCGTTGTTGACCCCACGATAAAGATCGGAACGGTTGATTAGCCTGTTGTGTTAAATTAAGTAATGCCAACCATTTATCTGCTAATTGTTGCTGCTTATCACTAATAGCACTATAAATTCCTATCGAATCAAAATAACCGGAAAGTAGGACATTTTTCACACTTGAACTGACCCGGTAATCCATATGCAAGCTACTGCTAACATAACCAATATGTTTTTTTATATCCCAGATCGTTTCACCACTACCGCGACGTCGACCAAATAACGTCAAATCATTACTATAACCTTGCGGATGATCACCTGTAATCAAGCTTAGTAATGTGGATTTACCTGCACCATTTGGCCCAACAATTTGCCAATGTTCATTAGCATTGACTTGCCAAGTTAAACCATTAATAATCGTTTGATCATTATAATACACAAGACAATTGTTCAAGATAATCCGAGGTAAATCATCAGCTAAAACGGTTGGAGGAACA
The DNA here is from genome assembly GCF_019641635.1 of Frischella sp. Ac48. Classification (NCBI taxonomy): domain Bacteria; kingdom Pseudomonadati; phylum Pseudomonadota; class Gammaproteobacteria; order Orbales; family Orbaceae; genus Frischella; species Frischella sp. Ac48. The sequence goes on from NZ_JAETXP010000001.1 coordinate 365,196, forward strand.
TCAGGTTCAGGTAAATGCTCACAACTTAATAATTCAATGTTTGTTAAGCTTTTTACTACTTCAGTTTGCAACATCGTTTGCCGTAATCCGGTTTTTACTAATTGACATTCAGCCAACACACCAACATGGGTTACAAAATTAGGAATATCATTAAAGCGATTAAGTACTAGCACTATACTGATTGATTGTTGAGACAACTGAGCTAATAAATTAGCAAACAGTGAACGAGATTGCATATCTAATCCATCAAATGGTTCATCTAATACTAATAACTCGGGCTCAGCCATTAAAATCCGACAAAGCAAGGTTTTGCGCGTTTCACCGGTTGAAAGATATTTAAACCGCCGGTCGAGCAGATGACCAATACCAAATTGTTGTGCTAATTTCAAACATAACGCCGGATCACGGATATTTTCTTGAATTATCTGCGCTGTCGTTAAACCAGTATCATCCTCATCAGCACTAAGCATATCAGTATTATTACGGTGCCATTGTTGTTCGACCAACTTTTGTAATTGTTCAAATGAAATATGCTCAATACGGCTAAATTGCTTGACTACTTCACCGGTAAGTAAAGTTTGTTCATCAGCTAAGGCTCGCACTAATGTTGATTTACCACTGCCATTACTACCAACAAACGCCCAACTTTCTCCACGATTTATCTCTAATTGCGGAATAGAAAACGTTTTATAATCATTAATTTTATAAATGGCATTATTGATCTTTATCATTATTAAGTTCCTTGGCAGAGATCTTCTCTAAAATGACTTAACATTTTACACTTTATCCGACCTTATAATACACAAATATACTATCAAGTAGGTGTTAAAAGATGGATATTGAGTTTGTTCATTAAGTCAGATTATAAAGTGATCTATAAACATTGAAGATAAGTTAGTAACATTAATCCTATGTTCAGTAAACAAATTTTTGCCTACTGATAAGAACAATCGCATAAAGCAATTTGAAAATCAGTCCTTTGATACATGATCTGCCCGTAACGATATCTCGCCACCAATATATGGTGTTATATGACCATCTTGTTCTAAGAGTAAAGCACCTTGATCATTAATCCCTCGCGCAATCCCTTTAATAATTTTGTCACCAATCAGTAACTTAACAGGGCGCCCAACAAAATTATCTAACAGCATCCATTCATCAATAAATGCATGCAACCCTTGCTGTTCAAAACAGCACATTGCTTCTCGAAGTTGATTTAATAAATTGGCGACTAGTAAATTGCGATCAATATATCCTAGATTAGCCCAAGCTTGATTGACAATATCGTGATCTGGGTTATGCATCATTAAATTAATTCCCGATCCCATCACGACATGTGCAACATCACCGGTTTTACCAGCTAATTCAACTAATATACCCGCTAGCTTTTTATCATTCAGATAAAGATCATTCGGCCACTTAACCTTAATTTCTTGACCTGACAATTGACGCAACACATTAGCAATAACAATTCCAATAACTAAGCTCAGTCCCATCGCTGCTGCAGGGCCCTGCTCAAGGCGCCAGTACATTGAGAAATAAAGATTACTACCAAAAGGTGAGAACCACTGGCGTCCGCGCCGACCTCTACCCGCTTGTTGATATTCAGCTGCACAAGCAAAACCCGATTGCAATTCACCAATTTTGTCTAATAAATACTGATTCGTAGAATCAATTACTGGTAATATTTCAAAATCGAGTGCAGAATGCGAGAAGGTTCTATAATATTGTTCAATTTTATCAATCATTAACAAATCAATAGGATAAGCTAATTGATAACCTTTTCCTTGGGTCGAAGTAATCTCTAATCCCCATTGTTTAATTAACTTAATATACTTATTTATGCCTGCTCGCGTGATGCCAAATTCAATTGCAAGCTCTTCACCAGAATGAAATTCACCATCAGATAATAGGGTAATTAGTTTAAGTGGGTTGGATAAATCACGCATTGTCACTCCGTTTACTTTTTAATAAATTCCATGCCAATAACCAAGCAAAATATAATGAAATTATCATAAAACTGATAAATAAATATTGAATGCCTAACCAATCCATAGCTAATGCAATAACCGCTGGCGCGATCAGACTCCCTAAGGTATTAACTAATAACATGGCTTGATTCATAGCAACAATATCTTGTTTTTTCACCGTTTGGCATGCCCATGCCATTGCAATTGGATAGACCGTATATATCGCAGCACCAAAAAATATCGTGGCTAAAATGGTAAAATGATGGCTAATTAATAATAAACAAGCCACTATAGCGATAAGCATTTCCACCAACAATAGTCGTGCTTTACCAAATTTATCGGCACACCAACCTACGGGAGTTTGTGCTATTACACCGGATATAATCAATAAAATAATCCAATTTGCCACCATTTGATCATTATACCCTAAGTAAGAATAATAAGCCGGTAGTAACGAATAAATTGATCCAATAATCATACCGGCAATCACACAGCCAACTAATCCGAAACGAGCCGGTTTATGTAAAATCATTGGTAACAGATTAAAACTATTTCTTTTCCTATGTGGCAACTTGTAATGCGTCAATAAGATGAAAAAAACAGCTAGCATCATTAATGTCATAATGACTAAGCCAAAATAGAGTATATTTTTGGGGAAATAACGTAACAATGCTTGCCCAAACACCGTACCTAAATAGTAAGTCGTCATATACGCTGCGAGCATTTTACCACGATTATGAATGCTACCGGTGACTAAAATGCAGCTTTCCACTATTACCCAAGTGATTGCACAAGCTATCCCGATAATCAATCGCCAAAATGACCAACTATACACATCCATAGATAGACTTAAACCGAGTGTAGCAACAATAAATAAGCCACATACTGCACTATATGTTTTTTTGGCATTAAATTTGCCGATTAACCAATTTGCTAGCATTGCACCAACTAAGTTACCGATGAAATAACTGGACCCCACAATACCAATTTGCGACATTGAAAAATCATTATGCTTTAACCATAATGGAACTTGAGTATTCAAAGTTGATAAAGAGATAGTGAAAAATACTAGACTTATCAATAAAAGAGGAAAAGAATAGGATCGATGGCCCATGTGTATATCTCTAAAACATAACAATTATCAAAACCCATAATTGTAGGTTCAATATCACTCTTCATTATGGGGTTACAGCATTCTCATTATTAACCAAGTAATTGGTCTGCATCTAATTCAGCCAAAGCACCAATAAAACGAATTTCTGGCGATAAGACCACTGCAAATTTTTGCTGAACATGATTTCTCACTAAACGAGCTAAATCTATCACATCTTGTGACGTAGCTTGATGTTTATTGACTAACACTAAAGCTTGTTTATCATGCACCGCGGCTCCACCCAATTGATACCCTTTCAAACCGCACTGATCAATTAGCCAACCGGCAGCTAACTTAACTTGACCATTCGCTTGTGGATAATATGGCATGTTTGGATAATTTTGTAACATAGCTTGCGCTTGAGCAGTTTCAATCACTGGATTTTTGAAGAAACTACCCCCATTACCTAGCACCTGCGGATCTGGTAATTTGGCCGACCGAATTGCACATACTTTCTCTAAAATCATGTTTGCTGTGACTTGAACGGGATCGAACTGAGTTAACTCTCCATAACTTAATACGGGTTGCCAATCTTTAGCTAACTTAATACCTACATTAACGACCACATAACCATGAAGATACTGTGATTTAAATACACTATCCCGATAACCATATTGACCATCGGTAACACGAATTAATTTGCCGGTCGATAATTCAAGCAGATCAACATAATCAGCAAACTTTTGAAACTCGACACCATAAGCACCAATATTTTGAATCGCTGCCGAACCAACACACCCAGGAATCATCGCTAAATTTTCTAAACCTGGCATAGCCTGTTCAACTGTCATTTTGACAAGATCATGCCAAATCATACCGGCACCAACAGTAACTCGCCAAGCATCTGCATGTTCTTCAATGGTGTAACCTCGAATTCGATTGATAATCACCATACCTGCAAAATTTTCTGTAAATAGAGTATTACTCCCCTGACCTATCACTAAAAAAGGCCAATTTTGCTGTTGCGCAGTTTGATAATGTGCTAAAAGCTGTTCAGTACTGTCAATTGTTACCACAGCTTTAGCATAAACTGGCAAATGAAAAGTATTGGGAATCAGATATTTCATTATTCTGCCCTTTTATTTGTTTTTAAATGCCTCAGCAAACGCATTACCCATGGCACTATTGGTCACTGAAGTCGATTTAACCGGTTTAGATTGCGCTGGTTTGCGTGGCTGATCACTGTTTTTATTTGCTACAGCTTGATCATTTAGTCGCATTGATAAACCAATCCGTTTACGTGCAATATCGACTTCCATTACTTTAACTTTGACAATATCGCCGGTTTTCACCACTGAACGGGGATCCTCAACAAATTGATCCGCTAAAGCAGAAATATGTATTAATCCATCTTGGTGTACACCGATATCGACAAATGCCCCAAAGTTGGTCACGTTAGTCACGGCACCTTCCATAACCATACCAACTTTAAGATCATTTAGGGTTTCCACATTTTCGGTAAATTGGGCGGTTTTAAATTCTGGTCTTGGATCGCGTCCTGGCTTATCAAGCTCTTTAATTATATCGGTTACTGTGGGTACACCAAAGTGCTCATCCGTAAAATCAACCGCTTTTAATGACCGCAACAAAACCGCATCACCCATGACTTCTTTTAAGGGTTTATGCACGGTGGTTAAAATTCTTTCAACCACTGGATATGCTTCTGGATGTACTGCTGAAGCATCAAGCGGATTCTTACCATCCATAATACGTAAAAATCCTGCACACTGTTCAAATGCTTTTGGTCCTAATCGTGCGACTTTTAATAACTGTTTACGATCAGCAAATTGTCCATTATCATTACGATAATCAACAATATTTTGCGCAATCACTTTATTTAAACCAGCAATGCGCGAGAGTAGCATAACTGATGCGGTGTTTAAATTTACTCCAACCGCATTTACCCCGTCTTCAACTACAGCATCTAACTTTTTGGCTAACTGACTTTGACTAACATCATGTTGGTATTGCCCAACCCCAATCGATTTTGGATCGATTTTAACTAGCTCAGCCAGTGGATCTTGTAAGCGACGTGCAATTGATACAGCACCACGTAACGAAACATCAAGATCAGGAAATTCTTGTGCTGCTAATTCTGATGCCGAATATACCGATGCTCCAGCTTCACTCACAATCACCTTTTGAGCTTTAACCTCAGGGTAACGTTTTTGTACATCCAAATAAAACCGTTCTGTTTCGCGTGAAGCGGTACCATTGCCAATTGCCACCAATTCGACCTGATATTTGATACATAATGCAGCTATCACCATAGCCGCTTTATCGGTTTGTCCAGTGTGAGGGTAGATGGTGTCCGTCGCTACTAATTTGCCAGTTTGATCAACCACAGCAATTTTAACGCCGGTACGTAACCCCGGATCCATTCCCATAGTCACTTTCATACCTGCTGGCGCAGCCATTAACATATCATGCAAATTAGCTGCGAACACATTAATCGCTTCCTCTTCCGCTTGTTCACGTAATGTTGTCATTAAATCGGTCTCCATGTGCATTAAAATCTTAATGCGCCATGTCCAACTGATCACTGCTTTACGCCATTTATCAGCAGGTTGATCATTAAAATGGATGTTTAGATGATCAGTTATTATCTGCTCACAATAGCTCTCTTTTGGTGGCTCTTCGGAAAGCGGATCGGCATTTAACGACAGTTGTAAAATGCCTTCGTTACGTCCTCGAAACATAGCTAACGCACGATGCGATGGTACTTTGGCAATGCGCTCATGATGATCAAAATAATCTTGGAATTTCGCACCTTCTTCCGCTTTACCGGTGATTAGTTGCGATACTAAATGCGCGTTATTCCATAAATAGTGGCGAATTTTTGCCAATAATGCAGCATCTTCCGCAAAACGTTCCATTAGAATATAACGTGCCCCATCTAAAGCAGTTTTAGTATCGGTAATCCCTTTATCTGCATCAATATATTGAGAGGCCTCGGTATCGGGATCCAAATTAGGTTGTTGCCATAAACGCTCAGCTAAAGGTGTTAAACCGGCTTCAATCGCGATTTGCCCACGGGTACGACGTTTCGGTTTAAAAGGTAAATACAGATCTTCGAGTTCAGTTTTGTTTAGAGTATTAGTAATAGTTTTTTCCAATTCTGGCGTTAATTTACCTTGCTCAACAATTGATTTAAGAATAGTTTGTTTGCGATCATTTAATTCACGTAAATAACTTAAACGACTATCTAACGTACGCAATTGCGTATCATCGAGTCCACCCGTAACCTCTTTACGGTAACGTGCAATAAAAGGGACAGTACTGCCTTCATCTAATAAAGTAATAGCAGCTAAAACTTGTTCTGGTTTTACGGTCAGTTCACCCGCTATAATATGGCTGATTTGCGTATTTATCATAAATGCATTTCTTAATTGTTCAATTTAATAATATCAATAGGTTATAAAATTACTATGGCAAGCTGTCATTATATAACAAGAGAGGGCTATTTGGCACTCGATCGTGAATTAAAATATCTTTGGAAAGAAGAACGACCAAAAGTCACCCAAGCGGTTTCTGAAGCTGCTGCCATGGGCGATCGCAGTGAAAACGCTGAGTATATATATGGCAAAAGACGCTTACGAGAAATCGATCGCCGTGTCCGCTTTTTATCTAAACGTCTAGACCAACTTACCATTGTTGACCCTAATCCCATGCAAGAAGGCAGAATCTTCTTTGGTGCTTGGGTAACCCTATTGGATGATGAGGGTAATGAAAAAGTATATCGTATCGTCGGGGCTGATGAATTCGACCCGAAAAAAAACTGGATCTCAATTAATAGTCCTGTCGCTCGCAGTCTAATTGGTCACAAAGTTGACGACGAAATCACCGTCATGACACCCAATGGACAAGTTTATTATACTGTATTAGGGATACGTTATTATGAATGAGTGTTATGATATAAATTTTAGTTTCTACTTTTAGATAAGATTTATTTTAATTGATATTAAAGATGTCAGCTTTTATTCATATCGTGCTATACATGTCTGCGTGCCTGTTTAAGGGCATGTAACATTTTATTTGATAATCGATATTTTTCATTTTGCTACCTAGTTAGCCACCAATGCATCTAAGAAAGATGCAGAATAGTGTATCAAGGCAATCCAGTAGTTTTATAGAGAATCCCTGAGGATCACACCAGGCTAAAAATCGAAAATCACTCGACGTAATAAGCGCTGATTTTAATTTAACTACCAACACGGCAGTAAACGATACCGCAATATACAATAAACTTCATTGGCAACAACGGTAAACGGGTATTTTATTTTCAAAACCCTTTTTATCGTTATTATAACCTATTGATTATATTATCTTTTAAATTTCTCTCCTAAAAAGGACAGCATTGCTATTTGAGCTGATTAACCAACTAGATGAACACGTTAATATTATCATGGAACAAAATTTAGTATTTTTAGAACGGGCGACTTTATTTACCAATCAAAAATGATAATAGCCTTACTCGATAAGCAAGTACACCATCGCGATATTATTAAAACAGATTATGAATTTTATCGCTTTAAAAAATGTTGCTAACGTAATGTACTTTTCAACAATATTTGATATGTCGGATATCCGAAATTGTCAGAACACGTAACAAAATAGATTAACGTGATGAATAAAAAACAGTTTATAATTTTGCAACTATTGTCGCATTAAAGCGATTTCCTTCTTGCCCAACAATTAACTGCTTATTTTTAGCCTCATTACAATATTCAGCCGCTAATGCCAAAGAAAGCCAATAATTGTTATTACCAGCAATACCAAATAATCTATCAATATCATAAATGTGCTCCATTAATACTTGTTGCTCGCCATATTTTGCTAATAGATTGACATGATTATCTGGAGATAGCTGATTTAACCATAAAGAGGAAAATAATTCTGTATTATCTGCTTTCCCCCATATTTGCGCATGCTCTAATACATTAGCTAAATCATCACCTTCTTCAGTCCGATGTAATGAAACAAGTTCAATTTTATTCATTGTAATATATTTAATAATGTTTTGATTTTTAATTATATTCCCCCCAAGGCAAATGAGGCTTGTCATCGCCTCTGAATAATAAGGTTTAGGATGTTCAAATAAATGTAGGCTAATACACCAAAGCAATTGATCATCATGCTCATTATTATCTAACCAACTATCCAAAAAAGTAGTACCTTGTCTTGGGTCAATAATTTGCCAACTTGCGAAATTTTCTGTATTTTCAATAATATCATTCCACATTTTCTCTATATTTTCAGATGAAATAGGGACATCAACAAATAAACGCACATGGAAAGGAAAAATCTCAAACGGTGTTGTTGAAAACATAGAAGATGTTGACTTCAAATGGTCAAAAATCAGTTTGATTCTTTCTTCAAACTGGTTTGGAGATATATTGATAGGTAATGGTAATCTTGAATGGAAAATAGGATTACCGCCCTTATATGGAATTCTAGCTTCTAACGCAACCAATTGCTCAGTAAGTTTTACTGCATGCTGCAATACTCCAAATTCAGAATTGATTTCATTATGAATGATATATAATGGGCGCTGTCCATAAGCAATTAGCATTTCCTTGCGTTCTTGACGCAATTTATTACATCTTTCGGTATAGACTTCTTTAAAACCACGAACAAATATCCAACAAAAAACAACTAATAGCCAACTGATGAACGGGAAAATCATACCCCACATTATCACATCTCTGAGTTCTAGTTGTGAATCTAACTGTAACAAGATAACGACAATCAATCCAACTAACATGAAAATAAGTAAAACGATCCCCCAGCCCCACCAAGGAAACGGTTTCTTCAAATGTATTTCATCCGGTAATAATTTAAAATCTATTGCCATTATTTTTTGATACCAAAATTAGATAATGACGAAATTAGTTTACAGCCACATGCTGTTTTATGTCCGTGAAAGGCAATTGGTTTTCCTTGATCATTAAATAAAGGATCACCTTCAATAATCGGGTTAACGCCATGACCTTTATAAGGACAAGTTACCATATCGCCAACCCTAGCAACTCCCTTATTAAAAACAATAAGGGTTGATGATGCTGAGACGACTTTACCTCCATGCGTCGTTGAATCACCAAGTCGAATAACACCTTTCATCTATATGTCCTTGATAAATTAGTTTGAATATTAGTACAGCAGAGAATGTTCAATATCCTCGATCACTTCAGATCTCCAGCAACTAACATTACCATCAACTGGAAAGTGATGATAAATTTTTTACATTTCAATCAACGCTTTTTATTTAAGGATCTCATTAATCGCTAAAGCATTTTTCCATAACACATAACGCTTTTCATCATAAAGTCTCGTTCCATTTTCTCTATCATTAAAAGCTACTTAGCCGGACCATTTCGAAATCATCGGAATAAAATAATAAATCATCATAAGATCCCTGATTATTTTCGTCATCAAAGCTATCTGTAATGTTCAAAACTTTCCCATCAGCCCCCAAATATTGATTTTTTACCGCTCCATTTTGGGATATTTCAATATGGTTTGTTTTAACACCTTGATTGCTAAACTTTTCTATAATACCAAACATATCATCATCCTTATGGCGCATGAATGTTCTAATTGTAGTATGTTCTCCATTTTTTATTATTTGAGATAACGGAACATAATTTCCTTTCTCATATGTCGTTTCTATGATTAAATCAGGCATAACATCACGGTTAAATGTGAATAATTTACTCCCTATTTGCTCATTACCGTTGTATTCGAATTCAGTTATTAGTCGCTGTATATATGTTTTTTGTAATATCGATACAATTTTTCCCATAACCTTTTCAATGCGAATATAGCGCGGTAATTCAACTGCTTGCTCTACACTACTTAATTCACTTAATTTACCCGACTCATCCATTACAAAAAAAGAGAGCCCATTCTCTAATGACTTAAACTGTTCCACAGGTAATGAAATCGGTGATTGTTGCCACTTTTCTTTAATAATTTTTTTATATTGATAATTATCACTAATCTCAACTTTGATTAATTCGCTGTATTCTGTTTGTGGAGTTTGATTTTCTGCTTCAATTAATGTTAACGGCATTTGGTGCGGGAAATTTTTATAACGTTCATCTAAGAATGCAGGAAAAGGTAATTTATGATAATAAACTTGCTTTGGTTTAATTCCTAAAAATTTCGCTCGGTTTATCGCTTCAAGGTCCCATATTGTCATATCTGATTCAAAAACACGTTTAAACAATGCTCTTGTCAACGTACCATCACTTTTTTCGATATCCATTATAAGTGTATTATAAGGCACGGATTCATCTAAATCTTTTTGAAAGTCAAATATATCCGCTGGTCTTTGCTGGGTGATTTCAATTATCTCCCCTTTTTCATTTAGGCGTTTGTTTTCTGGAAGATGTGATTTTTCATAATAAGTTACATGATTAGTCTTAATCCCTTTAGCATCAAAATACTCCTCAATCCTTTCAATACCATCTTGCCTGATATAAGAGTAGATAACCGTGTTACCTGTGTTAATATTTTTTTCTGCCCCTTTTACTCTTCTTCCTGCTTCATCAAAAAACACCTCATCAAAATAAATAACCTGATGATGATTATCATACATTTCCAATATAGCGCGTTTTATATTGTTATTAGCCCAATAATCATAAGTATAATGCGTAATTGAACGTAAAGGTCTTTTTTGAATACTCACAACCATGCCATTTTTTTTCTCAACTCGCACATAACAAGGTAACTCAAATACCTCGGCAAAAGTGTCTTTTTTTATTAATTGATTATGCTCATTAAAAATATAAAAATAGACTCCATCATCAAGTAACTGAAAAAGATCTGTTGGATATAATATTTCGATAATATTTCGATCTCGTTCTAATACATCACTATATTGGTAATTTTCATTCAATGTTATCTCAGAAATATTTTGAATGGCTAAAGAGTGCATATCTGGCTTGGATTCTAAAGCTGTTAATGATGAAAATAGATTTTTTTGAGGATAACTGTCATCTTTATTAATAAAATTATTAAAATCATATTGAAAATAGATTTTGTTGGGTTCGATTGCTTGTTCCTTTAAACGTTTGATAATTTCTGTTGTGTTATTCACTGTTAGCTCCGCAAAAATAGATTGTGCATTGGATATCCAGACTAAACACACCAACAAGCACGTTTTTATAATATTATTCATAGATTTCATACTATTATATATTGTCATAATGTTAATATTATCCCGATTTAGTCAGATTCGACATATCCGATAATTTTTGGATCAAAATTTTTCTTTTAGCAAATTTTTCATCTTTAATTTGCTTTTTTCTATCCAAAGATTTTTTATAATCTTCGAAATGTTTATCATACCGCTTTCCGATACAATCAGGATCGGCTAATTGACAGTGAGCCAATAATAAAAACAAAAAAGTATGGCAGTTGGTTTCATCATATCCATCACCATTCCAGCTCCACTCATCTTTAAAATCCTTTGCAAACTTTCTAATATCATTGATGATTGCTAATTCAGTCCTTGAATCATTTGACAATATATAAGGATGAGTCGTAAAATCAATTTTCTCCGGATGCAGTCGACCATTCTGGTGCGGATCAAATGGTCGGCTTGATAGTTCGTTATTTTGTTTCTTTCTTCCTGCTTCACGATCACGTTGATAGGTCAAATCAAGTTTTTTATCTTTCGCTTTCCTGATCTCACAATCACCATTTAAATAGCCCTTTGCTGATATCCATCTTTTGGAGTTAAATGTATTTTCTACATGAAATGCACCACTATCAGGATACCAACCATAACTTTCTCGAAAACCATTAGCTTTAGTGCATGCTTTTATTGGTAGAGAAGTGATATTTGCTTCGGTTAACTTATTTTTTCTTGCTTGTTTCATGAAATCATCCGTTTCATCTTCATCGCGATGAATAATCTCAATCCAATAATGGCCAGCCACCAGACCTTTTTTGGGAATTCTTCGTATGATAATATTCTTTAATTTTCTAATTTGAGCTTTGACAACTTGTGGCTCTACTATTTGGCGATTAGCCGTATTCTCAAATTGAGCTTTTGTTTGACCCACTGCATCTATCCATCCCTGCGGTATTTGCCATGATTCCCAACCCATTTTTTATCCTTAATTATCCTATATACACAGTATAACCGTAAATTATCGTTTTATAACAATTCGTTATCTGATTTATATCTAAATACAACCTCTTCTTCCTCATAGCCCGTACTAACTATCTCAGTTCTACCATCTGCATCAGTTTTTCCTTCAGCAAGGACGTGGTTATCTTTATTTAAAATCTGATATTCTCGATTAATAATTGGATTATTCGACCCCTCTTCCAGTAAAACAAATTGTTTAACACAAGGAGGTAGTGGTTGCTGTTTTGGAAAAGAATATAAGGTTGGCTGCATTGACTTAGGACCAGAAAATGGAAAACCTTGCGCACCATGCTTTACCATACCTGGCGCATAAAGTTCAATATTGCCATCAGCAATGCGAATATAAGCACCACCACATGCGATAGTAATTTCTTTGTTAGCATTGATATCGATTTTATCTTGATTACTAACAATCTTAAGAGACTTATCTGCAATCACTTCAATATCACCATTATGTGCTTGTAACTGTATCTTACTTTCACCACTAAAAAGTTTGATATCTTGTTTAGCAAACACTGAATATAGATTCCCAGCACTCACATTCATGGAGTTATTTGCAGCAATATTGGTATCTTGTTTGCTTGTTAATAAGATATTCTGCTCGGCATATTGATAGATGTTATCAGGTGTTACCGTAGCGATACCTTTGGGACTAGATATAACCATACTGGGTTCAGTAAAAGATAAATTTGTTGGATCCGATGCGGTGTAATTGACAAATGTAGAGAAACTCTTTACCCCTTTCAACTCACCTGCTAAATGACTTTCAGAGCGCTTTGATTGCCGATAAGAGACACTAACACCCGTATTAAGCAAGGTAATTGTTTCATCTGCATCTAGTGTTTTTTTGTTAACACCTGTTTTTTCTGCTCTTTTATATGAGCTAATATATAGCCCTTTACCAGCACGAATAGCACCATATTCATCTGTTCGCAGCTCAAATCCTTCACCACGCTGTTTCTTCTTATCATCAACTAAGTGTCCTAAATTCAGCTGTGTTTTACCATATTCGGTCGCAAGTTTAATATGTTCCTGTCCACGCTGATCATCCATCCGCAATTTATTGTTAGCCGGCGTTCTAATGACATTGCGGTGTTTGTTTGCGGTTGTAACATGGTTAGGATGATTAATGTCATGCATAGCATGTGAAATATACGGCCTATCAGGATTGCCATCCATAAAAGCAATAGCCACTTCGGTTCCATCAATTAACGGAAAGTGAAAGCCATAAGTCTCACCGGCATAGGGCGTTGCAAGACGGACCCATAAACTCTCTTCACCATTTCGCCAATGGGTTAAGTCAAAATTAAATTTAACGCGGTAACGCCCTTGAGTGTCTATATAACCATAAGTATCATGGTCAGGACTCGTTATTCTAGCTGAAACCGTGCCGGATACACAAGGCCAACGAATAGAGTTCGGTCTGTAGGGTTTTAATACATCAAAAGGTATTGCAGTAAACCTTGCTTCATAGTTATTTGCTCTATCACCTTGCCCTTCAACACTTAGAATAATAAAGCCTTCTGTAAAAGTTTTCGCTAAAGGATGACCATCAATATAAATATGTTGACCAGTCGATAAATGATATTCATTTGTTTTACCAATAATAATAACTTGTTCGCTAAGCTTTGCCTGATGACGGATTTTGGCATACCATGCACCACTTTCAACAAGATCGATATTACCACTTTCTCTGTAGTGCTCACCATAAAGATAATCTATGCCGTGTGTTGTCGCATCTTTTTGCTGCGTATTTATTTCACTCTGCATATTATTACTTGCCTGACGATAATTATAGTCGTTAACTTTAACAGATGATTCAACAGTTTTACTTTGTAACATCACATCCCATATAGAGTAACGACCACCATCAAGTGTACCACTTGGCGCTTGATAAATTATTGCCCCAGCATCATGATAACCTTGTTCATAGTCGCTCATAACCAGAACATCACAATGATGTTTTTCATGACTTTCAAATCGAAACCAAATCCCAACATCAGCTAAAATACGCTGAATAAAAGCAAGATCACTCTCTTCCCATTGGGTAATTAACTCTCTAGCAGGATAATCGTCATTGAGTTCAAGTCGATAATCGATACCTGTCCAACCATGTTTACGAAGTACACTCTCAACAACATTCACCACACTTTGATTTTGATAAATCGCACTATAATGATGTAGCCCGAGTAAAGATAAACGAGATTTAAGCATGACAACATAACGTACCTCATCGTTACTGATAGATAACTGACAAAACTCAGTAATAATCCCATATAGCGTTCTGTGCTGAGCAGGTTTATTAAGTGAACTAAGATGAGAAATGATTGCTGAAAGTGACGGAGGATGAAAAGATAAACTTGCTCGGCGACTGAGGATGGAATCAACGGTTATTGATTTATTAGGTGAGGTAAAAGTGATTTCATAATACCAAGGTTCATTCAGCCTTTCATATCCTCGAATAGTTACAATGGAAATTGGTGCAGTTAATTCTGGAATAAACAAGGTATATTGATTTGAACCGGCTAATTTATCAAGTAAATTGACACTTTCATCAATGTGGTTATTTCCCATCTGATTTACCCTTTATTATTATTCTTTCTAATATATTTTATGTTGATGTTACATAAAATATATTATCTGAATAATATACACACAAAAGATAAAAGTAAATCAATTTTCATAGTTAACTTGTAAGCAAGTATTTATTTTACACCAACCTACTACACTGTATCTTTGTTACATCACCACTTAATCCTTACCAAGAAAAAGTAAATATTAAACATAATATATTTTATTTAACTTAATACAGTCAAAGTGGTCTTGAATTTTAGAAAAATAGATCATATTCAATCTAACGCTATAAATAAAATTAAGAAGTTTCTCAAAATTTTCTTTAGCATTATTGTTTATAACAGTGTTATGAATATTTTAAGACTAGTCAAAAAGGCTATATATATTTTTTAATAAAAGATCTTGCATTAGCTAAGTTCAAAAACCACAGAAACCCGAAATTAATTATATGTGCTTTCACGCTATGTAAATAGACAGATTTGATCAAAAAAGATGGTTTTCTACCATAATTGGTACTACTTGCTTTAATTACGCATCTCTGATTAAGTAATTTATCGTCTTTAATGAAAATAGCCGAAAAAGGTAAAGTGAGAATAATAGGTCATAATTATTTGATTTTAATTAAAGGAATGGTGGGGTGTGAGGGGATCGGATTATTAAATTAACCAATTGATTTAAATTCATATTCTTAAATTTATGTTTTCCCGTATAACATATCATATAACATAAAATCGTTTTAATATATTAAAATCATTATCAAATTATTAGTAATATTCACCAATGACTAACTGAAAGATTAAAAGAAAAGTTTATTTTTGCGATTTTACAGCACTAACAACACTAACAAAATTTATATAAAATAATCAATAAATTAACCTCGTGTTATTATAGTGTTATATGTTATTAATAACATGGTAGTATTTAATAAATTTTTATAAATCAAAAGGTGATAAAATGAAAAAAATAGGAATAACTAAATTTTGTGAATTAATGGTTGAAAGTGCAAACAATGCAACTCCTTTTATTTTATTTACTGTTGCTAGTATAGTCTTATACGATAAAAAACCAATTTATGATACTGCGATTACTCTCATTGGGACTAATATTTTTCTATGGTGTGTATGGTCGGTGCCAACTATAAAAAAAATAATACTAGAAGATGACGATAAAATAACTAGGGCAGTTGTTTTTATTAGTATTTTATCTATAATTTTTTTGGCGCTAATAGCAACGATATCATTATCATAACTCAATCCCTTTAAATTCGTCTAACGCTTGTTTTTGTTCATCCGATAGGTTGATATCGACCTCGCCGTACTCAAGCAAGTAAGTACCGAATGACATTAGGAAAGCGACCGCAGGATCAATCTTGTTGGCTGCTTTCTTTTTATTGGGCTTAATGTTGGCATTGGCATCGGTTTCCATAACTACATTCCCAACCGCCCAAGAAAGAACAGGATCGCCATTGTGATTAATGCGTTTACGGCTGATAAAAACCTCGGCAGTTTTTGACGTTGGGCTATAACGTGCATAAGTTTGTGGGAACGGCTCAACGTCTAAGCCAATATTTTGTAATTGGGTTCTTAATTGCGTGGCGTTCCATACATCAAAACCAATCAGCTTAATATTAAACTGTTCACTGTCTTTTAAAATATCATCCCGTATTTGGTCATAATCGATACAGTCACCTTTAGTAACCCGTATCCATCCTTGATTAACCCATTTACGGTACATTTCCCTATTTTTGTTGGCCACGTTAGTAATTTGAAATTCAGGAATGTAATGCCGTGTTAATAATCTAACCTCTGTTTCAAACGGAAATGAATAACAGACGCTAGTAATATCACTGGTGGATGATAAATCTAATCCGGCATAGCAATCTAAGCCTTTTAAATCATCTTCGATATAATCCGCCTTACATTCTGCCCAACTTCCTATATTCACCCAAGGTGTGGCTCCATTACACCAAATATTAAAACGTTTAGTGAGCATTTCAACCCACTGGGAGGGTATACCTCTTGCTTTCTTAATGGTGTCCTCTAATGCTACCCTATCGACCGAAATATCAAGATTAGGATTGGCTTTAATCCATAAATCAGGGTTATCAATCTCATTTTCGTCGTCCAGTTCGTAAATAAGCACTAATTGCGATTCGTTAACTTCATCACCCTCTAGAATCTGGCAACAATAATCATAATGCTGTTTACACGCTGATATTGTGTTACTACCTGCGGTAGTGATAGCAAATAAAATGCCCTCAGGTCTTGCTCCCATACCAAGCTCAAGGGCTGAATATACGCTGTTATCGGGGTGTAAATGGTATTCATCTACAATGGATAAACTAGGGTTAGTCCCCTCAATAGTCGCTGCTTTTGATGCTAAAGGTCGTAATAGGCTATTTTGCTTAGGGTTGATCACTTTATGCTGTTGAATAGTGACCCTTTTCTTTATTGGCTTGCTAAGTATTGCCATTTGCCTAGCATCATCAAATACGATTCGGGCTCGGTCACGACTAACGGCTGCAGTATAGATATCTTGTTGCCCTTTCTCCATCACTAAAAACCAGTTAGCCAGTATTGCCGCTGTTGTTGATTTAGCGTTCTTTCTCGGTACTTGTACATAGGCACTACGATACTTTCTAAGTCCAGTTTTAACGTGCTTAAATCCTAGCAAATTGGCGAATAAAAATTGTTGCCAAGGCTCAAGCTCAATAGGTTTAGCTCTTAGATGGCCTTTAACGTGAGGACAGACTTTTGAGAATGAAACAAACTTACTGACTACCTCACTATCAAAATAATAATTAGGGTTGTCTAAATCAATAAAATAGCGGTTAATTGCTTGTTTTAAGCGTTTACAAGCAGGAATATCCCCATTTTTAACAGATAACGCGTAATTATGCCAAGCGGTCAAGCTCGTCTTCCTCTTCGGCTTCTACAGGATTTTTTCGACGGCTTACTGGATCAAATCCAAGAAGTGAAGCCATTTTAATCATAATTTTTTCAGCTTCTGACTTAGCACTTAATGCAGGATTACGGCTTTCTGTGCCTTGTGAATTAACGATTGAAAAACCACGTTTAGCAATGTCTTCCATAGCTTTGCGATACATTGAATAATTAACGCAATATAATTCTAAGTTAGTCCAATCGGCCGGCTGAATATCATCACGCTGTGCTAGGTAGTCGGCTCTAAGTTTCCATTGCTCTTTGGCTAATTTATCTAAGTATTTTGGTGCTTTCATTTATTTGTTTTTCCTCTACTTTCTAAAAAATCACCGTGCGTAAAAATTTGAGGAGGGGGGTGGTCTTTTAGCTTTTTGAATTTCTTTGAACATTCCCCCCTACCCACTCATCATATCTGAGGACTGCTATCAGTTGTCTTTATTATGAAGATGACCCAAATCCTCGTTTATCGATTACTCTTGTCTTATAGCTATGACAATCACGGCATAATGGTTGATGATTACTTGCTTGCCAAAAGAAAGGATCTCTTTGCCCATGCTCAACCGGTTTAATATGATCTATCACGGTAGCAGGAGTTAGTAATCCGTTATCCTTACACATCTTGCATAATGGGTTATGCTTGAGATACTCAGCTCGATATATTTGCCATCTGTGGTTATATCCTCTCTGTGCTGCGGTTCCTCTTGCCTTATCCTGTTCTTTACCTGCTCTATGCTCGTTACATCGTCCCGATTTAACACGGTTACGACAGTTAGGATATGAGCAACGTCTTAAAGGCTGTACTGGCATTACTCACCTAATAGATAGCAGGATCACGGTAAACACTCCAAAGCATATCAATAGTATGCGGTATTTCCTTGATCGTTAAGTCTGCTACTGTTTCCCTATTATCGTATAATGTGCCTATATATAATAAGCATCCTACTTTAATTGCTGGTTTAAATTCCAAGTCATTATCAAATCTTTTCCCAATATGCTTTTGACAAGTTTCTATTGCAGCGTCAATATATAATTGTAATAGCGTATCTTCATCATCATAATCAATACGACAATGTTCTTTTACTTCACGCAAGGTGATTAAGTTACTCATTGTCGATTTCCTTTTTAACTTCTACGGTTTGCTTCCATGCCTGACTAAACTCTTCACCGCCCTCATAAGGTTGTAATCCCTCTTTTAACCTTGCCTCATTGGGATTCATTACCCCTGATTTAATCGCAATGTTATAACTGTTAAAGCGATCTATCGGACTGGTGCGCATCAGATCGGATGTATCAAACTCAATTATATATCGGCTTTTATCTTCGCTAACATCTATCATCAAGGCATCTTTTAATTGTTGTTCAAAGTTAGTTAGCCATGGCCTTAGCGTTAATGTTAAAAATGAGCGTGTTGCTTCTGAAAAGTTACTGTATGAACTATGCGAATATTCTTGTATAAACATTGGGCTAATATTGAATATTCAAGCGATATCCTCAATTGTAAATCGTCTGCTCTGCAACCACTCAGCATCTTGATTACTCATACCTAGTTGCTCGTACTTCATGCCACCCTCAAGAATTGGGGTTTTACCTGCGTTCTTTGCACCTTTGTAGCGTTCTAATGCGTTTAAGGCTTTTTTACCTTTTGCATCATCCATCCATTCAGCCATTGAAACATAACCACTAGCCATTAAGCCATTTTTCATGACCGATGACCCATGTCGTTGTTGTGCAAGTCCTAATCCTATAGCTTCACGACATATTGTCACAGGTGAACGCCCGATAAAACCGTCATCACTTGCATAACGCAAATGTAATACTTCATCTTGTAAGTAATTTTTGACATTGCCGTCCTCATCAACAATCGAATAAGCATAACGTCCATTTCCTAATCGTTTTGGGGTAACTGCATAAGGTGGAAAGCTTTCAAGTCCATTAGGTCGTCCGTCTTTACCCCAATGAATAACCGCATAAGCATTACCCCCTAATAAACAATGTCGCATCATAGTCCGCTTAAATTGGTACGGTGTTTGCTTGGTATTTGGCATTTCATTAAGCAAATATTCAACCGGATGAGTTGATACTCGTTCACGTTCGCCCTTTTTATTAAGCTTATAGAGATAACACGGCATAGAAGCAACCGCTTCACTAATTACTGTGACCGCATTCATCACGGCAGGTAATGCCTCGGCAGAACTGGGTGAGACATATTCTCCCGAATTGGTATTAGGCAAGCCAAGATAAGAGATTAACTCGTCTACCGTCATACTTCGCTTTTCTTTCTTCTTACGGCTAAATAATCCCATGCTTATAACTCCATAAGGTCAAGCCATGCTTTGCTTAAATCTGGTTTTAATTTAGCTTTAGCTTAAAGCATTGAGCGTTTAGCGATTTGGATATCACTTTCTTGGTAGGCTGGCATACTTGTAACAGTTACTTCGAATAGTTCAGCAGTATTTACAGTCCTGATACAAGGCTCTTGATTAAAATCCCATGATTCAGTAGTGGCCATAAAACCAAACGACATACCGCGAATATCACCACGATCAACACTAACGAGTAAATCACGTCCTAATTGTGTGTCGGGAGGTGTAAGCTCAAATCTTAGCCCGATATCATCCTCATTAAGAATTAATGTGTTAGATGTAGTCCGACCTAATAGCGCTTTGTGGTCATGTTCAAATAAAGCTCTGATATCAGGATTTTCTGCTTAATGATTGGCTAAAGGCTTTTGGCGAAAATTGCTCATAAAATTCACCCCATATTAGCTGTGATCGGCTATTCCACTTAACCACATAACCCACAAGCTTAGTATCATCTCGTGATATCTCAGTGCTTCTTATTTCATATTGTTTCTTATCCATATCAACCTCAAAGGGGCATATAGCCCCTATTATTATTTATTTGCTGATAGTTCTAAGATCTTGATAGCATTAGAATCAACCAAACCACCGCCTAAATACTTATCAGTGTGAACTTTATAGAATCCTGGTTCTGTAATATTATCTGGACGAGTTCTTATACCTGTTTCGTGGTCTACAATGTAGTAACCTCTTTTAAAATCACCAACGGCAACGACTGCGCCTGTATCATTCATGTTTTCTAAGTAATGAACAGGTTTACCTAAAAGCATATCAGGATCACCTGCTTTTAATCCGTCACGCCAAATATAATCACCATTACCATTTTTAAGTTTTTGTAATGTTGCTGCAGTATTTGAGTTCATTACCCATACAGCATTTTTACGGTATTTCTTTTTAAGTTTGAAAAGTAAATCAATCAAACTATCGGCCGTGATTGCGGTAATTGTCATTTTTTCAAGTGTACCGAATGGACGATCTTTATCTGATTTAACTGCTTGCGGATAAGCAAGGAAACCTTTAGCTCTTTTCGTGCCGTTACCACTGATTAGGTCTAATTCCTCAGTTTCGACAAAAGTATCCTTGATTTCATCAGTTAGCCAACTTAAAACATCTAAATCACTAAAGTCTAAGATTTCTTGAGTTGTTTTAGGATAAGCATAAATTGGGTATAATTTGATTGATACTTCTTCAAGTTTAGGGGTAGCTGTCTCTGTCCGAGCTGTTCCCTCTTCGCCATGATTAACTACTGCACCACCTACCGATACCAGTTTTTTATACTCATTTGAGCCAATTTTTTTGACGGTACAGATAGCACGCATTTCGGATTCATCCGATAACTGGCGCATGATTTCATTATCTAACTCTGGAATAACCGTATAACCACCATCAGCAGGCACACCAGTCGATAATGAACGGCTTTCACCAGTACGGATATAATTACGTAATTCTTCATTAGTGAGTTTTTTATCAACTGGGTTTGCTTTATCCGCAAGGCTACGCTCTTCATTTGCTAAAGTTTCATAGTTTGTAATTTCGGTGTTTAACTCTTCAACTTTTGCCTTAATGGTGTCGAATTGTGTTTTTTCTTCTGGGGTCACACTGCGATTTTCTTGCTCGGCTTTATCAAGCATTGAGCGCATTTCTGCAACTTTGGTCGCTTTTAATTGACGTAATTCAATAAGTTTTTTCATATCTATATTTACCTGTATTTTTTGTTATTTACAGCGAGATATGAAAGGCTTTGAAAGGTGATAGCGATTAAACTATAAAAGGTGCTGCGCTTTGGTTTTAGACTGCCATATCTGCGCTAATTATTGGTTTTTATATTAACCCAAAAAGCAGTCTAACAAAACAAAATACTATTGTTAATTCAATTAGTTAGATAAAATTCACCTGAAAGCATCAGAACAAAACTATTTAACCTTTATGATATTTTGGATGAGCTTTATCCAGTGCAGCCCTATAGCTTTTTAAATGCTCAATCAATAAATCAAGCTGATCTTTATTTGTTGCCACTGGCTCATCCGATAAAACATGTCGAACAAAGCCATGAGCATCTGCATAAAAAAAAGCTTCTTTATTTAGAAATTCTTTGTATTCTGAGTTTGTCATATCTCCTACAAATTTTGTAATATCGTAATAGTCGTTATGGTCTTTAATGTCTTGTTGTGTAATTGGCATAATTGCCTCCTATTTATTATTTATGGGTAAATCTGTTATGAAGTTCGTTATCAACATCTAAAGCAGCATCAGGAAACCAGTCATTACATTTATCATAATCAAGGTGTAAGTTTGTTCTGCGCCCTTCACTCTGTCTAGCTCGTATAATGACTTCTACATCATACTCTTTCATTGCTGAAGGTAGTGCATTAACAAACTTACGAAGTGATAACGGATTTTTTAAGTTATTATTTTCGATGAAAGTAATATAAGCATGATATAAAAATCGCTTAAACTGTACTGGCGTTGAGTATTTACCTATCATCATTCCATCTGGTTTGTCGGTTGCAAAGAGATAACTACAAAAATCAATTAATGGATTAGTCAATCTTTTAACTTCGATAGCTTCTGATGATTTTTGTTGCTTAATTAGTAATGATTTAGCCTTGCTATCATCCTCAAAATAGTTAAAGAGGTGTCGAATAATAACGGATAACTCTGCACTAATTTTATCTTTAAGGTTAGGATCTCTTTCGTTAGCAGGTACAGGCTCGCCAAAGTGAAAGATCACTCTTCGTCTGGAAATGCCTCCATCATCATTACTAAATGTCATTGGATTATTGTTAATGGCTAATATAACTCCCTGAATCTTGGCAGAATAAGGTTTCTTATATTTTTCATCTATGGCTACATCATCACCCCCTGTAATTGCCTTGATACCGTTACCCTCACCGATATATTTTGCTTGGTCTGGTAAGATGATCAATGATTGCCCAACAATAAGCGATCTTTCCCTTGGTTTTTCTAAGGCTTCCATATTAGCCGATACAGTATTATTCTTGCCTGCTAGCATGGTGGCAATCTCAGCAAAAACACTTTTACCGCTACCACCTGCGCCCGTAACCTCTATGAACAATTGCCAGTCATAACGATTAGCTAAAATCATGTATAGCGCTGCCTTTATCGCATCCATTTTTATCTTATCTTTTTTAGCTGAACGAGATAGCCATTGATAAAAATTAGGTGCATGAAGTTCCAAGTTTTCATTAGTTACACTATCAACATAATCAACATTATTAATTGACTGTAACCAATGTCTTTTGGCATGGGGTTTAAATGCACGATCATTTAAATCAAAGATACCATTTCTAAATCCTATTAAATTTCTGGCTTGATCTCCTTTCAACGGTATTTGTAATTTCATGGTGTCAATGGTCGATTTAATGCCTTTTTCAGAATAGTGAGCATTTGATTGTCTGAACAATTGAACTAATTCACGCTTTAGATCCATTTCAGAAATCATTTGCCAAACATTATCCTTATATAGATAGACTTCATTTGTAAGCATATCCAAGGCGAGATTATTATCATAATGCTCTATCAGTACATCAGCTTTCTGGCTAGCTTGCATTTGTGATAAGTCAGGAACAGCCTTTTGTTTAACTTCGGTAAAACGCTCCTTACTCTCTTTAATTGATTTTTTAATATTTTTGTGAAAATCCTGCTTAGCTTTTTCAAGTCCAAATTGTTGTCTATAATCATCCCAATCTGCTTTAAAATCCGTTTCAGGTATAGAGTAATAGCCATTGACTGCTTGAGCGGCTTCCATTGCTTTAGCTAAGCCCTTATTCGGGCTTTGGTCAATATCATTATCACCGGCTATGATGATTTCAGCAGTAGAATTTATTTCACGGATAGCCTTAGCGACATGCATAAGATTACCTGCGTCAATAGCTGATATAACAAGAGACCGATGGCGGAATTCCGCTATCGATATCGCTGTGGCCACCCCCTCACAGATAATAATTTCATTATGTGCGAGCAATTTTACACACACCTCCTCTGGCTTGCTCAAAATTGAGCCGACTAAAATAAAAGCCCCTTTTTTGCTTGAACTTTTCATTGAGTGCTTACTGCCGTCTGATTCGATAAACTGTGCGCCTGTATATTCATTATGAAGATTCAGAATAGGCGCAAAAATACGCTCGTTATCCAGTAAAGGTAAGTCAAAGATTAATCCTTTCTTGGTGAGGTACTCAGATTGCCCTAATGTTGTTTTAGAGAGTAAATATTCGACTTTTTTACATACGGAATTTTCTGGTATGTTGTTATTATGCAACTGTTCGGAATCTCTTTTTCTAAATACGGTTTTTTCTCGTATTTGGTTACTCTGATTAGGCTGATTCAAACATTCCGCCACTTTGATTGATGCTTCTTTAGTACTATGATGGTAATAGTTCTTAATCAGTTCTAAGCCGTCACCACTACCACATTGATTACAAATATAAGTACCTCGTCCATTTTGATTATCAAATCTAAATCTATCTTTACCACCACATATAGGGCATGGGCAATGCTTACCGTTGCCCACTTCAATGCCTAATGAATGAAAGATATAATCCCATTTACCTGTGGCGAGCTGTATTAATTCTTTAATTTTCATACGACCGCCTTAGTGTAAGGTTGTTATTTGTTCTGGAAAATTTTCAATATGTTTTAATCTATTGATAACTTTGATAAAAATTAGATTTAATAGCTCATAACCGTATTCAGTTAATTCTTTAGCTTCTCCATTTATTTCATTGTACATATCATTTAAAAGAATATAACTTTTATTCAAACCATCTTTTTCACCCCAGTTTTCAATACATATTTTTTTAATATTTGCTTCTAAAGCTTTTACTATAAGATTTAAATTGAGTTCTAAACGAATATTATTATGAATAAAAAATGAAGAGCCATTTCTAGTTAATAGAGTTAAAAGATACAATTGAGCGATTATGCGCATTTTCATGTCAACAATATTATGGTGAATAAAAATTAATTCTATATCTGAACTAGAATTTTTTACTTTACTCATTTTGATTTCCTCATTAACTCTAATTTGTAACTTATATCTTCATTTTGTTCATAAGCAAATTGTTGTAAATTCATTAAATCATTAATTAAATAAGCTAATTGACGCATATCTTCTTTAAAATCATGTTCAGAATATTCTGTGTTTTCCAAAGCTAAAATCATAAGATTGCTTATAGATTTGATACCATATCGTATATTTGTTTGAGTTATATTTAGCGTATCTTTACTGAGATCTAAGTCTCTTCTACCTGTAAATTTAGGTGGTTGATAACGTCTTAATAAATCTTTTAATTCATTCATAACTATAACCTCCCAAAGTAGCAATTACTGCTTTGATATTCCATAGTTGAATATAAGCGGATTCTTGCGATAAATATCAAGGATTTCTTGCCTAAATTTTTTCTGGCTTGGCATTCGGTTGTTGCCGTTGTTTGGATTACTTGAGCCGTTGAAAGGTCATAGAATTTAAATAGCTTAATTGCATGACTAATTTTTGCTTTATAATTCATTTCAAGCATGCTATTTACCTCCCTTATTGCTATATTCGGCATCTAATTGATTAATTTGATTCAAAGCAAAATAAGCTACATCCTTTAGTTGCTTTAATAAATAGCCAATATCGCGCATATCATTTTTTAAGTTTTGCTCTGTATAATCCTCACTCTCACAAGCCCAAAACATTAAATTACCAATCGCGCCGAATCCGCATAAAATAGATTGCTGTAGTTCTTCAAAATGATTCTTTGCTTGCAATAAGTAAGAGGTCGGAATATTCGACTTATAGAGATTTAAGACAGAAAGTAAATTAGGTAGGTCAAGTTGCCCATTTTCTGGGTGTAGGGTATCATTACTATTAGCCATAGCATTTCCTTGGTTAGTGTTTATGGTTAGATCCCTCGATAGTGTTGCGAGCACTTCGGGGGATTGCTTTTTAAGGTTTCCATATCTATAATGGGGTGTACCTTTTAAAAGCAATTTAACACACAGGGGTGTACCAGTGCAAGAAAAAAAAGAAAAAAATAAATTCGACCGTTCAAACAGCACTAAAAAAAATCTACGTTTTGAAGATGATCTACTTGAACAAATTAACCAACAAGCCAAGAAAGATGGTGAATCTTTTTCAGGCTGGGTCAAAACTGCTTGTAAAATGAGATTGAATAAATAACTAAAATCCTTTCGAACGCTTCCGAAATCTACCCACTTTATTAACTCTGCGCTATTATAAAAACGTGCTTTAAATGCGTGACGCTTTGGCACAAATTCAATGCATCTAGTAAGTTTTATTGTCATTGAAAATTCCTTGTTAATTGATTTGAGTGATTGAATAGAGGCAACTGTGACAGGTTGCCTTTTTTATTTATATCAAAGCCAATTCGGGTTGGTATTTTGCCCATAATGCCCTTTCCTCTGCGGTTAAATTAGCTTTCCATTTTTTGCAAGCTTCTAAATTACGTCCTCTTCTGCTTGATTCAATGCGATATTCTTTTTCACGTTTTGCATGATCATTCAAGAAAGCCCAAGGCACACCATAAGCACCAGTTTTGCGAATAGTTGGAATGACTTCACCAAATACCCAGTTACTAAATTTATAAGCAAATGTTCCTTGTTGAGTTGCTTTTCTACTTCGTGAAATGAGCTTATAAAATCCTGATTCTGAAACAATATTGAAAATAGGATTACCAGCTTCCGATTTAATACCCTTTATTAAACATAGGGTATTCTCATTTTTATCTAGTGCTTTAATTGCGTTAGTAACATTCTTAATTTCTAAAGCCTTGCAAACATCAGCTGCTATAAACCACGGTTCGCCCAATCGAGTAATAATTCGCACTTCGATACCATCGAATTTAATTACGCTTAATTCATCTTGTTTAACAATCATCTTAGTAGCTCCCATTGGCAAATCCTCGGCGTTTAGTCGGTTGATTAATCTTTTCTACTGGTGGCGGATTATCTATCCAGTGAAGTAATTCCACTAATGACCAACCGCAAGAGTTAGCACCTAACGATTTTCTTAATGGATATTTACCCTCTTTCTCAAGTTGCCAAGCAGTAGAACGGGCGATACTAGTAATTTTGTATCTTTCATTTTCACGAACCAGACGATCATATTGAATGCCGTATTTATCTCTGGTTGCTTTGTGTTGTTCTGGAGTGATTGAATAAGTCATTGAAAGCCCCCTTACTGTACTCGGTTGCTTTCTAAGTAGGCTTGTACTTCGGTTATATCATAAACAGTTCGACGTTTTGATAACTGAATACCTTTAGGGAATTTAGGATTATAGCGTAATGTGTTTTTTGAACAGCCTAGCATTAAAGCTAGTTCATCTAAGGAATAGTATTTTTGTATTGTATTTAATTGCATTGTTTTTCCTCACTGAATTAATAATGTTTAATACAATGAGGATTTTAGGATAGAATTTTTTAGTTTTTGGAAATATCCAAAATCAGTTCGGAAATTCCGAAATTATTTTTTTAACCAGCTTTCAAGTATTTTACCTGACGGGTATTTTAAGGCGTTTAATTGAAATTCTTTTACAAGTTCACTTCGCTTATTTTCAATAAAATTTCTTGGGTTATCTATAGCTTTGTCACCATATTTCAACAGTAATAAATTTCTAATAAACTCAATTTGAAGATTGGTAGGTTCTGTATCTTGTTTTTTTTCTTGTGGATGATCTAATAATGATAGTTCAAATTTCTTTATTTCTTCCGCCTCAATAAATAACTCAATATCATTATTAATTTCTGTAGCTGGTATATAATTATTTATGTCATAATCTAGATGTTCGCTAACTAGTTCCATAAGATTTTTTTCTTTCTTTAATGTATATAATTTGCAATAATCATTGTCTCCCTTCAGATAAATATAACCATCAAAAGAATCTATTGAGCTTTGACCATTCAATTTTCTTTTATAGTTTTCTATTGCTAATCTATTACCCCCAATCATCGGAAAGAGCCAATAATCATTAAGTCTTAAATCTACAATAAAATGCTTATCCCCTTTTAATTTGATATTGCGAGTAAAATTTTCACCACATTTTACATCGTCTATCATTTCGTCATCAGTTGCAGATTTATATATCTTAATGAGATTACCCATGGTTGCTAATGGTTCACAGACTGATAATGGAATAGCTTTTACTTTCGAATGGGTAGCTTTAACTTTAAGAGAAATATGATTATCTAAAATTAAGTCTAATATATCTTTATTGGTTATAGATTCTCCCAAAGAAATACTTAATAATTTAGCCGTATCATCAATAGATAAATATTTTTTCAATTGAAACAATTTATTTGACATTACTATTTGCTTCCCTTAAACAAAATCCCTAACGGTGAAGTTACGCCAGTCCGTTAGGGTTACGAACGTTCGGGAGCTACCCTAGGCGTAACTAATTTAATCTATTAAATAAGTTTGAATATAATTATACCACTACTGGATAAAATTACATGCATTTTAAATACCACTATTTAGTGGAATTTAGCTAGCCAAAGGAAAGGATCTCATTTAGGAAACTGCACGAATTTGGAATCAATTTAATGGCATAATTTTATGTCATATATGTTATTATTATCTTTTAATAACACTAAAAAAAATATATATAAATCAATTATATTATGTTATTAGTGTTGTTAGTGTTATTAAAAATATATATAAAGTAATTCTTATATAAGAGACAATAAAAAACCAGTCTAACTGACTGGCTTAAATATGTGAATATGACAAAATTAAATTTATAGTTTTAATATTAACTACCTGACAAGGATATATTTCCTTGGCTAGTTTGCTCTACAAAATCCCCCCACCATTGCATCATATCTCTACGTTTATCTAGGTAGGTTGCTCTGTTGTAAATTGCTCTCACTGCATTCCTATCGACGTGGGCAAGTGAGACTTCAATCAAATCATAATCAAAGCCATGTTCATTTAATGCTGTAGATGCTAATGACCTAAAGCCATGAGCAACTAACTCACCTTTAAAGCCCATTCGTTTTAATGCTGTATTGACTGTTTCTTTATTCATATGTTTATTGAAAGGTGCTTTTAATGTTGGAAAGACATATTCACCATGACCACTAATAGGCTTCATTATCTCAATTATCTTTATTGCCTGTTTATTTAGTGGAATAGTATGATCTCTTCTCATTTTCATTTTCTCTGCAGGTATCGTCCATAATTCATTTTTTAGGTCTATTTCGCTCCATAATGCAGATACTGCCTCAATTGGTCTTGTTATGGTAAGTAGTTGCCACTCAATCAAGCATCTTGTTTGTAATTCAATACTAGCCAAAGAAATAGCTTTCATAACTCTTGGTAACTCTGACGGAGGTAACGAGGGCATATTTTGTTTATGGGCGACTTTAAACACAGCCCCTATTTTACCCGTTGGATTATATTCAATCAGATCATTGTTAACAGCATAAGTCATTACTCTATTAATTCGCTGTGATATCCTCTTAACTGTATCTAGTTTACCGGCACATTCAAGAGGCTTTAAAGCTTCAATAAAATCTTTTGCCTTTAGCTGTGAGACGGGTATATCGCCAAGGATAGGATAAATATAATTAACAAATGAATTTTTTATTCGCCTAATTGTTCCACTAGTGATATCTCTTGAGTTCTGTTGTTCAAGCCATCTTTCAGCCACTTTATAAAATGTATTATCTTTCTCTTTTTTTGTTTGGATTTGTATAGATTGTTTATGCTGTTGTGGATCTACTCCTTGAGATACCAAAGAACGATATTCATCTCTTTTTTGTCTTGCGTTAAGTAATGTGATTTCTGGATAACTACCAAAGCTAACTAATGTACGTTTTTTTGAATCAGGACTAATATAATTAAACCGCCAAATTTTAGAGCCATTAGACTTAACTAATAAATATAAA
Organism: Frischella sp. Ac48; assembly: GCF_019641635.1. Classification (NCBI taxonomy): domain Bacteria; kingdom Pseudomonadati; phylum Pseudomonadota; class Gammaproteobacteria; order Orbales; family Orbaceae; genus Frischella; species Frischella sp. Ac48. The sequence goes on from NZ_JAETXP010000001.1 coordinate 395,267, forward strand.
CCATTGCCATCTGATAAAGTAAAATCCTTTTCCTCTGGCTTGGCTGACTTGATTTGAGTATCATTTAGGGGTTTTATAATCTTGACCATGTTATACGAATTTAAGTTATATTTGAGCGTATAACATAATATATAACATAAAAGTTTGAATTTCGCTAAATCTTCTTGAACTTAGTTAAACAGTAAATTAGCTATAAAGCTTGTTATATAAAGGTTTTTTGAACGTTTTTGAGTTTGGATGAATTAAGGAGTGGTGGGTTGTGAGGGGATCGAACCCGCGACCAATTGATTAAGAGTCAACTGCTCTACCGACTGAGCTAACAACCCACTTAAACGAACGCTGCTAATTCTAATGGATCTACTGTAAATATTCAACCTAAATTATTATTCAATTTTCACCTTTGATATTCAGGCCTAAACATTATTATTTAGTCTTTAATATGGCATAACATAAATTCGACATTATTTAGCAGTTTAATGGCATTAAGATAGAGCGATGCAATATCCGTCAGCTGGTCGTCCGCCGTGGCCTGTTTTACCTGACTCACTAAAGCTGATTCCGCATCGTTATCACCACCACTGCCATCCATCACAACCGGACTGCCTAAATAGTGGCTGGCGGTTTGAGATAACGCATCACTGTGATACGCATAGTCTGGCTTGTCCTGACCTTCACTGTGGCGGATAGCATGCAGGGCTTTCAGGGCGCGTTTAAGTCTTTTAACATCCGGTATTGCACCTTCACCCTCACCCGCACCGCAGCTACCGATACGCTGCCTTGCACTAATAAAATCCGTATGATTAAGTAAAGCCAGTATGTAATAAAAAAACACTCCCACCGTCTCATCCGGACGAAAAGCGGCTTGTTCATCAACCGGTTTGGCTTGTAGTCC
>NZ_JAETXP010000010.1:0-13272 GCF_019641635.1 Frischella sp. Ac48
GTTCTAGCGGAGGGTAAAGATGGACAATTGTATCCGCTTTATAGTTTAACACCGGAAGGCAAACGTTATTATAAAACTAATAGAACAGCAGGATTTGTAAATATTGAAAATTTAAATGATGTACAGTTCTGCTTTGGTCGGCGAGAAATTTTGGACGTGACGAATATCCGCGACCGGGAAACCGATTTTTATGGTGGCCGAACCACAGAAACGATAGTTGATTTCACCTATAATTTATATGATATGCCCGAGTGGACGAGCCATCCGGCTTTGCGGAAAATTAGACAATATAATATTCATTTTACCGGTAACCAACAAAATAAAAAAGGGCAAGTGTACTTAACTAAAAAGGATGGCACCTATTATAATTATAGTACCGGTACCGTAATAGAGCCTAACTTAATAGGCTACTATTTATAATTGAATCCATTGGTAGGACACAAGCACGAAAAGACCACAACGGTCATCTTGAGGTTATTGAGTTAGCGCCACTGGTTCAAGAATATCACTATCAATAGGAGCAATAAGATGCAATTAAGCCGATTAAAATATGCCGTATTATTAGCGTTACTGCTATTATTAAGCAGTTGTCAGGATTATAAGGGGATGAAAGCCCGTTTAGTCAACGGTTATCAAGGATTAGATGCCTATTGTTTGTACGTTGGGAGAATAACAGGTTTACCCTATTTAGCCGAACCTATCACAGATGGAAATACGCAGGAAGATAATGATTTTTACACAAATAGATTAAATAACGAGCGGCTTCCCGCGTTTGAACAAGTGGGTTTATTAAGCTCAGTTCTGGCGGAGGGTAAAGATGGACAATTGTATCCGCTTTACAGTTTAACAGAAGAGGGGAAGCGTTATTATAAGCAATCCAAAGCTGCTTTAGTCAATCATCGGGATGATTTAAAAGATGCACAGTTCTGCTTTGGTCGGCGAGAAATTTTGGACGTGACGAATATCCGCGACCGGGAAACCGATTTTTATGGTGGTCGTACCACGGAAACGATAGTCGATTTCACCTATAATTTATATGATGTGCCCGAGTGGGCGAGCCATCCGGCTTTGCGAAAAATTAGACAATATAATATTCATTTTAGCGGTGATGAAAAGAATCAAGAGGGGCAAGTTTACTTAACTAAAAAGGATGGCACTTATTATAATTATGGTACAGGTCGCTCAATAGGAACGGATCGAATAGGCTACTATTTATAATTGAATCCATTGGTAAAACACCAGCACGAAAAGACCACAACGGTCATCTTGAGGTTATTGAGTTAGCGCCACTGGTTCAAGAATATCACTATCAATAGGAGCAATAAGATGCAATTAAGCCGATTAAAATATGCCGTATTATTAGCGTTACTGCTGTTATTAAGCAGTTGTCAGGATTATAAGGGGATGAAAGCCCGTTTAGTCAATGGTTATCGAGGGTTAGATGCCTATTGTCTTTTTGTCGGGCGAATTAATTTCCCTTATTTATCGCAACCTTATGGTTTAGGTAAGGAAAAAGAATATCAGGAGTATTATGATGCTCAAACTTATAAATTAAATGAACGATTACCGGTATTTGAACAAGTAGGTTTATTAAATTCAGTCACCGCAGAAGGGCAAGATGGACAATCTTATCCGCTTTACAGCTTAACAGAAGAAGGCAAGAAGTATATAAGACTCAGTTATAGTGAAGAGAAAAGAATAACATATGCACAGTTCTGCTTTGGTCGGCGAGAAATTTTGGACGTGACGAATATCCGCGACCGGGAAACCGATTTGTATGGTGGACGAACCACGGAAACGATAGTCGATTTCACCTACAATTTATATGATATGCCCGAGTGGACGAGCCATCCGGCTTTGCGGAAAATTAGACAATATAATATTTATTTTAACGGTGATGAAAAGAATCAAAAAGGGCAAGTGTATTTAACTAAAAAAGACGGTACTTACTACAATTATGGTACTAGTGTATCAATAGAGACAATTCGATTAGGCTACTATTTATAATTGAATCCATTGGTTGGACACAAGCACGAAAAGACCATAACGGTCATCTCGAGCTTATCGAGTTAGCGCCACTGGTTCAAGAATATCACTATCAATAGGAGCAATAAGATGCAATTAAGCCGATTAAAATATGCCGTATTATTAGCGTTACTGTTGTTATTAAGCAGTTGTCAGGATTATAAGGGAATGAAAGCCCGTTTAGTCAACGGTTATCAAGGATTAGATGCCTATTGTTTGTACGTTGGGCGAATGGTAAACGGATTTCCCTATTTAGCACAACCGGTAGATATTTGGTTGGAAGAAGATAAAAATATTTCCGATAAAGAGATACTGGATGAATTATTACCGGCATTTGAACAAGCGGGTTTATTAAGCTCAGTTCTGGCGGAGGGTAAAGATGGACAAATGTATCCGCTTTATAATTTAACGTCGGAAGGCAAACGTTATTATAAAACCAATAGAACAGCAGGATTTGTAAATATTGAAAATTTAAATGATGTACAGTTCTGTTTTGGTCGGCGAGAAATTTTGGACGTGACGAATATCCGCGATCGGGAAACCGATTTGTATGGTGGCCGAACCACGGAAACGATAGTCGATTTCACCTACAATTTATATGATGTGCCTGAGTGGGCGAGCCATCCGGCTTTGCGGAAAATTAAGTACTATAATATTCATTTTAACGGTGATGAAATGAATCAAGAGGGGCAAGTGTACTTAACTAAAAAGGATGGCACTTATTATAATTATGGTACAGGTCGTTCTATAGGAACGAATCGAATAGGCTACTATTTATAATTGAATCCATTGGTAAAACATAAGCACGAAAAGACCATAACGGTCATATCGAGCTTATCGATTTAGCGCCGCTGGTTCAAGAATATCACTATCAATAGGAGCAATAAGATGCAATTAAGCCGATTAAAATATGCCGTATTATTAGCGTTACTGCTATTATTAAGCAGTTGTCAGGATTATAAGGCGATGAAAGCGCGTTTAGTCAACGGTTATCAAGGGCTGGATGCCTATTGTTTATATGTAGGTGTTATTGACTTCCCTTATTTAGCGCAACCGGTAGATATATGGACACAAGAGAGTAAAAATCTTTCCGATAAAGAGATACTGGATGAATTATTACCGGCGTTTGAACAAGCAGGATTATTAAGCTCAGTTCTGGCGGAGGGTAAAGATGGACAATTGTATCCGCTTTATAGTTTAACGCCGGAGGGTAAACGCTATTATAAACCTGTACAAGCATCAGGAATTTATCATCGAAATGATTTAAAAGATGCGCAGTTCTGCTTTGGTCGGCGAGAAATTTTGGACGTGACGAATATCCGCGACCGGGAAACCGATTTTTATGGTGGCCGAACCACAGAAACGATAGTCGATTTCACCTATAATTTATATGATATGCCCGAGTGGGCGAGCCATCCGGCTTTGCGGAAAATTAGACAATATAATATTTATTTTAACGGTGATGAGAAGAATCAAAAAGGGCAAGTGTACTTAACTAAAAAAGACGGTACTTACTACAATTATGGTACTAGTGTATCAATAGAGACAATTCGATTAGGCTACTATTTATAATTGAATCCATTGGTAGGACACAAGCACGAAAAGACCACAACGATCATCTCGAGCTTATCGAGTTAGCGCCGCTGGTTCAAGAATATCACTATCAATAGGAGCAATAAGATGCAATTAAGTCGATTAAAATATGCCGTATTATTAGCGTTACTGCTGTTATTAAGCAGTTGTCAGGATTATAAGGGAATGAAAGCGCGTTTAGTCAACGGTTATCAAGGGCTGGATGCCTATTGTCTTTTTGTCGGGCGAATTAATTTCCCTTATTTATCGCAACCTTATGGTTTAGGTAAGGAAAAAGAATATCAGGAGTATTATGATGCTCAAACTCATAAATTAAATGAACGATTACCGGTATTTGAACAAGTAGGTTTATTAAATTCAGTCACCGCAGAAGGGCAAGATGGACAATCTTATCCACTTTACAGCTTAACAGAAGAAGGCAAGAAGTATATAAGACTCAGTTATAGTGAAGAGAAAAGAATAACATATGCGCAGTTCTGCTTTGGTCGGCGAGAAATTTTGGACGTAACGAATATTCGCGACCGGGAAACCGATTTCTATGGCGGCCGCACCACGGAAACGATAGTCGATTTCACCTATAATTTATATGACGTGCCCGAGTGGGCGAGCCATCCGGCTTTGCGGAAAATTAGACAATATAATATTTATTTTAACAGTGATGAAATGAATCAAGAGGGGCAAGTGTACTTAACTAAAAAGGATGGCTCCTATTATAATTATAGTACCGGTACCGTAATAGAACCTTACTTGGTAGGCTACTATTTATAATTAAATCCATTGATAAAACACAAGCACGAAAAGACCACAATGGTCATATCGGGTATCGAGTTAGCGCCACTGGTTCAAGAATATCACTATCAATAGGAGCAATAAGATGCAATTAAGCCGATTAAAATATGCCGTATTATTAGCGTTACTGCTGTTATTAAGCAGTTGTCAGGATTATAAGGGGATGAAAGCGCGTTTAGTCAATGGTTATCAAGGATTAGATGCCTATTGTCTTTTTGTCGGGCTGGACATAACGAATATCCGTGACCCAAAGATCAGATAATCAACCGATTAACGCTTTTCACAATTGAGTTCCATTTCGAATTTAATTAAACGTTTTAAATCATCGAATATAAATGAAATGTTTACGATATCATTATTATTTGTTTTTAACCTCATAAACTGTTCATTTTCATAACTATATGTCATATTTATAAAATTTTCACTTTTGTTCTATTTTGCTCAATATTGCATGTTCCCGAATAAAAACATTATTGCTCGGCTTTGATTTAAATCCGTTTATAACCTTTGCGTATTTTTAGCACATCTTGCAAGGGTGTTTGGTTGAATAAGTTTTTATATTCTCGATTAAATTGTGTTGCACTTTCGTAACCGACTTTTAAACTCGCTTGAATCGCTGTCATATTCTCGCTGACCATTAAACGCCGGGCTTCATGTAATCTAAGTTGTTTTTGAAACTGCAACGGGCTTAAACTTGTTACTTTTTTAAAATGACGATAAAAGCTAGAGAGTGACATATTCGCTTGATTGGCCAGTTGTTCCATTTTTATTGGCTCTCTAAAATGCTCTTTTAGCCAATCGATCGTATTCGCAATACGATAACTTCTTGTTTCTGGCATACAAATTGATATTAGCGCTTCACCAAATGGGCCGATTAAAAGTAGATAATGAATTTCTTTTATGATTAGTGGCGCTAAAACTGAAATTTGTTCAGGTTTATCCAACAACTTGAGCAATCGATAAAAAGCATTGATTAGATCATCTTCAGCCTTTGAGACAATAATACCATTAAAACTTTGTTGCGAAGGTTTATTTAATTCCGGGTATTCTATTAATAACTCTTTAATTAATTTATTATCAATCAAAAGTGACAATGAAAGAAATGGGGCGTTTGTCGTCGCATTTTTAATTGTGTTTATCGTTGGAATATCAATCGAGGTTATAAGATAATCACCTTGTTTATAATGATAACGTTTGGTGCCAAGTAGAGAGCTTTTTTCACCTTGTATTATCATTGTGATCATAGGTTGATAAAAACAATTTTCTAGACAAATATCTTTATTTTTGCCAACTTCACGCCTATAAATGCCAAAGTTTTTAATTTGTGTTGGATAGTCACCCACAGTTGGCATTCTTTTTAGCATTATTTTTTTAATTTCTTTTTTTAACATAGAGATTTCTCTATTTATTTAGATTTCTCTATTAGCATATGATTTCTGATAGGATTAGGCAACTTTTTGGCAGGATCGGCTCTATTGGATATTATTATCAGATCTTATAATAATCAAAAACGGAGTGAAATACATTCGCATCAGTATCTAATAAATTATCTATCATATTTGTCGCACTTAATAGTCAAAATCTAGGGTGGTTAGCAAAAGTTTGCAGTATTAACTAATTGTTTAAGGGCAAAGGCTATGAATATTTTAACACCAAAAAAAGGATCGATTGTTACTATTTCCGCTTTTATGTCTAAAGGCGATATGATTGGCTTAAAGCAAGCTTTAATTGATGGATTGAATCAAGGATTAACCATCAATGAAATTAAAGAAATTTTAGTTCAACTTTATGCCTATGTAGGTTTTCCAAGAAGTTTAAATGGTTTGAGTGCCTTTAAAGCGCTACTAGAAGAACGTCAAAAAGAAGGCATTACTGACACAGTTGGTTCTACTTCAGCACCATTACCGACTAATTTAAGCGCTTTAGAGTTGGGTACAAAAATTCAAACAAAAGTTGTAGGCAAACCGGTTACGGGTGGCATTATGGATTTTTCACCTACTATTGATCAATTTTTAAAAGCCCATCTTTTTGGCGATATTTTTGGTCGAGATATTTTAAGTTATGAAGATAGAGAGATAGCGACATTAGCTGCGCTATCAACCTTGCAAGGTGCCGATAGTCAGATTAAATCTCATGTTCAAATTGCGCAAAATGTCGGGGTATCTCCCACTCAATTAGATGGCATTGCGAATATTTTAAAATCAAAAATTGGTGAAATCGAATTTGAACGATTCAACCGTGCAGTAAAAGGCCAATAAAAAATTACAACCAAATGGATATAGTAAATATATCCATGTTTCACAAAATAAGTTTTATTACACAGATAGCTTTAAATCATTTCCTGACGAGGATAGTTATTATGAAAATAATCAGTCAATCTGAATTTGAAAAACATAATTTATTTGGACAGGGTGAGCCGAATGTAAATTATGCTAAATATTTTATTGGTCAATCTTATCTAAATTTATTAACAGCAAAGTCTCCCTTATTAGTTGCAAATGTCACATTTGAACCTGGCTGTCGAAATAATTGGCATATTCATCATGCATCACAAGGTGGGGGGCAAATTTTATTATGTACCGCTGGTAGCGGTTGGTATCAAAAATATGGGGATAAGCCAATAAGTTTAGAGCCCGGTATGGTTATCACCATTCCTGCGAATGTAAAACATTGGCATGGCGCTAAAGTTGACTCATGGTTTAGCCATATCGCTATCGAAGTGCCGGGTGAGGATACCTATAATGAATGGTGTGAAGCGGTATCTGAAGAAGATTTCCAAAAATTATGCTAACTAATTAGATTTAAAACATTAATTTCAATGTGAGATAATGACATGACTAATATTTGTTCTCAAACGGTTATTACAGTTCCACCTCAGACAATTCAGTTAGAACAACGTTGGGATAAGATTTTTCTACAAAGTGATAAAGTTGAGCATTTTAAAGTCACGTTTAAAAATCGTTATGGCATTACGCTTGCCGCAGATCTATATCGCCCAAAAAACAGCCCAGATAAATTATCTGCTATTGTTGTCGCAGGACCATTTGGCGCCGTAAAAGAGCAGGTATCAGGTTTTTATGCGCAAACTCTAGCAGAGCGAGGATTTATTGCTTTGGCATTTGATCCCTCTTTTACTGGTGAAAGCAGTGGATTACCGCGTAATCAAGCATCAGTTGAAATCAATACCGAAGATTTTAGTGCCGCTATTGATTATCTTGGATCTATAGATTGCGTTGAGCGGGAGCACATTGGCATTTTGGGGATTTGTGGTTGGGGTGGTATGGCTTTAAATGCCTCATCGATTGATACGCGAATTAAAGCGGTAGCAACCGTTGTCATGTACGATATGAGTCGAGTTATTTCTAAAGGTTATAATGATAGCATGACAGAAGGGCAACGATTAGCAATGAAACAGTCATTGAATAATAGCCGCTGGGACGATTCACAAAATAGTTATGCCACGTTGAATCCAAGAAACAATATTACCGTTGATCAAATCACGGATGAAACACCACAATTTATTGCAGATTATTCTCGTTTTTATACCACTAAACGTGGTTTTCATATTCGTTCTGTCAATTCAAATCCGAATGGTTCATGGGTGTTAAGTATGCCACTTTCATTTATTAATCAGTCGTTATTGAATCATGCCCATGAAATTGAGTGCCCAACATTAATTATCGCCGGTGAAAAAGCGCATTCTCGTTACTTTTCAGAAGATGCGTTTAAAATGGTTGGCAGTAAAAATAAAGAATTAATGATTATTCCTAATGCAGTGCATACTGATTTATATGATAATACCACCAATAAAATTCCCTTTGATAAATTAGAAACGTTTTTTAGCGCTAATTTATTATAAATTTTTTTATGATTTAAAAATAAGAAAATGCTTTGCAGTGAAAAGATAATGAATTACAGAACTTGAAAAAATTTTAAGCTTTATCTTTTTATACAGATTATCAATCCCTACATGTTTAGTAAGACCGAAGAGATTTATAAAAAGTTTTTGCTTTAATACTGCTTGATGCGGTTTCGAATAAAATAGCATTAAGCCCCTAAAGTTATAGCAAAATAATTGACTCGGTCATATCCAATAACTTTACAGCTTTGACATGGCCGAGGTGTGTTGCTAATTTATCTAAAAGTTCTAATTTATCTGTTTTGCGATTTTATTTATGTCCGATACTCTTTTATACGCTATACAATAACGCCAGAGTCAGATTGAATAAAGACTATTACACATTAACTAACAATCGATTTTAGCCGAATGTAATTTTTTTGACATATTTGACGTCTTTTAATTTTAACATTGGGATTATCAATGCCGAACATTTTATGTTCATTAGTTTTTTAATACATACAACAAATCTAATTATGGTTAGGATGCTTCGCTCACCTTGAGCCACAAATATAAAATTATCAACATATTTTTTGTTGCAAACTGCTTAGTTTGTACTTTACCATCATTCTGTAATTAACCAATAACGGTTAATTGGGTTGTTTTTTGGGTGTAGATATACCAATATTTACGGGGTTAACCATCAAAAAATTCGAAATAGCTTGTTATCATTGTTATTTATAGCCAATAAAGCTATTCATCGGTGATTATATATTTACCGTTTTTTTTGCGAAGATTATGTGTCTAATAATATATGGCAAAGATCATTAATAGCAAATAAAAAAGTAAACATTACCTAACAAGCATATCGGCTAATATTTACCTTGCTAAGTATATTTATGGAGGATAAGTATCTTCAACAAGGTAATAAAAATAAGTGTTTAACAAATATATTTTATGGTGATGAGATTTTAGACCGTTTAATAAAGGCAAAGTATTTTACCTAACTATCTTAAAAAATTAATTCTCATCAAATCTATAAACCGAGCCATCTCCCCAGGTCCCTATATAATAATGATTGTTGTAATATGCTAATGCGACGGCGCCCGATAAGGATGATACCAAGGTACTAGTCTCTTTAGTTCGCACATCAATTTTGCGCACCATATTGGCACCATTATCAATTACCGCAACTTGGGTAGGTGCAATCGTCACAATGCCTACCCCTGGGCGATTAAAATCACGACCTAATTCCGTTTTATTACCATTGGGAGCAATTAATGTGAGACGACCACTATATTGAGAAACAACTAAGCTATTATCAGGGAGTTGAGTAACTCCGACCGGTGTCGATAGCCCACGTACGATTATTTCTTTCTTACCACTGTTTAAATCCAGCGAAACGATTTCCCCCGCTGAACGATTGGTAATGAGTAATTTTCCTGAATTTGAAAATGCTATACCTGTAGGTGTATGATAATTTTCAGAAATTTTTTGAGCATGACCATTGGCTGTGATTTTTAGAATATAATCATCACTATAAGATGACACATAGATATTATCTTGTTTATCAATGACAATACCGGCAGGCGATGAAATGTCAGAATAAAAGGTCTGACGTTCCCCATTCGTTTTTATTTTTATAACTGAATTGCCAGACCAATTGGTTACATACATAGCACCTGTACTATCAAACGCAATGCCTGTCGGAGCATTAAATGATTTTGCCATGGTGGTTAATTCAGCCATACCCATTCCTCCATTTAAAGATAAAAATATAAAAGTGATAACATGTAAAAAATTTTTTTTCATAATAAAATTTCCCATAAATTAGAATCTATTTTTTTATTCTTTGTATTCCTAACCAAGCTAAGAATGCATTAAAAAATGTTAAAACAATGCAGGTAATAATCACACTAATCCAATTCCAGTTTTCATAAAGTATTCCTAATGTATAAGTTCCAAGGCTACCGCCAGCTAAGCAGAACAAAAGGTATAAGGAAGATATAGCACCTCTAGAATGAATGGTAACAATTTGATTAAGCATTGCAATAAGAATGGGTTGAATACCAAAAACGACAAGAAATAAACAAAAAATACCGAGTATTAGGTATAACAATTCTGAGCTAAATCCAATCATTATGACGGGCGCTATTACGCATAATAAACAAATGATTAATAGTCGTTCTTTACACATAAATTGTGACAGTTTTCCTGTAAGTGTTGCTCCAATTGTTGCACTTAACCCGACAAAATTTAACCATCCTAAAGTAGTTGATGATAAATAGAATGGCGCACTTTTTAAATGAAATGTTAAAATTGAAGATAATCCAAGATAAACAAAAAAAAGTATAAAACCGATTATTAGAAAAATAATTACGGAATGATTTAGTAATAATTTTGCTGCATCAATGTAAGTGCGACTAATGCTAAATTTAGATGTTTTTTTTGTTTTTTTTATTGCGAATGGAATAAAAAAACATGCACAGATGATTAAACATGCATAAATCATAAAAGCAACTTGCCAAGACCAGTAATCTGTCAGCATGGCTATCATGCTACGACTAAAAATAATGCCAATAATAGAAGCTGAAATCATCACCCCCATGGTTTGTGGTAATTTTTCGTTAGGGGTATTTCTAGCTGTATATGCAAATAAAGCCGCAGGTACTGCAGCAGCAAAAAAGCCTAATAATGACATGATAAATAAAAATAGGTTAAATGAACTGATAATACCCGATATACCCAGACAAAAAACCGTTCCGATACAACCAAAAAGCACTAATAATCTTGTTGCTATTCGATCTGATAATGGACCATAAATAAAAAATGAAATTGCATAGAAGCAACATGCTAAACTGAAAACATTGCGTGCTTCCAAAATATCTATATTGAAACTTTTGGAAATTTCCTGAAAAATAAGCTGGCTTATGTAAACTGAACCGACTAAAAGTATAATTAAAATAGCCGAAACGATAATACTTGTTTTTGTTTTTAGCTGTTTTGAATATACTACCGGCGTGACATTTGACTGCATAATTTAAAATCCTATTCAACGTGCGTTAAACGAATTGCAACGCTTTTTTTCTCAACGTAAATTTTGAAATGACAATCCCAATATTGTTGAATTAACATAACGAATAAAAGACTATATAAAAAAATCAAAATACCGAAATACTTATTTGGTGATATGAAATTTATATCAAAGGGAAGTGAAAAAATATTAAACGTACTTTATTTTATGAAGAATAAGATAATTAACTTTAACAAAGTAACAGAGCTACTCATATTTTTATGCTTTCGGTAGTTTTAATGCTAAGGGTTTGAACGTATTAAAACATGATCAAGTTTTTTTAGATAAAGTATTATTCTAAACTTGCAAGTAATCTTTATTGACGTAATAGTTTAAATATATGCAATCCCTAACGATATCAGTAAAATCGTTAAGTTGTTTTTAAATTACCATACAAGTCTCAAAATAAATCATTAATGAAAAAATTTCACTATAGAATATCATCATAACCACCTTATCTAAACTGCTGGCGAAACTATAATATTTTTATTTTTCCAAATAAAGAGGGGTCTTTATGTTAACTAAAATAAAATTAAATAATGGTATCGAAATGCCTATTTTAGGGTTTGGTGTTTTTCAAATGAATAATCAAGCTGAGTGTGAAAAAGCAGTGCATGATGCAATAGATTCAGGCTATCGGTTAATTGATACAGCAGCAAGTTACCAAAATGAAACTGAAGTTGGTAATGCTATTCGTGCACATGGGATTGATCGAGCAGAATTATTTATTACGACTAAATTATGGTTGCAAGATGCCAATTACAATGGTGCTAAGGCACAATTTGAACGCTCATTAAATCGTTTGCAATTAGACTATATTGATCTTTATTTGATTCATCAACCTTATGGCGATGTTCATGGTGCTTGGCAAGCAATGCAGGAACTTTATTCAGCAGGTAAAGCTCGTGCTATCGGTGTAAGTAATTTCCAACCAGATCGATTAGCTGATTTAACCGCCTTTCACACTACTATTCCTACTGTGAATCAGATTGAAATTAATCCATTTCAACAACAACATGAAGCAGTGGCTTATATGCAAAAAGAGAGCATAACTCCTCAAGCCTGGGCACCGTTTGCTGAAGGGAAAAATGGTTTATTTACCCATCCGGTGTTAGGTCAAATTGCCGTTAAATATGGCAAAACGATAGGGCAAGTGGTTTTACGTTGGTTAGCACAACGAGGCATTGCGAGCTTGGCAAAATCTGTTCGTAAAGAGCGAATAGTCGAAAATCAAAATATCTGGGATTTTGAACTTTCTGATAAAGATATGCAACAAATAGCAGCGCTTGATACAAATACAAGTCAATTTTTTGATCATCGAGATCCGGAAAAAGTAAAATGGTTAACCAGCCGGAGATTGGATATTTAGTTTTTTAGCGAGAGAGGTTGTGAATTAAAGATAAGTCAATTGCTTAAGAAACAACAAAATATTAGGTTGTAATATTAAAATCAGTATTTATCCATCTCATTTTATACGGCGCCTTAGGCAAACTGACTAGCAACTTACTACAAACAGTTTAGCTTATAAATTCAGCGATATAGGTTGTGGTAGGCATAAACCTCTTTACAAAGTGAGAAACCTATTAAAATTGCTTGATCCAGTCAAACTATTGCTTTTATAAGAGATGACGGCTGTATTGCGCACGGTGGATGATACAATTTTTATATATTTCTAGATGAAATTTTCGTAGGTGCAACTGATTACTAAAGCAAAAAACACACCCTTTTGGCGAAATAGGCTAAAGGTTTTTAAAAGCTCAAATAACTTAAACGCAATGTGGATGGTTACCGCAGTTGGGCTATAGCGATTTAAGAGGGTCAAAACGTCCTAAAAGTGCATAATTGGTTGTTTAATAATCCAACGCGAATCATTGCTAATATTGTTTAGCCAAATCGCTTTTTAAAGCTTATTAGCAATATTAACTACAGGCTACTATCACAAGTAGTACAAAAA
>NZ_JAETXP010000011.1:0-62138 GCF_019641635.1 Frischella sp. Ac48
ATTATTAAAGATAGACAGCTTTATTAGCTCTTGCTTAAAAAAATATGAAAATGTGATAAATGATTACATTAATTATTTATAAATAAGGATTCATTATTCAGATATAACAAAAAGCCAACTTTAAAGTTGGCTTTTTAATTAATAATTCTTCAATTCGTCTAACAATTCCCATTCCGAATTAGGAAGAAGATTTTAACAAGCAAGAGCAGATTGTCAAAGTCGAGCGGAAAAATGGTAGAGTGCAAGCCCCTTACCTTCCGTTTTCTCTAAAAGAGCCTTTTACCGGATATTACATAAAGATCTTAGGATAAAACCTAAATTCTTTTCATCAGGGATGAATTTAAGATAGGGTAAAGTGATTAAGATTTTTTGAGAATTAAGAGTTCTTTTTTCATTTTTCAAATGATTTTTTCTATAAAATTTCTATTCCAAGCCACAAAAATCCGATCAAATATATGGTGCATCGGGTAAGATTCTAAAGGATAAAAATTGGAATTATATTTATGATAAACAGGGAAATCTTATTTTAAAAACTCCGAGAAATTTTAAAAATTCTGCCAATAACCTACCAAAAAATTCATCTTTCTTAAGTGAAAATATAAATTCTAAGAACAATTTTGGGATTGAAGAAAATGAATTTGACCGTAAGGCCGAAATACGGCGATATTCAAAATCCGAACTCAAACAATACGATAAAATAAGAAAAAAAAGAACGCTTGAAAATTCTGCCCCTCCACAATGGCGGCAAGGTTACCGGAAATACCAATGGCAGGGCAACGGAATGTTACAAGCAGTACGCAATCCTCAGGGGAAATGGATCCGTTTTGAATACGACGCATTAGGTAGAAGAACAGCGAAAATTGTAAATACAAAGATTTATCGTTATCTTTGGGATGGTAATGTATTATTACATGAGTGGTTTTATGAGTGTGAACGGCGTCCAAAGGTTGTTTCTGACGAGCTGGGAATGCTTATGTTGGGACAGCCCGAACCGGTCAAAAACCTGACTACTTGGGTTTATGAGTAAGCAAGTTTAGTACCGACTACTAAGCTATGTGAGGACAAGTCCTACTCGATTGTATCGGATTATTTGGGCAGACCGGCTCAGGTCTATGATGATAAAGGTGAATTGGTTTGGCAGGTAGAACTTGACATCTATGGAAGTATACGGGAAAATTTATTTAACAATAAGTCGTTTATTCCGTTCAGGCAATTGGGGCAGTATGAGGATGTTGAAACGGGGCTTTATTATAATCGTTTCCGGTACTATAACCCTCAAACTGGCACCTACATCTCTAAAGACCCTATTGGCCTCGCAGGAAACAACCCCAATCTTTATGCCTATACCTTCGATTCTAACTCCGAGGTCGATCCGTTCGGGTTAATGGCGAAGAAAGGAAACGACGCAATGAGGAAAATGGCTCCAATTGATTTAGGAGAAGGATATATAGAGCTCGGAAAGATGTTTTTAACTATAAAGGATCTTCTGATTTTGAGGTTCATGTTTATAAAACTAAAGGAAAAGAATTAAAAGAATTAGGCGTTATGAATTCTGAGGGAGGATGGATAAATAAACATGGACATACTGAAACTCCTAAATTACCTGATTCGGTTAATATAAATTGAAAAATATGTGTAAATAGAAAGATTAGGTATGTCAAGAATAATAAAAAAAAATAATATTTGGTATTTTGATGATTATTTTGATTATTTAAATAAAAACGAAAAACAAATACCAGAAAATACTAAATATTTTATACTGGATCATGAAAGATATCTTATTAGAGGAGAAAAAACATTATATGATTCTTATTTTAAAAGTTTAAAGTATAGTATTGGTATAGGAAAGAAAAAAGATTTATTAAGTATAATTTTTACCAATGCTTTTAATACAAAAAAATATTGTTTTGAGTTTCAAAATGTAATAGAAATAAAATTAAACTGTGATTTAGATTACTTAAAAAGCTCTTATTTATTGATTCATCAGTTTTCGATCAATAAAGATAATAGTTATAAATATGAATTTATCTTTACTGATAGATCTAAAATAATTCTGAAATTTAAAAATATATCGATTAAAGAAGAAGATATCAGTAATTATGAGTAAAGTATTAGATTAGATAAGTTTTGTATAGTTAACTCATTCAACAATATTAGAAACCAATCCAACTCTAAAGTTGAATTTTTTCTTTTAAGAGTTTAGTTTATCTAACAACTCTAATTCTTCCTTAGGGATAAGAAAGCGGAGGGGTTGGAAGTGTAGAGCATATGTTCGTTTGGGAACCTTGGAAATATGGAAGTTTATTCTAATTAATTTTAATATAAAATTTATGAAAAAGGCTAGTCCTGAAAAAAAAGCTTATGTAAAGAAACTTTGTGAGGAAGGTATTGTAAAAGCAAATGAAATTTTAAGCCATCTTAAAGAAGGTAAGTTTTATCAGGAATTATCACGAGGTGCTTTAATCAATATAAAAAATGAATTAAAAGAAATGAGTTTAATTTTGGATAAAAAACAATCTGATCCAGCCTATCCAAGATTCATTTTAGATTATCCGAAAACTGATTTAATAGATTACTATGTTAATATATGGTATGAATATTATAAAAAAACATAACAAAAAGCCAACCTTTAGGGTTGGCTTTTCTGTTTTTGTGTTTCAACGGTTCAGCTTGTCCAGTAGTTCCATTTCTTCCTCGGGGATAAGGGAGCGAATCAGTTGCAGGATGTTGTAGATATCCCATTTATTATGTTCCGTATAATTCGGAAACGAAATTTTTGCCAGTAAAGCCGTTTGCTCAATATTACAAATAGAGTTAAGCATAAAACCTAAATTCTTATCATCAGGGATGAATTTAAGATAGGGTAAAGTGATTAAGATTTTTTTTAAAATTTCTATTCCGATCCACAAAAATCCGATCAAATATATGGTGCATCGGGTAAGATTCTAAAGGATAAAAATTGGAATTATATTTATGATAAACAGGGAAATCTTATTTTAAAAACTCGGAGGATTTTTAATAATTCTGCCAATAATTTACCAAAAAATTCATCTTTCTTAAGTGAACATATAAATTCTAAAAACAATTTTTGGATTGAAGAAAATGAATTTGACCGTAAAGCCGAAATATGGCGAAATTCAAAATCTGAACTTAAACAATACGAAAAAAGAACGCTTGAAAATTCAGAACCTCCACAATGGCAGGGAAACGGAATGTTACAAGCGGTACGCAATCATCAGGGAAAATGGATCCGTAAAGATGCTCAAATTTTAGTTAATACGCAGAATTTACCACACTGAAAATGGGGAAATAAAGCTAATTTAAATTATGGGAAAATTTAGCAGATACATTAGAACCTGATGGATAAAGGATTCTCTGTAAATGCTGATAGTAAGAGTGTAGTATTTCGTTCAGGCATAGATCCTGATTTAGCAATTCCTCCCCCCTCGACACATTATAGAGTTAAAAATAATGGAAATACTACATTTCATGTTTTTCCATTAGATAGTACTACTGAACCTATAGCTCAAGGGAAAGAAGCTAATATAAAATCAACTTGTCATTAAAATGGTATTACAATGAATTTTAAATTATTAATAAGTCAACCTAATAATCTTTTACCAAGAGATAAAGAGGATATTACAATAAATGAAGCTTTACAAACAATTTATCCATACACAAGAGAATCATCAATTTATATGTATTGGAATGGTTATATTTTAGAACTTTGGTTATGTGCAGAAATATCAGATATTATCAAAGATATTTTATCATTAATAAATTCGTTAAAAAATGAGAAACAATTCAGTATTAATTGGGGAAGTAATATATTCTTTGGAACATGGGAGTGTTTGCAATATAAAAACACCATTAAGATAAAATCTAATTGGAATGCATTAAGAGGGGGAAATGAAATACTTAATCAAATAAATAAAGTATCTAATGAACTAATTATAGATATAGATGCATTTATTAAAGAATGGTTAAAGTTATTAAATCAAATAAAAGAAGATTTAGAAAAAACGGGTTACAATAAAGAAAATCTAGTAGATTTTTATTTATTAGAAAATTTAGATAGATATTTAAATTAACCCAAAATCCAACCTATAGAGTTAGATTTTTTCTAAGCATTTAGCTTATCTAAGAGTTCGATTTCTTACTCGGGAATAAGGATTTTAATAAGGATAAATATATTAAATAAGTCCAAAGATTTATAACAAAAAGTAAGACTTCTGTATTCCGTTTCAACCTGAAAAGCCGTTTATTCCGTTCAGGCAACTGGGGCAGTATAGGGATGTGGAAACGGGACTTTATTATAACCGGTTCTGATTTTATAACCCTGAAACTGACTTATATATTAGCCAAAACTCAATAAGTTTGGCGAGAAACAACTCGAATTTTTTCTGTGTCTGTGCATGATAGTAATGCTTGAGTAGATCCGTTTAGGTTAAAAATTAAAGAGGTATCTTTACTACCAAAAATTGATCTAAAATCAGCAACTGATCAAGTCTTAGAAAGACCTGTTAGCATAGGAATAGATTAGGCTCATAGAAATAAATAGACTTGGAAAAAATCAGAATGGAAAACAACTTCTCGAGATACATTTTAAATTAAGATAAAGTTGGTCAAAGTGGAGATAGATTTATATATAAAAAAATATAAATAAATCTAAAGGATCATATGCTGATTGTACAATATATTAATATAAATTACATGTAGTTGTTGAACCTGATGGAGAATTAGTTATAGCTTTCCCTTTAAAAGAATTTAAAAATTAACAGAATATGAATAATTAGGCGTCATAACAAATTTAAGGGATTAGATATTTTGACATACAATAAAAAAGGGGAAAAAATTGAAATTTTTGAGATTGATGAAGAATTTCATTTTTGGTTATTTAGTAAAGCTAATTTAAACCCTAAACAATTTATAGGAATTTTTAAAATAAAGGATTATTATAAAACTAACATCCAATATTCCGGAAAAGATTTACAAATATTAATTCAGGAGCTTGAAAAAATTAAAAATCTAACACCATATAAAGATGAAGTTAAATTAATTTTAACTAAAATTAATGGAGAGAATATTGAAAAAATAAGAATAACAGGAGATTAACCATAAATATAAACAAACAAGCAACTTTAAAAGTTGGCTTGTTTGTTCTAAGAATTCAGCTTATCTAAGAGTTTGATTTCATACTCGGGAGCAAAGATTTTAATAAAGGTAAATATATTAAATAAATTCAAGGATTTATAACAAAAAGTAAGATCTCTGTATTCCGTTTAAACGCGAAAAGCCGTTTATTTTGTTCAGGCAACTGGGGCTGTGTGAGGACGTTGAAACGGGGCTTTATTATAACGGGTTCCGTTACTACTCTCATCAAACAGGCTCCTACATTAGTCAGGATCCGATTAGACTGGCGGGAAATAACCCGAATTTTTAAGCTTACGTGCATGATAGTAACTCGTGGGTTGACCCGTTTGGGGGGGTTACATCATATTATACCCAATCAGATATTTAAGGAATTTAGAAAAAATTTTAAAAAAATATTAGTGGTTATATATAAAATATATCAAAAACTATAGGATCATCTAATAGATAAAATAAAAGAAGCTAAAAAAAGCGGAAAAAAATTAAATGACTTTTTAAATGTGGTTGCAAATAATATAGAAAAAAATGAGATATAAAAAATTCGATGTTTCTTATGATCCAGTAATTACTGGAATTAATAACGGTGGAGCACAATTAGAATTAAAAGAAAATAAATCTTTCATCTCTAAAGAGGAAAAAAATAAATTTAACAAATATATTGATGAGAATTTAAATAATAGAAATAGACTTTTTTTTAAAACTTTCAAATCTATTAATGAGGAAAAAATATCTTCAATAAAATATTATCCAACGCGAAAAAAAATAAAAAAAACAGATTTTATAAGTTATTTGCCTTATGAATTTGGATTAAATTATATAATTTCAGAAAAGGCTTATGATGTAATTAAAATGTATAAAATCCCATCATTATTAAATAAAATTAATATAGATATTGAAGGATGGGAAAATGATAAATTTTATTTGATAGGTTTTCCGATGATTCCTGATACCGAAATAGATTTAAAAAAATCCATTTTTTATGATACACAAAGAAATGAAAAAGTTAACTTCAAAAGTTATCAAGATTATAACGAGATAAATTTTAATCTAGCAGCATTGAATCTATTTCTACTTAATAAATATCATTATGATATTATTAATATACAAGGAAAAGGTATGTTTTTTTTCAGAAGAGCTAATTTATGCATTAAAAGAAAATAATATTATTGGTTTTGAAATTAGAGAAATTTTTTTAGAAAATTAGATAACACATTAATAACTAAATAAAAAAGCCTACTCAATGAGTTGGCTTTTTAAATTTAGAATATTATTCAACTGGTTTAAAAGTTCTCATTCCGAATTAGGGAGTAAGGATTTAACAAGCAAAAAAAGGTTATAAAAGTCTAAAGTAGAATGGCAGAGCTTAAGCCCTTTACACTCCGTTTCCGCTAAAAGGTCTGTTTGCTCGATATTATCAAGAGAGTTAAGCGTAAAACCTAAATTCTTATCATCAGGAATCAATTTAAAATATGGTATTTATTTGGGGGGAAAGGTCAAATTTATACCTAAATACAATTTAGAAAAACACTAGCTATATTAGTACCTTAATAGAGTCATATAATAAAAGATGCTATAACAAACACTGTAGTTTCAAGTAGTACAAAAGGAATTAATTCGGCAAAAATTTATTAGCTAGAAACATTAAAGAACTTAAAAGAGTATATCAAAATATTCCAAGTTCAAAGCTAAAAGAGCTCATAGCGCTTAATAAAAAAATGTATCCTGAAGCGTTTAAAAAAACCTGAAATAAAATGTAAATAAATATGAATGATATAAAATTTGTAGATAATATTATTAAAGAAGTTATAAAAGGTAAATCTTCATATTATATAGATACCCTTAAATCTCTCAATAATAAAGAAATTAAAGACCCTGACTGGTTAAAAATTAAAAAATTATATGATAGTTTAGATAACTCTCAAAAAGAAGAGCTTAAATCTCTTATCAACTTGATAACGGTTAATACTGTTAGTAGTATTTTTTCAAAATTAGATAATATTTCATCTTTTGCTAACCAAGAAGGTTTATTTGAATTACGTTCTAACGGTAAAATTATAAATGGTGATTTACTAGACCTTTTTTGGGAGAGGTTAGAGGAAAAATAAAATAAACAAGTTAACCATTAAAATTGGTTTTGAATATAAAATAAAGAACAAGAAGGACTTTATTATAATCGATTTCGATATTATAAACCTGAAACCGGTTTATATATTAGCAAAGATTCCATTGGACTCGCCAGAAAAACAATCCGAATCTTTATTGCGTATGTGCATGATTCTAATGCTTGGGGGCGTTCCTATAGGATTGATGGAATTATTTAGAACAATGACTGGAGCAGAATATTTTGATATTATTAAGAAGGTTGGAAAGCAGGGGGAGATAGTGGCGGTATGGATGCAAAATGGTTTGTTGAAAGTTTTAGATAATGCTGTAGAAGGGGTAAGACTATGGAACCTGGCAGCGTCTCAAAATTTTATGTAGTATCTTTTTATGTAGATGTGCAGTAGAAAAAGGTGTATATAAAGTAGATCAACTAGACAGAATAAGTCCCACGAGAGCTATTGAGGTTGCTCATTTTAATGGAAAGACTGAAGTTAAAAAAGTTAAACCAATTAGAATAGGATGTAAAAAATGAAATCACTAATTATTTGGGATAAGAATATATTTGATGGAGAAAAAAGACTGTTACCATCAACGAAAGTTTTATATACTCAAATTCATTTACCACAGTTAAAAGAAAGTTGGAGTATTGGTTTTAAATTTAATATTGCGCCAAGAGATCAGGGATATAGGACAATAGCAGACGAAGTATTTTTTTTGTCAGAAAAAGCCCCGAACGAAATATTTAAAGAAGGATTCAAATTTAACTTTATGGATGGTCCTAACATTATTGGAAAATGCATGTTGTTTCAAGAAAACTATTAGAAATGAAAGATGTAATAGATAGGATTAAATAAATAGAATACGAAAAACATGAATTAAAATTTTTTATTACTTTTATAAATAACACCTCTTTTAGTTAAACTACAAATGAACCTGAAGCTCTAATTAAATATAGTTCTGTCTACCCATGCATTTTTACTTTTGTATTAAATATTGATAAAAATATAGTCTTAAAATATTTATTAAATAATTATTAGTAAAACTTAACAATGTTTTAAATCATCTAATTTGCTTTATTCTTATTTAATATTGAAAAGTTTTTAGGAAGAGAAGAACTTGATATGTTTATTAAGAAACTTCCTAATGAAATTAAAGAGACTGAAATATTTAGAAATTCAATAGAAGAAATTTTTAAAGGGTATAATCTATAAGATAAGTTAAAGTAAATACAATTTAAAAGTTGGTTTTTGTGTTTATTAAGAGTTTAATTTATCGATGAGTTCTAGTTCATCCTCAGAGAATAAGGATAAAGATATTAAATAAGTCCAGCGAATGGTGGCAAAGAGGAAGGATCCTACCAATTATCAACTAAAAAACTTGGTTTCTTTTTAAATACAACGCGTTATTAAGAAGAACAGCGAAGATTCTAAATAAAAAAGATTGGATGGTAATACATTATTGTATAAGTGGTTTTATGAGGGTGAGCGACGTCCTAAGGTTGTTTCTGACGAGCTGGGAATGCTTATCTTAGAACAACCCGAACCGGTTGAAAACCTGACTACTTGGGTTTATGAAGAGGGCTGTTTAGTACCATCTGCAAAGCTATACTAGAGTAAGTCCTACTCAATTGTATCAAATTATTTGGGCAGACCGGCTCAGGTCTATGATGATAAAGGTGAGCTATTTTGACAGGTGGAATTTGACATCTAAGGCAAAATACGGGAAGATTCGTTTAACAATCAGCCGTTTTATTCTGTTCAAACAACTCGGGCAGTATGAGGATGTAATTGGTTTCGTTACTATAATCATGAATCTGGCTTATATATTAGTCAAGACCCGATAGAACTGGCGGGAAATAACTCGAATTTTTATGCTTATACGCATGACAGTAATTCACAGGTTGACGTTTTGGATTGAATTGTGAAGCTTGACTACAACCATATAGATCTAATGATTTATGTAAAGGACAACATAACGATATACTATATAAAAATAAAAAGGTTACCTAGGCATTATTAGACGTTGTAGATAATAATTTAAGATTGAAGATATTGTTAAAGATAAAAAAATTACAAAACAAGCAGATAAAACTATAAATAACTTATTAAAAAATAAATCAATTATGAAAGGAGCCAAAGAACAGTCTCAACATGCTATAAAAGAAATGCCTGAATATTTAACTAATGGTACTAAGAGACAAATTGATTTTGCTAAAAGAAATATCCCAAAATTTGAAAAAATGGTTGAACTTATTGATGATTTACTATGAAGAAAAAAATTTTAGAATTAGAATCTTATCTAAACTTATCATATAACGAATTTTGTAGATTAAAAAAGAAAACATTTAAAAAACAATACTATTCAAAAAAAGAAGAAGGTGACTATGAAATACTTATAGATAAAAATCAATTCATGTTTCATGAGGATATTCTATATACTATAGAATTTAATAATATTCAAAAATTAAAAGAAAGTTTATTAATAAAAAATTCTTTAGAGAGTACTTTAAAACATCTTTCAGATGAAAATATAGAATGGAATATTTTTTCAAAATATAGTTATGAACATTATTTAGTTATAAAAATCAATAAATATCTTTATTTAGAATATGAATTTATAAGTAAATGGAAATTAAATTTATTACGAGTTTCCAATTTGGAAGAATGAGTTTAAATAATAAATTTTCAAAAATAAATGACTAATTGCAATTATTATTTAACAACAGCTACACCATTCCTATAGATAATTAGGACAGTTAGAAGATAAGGAACTAGACGGGCTTTATTACAATCGGTTTCGATATTATAATTCTGAAACCGGCTTATATATTAGCCAAGGTCCCATAAAACTGGTAGAAAAAAATCCGAATTTTTTATGCGTATGTAAGTGATTTGAATACTGGAATTGATCCGTTGGGATAATTTGATCCTAAAATTTTAACTGATGGTTCTGTTTTTAGATGAGTTAAGATTGGACAGGAACCATTTTTTCCAAGTTTAGATGATATAGCTCATTTTAAAAATACTGGAAGTATGCTTGGATTATCTACAAAGCCTAAATTAAATATTCAAGCAACTAAATTTTTTGAAAAAATTGGTGTCATAAAAATTTTGGAAATAGATGTAACAAAATTATCTAGTTTACAAGCTGTATTAGATGGAAAAGCGCATGCTAGTATAATTCCTTCAGATAATTACTTGAAAAAGAATAATATGTCAATGCTGGAAGCAATAGAAGATTGGAATGCTAAGGGAAATGATCATGCTTTAAGTAAAGAACTTAGTAATTCTGTAAAATGTACTTAATATAAAATTAATGCCAAGAGAAATGAATAATACTGAATTTTTACATTTATATATAAGGAATTTTTTACTTAATTTAGAGAATGCTACAGACGAGTTATTAAAATGTCAAAATTGGTTAGATTTTTTAATAAAGAAAGAATCAGTTATAGGTAAAAAAAGTATAAGTAAACTAATAAACGATAAGGGAATATCTCAATTAATTACTTACTCTTTAACCTATACTTTTTTTGATGATATAGAAGATAATTTAGGTCAAAGGCCCAATGATGTTGTAATTGGTTTTGTTTTACGATTATCCTATGATAAAAAAGTTTTAATAACCAGAGATATTGTATCAGAATTAAAAGATGTAGAATATCCTAATATTTACTTTGATAGTTTAACCACAAAATTAAAAAATGAGATATCAAATATGTCTCAATCTTTTCAAAATATATTAAGTTTTTTTTTAGAAAACTCTATATAAAAACTAAAGCCAACTTTAAAAGTTGGATTTCCTAGCTTCTTATTATTTAACTGGTCTTAAATTTCATATTCCGAGTTAGAGAGAAGGGCTTTAACAAGCCAAAGCAGGTTGTAAAAGTCTCACGTAGAATGGTAGAGCGTAAGCCCTTTACATTCCGTTTCCGCTAAAAGGGCTGTTTGCCCGATATTACAAAGAAAGTTATGTGTAAAATCCAACTGTTGGTAGCTTTCTAGGAAAGAAAGCCTATCCAAGGCAGTTAAAACTCTTAGGAGTTTTCAGGGGTAATGCTGTTGGAAAAATTTTCATTTTGTTCGACAATCATTTCCGTTACTATAATCTTGAAACAGTTTCATACATTAGCCAAGCCCCGATAGGACTGGCGGGTAATAACCCGAATTTTTATGAGTATGTGTATGATAGTAATGCATGGGTTGATCTGTTTGGGTTATCTTTTTTTAGGTGGGCACGTAGTGGAAAAATATAAGTTTTACCCCAGAACGATCTATTACAAAATAGACAGGAAAACAGGTTTAGTTAAGAATATACATTGGGATTCTGTTTTCGACAATGCCGATAATGTTACAAGTAAAGGGTTTATTGCTTATATGATAGATATGAGCACCTTTCCTAATGATTTAGTAATTAATCTACGAGGATAAGATCCTAAGTATTATGAAATAGTGCCTAAAAATCCAATGTCTGAAGATGCTTATAAAAAAAGTCTTTCTCAAATTAAATGTAAATAAAATTATGTCAAATAAATTTCCTAAAGTATACGATGCTAAATATTATTTTGATGATGATTTGTATCAACTTGAAGTAGAAAGTAAAGGATGTTTACTTAATATTATTGTAGAATTTTCAAATAATATTATGTACAAAATTTCTTTTTATGATATTTCTAGATTTTCGCAAGATGTATCGGAAGAGTTGCAAGAATCTTCTTTTTTTTATCAAGAAAACATCATTTTTCTAACAAGACTAACTAAGGATAATCTTGTTAGAACAATTAATGAAATCGAAAAAAAAGGAGTATATTCCAGATTAAAAGATTACAAAATATAAAAAAAAGAGGCTGTCATGATGATAGTTTTTTCAACCGTTCAGCTTATCTAATAGTTCCAGTTTATCCTCAGGAATAAGGATTTTAATAAGGGTAAAGATATTAAATAAGTACAGCAGTTTGTGGCAATAGGTCAGGCTTCTACCAAAAATTAACTGAAGAATTTTCTTTTTTATTGCATGAGTGATTTTATGAGAATGAGCGGCGTCCTAAGGTTGTTTCTGACGAGCTGGGAATGCTTATCTTAGAACAACCCGAACCGGCTGAAAACTTGACTACTTGGGTTTATGAAGAGGGCAGTTTAGTACCATCTGCAAAGCTATACTAGAGCAAGTCCTACTCAATTGTATCAAATTATTTGGGCAGACCCGCTCAGGCCTGTGATGATAAAGGTGAGCTGGTTTGGTCGGTGGAGTTTGACATCTATGGCAAAATACGGGAATGTCGTTTAACAATCAGCCGTTTTATTCTGTTCAGACAACTGGGACAGTATGAGGATGTAGAAACTGAGCTTAATTATGACCAGTTCAGATATTATAATTCTGAAACCGGCTTATATATTAGCCAAGACCTGATAGGACTTGTAGGGATAACCCAAATCTTTATAAATTGGATTGAAAAGGTTTGGAAGCTGTATATCATCATGGAAAAACGTTTATATTAGACCGGAAAATGTTCTTGACTTTAAAAGACGAATGAAGCAAAAGTTAAATGAAAATAATCGTAAGATTTATTATGTTATTTATGGAAAATTTTATAATAGAATCTTTAAATAAGATAAAACATAAATTATCAAATAATTTGGAAATAAACAAAATTTTTATAGAGATTGATAATGATTGTAACAAATATATTTTTGAAATAATGCTAAATGACAGATGTTTAAATGAAAGGGACATAGATCTTATAGATATTGAAATAACATATAAGATACTTAATTTAAATGCGATAGATTTAAAAGGAGAATTTTATGCTGGAGATGGAAATATTTATGATTCATTTCACATAATTGATAAAGTCAATGCAACTAAAGATCAATTAAGTAGATTTTTAGATAGAATCTTAGTAATGTATGATGACATAGTAAAATTATATATCAAATAAATTTTGGGCCCTATCCTAAATTTTGTGTATTTGTCCACTAAAAGCAATAGTTGATTCTGTCTCCAAATTCCAAAAAATCTAAAACGGGGCTTTATCATAATTAATTCCGATATTATCATCCTGAAACCGGCTTATATATTAGCCAAGATCCCATAAAACTGGAGGGGAATAACACGAATTTTTATGCGTATGTAAGTGATTAGAATACGATGATTGATGTGTTCGGGTTGACAATAAAAAATCCGTTTGAAATATTTTTTAGTCAAGATTCTCTAAATCTCATTTTTGATGATGGTATTAAATTAAACAATTTGATAGGGTTACTAAAAAACAATCCAGCAGCAGCGGAATCAGTTGAGGCAATAAAATTAGTTCGAATCAAAGATCTCCCTGTAAATATTCAAGAACGATTATTAAAACAAGGCGCACATGCAGATGCTGTATTTACATTAGATAATAGACGTTTATATGCAGCTCGTGAAGCAGGGACAAAAGTAAACACCAGATGGGCTACTCCTGAAAATTTAGCAGAAATAAATCTCAATAAACAATTTAGTACAGATAATGCGGCTATGTCAATAAAAATAAGATGTAATTAAATATTATGGAATATCAAGCTATTAAAACAAAAGAAGTTGGAATCATTAATGGAAGAGATGCTATTTTTTTGGATGATTTCAGACAGACATGTAATTCACAATGTATTTGTGTTTTCAAAGGGAAGTTTAATTCTAAATTGATTGAAATAAATTTTGAAAAGGAATATATCCCTTATATATTTTATTTTTCTCATATTATTTATTATCAATGTTGTGAATTAGATACTTATATAAATGAAGCAAAGATGGATTCATCTTTTGATTTAGTTCATAATTCATATCTAATAGAAGAATTAAAAACTGGACGTAAATCTTCTAAGATAAAAGAAAATCATAGGCACTATGTTTTACAAATATATGATTATGTTTATGATATTATTGCAAAAGATTATGAACTAATAATAGAGTAGACCCTACTTAATATTATTTTTAAGTAACTTAGAAAGTAAGAATAACAAACAAGTTAACTCTATGAGTCGGCTTGTTATTATGAAGATAAGTTTAGACAATTAGTATATTATGAAGACGAGTAACTAGACGGGCTTTATTACAATCGCTTTAGGTATTACCACAGTAATACGGGAACTTATATAAGCCAGGCTCCTATCGGGGTAGCAGGAAACAACCCGAATTTTTATGTGTATACGTTTGATTCTAATTAGGAATTTGTACCGTTTGGATTAAAACCTTTAGGTACAAGTGGTTATCTTAACATCCATTGTATGAAAAAGATTTTGTTAAGCCTTATTATATAAGGATAACAAAACAAGATATAGATAATAAATGTCTCAAAACATTGAATCAAGAAGATATACGGTAACACATGAAATATTGAAAAAATAATGTAACATATCAAACAAAAACAGGTATTAAGGTGAGGTACTAATAAGAGAAATAAAATGCCATTAATCATGAAAAAACAGAAGTTATGCCAGGAGAAATATATGCAATTCCTCTATTTCTACCTACTGAAGATATTATGGAAAATTTAAAGAATTATAAAAAAGAGAAGTTTGATAATAGGGGGAAAGAATTTGCTTTTTGTAGAATTATAAATGATAAAGGTGGAAGCCGTATATTTGTAGAAGTATTTGATCAAATAGGGACGTTACAAGAAGATATTCAATCTATTATAAACTTTCCCAGATTATTTTCTCCAATATCTATTTCTGAATTAGGAATTTCAAAAGGAAGATGGAAAAAGATTTATACACAAGATAATTATGATCCAGAAAAAGAATCCAATTTATCAAAAATTCAATTAATAATTGGGCGAGGAGAAGATTCTAGATTATGGCAAAATGGTATCGAAAAAAATTAGTGAAACTGAAGCAAAAAATTATGAACAATGGATTGTTTGGACTCCAACTTAATTAGAAATAAGGCTAAAAAATAAATTATTCAAATGAAGAAACTTAAAAATGATAATACAATAATTTGCCCAATTAAATGATACCGAAATGCCATTCATGTAACTTGGGCAGTATGAGAATGTTGAAATAGGGCTTTATTATAAGCTGTACCGATATTACATTCCTGGAACTGGCTTATATATCAGCCAAGACTCAATAATACTTGCACATAATAACCCGAACTTTATACGTTTCCATTTTCTTCTAATTTAGAAGTTGACCCGTTTGCGGTGATGTCAGGAGGAGATAGAGACTATTTAGCTCTTATTTTTGCGATATTGTCAAAGATCCTATTAGGCCTTATTAGGATAGTGTAACAAAGTAAAAATTATAAATTCGTTAAAAAGGTTGATCTTCCTGATGTTAAAAAAGTGATTTATTCAATTTAGATATATTTCATAAAGCAGGTCTGGAAATAGGGCTATATTATTGCTTAGGTAAGTATAAGGGAGTATTATCTGGAGGAAAAGTTAAAGCCGCAGCAAATGGGGTAAAATGTGGATCATATAATGGTTGAAGATATTAAACAATATTTACTAGCTGAAATAGAAGGCAAAATGGAAAGCTCTTTTATTTATAAATTAGACAAAGAAAACTATTATGATGAAAAAAAACTAAACATTTTATTAGAAAAAACAGATTGTTTTTTAAAAAATAGTTCTGTAAATGAGCCTGAATATATGGAAATTTTACAAGGATTGTTTAATGTATTTTTACATACTATTTTTTTATTTTATTGTAATAATTCTCCAAATGATTATTATAAAATAGTCAATTATGATGAAACTTTAAATTCTGAAAAAATAACTAATATTTACTTAAAAATAAAAGATGTAATATTAGCGTAAAATAAAATTAATGATTAATATATTGTGACGTTGTCACTAATAATTTAGATTAATTACTCGCTGTATAGCCATTCTAGTTTGTTTTTTAGTTGAATAATCTTCCTGCTTTCAATTTTTTCTCGTACCTTTAGGGCAATATTAAAACTAATTTTTTAAGAATGTATGTAGACATTCATATATAGATATTTTGCTAGACCAACATATGGTTCATTATAATATAATTTGATGAAGGTTTGGGAATACAGCAATTAAAGACAAAAGTAAATTAACCAAATATGATAAAGTGGTATTTTATACATTTGATTGTATAAATTATCAGAAAACATAGTTCAGTTATATTTAAAATTTATTAAATGGGAATCAACGATGAAAAATTTTTTAATAGCCGTACCAGCCTTAATGCTATTATCCGCCTGTACACCAACACGAATGTCCGAGTTAAATAATATCAATGGATTACAATATGGCGTAGGGAGTTTTGGCGCAGAAATTATAGAAAGTTACACTGTAACTAGAAACCAAACTTCATCGAATAATATATTATCCATGTGTGTAAGAAACTCAATTGATAATCATGCAGTTGTACTCCAAGATAATGCTAATAGTTTTGTTGGAGCATCAGGAACTTATTATAATATTAATAAACAATATGTTGTTAATGGTGGAGCAAACATCCAACAACAATTACCAAATGGAATTGTAGCCCAAGGGGTGACTTATTATTCTTCAATGTTAATTGGCTATGCTGTTAAGTATCAATTAACAGTTCGTCAAAATAATGATAATATCAGCTATACATTCAATAATATCCAACAAGCGCAACAAAATACAGGTAGTATGAATAATTATGGTTTTAGCCAAATTTTTACTGATAAATGGAGTGCATCTGGGGCTACATCTGTTGTGAAAAAATTGGATGAAGAAGTGGATAAAATTGATAGCTGTTTAGCGAGTTATTAATTGCATTTATTGCAACTAATGATGATTAAATGCAGTTAATTATTCGGTATAGCAACTTATTTTTTTACAAAGGAATTAATAAGTTGCCATAAAAAGGTCCAGCATTTTATTTCAATGGTAAATAAACCTCTGTAATCATATCTTCCTCACGTATATCAGGTCCAACATTCACATAGTGAAAGATTGGCGGAAAGTCACCTAATTGTTCTCCACTATATGGTAGCCATTGTTTGATTAAGTAAATAATGGCCTGATTATTATAGGGTGATCCAATATCTACAGCTTTAGCACAACGTAATTCTGGAATAGTTTTATTTGTTACTCCATAGCGATTAACCCCGATAGGCTTATCGATCGAAATAGCAAAATCAACTCGCTGTAAATGTGGCGGAGTAGTATTCGGATCGGTGTAATGAATACCATAATTACGGTTTATTTGTGGATCAAATAAATTTTGTTCTCTACGCCAAGCAATAAATTGATTTATTGTTTGATATTCTAATTCCGTTGGACCAATATGTTCAATAACTGCAACTTCCGTTAAAGGAAAAGTGACAATCTCCACATTCATCAGTTACACTGTCCCGCAGCTTTGGTTAAGGCATTGCATTGTGCTGTTTTGGGTAAAGAACCATTTTTACCCATTGGTGAACATAGAACATCACTGGAAGTTACTAAGGCTGTGGTATAATAACATTGATACACTTTCTTTTTAAAGGTAGCATTAAATTTTACTGAGTCCATTTCTTTAGTTTTATTGGAAATGGTAATTTTATCTGGAGTGGTACCAAGAGCAAATGCTGTTTTTTGTTTAATACTTTCATCAGAACGAATCGAACCGTCTATCATGCCACATCCTGAAAGAGACAATGTTATGAAGATCAATGGTAGCATTATTTTTCGCATTTTATTTCCTTTAATTTAAAATATAATATTAATAATTATGCTTTAGTATGAATTTAAAAACTAAAAACATTATATACTTATTATTTATACTTATCTATTGATATATATAGTTCATATATTAAAACAAAATATTTTTGAAACTTGACTAAATACTATTTACTATTTACTATTTTCAATGAATATTAACCTAATATAGATATTAAAGGATATTGTCCATGTAGTTAAACTATTTTAAAAAATTAAATATATTCTAAGACAACATTCAATATGAGATTGTTACACTAAAAAAGCGCCGCTGCAATTAAACAAAGCTAAACAAGAAAGAAGGGGACTTCATTATTATTTTATTGATAGCCTGGAGAAAAATGTTAGACTCGGAAAGCAAGCTAAAATAAAAAATTGCTATAAAGTTAATAATTATGAAATAACATTTAACAAAACTTTTTTTTATATCGGCGTATTTATATTTTGATTGATTTATAGCAATTAGAAAAAGCATTTATTATCAGATTATCTAAAAAATAATTTTTGTTAATTTCACACAATAAGCATTGATATAGTTTGCGCAGATTATGTCAATGCTTAAAAATAACAAGAAATCGTTTCTATAATCAACGGCAATTAAGCTCCCTCACAAAATACCTTGCTCGATGAAATAGCGGGAAAAGTCTTTAATGATAATAATCGTGCTTATGATACAAGACTCTTACAGTTTGGGCATAATCTTATCTCGACGACGAACAGGTCGGATAATGGCAAAAATCACTGGGTCTTAAAATATACCAATAAAAATACCGTGTTCTTGATGAAAAAAGTAATGACTCGATTTATTCTAGAATAGAATTTGGTGACAGAATTAACCGTCACCTTTAACTGGTAAATACACAAAATCTAGGATAAGGTCGTAATTAAAATTCTAACAAGGAATGTCTATAATGCCACATCCTGAAAGTAACATTGTTATAAAGATCAATGATAGTATTATTTTTCGCATTTTATTTCCTTTAATTTAAATAATTATGCTTTAGTTTGAATTCTCATAATGAACAACAATTATAAACTTATTAGTTGTACTTAGGTAGTGATATAAAGTTTATATCATTAAACCAGATATTGTTAATACTTAGCTAAATACTATTTTCAATAAACTTTAACCAAATATATATCAAAGGATATTATCCATTTAATTGAACTATTTTTTATATCAGTTTATTTAAATCTAGATAGGTTCATAAATTGTGATTAAATTTTTAGATCATTTAAGAGTTTACACACAAATTTAATTTCTTTTTTTAAATCAGATAACATAATTTTCACCTTAATTCTCTAAACCTAACCGTGGTTTATTGTTAAGCAATTTTCAATAACATCTTGAGATTAGTTAATCTAAACATGCCATCAATGTGAAAAATAAAACAATCTAATCTCTTATTAATTAATGATCTATGTTCTAAATTAATTATGTTGTATAATATCCATTATACAACATTAACAATGAGTATTTTAAATATATTCATTTTGACCCTTATATTTGATCAGATAATTTCTTAAATTTTAGATGATCTTTAGGGAGTTATTAACTATATAAATGTGATAATAGGTTAGGGCATGGTGAAAGAGAGTTTAACAATATCAGAATCAAATAATTTTTCTTTAGTCAATGAAACGATAAAGAAAAACCTTCAAGATTTTTTTTCTGATATAGATGCTTACTCCTCAAATACGCAAAAACAATTTAAGAGCACCATCAATTCTTGGGCAAATTGGTGTAACCAAAATAATCGGACTTTTTTACCTATCTCACCTGATGATTTACGTGATTATCTATTTTATTTAAAAACAGATCGACAACTAAAACACAACAGTATTAATTCTCATAATGCATTTTTGGCGATGCTTCAGAATCAATCTGGTTTAACTCCTATTAATACTTCATCAAAAGTAAAACGAATAAAAAAGAAATTATTACGTATGGCAATTGATGAGGGTGAAGATCTAACACAGGCAATCCCTTTTAGATTTGAAGATTTAAAACAGATATATGATATGAAAAAAAATAGCTTAAATTTAAAAGATATAAGAGATTTAGCTATATTATCCACCGCTTACTACACTTTATTGAGAAGTTCTGAAATAACCAGAATAAAAGTGAAAGATTTTAAGTTACAACGTAACGGAAAATCAACTTTACATATTTCACATACAAAAACTGTTTTGACTATCGAAGGGCTTTATAAACATCTAGGTAAGTTACCTACCAAACTGATTCAAAACTGGTTGGATTTATCCGGCGTTGATTTACATGATAATGCCTATTTATTTTGTGCTATTAAAAAATCGAATGAAATACAAAGACCGGATTGTCAACTTACTACAGAAACCATTAGAAGAGTTTTTAATTCTGCTTATCGATTGCTTAATGTTGTTAAAAAAGATCAAACTGGTCGTTATCAAGCTTGGTCGGCCCATAGCGCACGTGTAGGTGCTGCAATTGACATGGCAGAAAAAAACGTTGGTTTAACACAAATTATGCACGAAGGGACTTGGAAAAAACCAGAAATGGTTATCCGTTACATTAGAAAACTTGAGACCAAAGATGGACCAATGCAGGAATTTGATATGGATGATTAATAATAACCGAATCAAATTATAAAAAACTCCATCTCCCATTACAATAATGTTATAGCGGAATTTTTTTCTAGGAAAATTAACAATTTTATTAAGTGATATTAATATTTTTTGGATTTAGATGATAAAGATTAATTAATTATAAAATTCCTATTTTTTTTACTACTGTAACTATATAATCAACTTTTTGAAAGTTAGTTTAAGTCATTTAAATTTATAATGAATAATTATGTCTAATAGTAGCAAATTCAAATTAAATGTGACATATCTTGAAGATAATATTAACGCTTTTTGCAAAGAATTGTGGAATATGGGCGAGCTATTTGCCTATGTAACTGAAGTGGAAACAATGCATAAATCGCATGAAGAACATGCGCCGGATAAAATTTCGGTTTATCCACTAAATAATGGGTTACTTAACTCACAAAATTTATTAAAAAAAATTTACGGCAACTTTTATGTAGATGGCCAAACATTAGCTTCAACGAAAATAACTAAAAAATTCCCAGGTGTGATTGTTTTACCCTACAAAGCAAAACAACATATTTACATGAAAATAATGCAAATTAATAAAATAAAGCAAGAGTGTGCCGAATCATTTCGTAAATTAGCAAATAACCATGAAGATAGATTTAAAATTGCTCATGAAATTTTTCCTATGCTGATTAGTTTTCAAGTTTTTAGAGAACTACAATGTATCGAACAAAACGATGAAATTAATCGCATCAAATTTTATTGGCGTGAAACGATGGTAACTAAAAAATTTAATCGACAACAGTTATTAGAATATTTATACAACAAAAAAACATTCATTGCCGACAAAAATAAAATTTTTAATAAGAACCTTGCAGTTTGGTGCGAAGTTGATTCTTTTATTGAGGCAGTATCACAACTGCCCAAAGAGAGTCAATTTAGGATCAAAAGACATTCCACTATTCCCACACCGGCAGCCAATATTTCCATGCAATGCAACGATAAATCGATAATATTGAATAAACGTTCATCGATTCCCATTATTGTGTTTAGTCATCCCCAAAAAATTGTTTTATTAAACGATTATCGGCTGGATTTAAACCGGACAGCTAATCGATGCAACAAAAGCAAATATACCGATTTTATACCTAGCATAAACTTAGAGTTAGCTATAAATGATTAATTTTTTTCAAGCTATGTTAAAAATATTACCAGGATGGTTGATATTAAACCGTATCATTATTTAGCCAATTTAGTACCACTGTAAAACTGGATGGGAATGATAATTTCTATCATCATCGTGCACACAATTGTTTAGTATTCACTATTATCCATACTGAGATAATATTATAAATTGATTTAAATCGCTCTATAAAGTAGCGAACGATTACAGCCTTTAGCAATAAAACTCGTATATAAATCGGTAAAAAGGCCTTGATCGTTTAAACGATTTTGTAATTGTTGTGCTTGTTGGAACGAATCGCATTCACTAAAAACACATGCTCCGGTACCCGTCAAGCGAGTAGGGGCATAAGAGGATAACCAAGTAATTAAGGCATCGATTATAGGATACAATTTTCTTACTATCGGCTCACAATCATTTTTAAAAGGAGCGTTTAGTAGTTGATTAATATTTCTAGTGACACTGTCACGTTTTAAATCAGGATGTGAAAAAATAGATACTGTCGCAATGTTAATATTTGGTTTTACGATAAGATACCACTTCTCAGGTACTATAATTGATTGCAATTCATCACCAACACCTTGCGCAAAAGCACTATGACCATAGATAAAAATGGCCACATCCGACCCAAGTTTTTTTCCAAGTTCCATAAGCTGTTGACAAGACAAATTTAAATTCCAAATATAATTTAAAGCGACTAAAGTTGTAGCCGCATTAGATGAACCACCACCTAAACCTCCTCCCATTGGCAATCTTTTTATAATTTCAATATCAACGCCATAATACCTCGGTAAATTAATACGATGAGTTTGAGCAAATTCAAGTAATAACTTAGCTGCTTTAATAATCAAATTTTCATCATGTATAACCTTTTCAAATGGCGTAACTAAATGGATTTTATTATCAGTGCGATTTAAAAAAGTTAACTCATCGTAAAAATCGACAAATTGAAATAATGTTTGTAAATTATGGTATTTATCCTCACGTTGACCGGTAATATAGAGAAAAAGATTCAATTTTGCCGGTGATATCCATTTTTTCATTATTAAAGAATTTTCCAATTATTAATTGATAGACGTAACTCAGAACGACCACTATTTAAAAAGATAGTCGATGGTAAATCAATGGTATTGCTATGAAATTTAACATCGGTATATTTACGATATGTTACAGTCCAAATTTTATCAGTTTGTTTAAATTGCGTTTGACTTAATTTTCCTGAATCATCAATTTTATCATCGTTATTATTCGCATATCCGATCAACCAATCGGTCATGTTACGTAAGGGGATATTCATCCCAGTCAAATCTTCAACTAAACTTTCAACATTTTTATTACGATATTTTTCCCCATTTTTATCTGTTAATACCGCTTCAAAAGGATTAACGCTAAGCGAAAAGATTGAGGTTCCAATAGGTGAGGTTAACTTCAATTGATATTCATTTTTTGCTAATTGTTTAATATAAAAGCGCCCATAGTAACGTGATTTTGTATCAAAATATGCCAAGCTTCCTGAAGCTTGAAATGCGGTAAGTTGTTTTAATTCTTGTTGATGTTGCGGCCAATCTAATATTGGATTTGAAGATATGTTACTCTGATTTAGACTACACGCATTTATTAATAATGCTATCAAAATAATACATAATCGATAAATTGATTTTTTTACCATAGATACTCTTCATTTCAATAAGCTGATAAAACAATAATTGTTATTATAGCTAATACTTCACATTAATGGAAATACGTTTACTTTAAATGCAATTCATTAACCTTTACTAAAAAATAATGTATAATCATGGTAATTTTAATATATCTACTGTCAGATTGTATGATCTAACAAACTGTTAATGGTTGATACATTTTGTTGATCATCACGTATAGTATTCTATTTAATAATAATTAAGCTATAACGATAAGAGGGATATCCTATTATTTTAAATCCAACTTAAGTCATCACAATAAAAATAGAATAATTATCGCAATGAGTGTTTTAGAACAGATTTAAATACGCAATGTCTATAGCAATTTTAGGTATTAATCATAAAACAGCGCCCGTTACAATAAGAGAAAAAATAACTTTTTCTCCCGATGTTATTGATAAAGCGTTGTATAGCTTAAAACAGCATCCATTAATTGAAGGATGTGTAATTTTAGCTACCTGTAACCGTACTGAAATTTATATAAGCTACCAACAACAATCAGATTGGGTTCGTGTAAAATATTCAGTTGAACAATGGTTAAGTCAATATCATCGGCTTGATCTGACTTTATATGCCAATAGTCTTTATTGCTATACTGATAAGCAAGCAATTGAGCATCTTATCAAAGTTGCCAGTGGTATTGATTCTATGATCATTGGCGAATCACAAATTTTAGGGCAGGTAAAGCAAGCTTATGCTAATGCTGATCAATTTCACTGTTTATCGGGTGAATTAACTAAGTTATTTCAACGCACCTTTCATATAGCCAAACGTATTCGTACCGAAACCCGTATCGGTTCGAGTTCGGCTTCTGTTGCATTTTCGGCTTGTCAAATTGCCAAGCAATTATTTACTAATCCGGCTAAGCTAAATGTTATGTTAGTTGGCGCTGGGGAAACTATAGAATTAATCGCCCGATATCTTAAACCTCATGGCTTTAAAAAAATTATTGTTGCTAATCGTACCCGAGAAAAAGCATTGAAACTTGCTAATTTATTGGATGCTGAAATTATCGCTTTATCAGATATTCCATTCAGATTAAAAGAAGCAGATATTGTGATAAGTTCAACCGCCAGCCCTTTGCCTATTATCGGTAAAGGGATGGTTGAAAGTTCAATGGCTTTACGTAAACAGTTTCAGCATAACAGCCATGATAATGCTATGTTATTTATTGATTTAGCTGTTCCTCGTGATGTTGAAGGAGAAATTAGTTGTTTGCCTAATGTACATCTTTACACGATTGATGATCTCCAACAAATTGTCCAAACAAATTTGGAACAACGTATGATGGCAGCTAAAGAAGCTGAACAGATCATTTATGAAGAAACAGAAATCTTTATGCAATGGTTACGCTCAAGAAATGCTGTTGCCTTAATTAAACAATATCGTTCTCAGGCCGAAATCATTAAATCCGAATTGACAATTAAAGCTATTAATGCAATTAAAGAGGGGCGGGATATTGATGAAATTATGGCTAAATTTTCCCATCAATTAACTAATCGTTTAATACATGCACCTACCCAATCATTGCTTCAGGCAGCCAGCCAAAATTGTCACAATTGTTTAGAAGTATTAAGTCACGGACTAGGGCTTAAAGAACATTAGCAATGTTTAACTTGCCTTTCTTTTACAATTATATACACTCATGCAGAATAAAATTTTAACCGTTAATTAGGTATTATGTTTATATGAAACCGTCAATCATTGCAAAACTTGAAACACTACAAGAACGTTTTGAAGAAGTACAAGCACTTTTATCTGATCCCAGTGTAATAGCTGATCAAGAACGTTTTCGTGCTTTATCAAAAGAATATGCTCAGTTAACCGACGTTGTTAATTGCTTTACTCAATGGAAACAAGCTCAAGAAGATATTGAAACGGCTCAAATGATGTTATCAGATCCAGAAATGGGCGAAATGGCTCAGGATGAGTTGGCTCAAGCTAAAGAAAAAGTTGATCATTTAGAAACTCAATTGCAATTACTACTGTTACCAAAAGATCCCAACGATGAATATAACTGTTTTCTTGAAATTCGTGCCGGCACCGGAGGAGATGAAGCAGCTATTTTTGCGGGTGATCTAGCTAGAATGTACACACGATATGCGGAGACAAAACGTTGGCGTGTCGAAATACTCAGTTCAAGTGATGGTGAACATGGTGGATACAAAGAAGTGATTATGCTTGTTAGTGGTGACAATGTATACGGTAATTTAAAATTCGAATCAGGTGGTCATCGCGTACAACGTGTACCTGAAACAGAGTCACAAGGCCGTATTCATACTTCAGCCTGTACGGTGGCTATTTTACCGGAAGTGCCTGAAGCAGATTTACCTGAAATTAATCCTGCTGACTTGCGAATTGATACTTACCGTTCATCGGGTGCTGGTGGTCAGCATGTTAACACTACTGATTCTGCTATTCGTATAACACATATACCAACGGGTATTGTCGTTGAATGTCAGGATGAACGTTCTCAACATAAAAACAAAGCCAAAGCAATGTCCGTGCTTGCAGCAAGAATTCAAGATGCAGAAAGGCAAAGGCGTCAACAAGAAGAGGCGTCTACGCGTCGTAATCTTTTGGGATCAGGAGATCGTTCAGATCGTATTCGCACCTATAATTATCCCCAAGGCCGAGTCACTGATCATCGTATCAATTTAACAATTTATCGCTTAGATGAAGTTATGCAAGGTAAATTAGAAATGCTAATTGATCCTATCGTTCAAGAATATCAGGCAGATCAATTAGCGGCACTTTCGGAACAAGAATAATGACCTATTTAGAATGGCTTAAACAGGCATCTTCAACACTTAAAGAGAGTGAAAGTCCAAAGCGTGATGCAGAAATTCTTTTGGGTTTTGTTACCAACAAATCTCGAACTTTTTTGATGGCCTTTAGTGAAACAGAATTAACACAATCACAATTAGACTCACTAAATACTTGTTTAAAACGTCGGCAAACCGGTGAACCTATTGCCTACATAACAGGAGTCAAAGAATTCTGGTCATTAAAATTTCAAGTATCACCGTCAACATTAATCCCTAGACCTGATACTGAAAAATTAGTAGAAATTGCTTTAGAATATCTCCCTAAAGTACCCTGTGAAGTGTTGGATTTAGGTACTGGAACTGGGGCGATTACTATTGCTATGGCTACAGAACGACAAGATTGCCTATTTACTGCGATAGAGAAAAATGAACAAGCATTAATACTAGCACAAGGTAATGCTAAATATAACGGCGTGAACAATGCTTATTTTTTACAAGGTAATTGGTATAAACCGATTAAAGGTCGGAAATTTTCGATGATTGTGAGTAATCCGCCATATATTGATTCAACCGATATACATCTCTCACAGGGTGATGTAAGATTTGAACCAAGAAGTGCTTTGGTGGCTGACGATGAAGGGTTAGCCGATATTAAAGTAATTGTTGCGGGAGCAACTAAACATCTTAATCAATATGGTTGGCTCTTGATTGAACATGGTTGGAAACAAGGTGAAGCAGTTAGAACAATTTTCAAACAAAATGGTTTTCAATTAGTGGAAACCCATATCGATTATAGTGGTAATGATAGAGTAACAGTTGGTCGCTGGTTTAAACCATAATAATGAATTAAATATATAGGAACAAATATGAAACAAAAGATTGTTAAAATTGATAATATCCCAGTTGCAAATGATTTACCATTTGTTCTTTTTGGTGGTATGAATGTGCTTGAATCGCGTGACTTAGCCATGAAAATTTGCGAACATTATGTGACAGTTACCCAAAAATTAAACATTCCATATGTTTTTAAGGCATCTTTTGACAAAGCCAATCGATCCTCTATTCATTCTTATCGAGGACCTGGTTTTGATGAGGGAATGAAAATTTTTCAAGAGTTAAAACAACAGTTTGGGGTAAAAATTATTACTGATGTTCACACGGAACAACAATGCCAACCAGTGGCTGATGTCGTTGATGTTATTCAATTACCAGCATTTTTGGCTCGTCAAACTGATTTAGTTGTGGCCATGGCGAAAACGGGCGCTGTAATAAATGTAAAAAAACCACAATTTGTTAGCCCTGGTCAAATGGGTAATATTGTTGAAAAATTTGAAGAAGCTGGTAATGATCAAATTATACTTTGTGATCGTGGTAGCTGTTTTGGTTATGATAATTTAGTAGTCGATATGCTTGGCTTCAACATCATGAAAAAAGTCAGCAAAGGTTCGCCTGTTATTTTCGATGTCACTCATGCTTTACAGTGCCGAGATCCAATGGGCGCTGCATCAGGTGGACGTCGTGGTCAGGTAACAGAATTAGCGCGTGCAGGTATGGCTGTTGGTATTGCTGGATTATTTCTTGAATCACACCCAGATCCGGCTAACGCTAAATGTGACGGACCTTCAGCATTACCACTTGCTAAATTAGAACCTTTTTTAAAACAGATGAAAGCAATTGATGAGTTAATTAAAAATTTTGCAGAGCTTGATACAGAAAATTAATTAACAGTCGCTGAATAAAATTACAAAAAAGCGGAAATTAACATTATCCGCTTTTATTATATTGTTCTAATAGATCATTAATTAATGAAAAGTACTTTCGTCTTCTATCATGTCATCCTCATCTTCACCATCTTCGAAATAGGTTCCCCAACCATCATAGGTCACATTATATTGACAAATTAAATTAATGATCTGTTCTATTTGGCTATTGATTAGGCTGGCATCAAGCGGAATCTCTGAGATTATATCGCAACATATTATCGGTTGATTATCCTCATCTTCCATTTCTTCTGGATCTGTTACTTCATAACCCAATTTAAAGGCTTCTACTGCTACTTTTTCTAATGTGTCAAAATCAATTGATGAAATATGATGTTCAATTAAATACAATGCATCTGGATCGCTGCCGTCAGAAAGTAGTTCTTCAATAATTGAATCTGTCTCTTTTTGTGCTAAAGCAATTTCTGTTTTCATAATTTACCTGTTTAGTAATAAATACTTTGTGTGGTATATTACACGTTTCTAATGTAAAGAATAACCTTTTTATCGATAAAGTAGGATTAATGACCTTAATTAACGCGATTGGAGCGTTACAATATGATCTTCATTGTCATTCTAAGGCATCTGATGGCATATTAACCCCATCTCAAGTTGTCCAAAGAGCGGTTAATAATCAAGTCGATGTTTTGGCGATTACTGATCATGACACCATCAACGGCTTAAATGAAGCGCACCAATATATTCAAGCGAATTGTTTACCAATTAAATTAATTAATGGAGTAGAGATATCAACATTATGGAAAAATACTGAAATACATATTGTTGGATTAAATATTGATATTAATAATCCACAACTAAATTCATTATTGGCGTCTCAAGCGCAATGTCGAATCGACCGAGCGTTACAAATTAGTCATAAGCTTAAAAAAGTCAGCATAGATCATGCTTATGAAAATGCGTTAATATATGCACAAGGTGATATTGTTTCCCGTGCTCATTTTGCCCGTTTCTTAGTGGATAAAGGTTACGTTAAGGATATAAAACGCGCATTTAAAAAATATCTAGGAAAGTCAGGTTATGCTTATGTATCCCCGAAATGGACGACGATAGAAGAGGCGATTAAAATTATTCATCAAGCAAATGGTCAAGCTGTTTTAGCTCATCCATCAAGGTATGATTTTACGGTTACTAAAATGCAAACATTAATCAATTACTTCAAAGAAAATGGCGGTGATGGTATGGAAGTTTCACAAAGTCGGCAAACATTAGAGGATCTTAAACTATTAGCACATTTTGCAAATAAGTTTGGTTTATTTGCTTCTCAAGGCTCTGATTTTCACGATCTTAATAATTATTTAGATCTTGGAAAAACACAGCCATTACCATCTAATGTCAAACCAATATGGCATAATTGGTCTTAATAACATTGTAATTTTATAATGAGTAATATTCTCTATGGCACAAATGTTTTATATTCATCCAGATAATCCCCAAAAACGGTTACTTGAACAAGTTGTTTATATATTAAATAATCATGGGGTTATTGCATTTCCAACTGACTCTGGTTATTCATTAGGTTGTACATTAGATAATAAAAATGGTGTTGATAGAATATGTAAGATCAGGGAGTTGGAAAAAAACCATCATTTCACCTTAATGTGTCGTGATTTATCAGAATTATCCTCATATGCTTATGTTGATAATTCAACTTTTCGATTACTTAAAAATAATACACCCGGTCAGTATGTTTTTATTCTAGCAGCTAATAAAGAAGTACCTAGACGATTAATGAATGAAAAACGTAAAACCATTGGTTTACGTATTCCTGATAATAAAATTGATCTAGCGTTATTAGGATTATTAAATCAACCATTAATGACGACAAGTTTAATTTTACCCCATGACGATTTTGCTCAATCCGACCCCGAAGAGATTGACAATAATATAGGACATCAACTTGAAGCAATTATTCATGGTGGTTATATAGGCCAACAACCAACAACCATTATTGATTTAACACATGATTATCCAGAAATTATCCGAGCAGGCAGTGGTGATGTAACTCCATTTATCTAAGAATAATAAAAAATTAAGTGAGAAAAATAATAATGATTAAAAGGGTAATGTTAAGTTTATTAATAATAAGTAGTCTACTATTAATTATCACAGTTTTTTTATTTATTAAACAACTTGCTTTTATTAATCATTCTGATCAGGCACAGGGTATTGTTATTAATTTTCGGATCAGTTATTTGGAGGATGGTAGAGGAAATAAAAATCGCTATTATCATCCAATCGTAAAATACATTAATAAAGACGGTCTAGCGGCTTATTTTCTTTCAGATATAGGGCATAGAACACCCCAATATGAATTAGGCGAACCGGTTGATGTGCTTTATACGATAAATCATGCTGAAATTAATAGTTTTAAATCCCATTGGTCATTAGTGATTTTACTAGGCATATTGGGCATTATTCCTTTCTTGATTACTATAGGATTTTTTTGTTATATTTACTTGAGAAATAAGCAAAAAAATTGGCTAATTGATAACGGAAAATATCTTGAAACTTCGATATTATCCATCGAAACAACTTCATTTTTAAATTTTGTCGGTCATTCTTATGTCATTTATAGTGAATGGGTAGATGAAATGCAGCCAGATGTTGTCCATATATTTAGAAGTGAAAATATAAAATTTAATCCAGAATTTTATATTAAGGATAATAAAACCATTAATGTCTATGTTGATATCCAAAAGCCACGACGTTATTACATGGATATTCAATTTTTACCAAAAGTTTATTAAGCAACGAACATGATACCTGTGAAGGTAGCAAGAGGAGATTATGAAAAGTATCAAAGACAAAACAGAAAAGTTACAAAAAGTTATAGCAAA
This sequence comes from Frischella sp. Ac48, assembly GCF_019641635.1. NCBI lineage: Bacteria > Pseudomonadati > Pseudomonadota > Gammaproteobacteria > Orbales > Orbaceae > Frischella > Frischella sp. Ac48. Next base: position 30,788 of record NZ_JAETXP010000011.1, read on the forward strand.
TTTGGGACACGGTTCACGTCGGGAAGTCGAAGGTTTAATTCAAGCAGGAAAAATTAGTGTCAATGGACAATTAGCCAAATTAGGTGATCGTATTGATGTCCAAACACAACCTAAAATCCGAATAAATGGACACCTAATTTCAACCAGAATGAAAGAACAAGATATTTGTCGAGTCCTTATTTATTATAAACCAGAAGGTGAGATCTGTTCCCGTCATGATCCTGAAGGGCGAGCAACAGTTTTTACAAATTTGCCAAGATTAAAAAATGCCCGTTGGATTAATATTGGTCGCTTAGATATTAATACCTCTGGATTATTATTATTTACTACTGATGGTGAATTGGCTAACCGCCTTATGCATCCTCGTAATGAGATTGAACGTGAATATGCAGTTCGTGTGTTTGGACAAGTAAATGATGAGCAAATCAATCAACTTAGAAAAGGTGTACAGTTAGAGGATGGTCCTGCCGCATTTAAATCTATTCAATCTCAAGGGGGAGAAAATGCCAATCAATGGTTCAATGTGGTGATAACCGAAGGACGTAATCGGGAAGTTCGCCGTATGTGGGATGCTGTTGGAGTAAAAGTGAGTCGTCTTATGCGGATCCGTTATGGCAATATTATTTTACCTAAAAGATTACCACGTGGTGGATGGACAGAACTTAATATTAATGATGTTAACTATTTACGTGAAAAGGTTGGATTAGCAGCTGAAGAAAAAAGCTTTTTAACACCAGAACAACGTAAAAACAAATATAAACGTATTAAAGCAAAACGACCAATCAAAAGTTAGAGTTGAATTAATCTAAATTTGGCTATTAAAATTTACTAATAGCCTTGTTAACATTTAGATTGATGATATTTTAATACAATAGCAAGGAAAACGTTAAAATTTATTGACTGAATAAATATGCCTTATATAATACCTAACGCAAGAGTCAATCCAAACTAAGTCTCCTTAGCTCAGCTGGATAGAGCAACGGCCTTCTAAGCCGTAGGTCACAGGTTCGAATCCTGTAGGGGACGCCATTCCATCAACGACTCAATACGACTCAATACGATTAAAGCCTTATTTAACCTGATGTTTTAATGTTTTCAATGCGACCGAATACGATTCTATACGATTGACAACGACAATCTATTAACGGTATATTTACGGTATATTTTAATACCGCAACAAAAAATACCGTAATAATGCTAACTATAAAAGCCATCGATTCAGCAAAACCCAAAGATAAGCCCTATAAGTTACCAGATTTTGAAAGCTTATATTTGTATATTACGCCATCAGGGACTAAGTCATGGCGATACGATTATCAGTTCAACGGTAAAAGACGCCATTAAAACATAAAATAATCAATTAGTTATGCCGGCAAAGTTTAAGCTTTGGTTATTTTTATTACTATTTTGTGACCAAATTGTGACTGCATTAGGAAGTTGACTTAAATAATCAGCATTCAAATGAGCGTATCCTTTCACTATTTCAAGTGTGTCCCAGCCCTAACTTTTTAGGAATAAATAGAGGTGTTCTGCTTTGAACATGCCAGTTCACCAATATGTGCAGTAAATCATGAAAATGAAAATCTGAATCAAATTTAACATGACGGTAACAGCAAGCGATTTAGCTAATACGGCTGGCGCAGTGGAAAATATTTTAGGGGATCAACTTAGGGACACAAATGCTCAATAGATGCTGTGAGGTAAGAGAATGATTAGTAATTTATTTAATCTCGGGGAACTAGTTAATATCTGTCTTGCCGGTTTAATAGCGGTTGTTTGCACTTGTAGAGCTGTAGAGCTCTTCGTCAAGTTCGCCAACTAATTTTTTAAAAGATGGTAGTTTCGTTAGTGATCATAATATTATCAACCCTGTTTGCATTACGTTTAATGGGGTTATGTCTGATATGTATATTAAGCTTGATTCAACTGTTTCTTAGATCGTTGAATCAACACAGGCGATAGGGAGTGTTACCAGTTAATTTTCTAGCAACTAGATGGTGTATCAACTGCAAAAAATAAATGAGATTGCTAACAAGATAAATGATAAATTGAATAAAATTGATAGTGCTGTAAACTCTGCCTATAATGTTGTTGATTTATTTGGCAACCAAAGTGGCGGAATAGCTGAGCAATTCGTTATAGCGATGGATACATTAGTTAATTGCAGGCAATTAGCAACAATAGAAACTCGATTTAAATCATATAACAATATTATGATCTCTTTTTTACCACTTTTTGATTAACGGCAAAGGAAGTCCGCGTTGTTCAGACTGTATTATGCACTGATTTAACTAAGTACATGAAAAATCCATCAAGTTCAACCCCGACAGCTAGCAATGTTGACAAAGGTGTTCAGTCAAGTGGAAACGTGAGAGATTTATATAAACAATCAACACTTAGCGGTGTTTTTGAATGGATTATAAAATAATTAACGAAATTGAATATAATAAAAGGGGTGAAAAGTGAAAAAACTGATATTAATAGCAGTGGCATTTGTATTATTTGGTTGTAAAGTGGATTTGTCAACAGATGTAAATTATAGCGATGTTGTTAGTGATGAGCCTAAAACAATTGATGCTAATTTAATAGTAGAAGTTATGAGTTGTAGTGATTATCAAGATTCACGTAAAGAATCTGAAACATTGATAGAAGCTAAGAAAATGGTGCTATCAATATTTGACGAAGCTAAATATATTGAGTGTTATCGTGAAAAAATGAATTCAAAAGCACTATTTAAGATTTCAATAACAGTAGGAGGAAAAGATAAAACTGGAGATATTCAAATATCTGCTCCAGATAAAACAACTGTTTTAGTTCAAGTATCTGATCAGTTTGTAAACATGGTTAACTTATCTAAAAGTAAATCGATTATTAATATTAAGCCTAATTTATCATTTAGCATTAAGAATGATATAAATAAAGAAATAGACTTTTCAATCTATGGGGCATTTATTAATGGTGATGGTTATTCTTATGCATTAGCATCTATCCCACCAGAGTCAGCACCAAATATAAAACTTTCAAATGCAAGTATTGATCATTTATTCAAAGCTAAATTTGCAATAGTTGGCGCTTTTAAACCTAGAGATTAATGCGAATTACATTTATAACACAACCCGCTTTGGCGGGTTTTTTATTACTTAAAATAAGGTAAAACAGTGTTAAAAATACAAGACATATTAAATGATCCAATTTAAATACGTTTAATCTTATTTCAAGAAACAAAAATCAATCTCCAATTAAATTTTTTGAATTATCTGGCATATGGATCATGAATGTAAATTATAAAAAAATCAATAAACGGCATTAAATTATCACTTGGCACACTACAAATTAGTCTGCAATTTAACATTTGATTTTGCTGTTGCTGGTGACGATGGATTAGCCCCATATCACATTGATGATTTTTTAAATGCTCGTTATCACCACTACATTATTAAGCTTAATGATATGGAGAGAATAGGAGGCGAACCTGTGGAGGTTTAAATGAAATTCTATCGTGGATTAGTGAAACTTACCTCATTAAAATTTAATGAGGTATGGTGTTAAATAGCATTTTAATATGAATTATATCAAAACACACCCTATAAGGCAGGTATTCCCCTATAATAACTCGATGTGACTAAAATTATTTTACTAGTTATATTTACTTTTATAAATTGCATTGGCATAGTCAACCATACGGCTAGTTAAAAAAACATCCAGTAACCATCCGATTCCAAATAGACCACAGGTAAGAAACCAAATTATCCCAGTAATCCATTTACCACAATACATACGATGAACACCTAGAACCCCTAAAAAAAACCATAATATATATGCTAAACTTTTATCTTTCATCTTTATTCTCAATTTTACAAATTAACGATTTTTATAAAAACAACAATAATCATTTAAAAAAAATTTTAACAGTTATAAACACAAACTAATAAATAAGAAAAATAAAGTAGTAATGTATAAACTAATTTGTGGATCACAATACCCATTTTCAATTTTACAAAAATACTCTTTTTCCAAACCTATTAAAAAGAAATCTGAAACTTATCACTTTTAAAGTGGGGGTATATTACGATAGTTTACATGGATTATCAATATTCAAGTATATGTGTTTATTTATTTCAATCAAATTGCATTCTACATTATGCTCAACTTTTAGAAACAAATTCAGTGAACTTGGTTTAAAATTATTTCTTACTACTATTATAAAATTTGTTCTCAAACCAGCTAAAATTTCAAACTCAATCTCGCTGGTAATTTACCTGTATTATATTGATTTTTAATGATATTCTAATAATACAATGACTTAACTTGTTAATTATTTGGAGATTGGTTATGTATTTAGTTGAAATGGCACCGAAATTTTTATTAGCATTAGTAATTTTACTTATTTATGTAAAATTATCAGGGAAAAGCCAGATAGCTCCCATGTCTCAATTGGATCAAGTAGGGAGTATGGTCATCGGTGCATTAGTTGGGGGAGCATTATTGAGTCCATCGGTCTCTGCTGTCGATGCAGCTTGTTTAGTTATAATTTGGGGGGGATTATTAGTTTTAATACGTTACATAAAATCTAAAAATTCTAAACTTCGTGATGCAATAGATGGTAAACCGATTCAATTAGTGAAAAGTGGCCATTTAATTTCTGCTAACTTTCTTAAAGCCAATTTACCGGTAAGAGATTTCGAAACACTCGTTAACGTTCAAGGGATTTGTTCTTTTAATCAACTAAAAGAGGTCTGGTATGAACTAAACGGTTCTTTAACCATCATAAAAAAAGGCGATAAAGATATAGCCGTTTTATTGATTGAAGAAAGTGCAATTAGTCAGGGAAATCTTGAACAGTTACATAAAAATGAAGCGTGGCTAACTGCACAAATCAAAGAACAGGGTTATAATGATATTAGTGAAATTTTTTGTGCCGAATGGTTTGATAATAAATTATTTATTTATCCAAATGATGGTGTTGTAGTACAAGCTCCAAAACAAGAGAAACAAGAGAAACAAGAGAAACAAGAGAATCTTACTGAAAAATCTACTGACAAACCAGTAAAAAAAACGACTACCAAAAAAACGGTTAAACCAAAAACGACTAAAAAAGCACAGCCAACCGAATAACATTAAGCAATAGGTGGATAAATTTTATCCACCTTTATTTTATTGTTTAGCGCAATTGGCTATCCTTACATCCTCGACGATTATAAAGTTGTAAAGATTTTTCCTGCAATTTATCAAATTGATTTTGACAATCAATACAGTATTGCACTCCTTTAATGGCACGTCTCCTTGCTTGAGGAATGGGTTCTTGACATTCCAAGCAGAATTTTGCACTAAGTTTAGCTTGATTTAAGTGTCGTCTGGCATTTTCAATTGCATCAGAAATAGTACTTTCGATTTGTTGATTAACGGCATCTTCAGATGCCCAGCCTACCGCCATAATAAAAACCTCCTTAGCATATTAATTATAGCTAATATTGGGTTTAATTCGATAAATATCAATAAGTTACACTTATTTTATTAATAACCTTCTCTTGTAGTTATCATAAATAATGATATGATAAAATTAGTTAACTAATTAAATTAGTTTGTTTTTTGTGTTTATTTTCTTGAAAAAAAGTTATTTTAGATAATACCATACATCAAAACGAGGAGTGTGTGATGAAACAGTTTGAATTAGCGACTTTTGCTGGCGGATGCTTTTGGTGTATGGTAAAACCTTTTGATCAATATGAAGGCGTCGAAAAAGTGGTATCGGGTTATACAGGTGGAACTCTAGAAAATCCTACATATCAGGAAGTTTGTCATGGCGGAACAGGGCATACCGAAGCAGTACAAATCACTTTTGATCCACAAAAAATCACCTACAAACAGTTATTAGATATTTTTTGGCAACAAATCGATCCAACTGATAGCAACGGTCAATTTGCTGATCGTGGTGATTCTTATCGACCTGTTATTTTTTATCACAATGAATATCAATTACAACAGGCACAAGACTCCAAAGCAGCCTTACAAGCAAGTCATCGATTTGCTCACCCGATTAAAGTCGCCATTGAACCGGCAAAAAAATTCTATCCAGCTGAAGATTACCATCAAGATTTTTATCGTAAACAACCAAATCATTATCAACGTTATCATAAAATGTCTGGTCGAGCTGATTTTATCATTAAACATTGGCATGATAACAAATAACAGAAAGAGAGATCATAATGCAAAATTTTCCACACTATACTACTCAACAAAAATGGAACCATTGGCTTACAGCATTATTAATATTTGCTGTTATCATATTACCCATGTTTAAGATTAGTTTAAGCCATTGGTTAGGAGGAATGACTAATGTTTATATGCTACATAAATCATTAGGCACATTAGTATTATTTTTTACTTTTTGGCGCATATTCTTCATTATAAAACAAGGTGTACCCAATACTTTACCTAAAACAAAAAAATTACAACGTGCTCTCGCTAAATCTGTACAAGGGTGTATTTATTTATTATTAATATTGTTGCCACTGTCGGGTTATTTAATGAGTAGTAGATCACTTAATTTTTTCAATTTTATCAACATACCAGCCATGCCGTTACCGAATTATGGCTACGTTTTTTTTCATTCCGTCCATATTTATGGATCTTATCTATTAATGGTCCTGATTTTGATGCATATTCTTGCTGCGATTTATCATCATTGGTGGATTAAAGATAATGTAGTTAGGTCTATGGTATAAACGTTTAAAAAATTTTTTATATTAGCGAAAACATTGCTAATAATTTTTATGAGTAAGCAATATCAAAAGGGGTGTAGTATGAATAATGTAAGTAAAAAACAGGCCATTTTAGCCTTAAATGCGATGCAACGTTATGTGACGCAACAAAATGGTACTGAACCCCCATTTGACAATGAATTCTATCATCACAAAGCTGAAGGAATTTATGTTGATATTGTTTCTGGCGAACCGTTATTTTCTTCATTAGATAAGTTTGACTCAAGGTGTGGTTGGCCAAGTTTCACTAAACCGATTGAACCTAATAATGTTATTGAAAAACAAGATAATAGTTATGGTATGCAGCGAACCGAGGTGCGTTCGGCTAATGCCGATTCCCATCTAGGTCACGTTTTCCCTGATGGGCCAAAAACATTGGGAGGATTACGTTACTGCATTAATTCTGCAGCATTGCGTTTTATTCCAAAAATGGATTTAGAAAAAGAAGGTTATGGGCAATATTTAAAACTTTTTGAAAAAACAAAATAGATTTACTTCAGCAATCCAAAATTCAGGAACATAAAATGGCAGTCCATTTAATTTGGTTTCGCAATGATCTGCGCATTCAAGATAACTTAGCACTCTATCATGCTTGTAAAGATGATAGTGCTCAGGTAATAGCGATATATATTGCTACGCCAAAACAATGGCGACAGCATAATATGTCGCCTCGACAATGTCATTTTATTTATCAACATTTACAACAACTGCATATTTCACTTAATAAATTGAATATTTCTCTAATATATCAAGAAGTTGATTATTTCAAAGATGCAATATCAACTATTGAACTGTATTGCCAAAAGTATCAAGTAACTGATATTTTCTTTAATCAACAATATGAATGGAATGAACAACAACGTGATCATAAAGTGATTCAGTTGTTGCATAGAAAAAATATACAATGCCATTTTTTCGACGATGCTGTACTAATTTCACCAAATCATATTGTTACCGCTAATGGAAGTATGTATCGCGTTTTTACGCCATTCCAAAGGCGTTATCATCAATATTTTCTCCAAAATGCGCTAAAGATAGTCGATCAACCAAATCTACGCCATCAACAGCAATTACCATTACAACAATCTGAGTTAATCAGGCCGTTTAATTATCCATTGGAAGCGAATCATTTTTTCCCTGTTGGTGAAACACAAGCATTACAACTCTTAGATAAGTTTTGTCGTGAGGATGTTGAGGATTATTTAAATTTACGTGATTTGCCAGCCATTAATGGTACCAGTCAGTTATCCGCTTATCTAACTATTGGTATATTGTCACCAAGGCAATGTCTTGCCAAACTGCAATCAGAGCATCCTCGATTTTTGGATTTTAGTCGATCTGGTGCTTATGGATGGTTTTGTCAATTAGTCTGGCGAGAATTCTATTATCATTTATTAGCGCGTTATCCTAAATTATCAAAAAATTTACCTTTTATAGATTGGACTAAGTATATCGTCTGGCGCAATAACCAATCTGATTTTATTGCATGGCAAAATGGTCTAACTGGCTATCCTATCGTTGATGCTGCTATGCGTCAATTGAAACAAACGGGATGGATGCATAATCGACTACGTTTAATTACAGCTAGTTTTTTAGTGAAAGATTTATTGATTGATTGGCGATGGGGAGAAACTTATTTTATGTCGCAATTAATTGATGGTAATTTGGCTGCCAATAATGGTGGGTGGCAGTGGTCTGCATCAACTGGTACTGATGCAGCTCCTTATTTCCGGATTTTTAATCCTACAACTCAAGGGCAACGATTTGATCCTAAGGGTAAATTTATTCGTCAATATCTTCCTGAATTAGCTCAAGTTCCTGATAAATATATACATCAACCACATGTATGGGCTAAACAACAACAAATAAAGTTAGATTATCCAACACCGATCATAACGCATTCTCAAGCCAGGTTAAACACGTTAAATGCATATAATGATGCAAAATCACGTTGACAATGTATAAGCTCATTCGCACTTATTGGCACAATAGCCAAAGTGGTGATAAAATTAGTTGCCTTTTTAACATAACAAATTAAAATGCATGAATTTATTTTGTTTATAAATATTCTGTAAACAAAAATGTTATAAAATTGATGAGACAAAAATATGATAATTAAACCTAAAATTCGTGGCTTTATCTGTACTACCACTCATCCTGTTGGTTGTGAAGCAAATGTTAATGAACAAATTGCTTACGTTAAGTCAAAAGGAAAAATTTCCAATGGACCGAAAAAAGTATTGGTTATTGGTGCTTCAACCGGTTATGGTTTAGCTTCACGTATCACCGCCGCTTTTGGTTCAGATGCAGCAACCATCGGCGTTTTCTTCGAAAAACCAGGTACTGATACTAAACCAGGAACAGCAGGTTGGTATAATTCTGCTGCTTTTGATAAAGCGGCTAAAGCAGCTGGTTTGTACGCGAAAAGCGTGAATGGCGATGCCTTTTCAAATGAATGCCGACAAACTGTGATTGATCTAATTAAGCAAGATTTAGGTCAAATCGATTTAGTTGTTTATTCATTAGCATCGCCAGTTCGTAAAATGCCAGATTCTGGTGAAGTTGTTCGTTCAGCATTAAAACCTATCGGTCAATCTTACAAATCTGTCGCCCTTGATACCAACAAAGATGTATTAATTGAAGCAACGGTAGAACCGGCTAGCGAACAAGAAATTGCCGATACCGTTAAAGTAATGGGGGGACAAGACTGGGAGCTTTGGATGAACGCATTATCTGAAGCAGGTGTATTAGCGGATAACGCACAAGCGGTCGCTTATTCTTATATTGGTACAGAGTTGACATGGCCAATTTATTGGCATGGTACACTGGGTAAAGCTAAAGAAGATTTAGATCGGGCAGCACAGGCAATTGATAAACAATTAGCCACCAAACAAGGGCATGCTTATGTGGCTGTATTAAAATCTGTGGTAACACAAGCTTCTTCTGCAATTCCAGTTATGCCATTATACATTGCTATGTCATTTAAAGTAATGAAAGAGCAAGGAATTCACGAAGGCTGTATCGAACAAATACAACGTATGTTTGCCACTAAGCTTTACGTGAATGGTCAACCACAAACCGATGAAAAACATCGTTTACGCTTAGATGATTGGGAACTACGCCCAGAAGTCCAAAATACATGTAAAGAAATTTGGTCAAAAGTAACTGATGATACCATCTATCAAGTCACTGACTATCAAGGCTATAAAGATGAATTTTTACGTTTATTTGGTTTTGGTATTAAAGGTGTCGATTATGATGCGGACGTAAATCCTAACGTGCAATTTGATGTCATCGATCTCACAGCCCATTAATATATTTATAAAGCATTAATTTATTCCCCCTATAATAAGGGGGAATATCAGATAATAATCAATAAATTACGAGTTGCTAACAACCTTATATATTAAATTTAACAACACTATTAATTGATTTTTTTTACCGACTGCTGTTTTTGTCGAGTAGCTAACCAACATAGTAATGCACCACAGCAAACAAATCCAACCCCTTGCCAAAAAGAAAAAGTGAGTGAAACATTTAGTAAAACCGATGATAAACTCGCAGAAATAATCGGAATAAAATAAGATGCACCGGCTAAAACCGTGACGTTGCCGTAAAATACGCCATAATTCCATGCTGCATAACCAACACCAATTGCGAATGCTGCTAGAATAATGCAAAAAATCATAAAACCATTTTTAAACGAAAGGGGCGGTTCTGATGAGAAACCATATTGAATCCACATAACCATTGACGTTATCATCAGGAAAAGTGTCACACCATTTTTTCCTGCTGCGAGTTTTACCGTGATAATACAATAACTGGCCCAAATTAATGATCCAATAAATGCTAAGCTATAACTCAATGGATTATTTTTAATATTTTCAAACATCATTGCTAAATCAAGACCTTGTTCACCACCTAAAACCCAGCCAATACCAATTATAGGTAATATACTACCAGGTAAGATTAACCAATTGGCTTTTTGGTTATTGAAAAATATGGCAAATAAAATAGTAAAAGTTGGCCATAAATAATTTAACATACTCACTTCTACAGCTTGCCGACCTGTACTGGCTAAACCAATCGATAATGAAAAGCACAATTCATAACTGACGAATAATAGGCCACCCCAAATTAAATAACGCCAAGGATAAGCGCGAAGCGGTTTTAACCCAAAGGTTAATATTAAGATCAAACTTGCGACGGTATAGATCACTGCAACACCAGCATGGGCGCCTAAATTTTCACACACAATACGGATAGTGCCGACTAAAGAACTCCATAAAAAGATGGCAGAAAAACCAATGAGTGTTGCGCGATTTTTGTTTGTCATATAGAAAATAACAACCAGATAATAAGGAATACTAAATATAAAAGATATTATACCGGAACAACGGCCAGAATTTCTACGTAAATAAAAGAGTTATTTCTGTGTAAACGATTATTAAGTTGATTTACTCGCACCAATTCGCACCTTATGGCATAATACGCAGAAAATTTTGTTAACCACTCTCATAGTGGTTTTATTTAGAGAGTTAATTCGTGTTAAGTACAAATAATATTACAATGCAGTTTGGTAGCAAACCGCTTTTTGAAAATATTTCCGTAAAATTTGGTGGTGGGAACCGTTATGGTCTTATTGGCGCAAATGGTAGTGGGAAGTCGACCTTTATGAAAATTCTAGGCGGTGATTTGATACCTACTTCAGGAAATGTTGCCATCGACCCACACGAGCGCATTGGTAAATTAAAACAAGATCAATTTGCCTATGAACAATATACTGTTATTGATACGGTCATTATGGGTCATACCGAACTATGGCAAGTAAAACAAGAACGAGATCATATCTATTCGCTCCCAGAAATGAGCGAAGAGGACGGATATAAAGTCGCCGATCTTGAAGTGCAATATGCCGAAATGGACGGTTATAGTGCTGAGTCTAGAGCAGGTGAATTATTATTAGGTGTTGGTATTCCTGTAGAGCAACATTTCGGATTGATGAGTGAAATTGCCCCTGGTTGGAAACTTCGAGTATTGTTGGCGCAAGCGTTATTTTCAGATCCTGATATATTGTTGTTAGATGAACCGACTAATAACTTAGATATTGCTACTATTCGCTGGTTAGAGCAAATACTAAACGAACGTGAAAGTACCATGATTATTATTTCACATGATCGCCATTTTTTAAATATGGTTTGTACTCACATGGCTGACTTAGATTACGGCGAGTTACGCGTTTACCCAGGAAATTATGATGAATATATGACAGCCGCAACTCAGGCTAGAGAGCGTTTATTGGCTGATAATGCTAAGAAAAAAGCTCAAATAAGTGAATTACAGTCATTTGTTAGCCGCTTTAGTGCAAATGCTTCCAAATCAAAACAAGCCACGTCTCGAGCTAAGCAAATTGAAAAAATTCAACTGGAAGAAGTCAAAGCATCTAGCCGTCAAAATCCTTTTATTCGTTTCGATCAAGATAAAAAACTTTATCGTAATGCGCTGGTTGTTGAGGATCTTACAAAAGGATTTGATTCCGTAACACTTTTTAAACAACTTAAGCTGATGGTTGAGGTTGGCGAAAAGGTAGCCATTTTAGGAACGAATGGTATTGGTAAATCCACATTGATCAAAACGTTAATGGGGGAATTAACTCCAGATTGTGGTGAAATAAAGTGGTCAGAAAATGCTAATATTGGTTATTATGCGCAAGATCATGAATACGAATTTGAACAAGATCTAAATCTATTTGATTGGATGAGTCAATGGAAGCAACCTCAGGATGATGAGCAAGCCGTAAGGGGGATTCTTGGCCGGTTACTATTCTCACAAGATGATATCAAGAAAAAAGTGAAAGTATTGTCTGGTGGTGAAAAAGGGCGGATGTTATTTGGTAAATTAATGTTACAACGACCAAACATTATTGTGATGGATGAACCAACTAACCATATGGATATGGAATCAATTGAATCGCTGAACATGGCATTAGAACTTTATAAAGGCACATTATTTTTTGTTTCACATGACCGTGAGTTCGTTAGTTCATTAGCTACCAGAATTATTGAAATTACACCAAATAAAGTGATAGATTATAGCGGAAACTATGAGGATTATTTACGTAGTCAGGGCATTGAAGCTTAGTTAATAATCATTAAATAATAATTTAATTATCGACTAAAAAGGATTTCACTGGCTATAGTTTTAGTGAAATCCTTAGTTTTTTACTATCCATCATGACCAGTATTTTTTTGATTACTTACTAGTATCAATAAAAGTATCAATAAAAACGACCTTTTCTTAATATGTTAAGAGATGATCATCTTGATTAAAATCATTACCCTTTTTTAAACCTTGTTGTGAACTTAATAACTCAGTCAACATCAAATTAATTTTACCCCAACTTTAACCATATCATAACCGGCTGCAATATGATTTTTTAGATAAGCAAATCGATCTTAATCCTTAAAATATTCATTAAGATCGATTTGGATAACTATTTTCTAATCAATTATTTCTGTGGCCAAATAAAGCGACCTTTAGCATCAGGATCCTCATTGATAAAGTTTTTAAGCAGATCTGATTGATACAAATTTTTAACATCTTGAGCCCATTGGGTATTTAGATTTTCTTTTTTTATGACAACCATTAATTCTAAATTTGGCGATAGTTGCTCATAGATTAAAGCATCAGTTGCCGGAATTTTACTTAACCATGCCACTCCCCCTGGCATGATAGCGTAATCAACTTCACTTAACATTCGAGGAATCAACTCTGATAAAACCGATTTAAATTGTAACTGATGAGGATTATTAGCAATATCGGTCAAATTCGCTGTACCTAAGTCAATACCTGGTTTTAACGTGATCCAATTAAGTTTCTGCAACATAATTAAAGCGCGAGCAGTATTAGAAGGATCATTAGGTATAGCTATTGTTTGCCCTTGAGCAATTTCATTAATTGATCGATGTTTTTGGGAATATAGCGCAGCCGGTATTGACGGTATGTGTACTAATGATATCAGATCATTATGTGTTTCTTTATTATAAACATCTAGATATGCCTGATGCTGTGCTGCATTTAAATCGATAAAGCCTTCTACTAAGGCTGAATTGGCATCACGTAACGAGCTAAAATTTACGAGTTTTACAGTATAACCTTGCTTTTCTAATTCAGGTTTGACTAAGCGCTCCATTAAAATATTATGCATACTCGGTGGCAAACCTACCACTATTTCTTTCTTTTCTACTGAATTAGCAGACGTTTTAGACTGATGATCACAGCCTGATAACATCAAGGCTAATAACAACATAAATGGAAGATAGAAAAACGGCTTCATACAAATTCCTTAGTAACTTTTGTTTAAGTGAGAAAATATGTTTATTAAGATACTTAAAGACAATTTAAGTTTCACGATGATGATTGCGTATTGATTTAGATAACTTATTACCAATAGTTTGAATGATTTGAACAATAATAATCAACGTAATAATCGTGGTAATCATGGCAACATGATCGAAGCGATAGTAACCATAATTTAGTGCTAAATCACCAATACCACCAGCGCCAATAGTACCAGCAACCGCAGTTGCGCCGATTAAACCAATCGTTGCTGTGGTATAAGTTAATACCAAAGATGATTTTGCTTCTGGTAATAAAAAATGCCAAATCACTTGCCAAGTTGTCGCGCCCATAGCATTTGCCGCTTCGATAATCCCATTATCAACTTCTAATAATGAATTTTCTACCAGACGAGAAATATAAGGGCTAACAAAGAATATTAACGGTAATATTGCCGCTGTCGTACCATATGATGTACCGATGATAAAATAACTTAATGGCAATACGGATACTAATAAGATCAACGATGGAATAGAACGAACAATATTAATAATCGTATTTAAAATAGAATAACAAATCTTATGTTCAGCAATACCGTTCGGCTTTGTAATAACCAATATTACTGCAAATAGTGTTCCCAATATTGCCCCGAAAAAAAGTGATATTCCAACCATAAAAAAGGTTTGATATAGGGAAACAAAAAATAACTCAGGCGTTAATAAGGTATTAAAATCAAACATAATTACCATCCTTATCCAGTTTAGCTATTCGGACTTGTTTACGCTTTAAAAAATCAATCGCTTCCTCAACATCATTCGATTCACCTTCAATATTAACAAACATATAACCAATCACATTTTCTTGAATATCAATCATATTAGAAAAGAGGATATTGATTGAAATTTTGCCACAATCACGCATTATTGCGTCACTAAGGACCGAATGTCGACACGAAGATCCCAAAAATTCGAGGCGGTAAATATTATTAATGTCATGTTTAAGCATATTGTTTAAAATTCTGATAGGCAATTTGTCATAAATAACTGCATTAACAAATTTACGTGTTACGGGGGAGGCTGGATTTTGAAATATATCGACCACATTACCTTGTTCAACTATCTTACCATTTTCCATGACTAACATATTATTACAAATATGTTTAAGAACACTCATTTCATGCGTAACAATAATTATGGTGACTTTTTGTTGCTGATTAATACGCTTAAGTAAATCTAAAATTGCGCGGGTAGTTTGAGGATCTAATGCTGATGTCGCTTCATCACATAGTAAAATTTTTGGCTTATTAGCGAGAGCTCTAGCAATACTTACACGTTGTTTTTGACCACCTGATAATTCACTAGGATAAGCCTGTTTCTTATCTTTTAGTTCAACAAAATCAAGTAATTCATCAACTACCTTATCACGATCTTGTTTTGGTACACCAGTGAGTAATAAAGGAAGAGCGATATTTTCAGCAACGGTTTTACTTTCTAACAAATTAAAACCTTGAAAAATCATACCAATTTTCTGCTTCATTTGGCGGATTTCATGGTGAGTAAATTTAGCTAAGTTATGACCATCAATGATCACATCACCTGAAGTCGGTTTTTCCAGCGCATTGATAAGACGAATTAAGGTGCTTTTACCAGCTCCACTGTAACCAATAATACCAAAAATATCCTGATCATTAATAGTGATATTAATATCATTCAATACTTTAATTTCTTGTTTATTATGATAAAAAGATTTACAAACACGTTTTAATTCAATCATGAGGAATCTTACACTTATTAAGTTAATACCTATGTATCATAAACAGCTAAGGTCACTTGTTAGCGAGCTGTTACACAATAGATAAAGTTACAAACTAAATAGCCTTTTTGTTAACTATTCGGTTAAAAATTCCTACTGAATTGTGCTTTTATTTGAATTATCATTGACTAATCATCACAATTTTAATATTAAAAACATATAATTAGCAATTTTATTTTATAAAATAAATAGTTATACCCTAAGATTCAATCAAAATTGCCAATTGCGTATTCCCATTTAATCAATAAATTTCTGTTAATTCGAAAAAACTTTTCAAATAAAGATAAAAATGAAATAACCTTTTATAGTTATGTTTCTTATGACAACGGCGATTTATACCGAAATTGTGCCAAATCAAGATGCGATACCCGACACCATAAAGCATTCGGAAGGTAAACCATTTTTTGCAGAAAAAATGCAGGATTTAACTGCTAATTATTAATTTGATAAATTAACCGATAATTTTGATAACAGAGTGCTTTTAAATTGACTGAAATCAAAAGCGATACATTATTACTCACACTAATCAGCTCTCTTTGTTAGCTTTATTTTAAATTAAATTTAGCTAATTATCTGTTAGCATCAAATACCTTAGGATTTAGCTTGAAAGATATTTTCTGGAAAATTATTCTGGTGGGTTGGTTTGAAATAAAGTATTACAGTTATTTCTCATAAAATATAACATAATTATTAACGTATTTTCCGAAGCGATGTTTTTTTATCCAGATTTAGCTGGAAAATAGAATGACGACAGATCACGTGAACATGAAATAACTGAAAGTAAAAATATTCTACCGGTAGTTAAAACTCAAACTAATGACTATCATGATTTATGGCTAAGAAATTTTGATTTAAAATGACATCAAGCTTTTTGGGCCTAATGAAAAATAGCGTTATTTAGTAAAATAACTCATGTCAATATTTATATTAATGTATTTTATTTACGCCTTAAATTGAATCCACTCGAACATAAATTTGCTGTTTGAGCGGATTATTATCTTAGTGTATTAACATCAATAATATCAGCTATTAAATGACTTACTAAAGTGCACCTACGATACGATGTGGTAGGTAAAACGCCTCAAGTTGGGCAATATCTTCTTTTGATAACGAAATATTTAAAGAAGCAACAGCATCATCAAGATATTGTGTTTTTGTTGCACCGATAATAGGGGAGGTGACCCCTTTAGCAAATTGCCATGCTAATGCTATTTGTGTCATCGTCACACCATAATTTTCTGCCAATTCCTGAACTTTTTGCACAATATTACTATCCGTTTTTTCAGTACTATCATATTTAGTTATAGCAGTTTGATCCGTTTTACTACGTAAAGTATCAGTATGCCATGCTAAACGTGCTAGCCTACCAGCAGCTAATGGGCTATAGGGTGTCAATGCAACATTAAATTGCTTACAAATAGGAATAAGTTCACGTTCATCTTCACGATAGAGTAAATTATAATGATTTTGCATCGAAACAAACGTCGTCCAACCATTTTGAATAGCCGCTATTTGCATATTATAAAATTGATAACCATACATCGCTGAAGCACCTAGCGCTCTTACTTTTCCCGCTTTAACTAAATTATGTAATGCTGCCATGGTTTCTTCAATCGGGGTATTATAGTCATAGCGATGAATGATATACAAATCAACATAATCTGTACCTAATCGCTTAAGCGAACCATTTATTTCTCGCTCAATAGCTACTTTAGAAAGTTGACCTTCATTAAAATAGACTTTCGTTGCTAAAATAACTTTATCACGTGCGATATTTTTCTTAAGTGCGCGACCAAGATATTCTTCACTGGTACCAGCAGAATAAGTATTTGCAGTATCAATAAAATTAATACCTAGATCCAAAGCATGTTTAATTATTGCTTCACTTTCATTAGGATTAAGGGTCCAAGCGTGCATGTTACTGGCAGGGTCGCCAAAACTCATGCATCCTAAACAAAAACGAGAAACGTTAAATTCAGCATTACCGAGTTTTACATAATCCATAAATTTCCTCTCTGCTAATAGTTAATGATAACTAAATGATAGTATCTAATAAATTTTAGACCCTTTAATTATTGAGATAAACAAATGATTGATTTATAGTATGCTGAATTAAATTCATTAATTAAACTATCATGAATAACTTCAATGAGTTAAATTATTTTATTACCATTGCTCATGCCAAAAGTTTTGCCAAAGCGGCCAAGTCACTTAGTATTTCACCATCCGCACTTAGCCACAGTATGCGCAGTTTGGAAAGCCGTCTGGAATTACGTTTATTTAATCGTACCACCCGTAGCATCTCTTTGACCGAAGCTGGTGAACAGCTGTATCACCAAATCGCACCATTATTCCAATCAATCAATAATGAAGTGAATGCATTAAGCGATTTTCGGAAAACACCTTCTGGTACAATCAGAATAAATGCGGCAAACCTTGCAGTCGAAACAATTATTTATCCCAAATTACGACATTTTTTAAACCGTTATCCACAAATCACCATTGAAATTCATTGTGATAATAATTGGGTCGATATTGTCAAGCAGGGATTTGATATGGGTTGTCGAATAGGTGACGACTTGCCAAAAGAGATGATAGCGATGAGGATTTCAGATCCTTTGAAAATGGCATTGGTCGCAAGTCCTGAATATTTTAAAAACAGAGCGATACCTAAACAAATTCAAGCATTAAATCAACATCAATTAATCGGTTTACGTATTTCAGCCCAACACGGAACAGAATTACCATGGGAATTTGTCGAAAATGACAATATTATCAAATATCATCCGTCATCCCACTTTTTGATAAATAACCATTTACGGAAACAAGCGGCCTTAGATGGATTAGGTATTACCTGGATTGGACTTCCTGAAGTAGCAAATGAGTTGGCAACAGGTAGTTTGATAGAGTTATTACCAAAATATGCTATTACTTATGAGCCTTTTTACATTTATTATCCAAACCGAAAAGGGCATACAAATGTGTTCAAATT
Organism: Frischella sp. Ac48; assembly: GCF_019641635.1. Classification (NCBI taxonomy): domain Bacteria; kingdom Pseudomonadati; phylum Pseudomonadota; class Gammaproteobacteria; order Orbales; family Orbaceae; genus Frischella; species Frischella sp. Ac48. The sequence continues at coordinate 49,691 of NZ_JAETXP010000011.1, forward strand.
AGTTTTAGAAGCATTAAAGTGTGAGTAATAGCAAATATTTATTTGCCTTAAAAATCTACGATATCTCCGCCATTATTTGTCAATATAATGCATTGTATGATGAAATACTTAGAGTTATGTTAAACAACTAGTATTATTATTTCATTTTCCATTAGTTTATGTCGCCAATGTTAATAAGCTATCTAATAATACATTAGCGCCAGCTTCACACCAGGAACGCGTGATTGCCTCAGCTTCATTATGGCTAATTCCTTTAACGCATGGAATAAATATCATTGAAGTCGGGGCAACAGTACTAATATAGCATGCATCATGCCCTGCACCAGAAATTATATCTATGGCAGGGTAGTGATATTTGTTCGTTGCTTTTCGAATGGTTTCGATACATTTTGGATCAAAATCGATAACCGGCATGGTCAAAACTCGCTTTATTTCAATCTGTAAATTTAACTGTTTTGCTATGACTGTTAACTCTGCACGTAATTCTGTTTCTAAGCGTTGTAATAGATCAGCTTCATAGTGACGCATATCAATCGTAAAAAAAGCTTGATCAGCAACCACATTGCGAGAATTGGGGCTAGTAGTTAACATACCGACAGTTAATCTCACATCACCACTACTTGGTTTGAGTGCTAATTGGTTCAGGGCAGTAATGCATTGTGCCATACCCACAATGGCATCTTGACGCATCGTAACAGGAGTAGTACCGGCATGAGCGGCAAGCCCAGTTAAATTGACTTCAAACCAACGTTGTGCAAAAGCGCCTTTTACGATACCTATCGTCTGATTAAGGTTTTCTAAAATTGGTCCCTGTTCTATATGAGCTTCTATCATGGCTTTAATTGGTTGATTCTGAACCTGATCGGTTCCTAAATATCCAATCTGCTCTAAAGCTTCTTTGACACTAATACCATCTCTATCTTGGATCAAGTATGCTTGTTCAACAGCTAATTTACCTGTAAATACCGCTGCGCCCATCATTGCAGGTACAAAACGAGAACCTTCTTCATTTGTCCACATCACTAATTCGATAGGATGGCGAGTCTGTACATTAAAATCATTTAAGGTGAGTAAAACTTCTAGCCCTGCCAATACTCCGTAAATACCATCATACGCCCCCCCCCTTGGTTGACTGTCGCCATGTGAGCCAGTCATAACAACAGGTAGATCTTCACGCCCAGCACGCCGAATGAAAATATTACCGATATTATCAATACGAACCTTAAAACCAGCAGCTTGACTATGTTTAATGAGTAAATCGCGAGCTTGCTTATCTAATTCGGTGAGAGCTAAACGGGTAACGCCGCCATTATCGGTTTTACCGATCTGAGCAAAATCATGTAGTAACGTTTCAAGGCGATCAACATTAACACTAAGTTGTTTAATCATCATTATTTTCCGCCTGTAATCGGTAACGAAAATCGCACATTCCTTCTCCCATCATTATGGTATGAGCGCGGTCTAATTTGACATGAGGAGCATATCCTTCGATAAATTTACTATCTCGGTTACAGGATAATAAAAAACCGATTTCAGCCAGTCCCATCTCGTTATACATTTCTGCATAACGACAACGGTGAACATTATAGTCATATTTTTCATGATCATTTTCAAGCACTGAGATAGTAAGCGCATCATCTTGCTCCCAAAGATGTTGCAATGCCACAAAACTTTCTACACTCGTCACACCGTTAGGTTCTTTGGCGGCAAACTCTTTACCAGCATTTACAGCGGCTTGTGCAACTGCTTCACCAATGATTTTTTTAGCGATATCTTTGCCATAATCACGGATCAATATTTCATAAATCGGCTTAATAATTTCAGCCTCTATTTTACGTCGTTGTAAAATACCTATTTCAGGAAATTCTTGCATTATGTAATCCTTAAAGCTAGTTATTATTTAACAGTTAATGACATTAAAGCGTAATCAATGTTCACTTTGATTTAAAAACTGCTGTAAGCGCCTATTATCAAGAGCTCGTAATTGTTCAGGCGCCTTATCATGCACAATCTCACCGTGCTCCATAAAAATAATTCGGTTAGAAACTTTAAATGCAAAAGACAGTTCATGTGTCACAATTAACATGGTCATCCCTTCCGCCGCTAGTTGAGCTATAATAGATAAAATATCATTGACTAATTCTGGATCTAATGCTGAAGTCGGTTCATCAAATAACATGATGCTTGGTTTCATTACTAAGGCACGTGCAATTGCTACACGTTGTTGTTGCCCTCCAGAAAGTTGATGTGGGTACTTATGCATTTGTTCTGACATGCCAACTTTATTTAATAAGGAAAAGGCTAGTTGTTTACTTTGTTGAAGGTCTAAACCATGATACTCAGGAGCAAGTAATAGGTTTTCTAACACGGTTTTGTGTGGAAATAAATTAAAATTTTGAAATACCATTCCAACATGGACGATACGCTCATAAAATTGCTTGTCATGTACTTTACCGCCTTCAATAAAAGTGTGGCCTTCAAAATCAATCGTTCCGTGATCTAAATTTGATAATCCATTAATTAAGCGTATCAACGTGGTTTTTCCTGAACCTGATGGACCAATGATCGAGATAACATCCCCCCAACTAACATTAAAATTGATATCTTTTAATATCTGAGTTTGATCATAATATTTATTTAAATGTTTGAGTGCTAATACAAATTCACTTTGATTAGGTCTTGATGGGGTTACAGGATTATTTAGTGTTATATTCGAGGTTAAAATATCGGATTCAAGCGTTTTTACACTTGTGCGCTTAGTAATATCTAAGTAGTTTTCGAATCGCTTAATTAACCAAGTCACAATTGTCACGATAGCGACATAATAAATCGCAACTATGCTTAATGTTTCAATAACTAAAAAATTACGCGTATAAAGCTGCTGTCCGACTAATAAAATTTCTGTTAATGAAATGACTGAAACCAATGAAGTTAATTTTACAATGGTCACTAGTTGATTGGTCAGGGGTGGCAAAGCAATTCGCAGCGCCTGTGGAAATACCACCTTGGTTTGAACTGCCCAAAAACCTAGTCCCAGAGCTTTACCAGCATCCAATTGATCACTAGAAATCGCTTGTAAAGCACTTCGATGAATTTCCGCCATGTAAGCACTTTCACTCAAAACCAAAGCTATCAAACCGGCCCAAAAAGGATTAGACAAAACAGTACTACTTGCTTCCCAGAATCGAGGCAGACTATAAATATAAATTAATAAGACCAACAACGGTAAACTACGAAACAACCAAATATAAAATGCCGTTAATTGATGCAGAATAAGCGTTTTAGAACGGTTTCCTAACGCAATAAAAAGTCCAAAAATCATCGCACTAATCCATGCCAAAATACTTAATGCAATAACAGTAGCACTGGCTTTAGCAAAATTAACATTGAACAATTCAGTAATAAAATAGTGCCAGTGAAATCCATATTGCTTAATCTGCGTGGTTTGCTTCAGATTTCCTTGTAAATCAGTTGCAATATATTCGAGATTGTCAGCAAGTAATGTTAGATTAGGGTAGGCTAAATTATATTTTTTTACCAATGCATCATATTCACCGGATTTTCTTACTAACTTAATAAGATCAATTAAATATTGTTTAAACTCATGGTCATTCTTGCGCACTGCTAAGCCAATTAATACGGGGTTAAGCATATTTTTACTCGTTATCTTTAATGCATGATTTAACTGGTTTATGACCATTTGTGCAACGGCGGCATCTTCATATTGTACATCAACCCCATGTGCGAGTAGTGCTTGAGATGCTTCGGGAGCGCTAGGAAATTCCTTTACTATAATTGGTTCTAAATGATGAGACTGGCAATACGTCTGGCTGACCTGATTCATAGTTTCAATCCAAGCAGCGCCCTTCATTGATGAAACACGTTTACCGCATAAATCTTCAAGCGTTTGTGGATTAAACGTATCACCTTGACGGACCAACAAAACACCACCGGTTTGTAAATAAGGAATAAAATCCACTTGTTTAGCCCGAGTTCCATTTACATATAACGCACTGGCTACCACATCATAGTGATCAGATTCCAAACCAATAATAATATTTTCAATCCGAGTATCATTGAATTGAGCTGTTGTCTGTGCTTTTTCAGCTAATAAGCGCATAAAATCCGGATCAAATCCTTTCGGTTGGTTATTTTCTAGATATGCAAAGGGGGCATATGTTAAATCTATTCCTACTCGCAATGTATTTGAATGATTATTTGTCTTAGCAACAGCCGTAGTGGTCAAACAAAATATCGCTAAGGTAATAAAATTGAAAATAACGTTTTTAAGTCGTCGGAAACAATACATGATTATTTATCCTTATTCTATCTACCATTAGCGAGTAATGACACTTTATTAGTAGTGATTATAATTTGATGAAAAAATTAAAATAATAATATATGGTCATATGGATATGTGATTTAGGAATATGTTTAAAAAACTTATATTTATTGCTGTGATCGTGGTGATTTAAAGAAGTAATATTAAAATTAGTTGCTTAATACCATAACATGCAAAAACAAATTATAATTTTTAACTTTTTTGAATAATATAATTTTTTATTGAATTACTCGTTCTTGGAAAAAGAGGATAGCGATATTTTAAATATGGTTATTTTATATTAATTAAAATAAGAAAGCTTAGATAGGGCAGGCTAATAAGATCGATTAAAATAAACCGCTCGTTTAAAACTTGGTGCCAGTGGTCGGACTCGAACCGACACGCTTTTAAGGGCGGCGGATTTTGAATCCGCTGCGTCTACCGATTTCGCCACACTGGCACAGGAGGTAAATAAGGTAAACGTTGGCATTATACCCAGCTGATATTTGTATGCAACAATAATTATACTTTTTTATATTAAATGCCGAAAAAATCAGCTTTTCCGGCTAAAAAGAAAATAACAGATAGCTAAAAACAGTATACTTGATATCAATGCACCAATAATTGGAGGCAATCCAATGAAAATAGTAATTTTAGAAAATAGGTTGTCAGCAATATAGAAAATAAATCCGACAAAAACACCCGTCACTACTCGGAACCCCATTGGCACACTACGTAGTGGACCAAATATAAACGATAAAGCTAATAACAGCATGACGGTAATAGATAATGGTTTGAGAATTTTTTTCCAAAATAAAAGTTCATAATTGCTGAAGTCTTGTCCAGAAGACTTTAAATATTGTGAATACTGATATAATCCCGAAGCGGATAAAGAATCAGGATCTTGTGCCACAATGTTTAATTTATCGGGTGTAATTGTGGTATTCCATTGCATATGAAATAAATTGCTATTTTGAATCTTCTTAGGATTGGTTAAATCGGTTTTATCAACTTGAACTAATTGCCAATGATTATTTTCAAACGTTCCGTAAGCAGCATGAGTTATAGCGGTTAAAATTCCATCTTTGGTCGAATATATATCAACATTAGAGATGGAAAAATCAGCATTAACTTTACCAATATGAATAAAATCGTTATTATCTTTGGCCCAAATACTGCTTTGCGATGCTAATAATGAACCACCATATAATTTCTCAGAACGCATATTTCGAGCGGTTTGTTCACCAAGTGGGGCAACCCATTCGCCCACTGCCATGACGATTAAGACCATCGGTATAGCCGTTTTTAATACAGACTTAACAATATTAAGACGACCAAAACCAGAAGTTTCCATGACAACCAGCTCGCTTTTAGAAGCCAACATACCAAGTCCAATTAATGCGCCAATTAACACAGCAATAGGAAAGAATAATTCTATATCCTTAGGAACCATAAAAAGCGAGTATAACGCAGCAGAAAAAGCAGTGTAATCTACTTTTACTCTCCTTAATTGATCAATAAAGCGAATAATACCTGATAAGCTAATCAATAAAAATAACGTTATACTAATCATACTTATAATCGTTTTGCCGATATAGCGATCTAAAATAGTAAACATTACGATAATTCCTTATACAGCTAAACGATTATTAGTTAACTTATAACGCATTTTTTTTATTGGTAACGTATCCCAGATATTAAAGATAATCGCCAAGAAAACATAAGTGCCATTAACCAGATAAAACCATAAAGCAGGATCTAACCTACCTTTTGCTGCATTAGCTTTTATTGAACTTTCTAATAAGAAATAGATTAAATAGAGCAAGATCGCAGGCAAAACCTTTGCTAATCGACCTTGTCTTGCATTTGCTACGCTTAACGGAATCACCAAAAAAGCCATTAATGGAACAGATATGATCAATGTTAAACGCCAGTAATATTCAGCCCAAGCCTTTGGCGTATTGATCTGTCGCAATTGGCTTAATGAGCTTTGGTCAACATCATTGGCATTTTTATAATCTGACTCTTTTAATTCTTTACTTTCAATAATACCTTGATAATGATTAAAATTTGATATTCTAAAATCTTTCAATTTTGCCGACCCTTCATAACGATTGGCATTTTCCAATATAATTATTTGATTATTATTAGCATCAGTCATTATTTGACCTTTGTTTGCCATAATAATATTAGGTCGTTGGGATTTAGAGTGATTGGTGCTAGCAATAAAAACATTTTCAATGGTATTATTTTTTGCACTACTAATATAAATTACTGCATCACCTTGGGGAGTTTTTTGAAATTGCCCAGCTAATAATCCGGCCAAGCTAGGATTTAATTTTGCATTTTCAACTAGTTGTTCTTGTTGCAAATCAGACCAAGGACCAAACCAAACAATATTACCAATAGCAAAAACACAAGTAACAAAAGATAAAAAGAAGACCACTTTATAGATGATGTTTTTACTTACACCGCAAGCATACATTGCGATCATTTCTTGATCAATATAAAAACGACCAAGAGTTATTAATATTCCCAAAAATAAGCTTAATGGCAAAATAAGCTTTGCCATATCGGAAATGCCTAACAAAAGAAGAGGCATGACTAAATTGGTCGGAATGCCACCATCCACCGCATTAGATAAAATTCTGATAAGTTTTTGTGAAAAGAAAATCATTAACAATATAAAAAGTATTGCTAACTGCGATTTGAAAGTCTCTTTTGTAATGTAACGACGAATTATCACGCGAACTTTGCCTACAACAATAAATTAACAAGAAATGACTTGCTATTATAACTTGAAATTGTTCATTTCGTTATTAATTTTTAGTGATATTAGTTCCTTAAATGCTAAATTTATGATAAATAGTCATCAATTTATATGATATGGTTATCCATAATGGATAGTGTTATCAAATAATAGAAATGAATTGCAATAAATGATTTGATATTATTTATATTCTCAATATACCAAAAATCCAACAGACTATATTATAGAGGTTCAATGATGAAGTTCCAGATTAAACAATGCGATTTATTTAAACAAGAAACAGACTGTTTAATTTTAACCATTTCTCAAGGAGAAAAACAAACTACTTATGTAGAGAAATTTGACCAACTTACTGATAGTTTAATTAGCAATTTAATCAAAAAAGGCGATTTTAAAGCAAATATTGGTGAAACATTAACATTATATCAAGTTCCGAATATTGCAGCTCATAAGGTGTTATTAGTGGGAGTTGGCGAACAAGGAAATGACCATATAATAAATCTCAAAAAAATCACCCAAAATATAGCTGATAAATTCCATAACTTAAATAGTAAATCGATACTTTTTGCCATACCTGATAATATTAAATTAGATAATTATAATTTCATTCGTAGCTTTATTGAAAATCTCAATCATCATTGTTATCGCTTTAATGACTATAAAACGACCAAATCCAAAGTGACGTTACCAGAAAATGTCTTTTTGGTTTTAGGTGATAATGTGACCGCTGATAAAGTAGAGCTGGCTATTACGCATGGACAAATCGTTGCTAATGCAGTTAATGCTACAAAATCATTGGCTAATCAACCGGCAAATATTTGTAATGCGCAATATTTAGCAGATAAAGCTGAGCAGTTAAGTGAAAAACACCATCATTTAACGTTTTCCTTTTATGATGAACAAGCCTTATCATTGCTTAAAATGGAGGCTTATCTAGCTGTTGGTCGAGGTTCTGACAACGAGTCAATCATGACAGTCTTAGATTATCGTGGTGCTAAAGATAAAAAAGCAATGCCAATTGTGTTAGTTGGTAAAGGTCTTACCTTTGACTCAGGTGGTATATCGATTAAACCTTCTGCCAATATGGATGAAATGAAATATGATATGTGTGGTGCTGCAACAGTATATGGTGTTATGCAAGCGATAGCCGAACTTAATTTACCTATTAACGTGATCGGCGTGATGGCTGGTTGTGAAAACATGCCAAGCAGTAAATCCTATCGCCCTGGTGATATTTTGACAACTATGTCAGGTCAAACTGTTGAAGTTATTAATACAGATGCTGAAGGGCGTTTGGTTTTATGCGATGTCTTAACCTTTGTAGAACGCTTTAAACCAAGAGCTGTGATTGATATCGCAACGTTAACTGGTGCATGTATCGTGGCTTTAGGTCATCATTATACTGGGGTTATGGGTAATAATGAACAACTTGTTACACAACTTGTTGAAGCATCGCAAAAAGCCAATGATAAAGCTTGGGCTTTACCAATGGATGATGATTTCCAAACACAAATTGATTCTACCTGTGCCGATATTGTAAATTCAGCCGGTCGTGATGGTGGCACAATTACCGCTGGCTGTTTTTTATCTCGTTTTACAAAAAATTATCATTGGGCACACTTAGATATTGCCGGTACAGCTTGGACTTCGGGTACAAAAAAAGGTGCAACAGGTAGACCAGTTGCGCTATTAATCCAATACTTAATGGATCAATGTCAATGAATCTATAACTAAACATGATTTAGTTTTACACTTATTTATAGGGGACAATAATGCTGAAAAAAGTCATTTTTTATCTGATTGAACATATAGAAATTAATAACAATGAGTCATCATTATTGTTACCTCATGAAAAATTAGCCTGTGAGCAAATTATTGCCAATTGGCAACAAGGTTTACGAATTTTGGTTACTTGTCAGGATCAACAACAAGCTGAGCGAATTGATGAATACTTATGGCAATTAAATCCCGACAGTTTTGTTCCTCATAATTTAGTTGGTGAAGGTTTAAGCAATGGTTCCCCTGTCGAAATTGCCTGGGTAGGAAAAAGGGGAAATGGTAATCGCCAATTATTAGTTAACCTGCAAGAAGAATTTCCAGAATTTTCACCTACTTACCATTATATTATTGATTTTGTTCCAGACGATGAAAGACTCAAAGCATGTGCTAGAGAAAGATATCAAGCTTATAAAACTCTTGGATTCAAACTTAAAACAATTAATGTTAAACAAAACTAATTATATTTACATTCCGCTATTTGGATATAACCCATTGACATACAAGAACTTTTAAGATTAACTATTTATGTTGTTCCATGTATATTTATAAATGTAGATCTTAAAAGGGGTTATAAATGAGTATTTTGCAAAGTATTTTTTCTAAAATTATTCCATCATCATTCGGTAATGTTATGGGTAATATAAAAGATAAAGTCGAAAATGCAGCGAAACAAGCTAAAGATGCAGTAACAAATCACAGTGATGATTCAACGCAAAATCAATCCAATTCAAATCAACAACCTAATCAAACTAATACTTCGGCAGAGGCAAATCATATTGACGTAGTTGCCATTCTTGATGGTTTAGCTAACAAGAATCCTCAAAAACTTAATTGGCGTTCTTCAATTGTCGATCTTTTAAAACTACTTGGTTTAGATAGTAGTTTAGATGCGCGCAAAAAATTAGCGGCTGAATTAAATTATCAAGGCAATACTAATGATAGCGTAACGCTAAACACTTGGTTACATAAAGAAGTAATGAAGAAAATTGCTGAAAAGGGTGGTAACGTAAAAGATCTATTTTAATCACTAGATTATCAATTAAATCAGTATTTATCGTATCTTTATCCTTAAAATGAATAACGTTAAATACTGATTTGATTTTTTTATTATATTAACCATTTAAATTCGCAATATTCAATTTTTTTAAGCTTAAAATACTTAATGCTTTTAGACATTATTTTATTTAACGTTATAAATACTTATTCATTTTGGTCGGATTTGTTGCACAACATAAAGACACACAAGATAAAACCTGTGGCCCCAAAAATCGAATAGCTAATTTATAAACCAAGTAATAAAGCAATTATTTCGCCTTAAATGATGATAAGATAGTGTAATTCTGACCATACAATGTCAACTCATAAGTATACATATTAGGCATGTGTTTAAACTAACCATTATGGTTTCATGAATTCGTAAACATACGATGCTGGACGATAATAAGATATTTGTCGTGCTCTATTGTTCAAAAATCCAACCCTAGCTAATTAAACTTTTATTTTATAAAGAATTAACTTGCTAAGTACAGCATCGAAAAATTAACATTAGTCATTATCTAACGCCAGCTCATGTATAGTTAAATATCTATGTCTGTAGGATACCCAATATTTTCTACTACTCAATTAAGTCGAATTAAATCAATTGGTCTAAATTTACTGGTAAAAATGCTGTAGTAATACACGTTAACGATTTATTCACTAGCAAAACGGTTCGGGTATTTACCCTGATCATTAACGTCTAGCACAATAAATAAGCTAGTGGGAAAGTTCGCTGAAAAAGATAAAGCCAAAAGCGACAAGATTGATTATAAAAATACTAAAAGGTAATTTTATTAATCAGTTTAATTGTCATTCTTATATTGATTATTGACGATGAGATACCTTATACTTTTTTACAAACCATAATAGGTATAAAAAATTATAAAACAATTTAAAAGTAACAAATATTACTTAAAAACAATAAACAGGAATACAATATGTTCAAATTTATCCGCCTTTTTCAAAAGAAAAAACTAGTACTATTTAATTTAAGCTTGCTCTTTTTTACCAATGAAGCCACATCAATTTCCGCAACTTCTTTAAAAAGCATCCAAGGCTCTGCGCCTTATCTAATTTTTGATGGGCAACAATCGGACGATCTATCCCCCTTATTAACAGTCAAATTGCCCGCTCCTGATGGTATTACTACTATTACTAAAAATACTAATTCCAGTGCTAACGACCCAATAATATTAGCCAGCAACACTAAATTTTCAGATATAGAAACTTTTGTAAAACTGCCATCTGAAAATAACACATACCCTAAAATTCAATTGAGTAATGTCCTTGCAAATTCGTGGGGCGACGAAGACGGAGATGAGGTAAACTTTGCAAGCAATAATGAATCTTTAACGTTATCTTGGTCCGATAATGAGGGGAATAGTCTGACAGAGGAAATAAAAAATAACCAGAATATGGAATTAGATCCTTGTTATGCGCCATATAAATTAACATTATCTGCAGACCAATTCACACTTCGTACAGATTATGGCGTTCCTAGAGATTCTAATTATCAATCTGTCGCACATGATTATTATTTTTATCCAGAAATTTCTTCAGGCGTTAAATTTTGTTATGCGCAACCAAATCTTGATAATCAGGATAATTTCGATACGAACAGTTGGAAAAAAAACATAGGCTTTGTCACTTATGATAAAAACAACCCAGAAAAAAATTTTCCAACAGTCGGCTCGAATAATTTATTTTTTGATATAAAATTTGTCGGAAATTTAAGTGTTAAGAATATTATTAAATTCAATGGTGATGTTGTCACAAATAGCCGCAGTCAGATAAAGTTAAATTTAAGTGAGCATGATGGAAAATTAAGAGTGACTTTAAAAGGACCTAGATATAATAACTTCTTAACTGACTTTAAAAATTCATATTTTGTATTATACGCTGATGAAAATCAAACCAAACCATTTTACTCATTCATTATAAAGCGCTGGTTTATTGCCTACCCTTATGCGCCTATCTCTTATGAACTCATTGATGAAAGGCGTTGTTATGAACAATTATCTACTCAAAACACCAAGTATTTTGTGCCAAATGTATTAGATTTTACAAACGCTGACAGTGGAGATGGTGATCCTCTCGAATGGCAACATGGTATTCAAGGGGTTGGTCCCAATTACCAAAGAAAGATTAGCTTTCAACGAGAAAGAGGTCTATGGATAGGCGGTTTATTCACAGAATGGGGTAAAGTAACCCAAGAATATTATCCTGATAGTGATTGGCCAAAATATGATCATGATGCATATTATTGGACTATGGATAGACGAAAGAAAGAAAACAAAAATCAGCATTATGTTGTTGGAACAAATACTGGCTTAATTAGTTTCAAAGAAGATACAAATAATACTATCTATAGCAGTTGTGTGGCTTGGGAATAAGTTATTTACCGAGGAACCTTATACCATATTAGGGTATAAGGTTTTTTGCTATATCTCATTTAATAATCTTTTTTACTTTATATTACAATCAATTCATTAAAACAATAAACCTTGATTAAGCTTTAATCAACCACTCCATTTTTTTCT
>NZ_JAETXP010000012.1:0-196777 GCF_019641635.1 Frischella sp. Ac48
ACTTATCAGCGTTTATAGTAGTATCTTCCATTTTTTATTTACATTTAATTCGACTATCCATTAATGATTCAGTATAAGGGTGAGTTTCTCATGTTTGTCTAGTACTAGCCCATTCATTAAGTTTTTTGAAATCTGGATCATTTTCAGGTATAATAGACACATGACTACCATGATCATTAATAGCTTCTAAACCTGTTCCGTTAAGTTTAGCTACATCTACTGCTTGATATTTACCTTCTGGCTTATCCAAAGAAAATGAAAGCCCAGAAGTTGTATCTTTTCCTGGTCTTGGGGTCATTGAATCAGGAGTTCCTGAAGCCATTCTATAGACAATACCCTCTGTAAGTTTTTCATCCAACCCAAACGGGTCGACCATCGTATTGGAATCATGCACATACGCATACAAATTCGGGTTATTTCCTGCCAGTCCGATGGGGTCTTTGCTAGTATACATCCCTGTTTCAGGGTTATAATAACGGAACCGATTGTAATAAAGCCCGTCTAGTTCCTTATCTTCATACTGCCCCAGTTGCCTGAACGGAATAAACGACTTATTGTTAAATAAATTTTCCCTTATTCTGCCATAGATGTCAAATTCTACCTGCCAAACCAGCTAACCTTTGTCATCATAGGCCTGAGCCGGTCTGACCAAATAATCCGATACAATCGAGTAGGACTTACCCTCGCATAGCTTAGCTGTGGGTGCTAAACTTCCTTCTTCATAAACCCAAGTGGTCAGGTTTTCAACCGGTTCGGGTTGTTCTAACATAAGCATTCCCAGCTCATCAGAAATAATCTTAGGACGCCGTTCATTCTCATAAAACCATTCATGAAATAATGCATTACCATCCCAAAGATAACGATAAATCTTTGTATTTACAATTTTAGCTGTTCTTCTATCTAATGCGTCGTGTTCAAAACGGATCCATTTCCCCTGAGGATTGCGTACCGCTTGTAACATTCCGTTACCCAGCCATTGGTATTCCCAGTCACCTTGTTGCTATTGTGGAGGGTCAGAATTTTCAAGCGTTCTTTTTTTTCTTATTTTATCGTATTGTTTGAGTTCGGATTTTGAATATCTCCGTATTTCAGCCCTACGGTCAAATTCATTTTCTTCAATCCAAAAATTGTTCTTAGAATTTATATTTTCAATTAAGAAAGATGAATTTTTTGGTAGGTTATTGGCAGAATTTTTAAAATTTCTCGGAGTTTTTAAAATAAGATTTCCCTGTTTATCATAAAGATAATTCCAAGTTTTATCCTTTAAAATCTTACCCGATGTACCATATACTTGATCGGATTATTGTGGATCGGAATACAAATTTTATAAAAATCAATTTTTATAAAACGGAAAAGAATCCTTAATTCTTAAGAATTTTTAATTAATTTACTATATCTAAAATTGATTCCTGATGATAAGAATTTAGGTTTTACGCTTAACTCTAGTTGTAGTATTGCACAAACACCCCTTATAGACGAGAATCGGAATTGTTAGAGAAACTAAATTGATTGTTAAACCAAAAAGCCAACTTCTAAAGTTGGCTTTTTATAAAATTTATAATTTTATTTTTAATTAAAGTTTTATTTTCTACAAGATCGTTAGTAGTAATCACAAGCATACTTTTATTATCAAAATCACTTAAAAAATCATTGAAATCAATGTCAGGATCTTGAATAATCTTAATGATTTGTGTTTGATTAAAATTAATTAAGCTAATGATTGGATCTAAATCTTCAAAAAAATTACCGTTACTATAACGAGTTTTAAAGAATGGAAATTGCCAATTATCTATTTCATCAGATTCAATTAATAAATCAGTAATAAAGTAATACCATTTTTTTTTAATTCGAGTATGTGAGGTGTTTTCATACAAAAGCTTTCCCTGTAATTATTTCAATGTCTATTCTAACATCTTTAGTACCTTTTATTAAGAAAGTTTTACTTACAGGTGCATCCGCTCCACCATTTTTACCAGCATTAATAATCCACTTTTTTAGCTTTATCAATAGCTTCTTGTCTTGCTTTACGTTCTCCCTTTGTTAAACTTTCAGTTAATTCATCTAACATAGATAGCCCTTCCTTTGACGTTGGTGGAGTCGCTCTATTCCATGATACAGATTTTTCTAAACCATCACCTTGAGCTTGAATTATCACCTTATGTCAATCCAACCCGAACGGATCGACCATCGTATTGCTATCATGAACATATGCATAAAAATTCGGGTTATTTCCAGCAAGCCCAATAGGATCCTGACTGATATATAAACCTTCCTCGGGTGAATAATAACGAAACCTATTGTAATAAAGCCCGTCTAGTTCCTTATCTTCATACTGCCCCAGTTGCCTGAACTTATCTTCATAATAAAAAATCAACCTGAATGGTTGGTGTTGTTTATTTTTATTAACGAGATACTATTAAATTACCAATATCTCCATTCATAGGATCAAATGAGAACCTATAGTCTTCATTATTAATAATGATTGAAAAATAAAGAGTATTTTCAATATAGTATAAGTCAGATACAGCAATATTATTATTTATAAATAAATTTTCAAATTTATTTTTTATTAATTTTAAAATATTCCATTTTATACTTTTATCACCATTGATGATATATGCTTTATTTTCCTTAAAGTTAAAAGGAGCTTCTACAATTCCTATTTCTTGTTCGCCTTTTAATAATATAGCTGTAATTTTTTTTTCATTTAACAATTGATAATTTTTTCCATTATAAGTCCAAGAAACACCTTCAGATAAAAGATCATATATACTTAATCTATTTATATTTTTTGATTTATCATAGCTCCCTAGAGAATCTATTAATTTAAATTTTGATATTTTCATTATTTTTTATGGACAAGTTATTTTTTTAGGTTCTTCAATAGGTATTAATTTAGCACGATCTTCATAATTAAGTATTTGCACTTGATTTCCTCCTCCTTCATAAGTTATTCCATTATAAGTTTGTGGACCAACTGTACCTATCTGAACTCTAGTCCCTTCTGGAATTAAAAATTTTTGAACATGAGAAACCTCTGGTTCAAATTCAGAGGTAACAGCTAGTTTATTTCTCACATAACTTACATCTTTTATATGGTCTAATGTTCCCCATCCCCCTGGTTTTATCTGTCCAGGAGTCATAGCCATATTTACTACCATACCACCCTTAGGAATAATTATAGATTCAATTTTTGTTCCAGACATCCAAGGGTTTGAATTCGTTGGAGTTGGTAACATTAACATCAACCCGAACACATCAACCATCGTATTCGAATCAGACACATAAGCATAAAAATTCGGGTTGTTCCCTTCAAGTTTTATAGGGTCTTGGTTAATATATGAGCTAGTTTCAGGATTATAGTGATGGAAACGGTTGTATTCTAACTTAATTCTTACTTACACTATTTCAAATAACATTTCTTATTTTAATATATTATACCTATTTTGATATTAAACAATTTACTCAATGTGTCTTTTCCACTTATCAGGTAATAGGTGCTATCAAAAATAAAAAAGCTATTCCCCACGCAGAAGGGAAATTTAATTGCTTGTTCTTTTTTATTATCGTTGAATGTTATAATAATTAGTAATGATAATATAATATTTGATATGCAAAATAAATATTTTGCTTAAAAATAAAAAAAACTAAAACTTTTATTAAATTCATCTACAAATTTTTCATTAATAATATCATCGTTTATATCTAAACCTAGCATTTTCCAAAATCTGATTTTTCCTATAGTTGCGTACATATTACTAAAATCTTGATATCCAATTGTCTTAGGTGTTTGATTATCATTCAAATATAATGATTTCATTCTATTAATATTGACTAATATCCATTGTAACAACATCATTTAACATTTGATAATCAGCATCTATTATTCCTTTAAATTGGTCATAAAGATTTTCTAAAATGTTTTTATTACCCAATATGATATTTTTATTAAAATTATTATTTAATAAATATTCTGCCAAAATTAATAAATATACTTTTGAATAATTTTTTAATTCATCTTCATCATCGATTTTAATTTTGTTAATTAATATATTTAAAGAGGCAAATAATATTTTATTTTTAGATTTAAAATTATAATTAGAAGCCACTAGAAAAAATAAAGAATCTAATAAATCAAAGTAATATAAAGATGAAAATTCCTTTGCTTTTTCATATTTATAGCAGGATTGAATAAAATAATCTAAAGATTCATCTTTTAATGATTCTAATGGATGATCTAAACAAAAGTTTAATTGCAAAATATTCTTTTTGTTATATAAATCATTACTGGACTCCTCATCAAACTCACCTTTTAACGAGATTAATAATGCTTTTGTCGAATAGAAAAACCTAATATGAGACATATAATTATTTACATTTTTTTATTTTAGCTATTTTAGAATTATCTAATACTTCTATAGCGTCTTGATGAATCGCCCTTTTAGATAAAACCTCATTTGATCTAGTAGCATTTCTTAATGCTAATGGATCTTTTTTGACTGCTTGAATAACGTTTTCATGCTGTACTACGCTAGGAACTTTATCAGGATTTATTCTCACAGCCCCAAAACCACCATCATATGTTGCATCAAGTTTACCCTTACTCATTGAAATATATCCAGTATCTGTTTTACCTTGAACATGTTCTAATATTTTACCAGAACCAGTGCCCGTTCCTTTAGGTTGAATTCCTGTTCCAGCTTCAATATTTGCAGCATCTACTTCTGATAACCATCGATAATAAGAAGTATCTTTCCCGCCTTTAGCCATCAACCCAAAAGGATCAACCCAAGCATTACTATCATGCGTATATGCATAAAAATTCGGATTGTTTCCGGCAAGTCCGATAGGGTTTTGGCTTATATAAGTTGCCGTATGACTGTCGTAATATCTAAACCGATTATAATAAAGTCCGTCTAGTTCCTTATCTTCGTACTACCCCAGTTGCCTGAAGGAATAAACGACTTATTGTTAAATAAATTTTCCCGTATTATGCCGTAGATATCAAACTCCACCTGCAAAACCGGCTCACCTTTCTCATCGTAGGCCTGAGCGGGTCATCCCAAATAATCAGATACAATTGAGTAAGACTTGCCCTCGCATAACTTAGCAGTAGGAAGATAGCTTTACACTTCTTAATTTTTAAAATTAAGAATTTAAAACAGCTCGAAAAACACTGAAAAAACAAAAAAGCGCTAAATCGCCAAAAATACGTAAAAAAACATTCTCAAACCGCCGAATACAAATTGATAGTTTGAAAAAAGATGGAAATGTTGAACAGTAAAGGGATTTAAGCAATTTTTATAAATGCGTGGCTTTGCCACTCCTTTTTTGCCCCTTTTTTATTCCGCTTTTAGAGTAGAAAGGAATTAAAAAAACCGCTTCAATCAAAGCGGTTGAACTATTCAAAGTCATTTCTTCTACGAAAAAAAGGTTTTTTAAATCTATTTATATTGTTTTATGGATATGTATCTAAAAAGCCTTTTGGAGTAGGATATTTTGAAAAAAAGGTAACGTAATTTTTATCTAATTCAATATCAAAAATTTTTATGTTTGAATATTCTAATGCAAAATTATACTCTTTTAACTTCTCTTCTAACTCATCTGAAAGTGATATACTAAATAGACTAACACACTCCCAATACTCTTTAATTACATTCTTTATTTCTAAAGAAAAATGATTTTCTATAATTAATGCTTTATAAAAATACTGGTTCTGCTGAACAATATCAGTTATCCTTAAATACTCATTTATATATTTTTTATTTAAAGATATAATTCTATCTTCTTTTCTAGTTATACTCATAATTCTATGAACATTTAAATTTACTTGACAAATTCTTTAAATTGCTATCACTAAATCCGTCAACTCCGTTTGGATGAATTAATCTTGCGTGTGCATCTCCTATTTTACCTTTTGTAGGATTATGAATGGCATTAAACCCCGCACTCCTTATTTCTCCCGCAGTTGTACCTTTTACTGATGATAAATCAACTTGACGAGTTGGGAAAGCATCATTCCAAACTTTCATTACATCTTCAGCACTATTGGCTCTTATTGAAGATACACCTTGAGGGTTCAACTTTCCTGATGCAATAGCATCAAGTTCTCTACCATTAAATTTAGAAGCATCTATCCCAGAACTTCCTGAAATCCTAAATAATTTGGTATTATCAGACTAAGGCATACCGTCTATTAGGTCTAACCAAACGGGTCAATTTGTGTATTGCTGTCGTAGACATATCCGTACATCGTAGGGTTTCCACCTGCTAAACCTATCGGATCTTGAGAGATAAAAGTACCACTATTCGGACAGTAATAACAGAATCTGGAGTAGCACAAATCCGTTTCTACATCGTAGTATTGTCCCTGAAATCTAAACGGAATAAACGGCTGATTGTTAAAGGTATCTTCTCGTATTCTGCCATAGATGTCAAATTCCACCTGACAAACCAATTCACCTTTGTCATCATAGGCCTGAGCGGGTCTGACCAAATAATCCGATACAATCGAGTAGGACTTACCCTCGCATAGCTTAGCTGTGGGTACTAAACTTCCTTCCTCATAAACCCAAGTGGTCAGGGTTTCGACCGGTTCGGGTTGTTCCAACATAAGCATTCCCAGCTCATCAGAAACAACCTTTGGACGCCGTTCATTCTCATAAAACCATTCATGCAACAATGCATTACCATCCCAAAGATAACGATAAATCTTTGTATTTACAATTTTCGCTGTTCTTCTACCTAACGCGTCGTATTCAAAACGGATCCATTTCCCCTGAGGATTGCGTACGGCTTTTAACATTCCGTTGCCCTGCCATTGGTATTCCCAGTCACCTTGCTGCCATTTGGGAGGGTCAGAATTTTCAAGCGTTCTTTTTTCGTATTTTATCGTATTGTTTGAGTTCAGATTTTGAATATCGCCGTATTTCGGCCTTACGGTCAAATTCATTTTCTTCAATCCAAAAATTGTTTTTAGAATTTGTATTTTCACTTAAGAAAGATGAATTTTTTGGTAAATTATTGGCAGAATTATTAAAATTTCTCGGAGTTTTTAAAATAAGATTTCCCAGTTTATCATAAATATAATGCCAAGTTTTATCCTTTAAAATCTTACCCGATGTACCATATACTTGATCGGATTATTGTGGCTTGGAATAGAAATTTTATAGAAAAATCATTTGAAAAATGAAAAAAGAACTCTTAATTTTCAAAAAGTCTTAATCACTTTACCCTATCTTAAATTCATCCCTGATGATAAGAATTTAGGCTTTATGCTTAACTCTATTTGAAACATTGGGCAAACGGCTCTTTTAGCGGAAACGGAGTGTAAAGGGCTTGCGCTCAGCCATTTTTCCGCTAGACTTTGACAAACTGTTCTGGCTTGTTAAAATCTTCTTCCTAACTCGGAATGGGAATTGTTAGACATACTGAGTTATGATTATTAAACCAAAAAGCCAACTCATTTGAGTTGGTTTTTTAATTCATATTACAGATTCAAAATTAGTATTTAACCGTAATTTTCCCATAAATATATTTTTTCATTACTTTTTTTAACTTTATCAAAAATCACTTTAGTTCCTATTACTTCAACCCAATACTTAGCATTTTCAAAAATAAAATGTTTATAAACACGATCATCATATTTTCTCCAATTTGAATCATAATTTTCTCTTTCATTTAATATTTTCGTCATCCATTTAGAATTTTTAATTTCATAATAATAACATTTATAGTCATGATTAATATTACTCGGATATAATTCTAATTGAGTATGTCTTAAATGTTTAATTGACATCATATTTTCAACATTAAAACATCCTAAAAAATCATCTTCTATATTATGAGTAATACCTTTATTATAATCCCAACATTTAAAATAATAAAAAAACTCATCTCTTATAAACTCTGAAATACAAAAACACTGAGGATCTTGCCAAATATTTTCTATTTTATGTACTATTATTTCTTCTTTCATACTTATTTATTTACATGTAGTTAATTTACTTGTACCTTCATTAGGGTAACCCGATTCTCTTTAAACGTGAATTAAATTCTCTTAACTAATATACATCTGTGACAATTTCTATAGAAATAGAACTTGCTTTTGATTACCTTGCTAAATAAAGCCTACTATTACCATCTCTTACAACATATTATCCTTTCACATTTACAACTCTAATAGATTTCATATTTTTCATCACATTATCTGCTCCTGAATTTTTAATGATATTAGCATTTTTATCAATATTAATATTATTCTTAGATTGCCCTAAACTCTTGGCAAAATTATCTGGATTATCAAAATTTTTATTAATTGTAGTTTGTGAAAAATTTATATCCTTAGGATTTACCATTGATAGGCTCCATGCCCAACGGGTTAATTTCTATGCTGCTATCATGCACATTTGAATAAAACTTTATTCCACCTTCAAGAGCCCCGTACTGCCCCAGTTACCTGAATGAAATAAACGACTTATTGTTAAATAAATTTTCCTATATGCAGAGGAAACCAAGCTCCTCTATTCATATATCTAAGTAGTCAGATTTTCGACCGGTTCGGGCTGTTCCAACATAAGCATTACCAGCTTGTCAGAAATAAGCTTTGAAAACCACTAGTTTTAGTGAATTATTAGCAGAATTTTTAAAATAAAGTTTTTCTGTTTATAATAAATATAATTTTTATCCTTTAAAATCTTACCCGATGCACCATAATACCTATTCTCATACCAACCTTCTTGGTTTGATATTTCTTTAGTTATTTTTGAAAAATATTTATTAATCATGTTTATAATTTTTTGAGCTTTCTTACTATTTCTAAATTTTTTCAAGTTCTCTATAACGAAAAATGGCAAGCTCTAACTCGCCATCATCACTTAAAACAGTTTTTTTACTATAAACGTTGCGAGTATTGCTACCTCGTTTTTTCTGATGTTTTTCATGACCTAGATGCTGCATCATTTCTTCATTTAACGCCGGTTCAATCACTAGTTTATTCACAAAGCCCGTTAATTTGCTTGAATTTTCCTGATTCTTTATGCTTTTGGCGAGCTCTGCGGTCATTTCTCTTAGTTTTTTTTCGTCGATTTATATCTACCTATTTTTAACTCATTACAATAGTTCAAATATAAGCAAATGCACAAATTTATCTATAGGGTCAATTGATGCTGACTTTTGATTTTTTGAATTAATGTTTTTGCAGTATTATTTAAATCTTCATAAGGTGAGTCTAAATATTTTTCTATGATATTTAGAGTTTCATTATCAATTCCGATTTTGTATAGATCCCAAAGGCATTTCTTCCATATGGGGACCATAAATGTCTCTATATTATCAGTATCATTCTTATCAAACTTATTGATATTTAATATCTCTGAAAAATACTTTTTATTTTTTACACTTATTTCTATTGAATCTAATAGTCTTTCTAAAAAAGAATAGGATATCCAATCTTTTGTTATTAACTCTTTATAAATTCTATCAAGTTTATTTTTAATATACTCATCATCATGCAAATATTCTTCTATATCCAGATATTCCTCTATCTTATCTAAGTCTTTTAAATTAATAGATTCCAATAGTTTTCTATAAAAATAATCTTTATTTTCGTTTAGATTTACTGGATATTCCTTATAAAATGAATCTAAATCTATTTTATTAGTCAATAAATTATAAATTAAACTTTCCTCTTTAGATACCATGATTATTTACATTTATACTTATATTATTAGTACTTACGTCTTGAAAGAATATAATATTTTCATTAAATATATCAAGTCCTTTTCCTAGTCCAATATTGATTTGGGCATTCTTACCAACTTTTTCTTGCTTAAAATATGTAGAAGTTCCCATTCTATCCAGATTTTACTAACTTTGATTGATCTCTAACACCTATGTTTTCTAATACCTCTGTAATTTCATCTATCATGGTAAATTTATAAATTTCCCCCCTGTAATTATTAGAAAAATCCTGAGTTGGAAAGGTGAATTTTTTTTGTTGGAGATAACTTCTTTATTTTTTCCAGTATTTAAGCATGTTCTTCAAAGATAGCTCTGTAAAATATTTAATCTAATTCGAACGGGTCAACCTGTAAATAAAATTGAATAAAATCTGATTCTAATGAAATATTTAAATCTAATAATGCATTTGAATATTGTTCTGATATATCATTAAACCACCAAACATTTTTTTATAAAAATCTTTAACTTTGCTTGATAAAATTCCAAATAAACCTTAATTATATTCAACTTTTAATTTTCGAGCGTTAACTTCTGCCTCTGCTCTTTGCTTCCAATAAGCTTCTCTATCAATATTAAATAACTCTATATCTACTGGATTATAAAGGTGAGCATTTGATAAATAAGGAAGGAGTGCATTACTTACATAATATTTTTGATATTTTGGTGTTGATAATAATAATATTTTTATAATAATTTCTTATTTCTCCTACGATTTTGTTTTAGACCGATTATCTTTTAAGTATAATTCAAAGATTTTCACTCCTTTACTTCTATCTCCATGATGAGGCTCTAAAGTAGGTATCCCATCAAATATCATTTATCCATTTAAATCCTCTGGAACACCTAAGAAAGTTTTTATAAATTCAACTCTATTAGAGGGCCACCAACCATAGTTCTCTTTTGATCTAGTTTAATCCACCAATACCCATATTTATCATCCTCAAATACATCTATATCTTTCCTATATATTCTATCTAATTTATACTCCAGTCCGAAAAAAACAATCTCTAGGTTACTATTATAAACGTCAGCATAAAAATAAGGTTGATTGCCTTGCAGTTTTATGGGATTTTGGGAAAATATAAACGAAACCGATTATAAAAAAACCCGTTTCAACATCTTCAAAATTTGGAGACAGAATCAACCGCCACCTTTAACGGATAAAAACGCAAAATTTAGGATAGGGTCTCTAGGTAATTCATTTTTTTAACCATATTTCTAATTAAGTTAAAGTTCCAATGTTATAATTTAATTATTAACTTTCATCTTCTATTTCCTCTAAAAAAATATCCTGTAGATTTCCATTAAGTTTTTTTCCTTTATATAAAAATTGGAAATTTTCCTCTTGTCCTTTCAGATAACTAACACCGTCAATAATACCTAATAAATTAGAAACTGTATCTGTAATTGATAATTTTAAAAAAGATATAAATTTATCTTTGTCTGTTACATCCAACTTATTATAAAGAGATACTCCATTTTTCCATTCCCCTTCAGGTAATTCATTTTGTTTATTATCCAAATTACTTAAATTATCTTTATAATGATCTAAATTATTTTTTAATACTTCTATAATTATATTATTTACAAATTCTACATCGTTCATATTTATTTACTTTTCATTTTAGGTTTTTAAAACGCTTTAGGATACATCTCTTTATTAAGCGCTATGAGCTCTTTTAGTTTTATATTTGGAATATCTGGATATACTCTTTTAAGTTCCTTAATATCTCTAGCTAATAAATCTCTTGCACAATTAATTCCTTTTATACTTCTTGAAACTACAGTGTTTGTTGTAGGATCTTTTATTGTATGACCCTATTTAGGAACTAATATAGCTGGTGCTTTTTCTAAATCGTATCCAGGTATAAATTTACACAATACTGCTTTTTGTCCTACATGATGAGAATTTAAACCAATACCTGCACCTTTAACTTTTAAAACTTCTTGTATTTCAAATTCATATTTTATGCCTGAGCCTGACTAAACCATCAACCCGAACACTTCAACCATCGTATTCGAATCACTTACATAAGCGGGTTGTTTTCTGCTAACCTTATTGGGTCTTGGCTAATGTATATAAACCAGTTTCAGGATTATAATATCTAAAACGATTATAATACAGCCAGTTTCAACACCCTCATACTGTGCCAATTGCCTGAATGGAATAAACGACTTATTGTTAAATAAATTTCCCCGTATTCTGCCATAGATGTCAAACTCCATCTGCCATACCAGCTCACCTTTATCATCGTAGGTCTGAGCAGGTCTTCTAAATAATCCTATACAATAGAGTAGGACTTGTTCTCGCATAGTTTAGCTGTGGGAAGAAAGCTTCGAACAGTATAATTTTTAAAATAGCGGACTAAAAAGAGTTCGAAATAACAAAAAACGCTAAACAGCCATAAAATAAGTAAAAAAGCCCATTTTCAAAGCAGCTAATGCAAGTTGATAGAGTAAAAAAAGGTGGAAATATAGAACAGAAAAGGGATTGAAACGTTTTTTGTTTTAAAGTTTTCTATAAATTTCTTTTAGTTCTTTTTCATACTTTTTTGCATTTGGAATACGCGTAGCTTTTAGATAAGGCTCTAATCCAGAAGGATTAGTTTTTAGTAAAAAATATTCAATTAGATAAAGGAGTAAAAAACTTTTTGAGTAACCAAGTATTGTTTCATTATCATCTTCTTGTTCAGGCTCTTCTCTATTTGGATATTCTTCATCAATTTTTACATTTTCAAATTTTTGCATTTTACATAAGACAAATTCATTGAAAATTTCTTTATCCATTTCGAGTAATTTCATTGCTTCTTCTTCGGACAAATTTGCCAATTTCATCTTTTTTTCATCACGACTTGCGACAGCTTCTCTATATTCACTAAGAACTTTTAGCTTTGTTCTTTTCTGTATATTATCAACTAAATTTTTATATTGACATGAATCAATTATTTGTTTTGCAATTTCCATTTTTTTACCTTTATAATTTCTTTAATAATATTATCTACAAATTCTATATCATTCTTATCTATTTACATTTTATTTCAGGTTTTTAAAATGCTTCGGAATACATTTCTTTATTAAGCTCTATGAGCTCTTCTAGCTTTGAATTTGGAATATCTGGATATGCTCTTTTAAGTTCCTTAATATCTCTAGCTAATAAATCTCTTGCACAATTAATTCCTTTTATACTCCTTGAAACTACAGTGTTTGTTGTAGGATCTTTTATTGTATGCCCCTATTTAGGAACTAATATAGCTGGTGCTTTTTCTAAATCGTATCCAGGTATAAATTTACTCATTAATCCTCAAGAATTCCTAATTACTTTACCCTATCTTAAATTTATTCCTAATGATAAGAATTTAGGTTTTACACTTAACTCTCTTTGTAATATCGAGCAAACAGCCCTTTTAGCGGAAACGTAGTGCAAAGGGCTTACGCTCTGCCATTCTCCGTTAGATTTTTATAACCTGCTCTCGCTTGTTAAATGCCTTCTCCCTAACTCGGAATGGGAATTGTTAGACCAGCTGAATAATGATTATTAAACCAAAAAGCCAACTTTAAAGTTGGCTTTTTGGTTAGTTTTATTTTGTTTCTTCTAAAAAATATTTAATATTATGTTCTTTTAAAAATTTTCTGCAAAAATCTAATTCTTCTTCTTTTCTTTCTTTGTTATACATAATACCTTCATCTACTTCAATAGTATTTTGTATTATACTTAAAGCCCAATGATAGGGCATTTCATGCATTAAAAAATAGACATCTCCAGCTTCCTTTAGATTATCCAAATAATTAATAATTCTTTGATTTATTTGATTATTTTCAAGTTTTACATTAAAAAATTTAATTATTAATTCTCTAATGTATTTATAAAATAATTTTCTATGGAAAATTCTTCTTTCTCCATCTGTTGCATCATCAATAAAAATAAAATCGTTTTCCATAATTTTAAGGAAATTTTATCTGTTCAGAAGCTAATTTTGCTGCTTTATCACTGTTTATAGTTACTTGCATTTCATTTAATGCTCTTGTTTTTTCTACCCCATCCATGACTGCTTGAGGATTAGCTAATTTAGGGTTAATTACCATGGGCTAAGGTTCCATTTCTACCTTTGGTTACAAAGTCTGCCCATTTAAGTTTGTGTAATAATGTATTTTTAATCTAACTCTGCTCTTGAAAATAAATCTTGTATTAAGGTTTCGTTTTCGCAGGCTTCTTTAAATGCAATTATGAAGGATTTCAGAGCATCGGGATTTGATGAATAAGCACAAAACATATCTGCTTCCGGGTCAAACTTAACGACCTCCATTAATTCCGGTTTGTACTCCTCTAAAAATACTATTGCTAAAGAACCCCAATCGTAACCGTTTCCCTCAAATCCTTCTTCTTCTCTTGTTTGGAAAATTTCAGCTTTGTATTCTCCAACATTTAAGCATACCGAAACACTCTTTTCGTGTTCAACCCAAAAAAAAGGCTTAATTAATTCCTGAAAGTTATTAGTGTCCATATTGTTCTAACTCTTTAAAAAGTTCATCGCCATTTGCTTTTATTCCGTCCCTGTATTTCGCAGGTATTTTACTTCCTACACGTTCAAACCAATCATTAAAAGTCTTTTTCCATTCTTGAATTTTATTTTTTGTAATTAATATATTTGCATCTGTTGGATATTTTTTAGCAATCATTAATAACAAATCAATATTTGCCAATAATGGTTGAGCTATTTTGTCATTTTTCTTCATCCAATCATTTACATCTTCAATCAAAGAAATAGAAAACTTCAAGTAATCTACTCCTACATATTCTGCAATATCATTACCCTCTGGGGCGGTGCTAAATATTTTCATTTTCATTAGTTTATAAATTATCCAAAAGATACTTTTCTTAGTTTTTTATTCATTTTAACTTTTAAAAGATTGTCTGATGTCCAACGTTCATTTACTATTCCTCTATTTTTATTTATTAGTCCTGATTTTTCAAGTTGTTCTTCAATTGATAAATTCATTCTATCCATTAATGTTAATCGTTCATCCATTCTTTTTCTAATCATAGCTCTTTCAATGGAACTAGCTTGCTTGTGTGAGATTTTCTGCTAAAACTTGCATTATACCAATCTTACCTATTTTGTTTGGGTCTGCTAAATGTTCTGCAAATCGTGCACTGTTGTTCTACTTGTTATTCCATAATAAACAACCTTGCCTTTAGAGTCTAATAGTTGATATACAAGTTCGCCACTTAAACCAAAATATCGCCCCAAGTATTAGTATCTTTCACAAAGATGTAAATTTATAGATTTGCCATCTGCTCCTATAGGAGCTAGTCCCCCTAAAGCTATATCTAAAGAAGTTCTACCTTTAGAATCAATTAAATCCCAATTTACATCTTGTTGGAAAATTTTGTAAGTATACCCTGTTCCTCCTCAATTATTATTTATACTGAATCATAAATTAAGAGGGTAATTATCAAGAAATCCATTAAAAGATGGATATTTAATATAAAAAGATATTTCTTGATTTTCTTCATCTATGTGAGGTAGGAAAATTTTAACGTTTCTATTATCTAAATATAAATTATATTTACTTATATCTTCTTCTAATTCATCCAAAATAGAAAAAATTAAGTCATTAACAGCATTTACATAATCATCTAAAATGAGAACAAGTTCTTTAGGAAAATTATTTTGAATTATTTTTCCTGAATATAAAAATGGTATTTTTGGATCTTTATGAACTTCAATAAATCCTAGAATTTTGTTATTTTCCTTAGAAATAATATAATCTTTGATAATTTGTTCCATATTATTTAGACCATTTAAAGTTATCCGATAATTTTTTCAAATTACTATTACTAAATCCATCGGCTCCATCCGGATGGATTAATCTATCATGCACAACACCAATACCTTTTGTAGGATTATGAGTTCCTGATGATATGAATTTAGGTTTTACCCTTAAATCTCTTGTTATATTTCACAAACGGCTTTATTGGTAGATCTATCGTTTACCAATTATATGGAACACAACAAATGTGATATCTTTAACATTTTGCAACTGATACGCTCGCTTATTCCTGAAGATGAACTCGAACTTGTTGTTAAAATGAACTCTTAGAAGAGATAAATCTGCTACATTTGCGAGGCGGATTATTATTTTATCTCATCTATTCATATTCTATTTTGATGTATCCCCAATCCTCATTTCTAAAATCTTTTTAGCATCTTCATGAATTTCGTCATTAATGTCATTAGAAATTTTTTCTAACAAATCAATTGGAAGTTTTTTATTTCTTATTACAGCTAAACGTACTGAATAATTTTTATCCCTTAATAATTTTTCAAAAATAACTCTATTGCATTTTTTCTTCATTGCAATTGTGAATCGTACATCGTTATTATCATCAGTAACAAGCTCTTCCAATATTTTGACTGGAATTAATTTATTATGAATAATCCACGATTTTCTTTCTGGATAATTTTTTATAATCTCTGAAATTAAATCAGATGATAATTCCTCATTAATTATTCTATTATTATCTAATTTACTATCGCTATCAGCTAAATACAGATACTCATTTATATTGCTAATCATAAATTTATTTACATTTTACAATCTTACCTACTGGTCCTTTATACTTTTTATTAGGATAAATAAAATCTCCATTTTTATCAACATCTCTATACAATTCTAATGTTCTTCCTTTTCCTTCTTTAAAAACTTTAAAAAATGAACCTCCATGACCTGCGGTATTTTTAGACCGACATAAACCTGTACTATCATGTTGGTAATATCTTTGGTTACCTATCATTTTTGATTAATTAGATCGTTTATCTGTTAATTCTCAAAGCTTCCTCTCTTTCATCAACCCAAACGGATCAACTTTTGAATTAGAGTCAAAAGTATACGCATAAGGATTCGGATTGTTTCCTTCAAGTTTTATCGGATCTTGACTTATCGACTTATCGTTAAATAAATTTCCCTTTATTCTGCCATAGACTTCAAACTCCATCTGCCATACCAACTCACCTTTAGCATTATAAGCCTAAGCCGGTTTTCCTAAATAATCCGATACAATCGAGTAGGACTTGTTCTCGCATAGTTAGCTGTGGGAAGAAAGCTTCGAACAGTATAATTTTTAAAATAGCGGGCTAAAAACATTCCGAAAAACAAAAAAACGCTAAACTGCAAATTGATAGAATTAAAAAACGATGGAAATGCAGAACAGTAAAGGGATTTAGTGTAAGTGTGGATAACTTTTTATTTTGGGCTGTTTTGAAAGCCAAAACGAACAAAAGAATGGGAAATTGCAAAGCAACTATAATTTAACGCGTGGCTTTGCCACACAATTTTTTGCCC
Source organism: Frischella sp. Ac48 (assembly GCF_019641635.1). Taxonomy (NCBI): domain Bacteria; kingdom Pseudomonadati; phylum Pseudomonadota; class Gammaproteobacteria; order Orbales; family Orbaceae; genus Frischella; species Frischella sp. Ac48. The sequence continues at coordinate 17,086 of NZ_JAETXP010000012.1, forward strand.
CTTTTTTTCTTTTTGACACAAAGAAACTGCTTTTCTCGAAGCGGTTTTGGTTTAATAACCTAATTCAATAAAATCTTCAAAGTATTCTTCAAAAGATGAAAATAATTCTTCTATTTTATCAATGTTCATTTTTTCATCATCATATTTTACGTTTGCTCCATAAATCGCATTATCTTCTAATTCTTGATTTATAGAAACCTTGTACAGTGTTAGATATTCGCCAACTTCGTAACTAAGAACAATTAAATCATTAGGAAGGTTTACTTCTTCTCTCATTTGTTTAGTAACTTCTACTAATGGATATGTAATGCTATTTTCATCTTTTGCAATTCCAAGTATATTAACATCTCCAAAATTGCACATTCCGCATTGAGATAGAAATTTTTTGTATTGCTTTGGGAGTTTTATATTTAATTCTTTTTCAATGTAATGAATTTGATCATCATCAGCACCTAACCAATATTCAAATTCTTCGCTTTGTTTTAAATTTTTAATGTAATCCATAAGACATTATTATCAATGATAACCTTTAAATGATTTTGCCCTTTTCTTTCCAATGATTTTTACAGAATCTTTCGTTTTGTTTTTGAGCTTTCTGTTGTTTCTAGAACTATTACCGTCTTCTATTAAGCCGTGTAATGGTTTATAAGGCTTTTTATGAGTACTGTCTAATAGTTGTGTCAGCACCAAGAACGTGATGTAGATTCATTTCTTTCCGTCAATTCAATAGGAGCATAGCTTTTACTCATCAAATCATAATTTGAAGCCCTTCATCAAGTAATTTTTCTGCAGTAGGATTGGTTTTCCATACAATAGGGTCAACAAATATTGGAACACCTCCGCCAAAATCAACAGGATTTTGATATATCTTTCTTCCTAAAACCGCAATCGAATTATACTTATTTAATCCAAATATATCCACTTCTGTATTTATATCACTCACACAGGCATAAAAATTCGTGTTGTTTCCCGCCAATCTTATGGGGCTTTACTAATGTATAAGCCTATTTCAGGATTATAGTAACGGAAATATCGAACAAAATGAATTTTTTTACCAGATTAAACAACAGCCTTACCCCCGAAAACCTCAAAAGTTTTTTAACTTTTTGAAAACATTTCATTTATTGAAAAGTTATCAACAGCTGGGTTTTACACTTAACTCGCTCTGTAATATAGCCAAAACGGCTCTTTAGGTAAAATAGAGTGCAAGACCACTTATCCTCTACCATTAATATGCTCTGGCTTATTAAAAACCTTCTTCCTACTAGAGAATGGAAATAGTTAGACTAATTAAATAATGATTAATTATTATCAACCATAAATATTTCATTAGTTTAAACAACTTAAAAAAACACATCAGCTATACTCGATCAACTTAAGAAAGTGAAATCAGCTAAGAGCAATAGTGAAGTATACATCCAGGGTGAGCGATGAAAAAAGAGAAGCAGATTATCAAAAAAAATGGCATCAAAATTGTGGATGATATTTATCGATATTTAATTAGTTATGGTATTCATTATAAGCGTTATGATCATAAAAATAAGTTGGCTGAGTTAAGTTGTTTACTATCAATTCAGGGGATATCAAATGTACACTAAAGCTCACCAATGTTAATTTGGTATTATCCTGCCATTATTGATGATATCTGTTTTTAAACTTAAACGTAGGATATTTTAAAAGTTATTGACAAGACTATTTTATCTAATCCTATATCAAACCTTTGATGGAAAATATTCAATTTATTTGCAATATTTTTTTATGAAATTATGAAAAAAGATGTAACATATTGCTCAATATATAGTAAATCAATGCAAAGTAGAAATGAGGAATCAAATGAATAGAGGTTTAAAATTATATATTATAAAAGACTATTTCGAGAAAGCCCAACTACCAAAATTTGATGATAAATCAATACTATATATTTCCAAGGATGCCTCATTATGGCAATATGTATTTTATAATTTTTTTGTTGTATTTTTGATTAAACACTATTTAATTTACTTTCAACCTGATCAGATTATCTTAATTGAGTTAACCAAATTAGGGGACTTAACCAAAAATATAAAAAAAATTCCAATGGAAAAGATTAGCAATATACAATTTAAAAGGGGTATTATATGTAGTAAATTATCTTTCATGGTCGATAATGAAAAATTTCAATTTAAAATGCCCAATTATTTGTTGAACGAAAAATGGCAAGAAGCTAATTTAGAGAATATTATTGGCAATTATTTTTTAACAGCAAAAACATAACAACATTTAAAAATATAATGAATTTAAAGATAACTACTCTTTCCAGAGAAAATATGGAACAATCAAATAGAGTATAACTATTACTAAAAATAATAGATTTATTTCTTGAAAAAAATATAATCAATATCGTAAAAAAGTTTACTTTTTTCAATCGATAGTCCTAAAATTTAGATACTACAAGCCCATTAAACTGTGTAAGTGCAAATCAACAGTAACTAAACAGAAAACTCTTTATCATGGCACAGCTTTCACGTTATTAATACCTAAGAATAGCTAGATCCCACCATTATGTGCAGCTATCAATAGAAGAACTACCACACAATTAATTGGTAAAAGGCTTAGTTAAGTAATTGTACTCAACTTAATCCATTAGCGATGCAACAACCAAAATAAAGTAATTTTGGACATTAAAACATAGATAGATCAAAAATTATTGAGAACATTTTCATTCAACTCTTTTATAAATTTATTCTTTTTTATATAAATAAATTATCGCTTTGCAAGTTTTAATAATAACAAAATATGATTTCTCCAATCATAGCGAATATTTGCAATCGCTTAAAATTTATTATGTTGCGAAAATTAATCTAATCAATTATTATATTAAAATCGAAAACAAAAATAACAAAAACCAATCATAATTCCATGAAGATTCCCCAACCTATTTATCGATACCGAAATGCTTCAATTTTACTTTTAGTTTACATCATTCTCAGTTCTTTTTTGGCTTACTATTATATACTTGAATCTTTGGCTAAAATCGATAGTTGTAATTTTGATATAATAAATTTTTGTTTTATATTGATCACAACTTTGTGCTTAATTTTATTTATTACGATATTTATTAAAAACCGTAATTATTTTATTGTAGCATTAGGTTCGCTAATGTTATTTCTATTTTTATGTGAAATATCTTATATAATCTATTTTGTGAGATGATTTCAGAAGGTGTACTTGATTCTTTGTTGGAAACTAATGTTCACGAAGCATGGTCAATGAGTGGACAAGTGCTAATTATCACTTGCCCAGCATTATTAATCACCCTCACTATCGTTTTTATTTACCGCAGATTTATTTCTGTTGAATTTAGAATAACCATACCATTATCATTTTATATCATCTCATTTTGTGGTCTTTTTATCCTAATACTTGGAACACCCATAAAAAAGGAAATCAAAAATGGGGATTTTAATACCATGTCAGAGCTGATACGTGTTTATTTTCCTGCTTTAACTGGTAATTTATTGTATGTAGGTCTCAAACCTATTTCAACCGATATCTATTCAAATTTCAATGAAATTGAAAAATTTAATGAGGCGGTTATATTACCCCCTAAAAAAACAGATAATGATTTGGTTGTATTAATAATGGGAGAATCTTCCTTAGTTACTCGCTATAGTACTTATGGCTACGATAAACCAACCACGCCTTTCATGACTGAAATTTTTAATCAAAAAAATGGATGTATCGTTCAAAAGGCTCATTCAACTGCTGCGCTTACTCGAGACTCAATACCAATGACTTTATCATTTAATATTCCTGAAAGCGATGATAATTTATTTAATAATAAGTCAATTATTGAAATGGCTAAGTACAATGATTATAAAACGTTTTGGTTAGCGTCAATACAACAATCTATCTCTAGCTCGTTTAGTACTAAATTCGGCTTTATTGCTCGCAAAAGTAATTACATTGAATTTACCGATAATTTTGATGATATAAGTTTAAGTAAACTATTGGAAGATCGACTAAAGAATGACAACTCACCTAAAAAGTTTATCTTTATTCACTTACGTGGGAGTCATAAAAATTATACAAGTTATGATGAAATTGATAAACAGGCATTACCTAATGCTGAAGATTATGACCTTACGATCCATCATACAGACCGTGTGGTGAAAGCCTTATATGACGTGATTAAAACATATAGTGATAATTATACACTAATTTATACTTCAGACCATGGAGAAATAGTAAATGTTGGGCATGGTTTCGTAAAAGGTATTGACCAGTTTTTGATCCCATTTATGATGATATCAACTAAAAATGAGTTTAATTGTCAATTTATAGAATCATTTCGCGCAACAAATGGCTACTTAAGTGGTTTAATGAATAAATATATTTTATCTAACCTGTTAGGTTATGAAATTGAACCAACTATACTTAATCAAGAAAAAAATAACGATCGCGTTTATCTATCTAACAATACGGTTATGCCATTTTTAGAATTTTTAGAAAAAAATTAATTTATTGTTAAGTTGACAACTTAAACAACTGCTTAAATGGGCATTAATAAACAAGTAATATTAAACTTTTAACTTAATGAGAGGCGAATTAAATTTAATAAATCATGTGTTTAACAATTTAATGAGTTTTTAAAATTTAAAGATATAGTCACTACTTAATCTAAATAAAAAGCCAAAAATATTGATAATATTTCTGGCTTTTATAAGCTTAAAAGGCCATCACCAAAACGATATTTATTCCCACTCAATAGTCGCAGGTGGTTTACCACTTATATCATATACTACGCGGGATATTCCGTTTACTTCGTTAATAATTCGATTTGAAACTCGCCCTAAAAAATCATAAGGCAGTTGTGCCCAATGAGCAGTCATAAAATCGATAGTTTCAACGGCACGCAATGAAACAACCCAGTCATATCGGCGGCCATCGCCCATGACCCCTACAGAACGAACAGGTAAAAAGACAGTAAAGGCTTGGCTAACTTTGTGATATAGTTCAGCTTTGTAGAGTTCTTCTATAAAAATCGCATCAGCTTGACGTAGTAAATCACAATATTCTTTTTTCACTTCACCAAGTACCCGCACCCCGAGACCAGGTCCAGGAAATGGATGACGGTAAAGCATATCATATGATAAACCAAGCTCTAAACCTACTTTGCGTACTTCATCTTTAAAAAGTTCACGGAGCGGTTCGACTAACCCCAATTTCATATCTTCTGGTAATCCACCAACATTATGATGGGATTTAATCACATGCGCTTTACCTGTATCAGCCGCAGCAGACTCGATCACATCTGGATAAATCGTACCTTGTGCAAGCCATTTGACATCTTTAAGTTTAGCGGCTTCTTCATCAAATACAGCCACAAATTCACGGCCAATAATTTTACGTTTTGCTTCAGGATCCGATTCGCCTTTCAACGCTGTTATAAAACGATCTTCAGCATTGACAGCAATTATATTTAAACCAAATTTATTACCAAACATGTCCATCACTTGCTGATCTTCATTTAAACGTAACAAACCGTGATCAACAAAAACACAAGTTAATTGCTCGCCAATTGCTTGATGTAAAAGTAATGCAGTTACTGAGGAATCAACCCCACCAGAAAGTCCTAATAAAACCTTATCATTACCCACTTTTTCTTTAATTTTCGCAATTGCATCAGTGATAATTGAAGATGGTGTCCATAGCTTTTCACACTGACATATATCAATTACAAAACGTTGTAATATTTCAAAACCTTTGACGGTGTGCGTGACTTCTGGATGAAATTGAACACCATAAAATTGTTTTTCATCATTTGCCATAATAGCATAAGGGCAAGTTTCGGTACGACCGATCACAGTAAAACTGTCTGGAATTGCGGTTACTTTGTCACCATGACTCATCCAGACATCAAGTTGATTAATACCATCTGCATTAGTGCTATCAAAAATACCATCAGTTAACTGAGATGAACCAACTAAATCAACTTTTGCATAGCCAAATTCTCGTTGATTAGAACCCGTTACTTGCCCGTTTTGACCAACTTGGACAGCCATAGTCTGCATACCATAGCAGATCCCTAATACGGGTACGCCAGCTTCAAAGACATATTTTGGTGCTCTTGGGCTATTCGCTTCAGTAGTGCTTTCTGGGCTACCTGATAAAATAATCCCTTTGGGATTAAACTGCTTAATCTTTTCTTCTGAAACATCCCACGGCCAAAGTTCGCAATACACGCCAATTTCCCGGACCCGACGAGCAATCAATTGAGTCACTTGCGAACCAAAATCAAGAATTAAGATACGTTGCTGATGGATGTCTTTTTTCATGTGGTTTTTCCTAGTAAGCTAATAAACAGTATGATCTGAAAATAAACATCAAAACATAAGTTATTGATTTTATTATATAAAATAAGGTATTTAACAATGATTTCTAGACTTTAAATATCATGATGTTTATTGAAACTAACTAAACAATTATTATTAAGAACCCTAAAATAATATGAGGTGATATTATATCACCTCATATTTTCTGATCTACTTAAAACACAATTATTGTTGAGTAGCTTGAATTGCAGTTAATGCAATGGTATAAACAATATCATCAACCAATGCACCACGTGATAAATCGTTTACAGGTTTACGCATACCTTGTAACATTGGACCAATTGAAACCAGATCAGCAGAACGTTGTACCGCTTTATAAGTGGTATTACCGGTATTTAAATCAGGGAAAATAAATACCGTTGCTTGACCCGCAACAAGGGAATTAGGTGCTTTAGATTTAGCTACATCAGGCATTACTGCCGCATCATATTGTAATGGACCATCAATTAATAAATCTGGACGTTTTTCTTTCGCGATGCGTGTTGCTTCTTTCACTTTCTCAACATCCGCGCCTTGTCCCGAATTACCGGTTGAGTAGGAAATCATTGCAACTTTTGGTTCGATACCAAAGGCAATCGCAGTATCCGCTGACTGAATTGCAATTTCAGCCAATTCTTGCGCATTTGGATCTGGATTAATTGCACAGTCACCATAAATATATACCTGCTCAGGCATTAACATAAAGAAAACAGAAGACACCAATGAACTACCTGGTGCAGTCTTGATTAATTGTAAAGGTGGACGAATAGTATTTGCTGTCGTGTGTACCGCACCTGATACTAATCCATCCACTTCATTTGCTTCAAGCATCATAGTACCAAGTACGACATTATCAGCAAGTTGTTCACGCGCTAAAATTTCGGTCATACCTTTATTTTTACGTAATTCAACTAAACGCGGAACATAATTTTCACGAATCGCCTCTGGATCCATTATTTCAATACCCGCCCCTAACGTTACGCCTTGCGTAGCGGCAACGCGTTTTACTTCATCTGGATTACCAAGTAATACACATTTAGCAATACCGCGCTCAGCACAGATAACAGCGGCTTTTATTGTTCTAGGTTCATCACCTTCTGGTAATACAATTGTTTTACCCGCTTTACGAGCAAATTCTGTTAATTGGTAACGGAATGCTGGTGGTGACATACGTACAATGCCATCTACCATTTCAGTTTTTAATGATTTAATCCAGTCACCATCAATATGATCAGCTACAAAATTTTGTGTGTTATCTAAACGTTCTTTATCATCGACTGGAATTTCTAGATTAAAACGTTGTAGACTTATCGAGGTTTGGAATGTATTGGTGTCAACACTAAAAACAGGTAATCCAGTTTCAAATGCCGGTTGGCAAAGTTTAGCTACATTCTCATCTATTTCATACCCACCCGTTAATAAAACACCGCCAATTTCAACACCGTTCATCACCGCTAAAGAGATGGTCGCTAAGATATCAGCACGGTCTGCTGACGTTACAAGTAATGCATTTGGACGTAAGTGAGAAATAATGTTTGGCACACTACGTGAACAGAAAGAAACGTGTTTGATACGACGTTGTTTAATACCACCTTCATTAATGATTTTAGCTGCAAGATGATTGGCCATATCTACAGCGCGACATGCCGTTAAATCGATATTCCAGGGAATACAACCTAATACCGGTAATGGGCTATGTTGGCGTAAATCATCGATAGTGATTTTTTTTCCATCAAATTTTGGTGTATGATAAATATCAGAAACATCTGGACGCGCTAAAGTTTGTGCGTCAATCGGCGCGTTAACTTTATTGATGATCACACCAGTAATTTTCTCATTTTTGATACCACCAAAGTTAGATCGTGCTATTTCAACACGTTCTTTCAGTTGCTCCGGCGTATCACTGCCCATAGACATAACAAAAATAATTTCCGCACCTAAAGTTTTCGCAACATTGTAATTAAGTTCATTTGCAAACGGATAATTAGCTGTTGGAACAATTCCCTCTACTAAAACTACATCTGATTGTTTATTGTTTTCAGCATAAAGGGCTATGATTTCTTCCATTAATACATCTTGCTGATTTAAACCTAATAATTTTTCCACATGACTCATTTTCAGTGGTTTATTTGTTGGGATTGATGTATTACTTTGAATCAATGTCGTTGTTTGATCAGGACGATCACCATCTAAAGCAGGTTGTGCGACTGGTTTAAATAAACTGATATTGACACCTTGACGTTCCATTGAACGAATAACGCCTAAGCTAACGCCAGTTAAACCGACATTTGCACCAGTTGGGATTAACATAATGGTACGAGCCACTTTTGTACTCCTTTTCTTTGAATCTAAAAAAACCGCCAAATTTGGCGGTCAATTATTATTATGCTGTTAAACGGGCAGCATCTTGAGCAATAACTAATTCTTCATTAGTTGGAATCACCATCGCAATGGCTGAACCATCTTTAGTAATCGTTCCGCCTTTGCCAAATCGAGCAGCAAGGTTACGCTCTTGATCAAGTTCAAAGCCAAGTAGCCCTAATTTTTGAAGTGCCATACGACGAACTTCTTCAGCATTTTCACCGATACCACCAGTAAATACAATAGCATCCAAACGACCATCTAATAACATAGCATAACCACCAATGTATTTAACTAATCGATGGACAAATACATCTAAAGCATTTTTTGCATTCTCATCTGTGTCATAATTTTCAGTCACATAACGACAATCACTGCTAACACCAGTTAAACCGAGTAACCCTGATTTTTTGTTTAATAGGTCATTAATCTCTGCAACAGACATTTTCAAATTGTCATGTAGGAAAAACATGATTGCAGGATCGATATCACCACTGCGAGTTCCCATGACTAAGCCTTCTAATGGTGTTAATCCCATTGAAGTTTCAACACATTTACCATTTTTTACAGCAGAGATTGAAGCACCATTACCCAAATGGCAAGTGATCACATTAGTCTCTTCAACAGGTTTATTTAATAATTTAGCTGCTTGTTGGCTGACATAAAAATGACTAGTACCATGTGCACCATAACGACGAATACCATATTTCGTATAAAGTTCATTAGGAATGGCATATAAATAGGCCTCTTTAGGCATTGTGGTATGAAACGCTGTATCGAACACAGCAACATTTTTTGTTTTTAAATGTGGAAATGCTTTAAACGCTTCTTCAATACCGATAAGATGGGCTGGATTATGTAATGGAGCAAATGCCGCTGCTTCTTTGATGCCAGCTAGCACGCTATCATCAATAACTACTGATTGTGTATATTTCTCACCGCCGTGGACGATGCGGTGACCAATTGCGCTTATATTAGCTAATAATTCAGGTTTTTTAGAAAAAATATTATCTACCAAAAATTTAATTGCCTGACTATGAGCTGCACCAGCACCTAATGAAGCTTCACCTTTTTCACCGTCTAATTTCCATTTGATGCGTGCATCTGGAAGATTAAAACATTCAGCTAAACCAGAAATATACTCATCACCATTTTTTGGATCAATAATAGCAAACTTTAAGGAAGAACTACCACAGTTCAAAACGAGAACAAGATTACTCGACATAATAAATCCTTTTTTTAAAATAAAACAACACCGCCAGCATGATTGCTGTTGGTTGAACTTATTTAAAATGAAAATATATAAAAATTAATCGTAAAGATTAATATGACTTAGGAACTCTATTTAAGACCCTTTTTTTGTATTAAAATAAAGGCTAGATAAAATTCCCAATATTAATACTTATATTTTAAGACAATAAATAGCTAATGTCGAGGAATCCTCTTGTAATGAATTTATTAAAACTGTTTAAGATTGGTCGAAAATATATTTCAATTTGCCCAACAAAATTAACGCTAGCATCTACCTTTCCCGAAATTAAAATTATTAATTATATTAAATCGGCCAGTAAATATTTACCGCCATTTATTGTGGCATTGATAGTATGGCAATACTATATGAACATTGAGCTGGCCATTACTATCCTTACGACAATTTTTGCTTTAAGTCTTCCTTTGCAAGGCATAATTTGGCTAGGTAAACGCGCAACTTCGCCTTTGCCCCTTAGCTTATTAGATCATTATAATCATATTCAAAAATGTTTAATTGCTAAACAAATTATCGGGGCAAAAGCAATAAAAACAGTTAATATAAACTTTATGGATTTTATGCAATTAATGAATCTTGCTAATAGGCATCTTTCTGAAGATAGTGATTCCAATTACTTTACTCACTAATAAGTCAACAATTATGAATAATCAAACTAAATTATTATTACAAAAACTTCAGCAAACAATTGATCAATTAGAGAATTCGATAGAACCTTATCAACAGCTAATACTTAATAGCCCTTGCTTTGATATATCACTATTTAAACGGGCGCCGGCTAAGGCGGGTTACAACTTTTATTTTCTTGAAATTAAGCATAATTATCAAAAATTAGAGGAATTGGTTGAAAAGAATAATCATGGTCAATATTTTGCTGCAATTGAATATTTAACTGAACATTTATGTTATCAAATTGAGGCATTAAATCGAGGACTCGCAAATATTCAACCTGAGGACAGAACAAATAGCCAATTACCTACGCAATCACTTTATGATAAATATAATATACATCTGGATTACTTACGCCGCTTACAAGCCATGAAATACGAATTACAACAATTCGATAAGTCTAATCCTACTCTAATACAGAAAATGACTGTGCTTGATCAGCGGATTGCGCGCTGTCAATATGCACTGATGAAACTTGAAGAACAAATTGACTCGCTATAACATAGTATTCATTTATCCTCCTCACTATTCACTAACAATTTACTATAAAACTCATAAATATAACCATTTATAAGTATCCTAAAATATGGTTATTTGGCTGGTATATGGACAATTATTTAGTAAAACTGTCATCAGTTAATTTAAGTTTTAGCTTAATATAAACTATTATATTTGCATTTTTACAATTGCGTTTTTAACAATACAAAATTATCGAATTTCATACTAATCATCACTTTATGACTTTTGCGTTGTTGGTTTCTCTTCAATACTATTTGAAAAAAAATTCATGAAGATATGACATAAAATATTTAGTTTACCGCCAACGTTAAGTTTATAGAAATATATTTTGGCTTATTCATTATGATTAAATATGGGTGTTTTTACAGCACAAATATATTTATTTTTATCAGAATAGTTATTAACTGCTTATGCAGAGTAATATGAACCATAAAATATAAAATTATGGTTTCAATTTAATTTATGAAAGATATCACCTCATATATCGTTTGTATTTATGCATCGTCAACCAAAGAACCAGCGTTTTTTGAAAAACTCCCTAAAGCAATAGGAAAACGCTATAAGACTACAAAAATTATAGCCAAATCTGATTCTAGTTTTAATTATTTAAAACAGTATTAAAATGTTCAATTCGTCAAATTATGCAATGAAATTAAAAAAACAATGAAAAATAATATTATCAACTAATTATTCAGATAAAATTTTCAAAATAAGCTGAATTGTTTCCACTTAGATCTAAAGCGAATATTGTTATAATAATTAATTACTATATTCTTTTTTAGAAGCTCATATAATAACAATAATTTGTTCGTTAACATCATTTAGTACTATTTTTTAAAATGATAAACAAGGATTCTAACATGAGTAAAATATTTGATGATAATTCACAAACCATAGGTCATACACCACTCATTAGATTAAAACATTTCGGTCATGGCAATATTTTAGCCAAAATTGAATCACGTAATCCAAGTTTTAGTGTTAAATGTCGTATTGCTTCTAATATGATTTGGGATGCAGAAAAACGTGGCTTACTCACACCAGAAGTTGAATTAGTTGAACCTACCAGCGGTAATACTGGGATTGCACTCGCTGCTGTTGCTGCTGCACGGGGTTATAAACTAACCTTAACGATGCCGGAAAGCATGAGCATTGAAAGACGAAAGTTATTAAAAGCATTAGGTGCAAATTTAATTTTGACTGAAGCAGTAAAAGGTATGAAAGGTGCAATCGAAAAAGCTGAAGCTATTGTTGGAAGTGATCCCAAACATCATTTAATGTTACAGCAATTCAGTAATCCTTCAAATCCAGAAATTCATGAAAAAACGACTGGTCCTGAAATATGGCAAGATACAGATGGTAACATTGATATTTTTATCGCTGGTATTGGAACCGGAGGAACGTTTACGGGGATTACACGTTACATAAAAAAAACGCAAGGTAAAAACATTACTGCTGTTGCTGTTGAACCTCTCAGCTCACCTGTTATTTCTCAGGCGTTAGCTGGCCAACCTTTACAACCAGGACCACATAAAATTCAAGGTATTGGCGCGGGATTTATCCCTGATAATCTAGATTTGACGCTTATCGATGTTGTTGAAAAAGTCTCTAATGAAGATGCAATAGAAACGGCGAGACAAATCATGGATAAAGAAGGTATATTAGCAGGCATTTCTTCAGGAGCTGCAGTATTTGCGGCAGACAAAATAGCTAAATTACCTGAAAATAAAGATAAAATCATCGTGGTTATTTTACCTTCATCAGGCGAACGTTACTTAAGTACCGATTTATTTAATGGGATTTTTACAGAAAAAGAGTTAGGTTAATCCTAAAATTTGTTTAAAATATAATAGCTTTACAATAAACATCTTGATTTATGTAAAAAAAATAGCATAATTTATATGCCATTTCGCGTAAATTAATCTAAGGAAATTCAACATGCTTGTTACTTGTATTATTTTAATTATTTTAGGTATTGCAGCTGCACCTTCGATAGTTTTATCTAAAAAACCGAATGCCAAAGATATATTAGATAAATTAGTCCCTTATCAAGGTTGGTTAGGTGTTATTGTTTGTGTAATTGGTATTTGGAGTGCAATTGGCGGAATTTTAGGTATTCAATATCTTCACATTGCTCCGTTTTATTGGTTAGCGGGTATGGCGGTTTCCCTTGTTGAAGTCCTTTTAGGATTTATTATGGGGTTTGGCTTAATAAATAAATACGTTTTATCTCGTAATTCAGCTTCCGAAGAAAAAGGTCGTCAATTACTGGAAAATCTTCTACCAATGCAAGAAAAACTAGGTATTGCGGCTATTATTATTGGTATCGTAGCATTAATTATCACGTTTATCTAAAACAGTAATGGTAAATTTTTTGATTAACTGTGTTAACGCAGTTAATCAAAATTTTGCATACCATATTCCTTTCCTGTTTGCATAATAGAAATAATTTGTTTAATTTTACCTTCTCGTATCAAATTACTCACCGCTGGAATATTTACTAAAATTTCAAATTTTGCTTTGCGTCCTAATTTTTCATCACTAACAAGTTTCTGTGAAATAACAGCTTGCATTGTATGTGCCAATTGTGAACAAATATATTGTTTTGACGTATCGGGAAATAGATCAATCACTCGGTTAAGAGTAGCAACGGCTGAATGAGTATGTAAAGTTGCAAAAACAATATGCCCTGTCTCTGCGGCTTGTAAAGCTGCACTAACCGTTTCGCGATCGCGTAATTCACCAATCACAATAATATCGGGATCTTGCCGTAACATGGCTAATAATCCTTCACGATAACTAGCACAATGTAATCCAACCTGACGTTGTTGTATCAATGATAATTGATTTTGATAAAGAAATTCTATGGGATCTTCTAGCGTAATGATATGTTTCGCTTGTTGTTGATTTATCTGATTAATCATTGCAGTCAATGTAGTTGATTTACCGCTGCCGGTAGCGCCACTGATTAAAATAAGTCCTTGCTGCCTTTGGATTAATTGCTTAAATATTTCTGGTGCATTAATCTGTTCAAAAGTCGCGATATTGGCACGAATATGGCGAAATGATGCTGAAATTCCTCGATTTTGATAGAATATATTGCCACGAAAACGGCAATTTTCATTAATCTGTAAGGCAAAATCAAGCTGTTTATTTTGCTGCAAGTTTAGTAATTGAGCAGCATCTAAAATAGAAAATAATTTATGTTCAAGTTGTTGGTGTGTTAATGGTGGCGCATTCAATCGACTTAACTGACCATTTTGTCGGATTATTATTTTTTCATTACTTGCAAGATGCACATCCGAGGCATTTTGAGTTAAACTTAAAGTTAATATTGATTCCATACTTAAATTGACAAAAGTTAATATGACGATTAAAGAAAATATACATCAGATAAAGCAACGTATTACCGCGATTGCACAACAATGCGAGCGTGATCCTAAACAAATTCAATTAATTGCTGTAAGTAAAACTAAACCTATTTCAGCCATAAAAGAAGCCATTGAAGCAGGTCAGCGATTATTTGGCGAAAACTATGTTCAAGAAGGCATAGCAAAAATTGAATATTTTCAAAAAAATCATACTAATCTTGATCTAGAATGGCATTTTATTGGTCCGTTACAATCGAATAAAAGCAAATTAGTAGCCGAAAATTTTTCTTGGGTACATACCATTGAGCGAGATAAAATTGCTAAGCGGCTTAATGAACAACGACCTAATCATTTACCAGCAATGAATGTCTTAATACAAATTAATATTAGTAATGAAGTAAGTAAATCAGGGATCGCACCTGATGAAATGTTCAATTTGGCTAAAATCATTCAGGAACTGCCTAATTTAAAACTACGCGGACTGATGGCTATTCCAGCCGAGACAACTGATTTACAACAACAAATTGTGACATTTAAACGAATGTATGATTTATATATACAACTACAAAATCGATATGAAAATATTGATACTTTATCTATGGGTATGACACATGATATGCAAGCTGCCATTACTGCTGGTAGTACAATGGTAAGAATTGGTACCGCCATCTTTGGTGCCAGAGAATACAAGTCTGCGATTATATGATATAATCTGTAAATTAATATAAAGGAGTTTTTTAATGTCACCTTTGTTCTTTATGTTTAATACAGCTGCGACTTGTGCTGTATACTTATTTTTATTACGACCTTGGATGCAATATACTGGTGTAAATTATTACAACCCTTTTGCCCAAATTGTTGTAAAAATCACGCAGCCAGTTATTAGTCCACTAAGAAAAATATTTCCAGCCCTTGGAAAAATTGATACTGCATCATTTATTGTCTTATATATTATAGCTGTTATTAAGTTATTGATTATTTTTTACTATAGGAAGTTGAATATATATATAGATTTTCAGTCTTGGCAATGTCTTATCTTTGCACCGTTAGTGATTATTTATAGTTTTGGTTATTCAATGTTCTGGTTTCTGTTAATTCGAGCTATTTTAAGTTGGGTAGGTCATGGTCAATCACAATTAGAAATAGTACTTTATCAACTTACTGAACCAGTTGTCTCACCGATTAGACGAATCATTCCACCGATTGGAAACATCGATATTTCTTTTATGATTTTTATGTTTGGCTTAACATTTGCCAATATCCTATTTAGTAATTTTTTTGGCATATGGTGGGAAATTCTATCACTATAATCTTATGAAGGCCCTTTTATAAAGGGCTAATCTTTCTTTGTACTTATCAACTAAACTGCGTTGTGGCTAAGTATATTTAAAAAGTAAAATTATAGGATAGTTAATCGCTGTTGAATATTAACATAATACAATCTCTTAAAATTCACTAACAAAAGGTAGGTATTAGTATTCATTAAGTCAAAAGTTATATTATCTTTTACTATCTAAAAAACCATAACTTTGTAGTAAAATGAGACCCATGTTATATAAACAATGGGTAATTCATATCTTAAATTATAATAAGCGATAAAATATTTATTCAATATTCTGGATCTGTTCGCGCATTTGTTCGATAAGTACTTTTAATTCAATCGCTGAAGCGGTAACATCCGCATTGATAGATTTAGAAGCAATTGTGTTCGATTCACGATTAAATTCCTGCATCATAAAATCCAGACGTCGCCCTATTGCTTCATTTTTCTTTAAAATATTAAAAGTTTCCTTTACATGAGTAGATAAACGATCCAATTCTTCAGCAACATCAATACGCTGCGCAATAAGAATCAGTTCTTGCTCAAGCCGGTTTGGATCAAGTTCAACATTGATTTCTTCCAATTTAGATTTAAGCTTATCCTTTTGCCATTGTAAAATCTGTGGCATCCATTGACGAATTTTATAAACTTCAAGGGTGATAGCTTCTAATCTTTGAATAATTAATGCTTTTAACGCTTTACCTTCACGTTCACGGACTTGAATAAAATCATCAATTGCCTTTTCTAACAACTGTAAAATTTCTTGTGATATTGTATCAAGATCTTGTTCTTTAGCTGACATAACACCTGGCCAACGTAATATATCAGTTACATTAATCTGGCCAGCTGGCGCTTGTTCTTTGATCCAATTTGCCGCTTCAATTAATTGATTGGCTAAATCACGATTTAATATTAATTGCTGATGCTGATTTGCTAGATCTAATTCAAAATGTAAATTACATTCAACTTTACCGCGTGTTAAACGATTTCTTAATTTTTCACGGATAATCGGTTCTAATGAACGTAATTGTTCAGGTAATCGTATATAAGTTTCCAAATAACGTTGATTTACCGAACGTAGTTCCCAACAAGCTGTTCCCCAATGAGCATTTATTTCTTTTCTGGCATAAGCCGTCATACTTCTTAACATACATTATAATCCTACTATATAAAAAATTTATCCATCATAGCATATTCTAAAAAATGAATTACAACTAATACTATTTATCATAATTGACTGCATTAATTTAATAAATCCAAGTTATTATGATAATTTTTAATAATCCCATGTAGCAATATTAACGATAATCTGATATATATAAATTATTAAAAATTAATAATTTATATATTAAACTGACCATCAATTATTTATTAAGGGGTGAAAAATGAGTGGTAAATTCGAGATCTTTAAAAGTGAAAAAAATCATCAATTTTATTTTCGTCTTAAGGCACGTAACGGACAGATTATTCTACAAAGTGAAGGTTATTCAACCAAAGCAAATTGTTTGGCAGGCATTGAATCTGTCAAAAAATATGCTAATGATGATAAGGCATATCATAAACATGATTATCATTTTGATTTAAAATCGACAAAAAATGGCCGGATTATTGGTTCCAGTGAGAAATATAACAGCAATTCCGCAATCAATAATGGCATAGATTCAGTCAAGAAAAATGCGCCAACTGCACATATTGAAGATCTTAGTACTAAAGCATAAATTGACGTTAATAGCTAACGAAAAGGTCCTCTTTTAATTAAGGACCTAATTAATTTTCTTTAGGCTTACGTTTGTAACTACAAGAAAAATTCCATTTTGTAATCAATCTATTTTCCAAAATAGCTATGTGCATTATTTGCTAAATGCTGTATAATGTTGACTTAGCTTAGGCTAAACGTTACAAATTCTGATTTGCAACGTCCTCCTAATTCGTGTTAAATCTATTTGTCAATTTTCTGGAGAAATACATGCGCCCTTCCGGCCGAACAGCGGAACAAATCCGCCCAATAAAAATTACACGTCATTATACTAAACATGCTGAAGGTTCTGTACTAATTGAATTTGGTGATACAAAAGTACTTTGTAATGCAACAATTGAAGAAGGGGTTCCTCGATTTTTAAAAGGTCAAAATCAAGGATGGATAACTGCAGAGTATGGTATGTTACCAAGAGCGACTAATACCCGAACCCAACGCGAAGCGGCAAAAGGTAAGCAAACTGGAAGAACCATGGAGATCCAACGTTTAATCGCTCGTTCACTAAGAGCTGCTGTTGATCTTAGTCAATTGGGGGAATTTACTATCACTGTTGACTGTGATGTTATTCAGGCCGATGGAGGAACTCGTACTGCATCAATCTCCGGAGCCTGTGTTGCCCTATATGATGCTTTAACCCAAATGGTTAAAAAAGGTCTATTAAAAACCAATCCTTTTAAAGGTTTTATTGCTGCTATTTCAGTTGGTATTGTTAATGAGCAAGCAGTATGTGATCTTGAATATATTGAAGACTCTAACGCTGAAACTGATATGAATGTCATCATGACCGATGATGGTAAAATAATTGAGATTCAAGGAACCGCTGAAGGTGAACCATTTTCCCATGAAGAATTATTAACGCTGTTAGCATTGGCTAAAGATGGTATTTCAACAATTATTAAACACCAAAAAATAGCACTAAATATTACTTCATAAACTTTTTTGAATAAGCGACATAAGTCGCTTTATTTTTGCTTAGAATAATATTACATAATATACGAGTCTGGAGAATATATAATGAAATCTTATAAACGCCAATTTATTCAATTTGCATTAGAACGACAGGTATTGCGATTTGGCGAGTTTACCTTAAAATCCGGACGCAAGAGTCCCTATTTTTTTAATGCGGGTTTATTTAATACTGGTAAAGATCTCGCGTTATTAGGTCGCTTTTATGCTGAAGCCTTAATCGATGCAAATTTAGATTATGATGTCATTTTTGGGCCAGCTTATAAAGGGATTCCAATTGTTGCTTCAACAGTCGTGGCGTTATCTGAGCATCATAATATTGAAGTACCTTATTGCTTTAACCGAAAAGAAGCAAAAGACCATGGTGAGGGAGGTAATCTAGTAGGAAGTCCGATAAAAGATAAACGCGTTATGTTAGTTGATGATGTTATCACCGCTGGAACTGCCATTCGTGAATCCATGCATATTTTAGAAGATAATCATTCAAAACTTGCCGGTGTACTCATTAGTTTAGATCGCCAAGAAAAAGGACGAGGTGAACTGTCAGCTATTCAAGAAATCAAACAAACCTATCATTGTGATGTCATTTCGATCATCACCTTAAGTGATTTAATTCATTATTTAGAACAAGATGGTAAAACAAATGAATTAGCACAAGTAAAAGCCTATCAAGCACAATATGGTATAAATTAATATAGCGATAATCTATTTCGAAAAAATCAATTAACTATTTAAATGATTATAATACGCAAGCCTCCCCATAAATCGGGAGGTTTAGCTTAGCTATTAAATCGGTATCTCATTAATCACCTTCTTAAGCTTTTTCGCACAATCATTCGGTTAATCAATATTTAATTTCAAGAACTATTTTTCCTATATTAACTCAGTAAATACTTTAAATTTAGGCCATACATGTCGCTTCATCTATGGCCCATAATTAGTTGCTTTTTATAGGTTATGATCAACTCAAATTAGAACCAAACTTCAGTTTGTACGCCAAAACTAAATTGATGATTTTTACCATTGAAATCAAATTTACTCATATCATTATGAATTGATCTGATATAAGAAGCATAAAAACGGATATCAGGTCTGGAAGATAAAATACTTTCTTCCACTTTAAATGAATGGAATAGTGTAGCTTTGTAACCTTCTTCCTGATAGGACTTACCATGAACTTTATTTTTTTGGTTAAAATATCCTAGCTCAACACCTGATTGATTATAGTTATCCCAAATATAGGCTGGACGAACAGCTGATTTTATACTGTTAAAATCAGCGTTAGCCATTTTCAAATCATAAGAGTAGACATCTTGGCCAGTGGTTAACGCTAATGCATGAGCCATAATAACCTTATCAGCTAGATATGCTTCCCCCTGTGAGACTAAACGATAAGCTTTACCTCCGGTATGTTTACCCAAATAATCATTATTAGAATTTGAAGCAAATTCAGGATTATTGGTATTAATATTAGCAAATTGAGCAGCGACTGAATTGGTTGCTGTTTGCAAAGTGAATTGATTAAAACCACCAAAAAACTCATTTTGGGTGAGAATTAAACTGGCCAACCAAGCATTTTTAACCGTAATATCATCTTGAAGTTTAGATTTATTCGGCGCTGAGAATCGAATATTTGCCCCAAGTGTAGCATCTTTCCATAGTGGAATATCATAATAACGGACTTCAAATTCGTTAAGATCAACTTCCGTTTCATTTTTAGCATCAGGTGCAAGTGGTGGTTTTTTCAATTTAACATTTACATCAGCTCTAACAACCGCTAAATCAACTTTACCGACGCCAATATCAAGGTTTTCGATTCCAATTCCTCCACCTGCTGGCGCTTTTTGCGTTTTCCAGTCGAGCATCTGTATTTCGTTGTAAAACAATGAGTGTTTACCTACCCAAAGTTTAGCTTCGGGAAACCCAGGCACAAATCCGATGGTAGAGAGATAAATATCTGAGAATTGCATAAGGTTATCATCTTGAGTATTAAATAATCCGGCTGCTCTATCTGTAGCTACATTACCATCGACCATTACAATAGCATCAACACGACGACCATTATTATCATAAACTTTTTGTTTAAAGATAAAATCATACCAACCGCCGTACTCATTACCAAAACGACCTAAAGCGCCTTCAGCATAATTTTTCGGTCTACCGTTGGCTGATGTTGACCAACCACCGCGAAAATAACCATTAAACGAAAAGCCGATTTCATCCTTAATATAATCTTTAAGTTCGGTCAATGTGAATACATTTTTAACACCTGAAGTATCTGTTGCACCATCTTCTAGTGGATCATTAACTAAAACGATTTGATTATTATCCATCGCTTTGGTTTCCAATATTGGATGCGTTTGTTTAGCCACTTGTTGTGTCGTCGATTTTGTCTGATTTTTATTAGTTGATTGAGTGGTTTTCGCAGTAACTTGCTGAGTATTAACAATACGTTGTTGCTGTAAATTGGTATTGAGCTGTGCTAATTGTTTGTTAGATTCTATAACTTGTTTTTTCAAATCAATTGATTCTTGGGTGAGTTCTAATAACTTCTGCTCTAGTAATGAAATTCTTGCTTCTAACTCCTGTTGCGTCGCCCCCCAGCTACAAGGTAAATATAACAGTCCCAACATTGTTATCAAGGCAATTCGTTTATGTTTTAAATTAAGTTGATAACCCTTATTCTGTTCTCGGTTTAACGATGAATATTTCATTTTTCCTCTACTCTAGGTTGATAACTATAAAATGTCAAAATTAAAAGCAAAAAAAAACCTAGAGAATAGATGAAAACATCTATTCTCTAGGTTTTGCCCGTAAAACTTCGGTAACAATCCAGTATTGATTACTAGGTTAATATAACGAATAAAAGATAGGTTTCAAACATTAAATACCAATATTGTGACTCTTATCACTTTCTTAGTAATTGTTTTAATCTTTAGCCATTATTTTGCATATTTCATTGCTAAAACCGTTATATTAATAAATATAATAAAATTTAAGCGATTATACTCGAATGTAATATTTACAAAAATTTCTTAAATTTGAACCTAAAAACAACACAGTATCATATTAAAAAATCAATAAAAAATCTTTACAAATTAGTTAGTTATATTATATTTTAGCTTACATTTTAAAATTATAGGAATTAAGATGAAACGAAAATTATTGCTGTTGATGTTAATCAATTTTAGTATTGCAGGAGCAGTATATGCTCAAAACCAACTTAATGAAAATTATTTACTTTCGTCTAACATAGAGTGGCAGCAAGCTAAATATGGTAAAGAAATGATAGCTGTAGGCAATATTACCACGAAGGTTATTGATAAAGTTAAATTTAAACCAGATATTGCTGAATTTACTGTCACTTATACTACTGAAGCAAATAATTATCGTGATGCTGCCAGCCAAAATGCCGAGAAAATGAAAATTTTTAATCAATTTTTAGTTGATAGCGGCGTGAACGAGAAAGATTTAACAACCGTCAGTTATCGTAATTATGAAAATGAAATAAACCAACCTATTGACAGTCAGTCTAAACAGTATCGTTCTACTTATCTTATACATTTAAATATCGATCAAGCGCAATTTTTTAACACTATTGAGTTATTAGATAAACATAATATTCATGATATTTCTCAAGAAAGTAATCAAGCCTACTATGTATTTGAACTGGAGCAATTAGCCAATTCACAAGAACAAGCAAAACAATTGATACAACAACAATATCAAATTATTACCGACGAACTCAAAAAATTAGGTAATAATTCCATGACAATTACCGCCTATGGTAATCAAGAAATTTCACCTAAGACCACAATAGTTAAAACATACAATGTAAAAAATACGTTAAAAATTAAAGTTAGGAATTTTGATTTAATTAGTAAGATAATGACCAAAGCGCAAGAAATGAATATCATTGTTAATGACGACTTAAACTATGATGTATCAGATGAAGCAATAGAGCAAATTTTACAACAACATGAACAAACACTCTATAACAAATTAGCAAATAAAGTAGGACGTTTAATCGGTAAACAATACAAGCTTGGTGATGCAATCAGTTTAAATTATTATCAACAAAATAACAGTTTTAGCAATAGACCTAAATTATATGCTGGAGCATATAAGCAATATGCTTCGGAATCAAAAAGAGGTGAAATGGTCGAAATCCAAACACCTGAAGAATTTGAAATGGAAATTATATTGGATGGTTCTTTTGAAATCACTCGCTCAATTAATTCAAAATAATTCTTTGCTATGATTGTTATCCCCTTAAACCAAATATCTAGGGGATATTATAGCGCTATAACTGTAAGACTAATTGTTTATCTACTTGGGGGTCGATTAATGTTACATGAAAACCAATTAATCGCACCCCACGATCTTTGCGTCGCTCGTGCCAAATTTGATATGCTTGATTGATCAAATCTTGTTTATTTAATTTTGGATAAATATGTTCTTGCGTTGTTATTTGGAAATCATGAAATTTAAATTTCACTCCTTGCCTAGCAATTGAAAAATCAGCACGGACTTTACCTAAACGAGTTTCAAGCTCACTGTAAAGCGAATCAAAAATTGTTAAACACGCTTCCCATGAATACAGATCATGAGCAATTGTTCGTTCCACACCTACCGATTTACGTTGCCGATCATTATTTATTTCTCGGTCGTCAATCCCATTGCAACGTTCATACAATATTCTGCCAAATTTACCAAATTGATTAAGTAGTTTTGATAAATCATAATCAATCACATCACGACAGTAAATCAAACCTAATTCAGACAAACGTTTTTCAGTTACTTTGCCTACCCCTGGAATTTTCTTTAATGGTAAATCGGTAATAAATTGTGTCACTTTATCTGGAACAATAACATATTGCCCGTTAGGTTTATTTATATCTGAGGCTATTTTAGCTAAAAACTTTAGTGGAGCAATTCCAGCAGAAGCCGTTAAGTTAAGCTCCTTTGCGATTTTCTGTCGAATATCTTGTGCTATCAATGTCGCAGAACCATGAAATAATAAACAATCAGTAACATCTAAATAAGCTTCATCTAACGATACAAATTCAATAAGATTTGTATAACGTTTAAAAATTTGATGAATTTGTCCTGAGACTTCTTTATAAACATTGAACCGTCCAGGGATCACAATTAAATGTGGGCATAACTTTATAGCTTGAGCCATAGACATAGCACTATGAATACCATATTGACGCGCAAGATAATTTGCCGTGGCCACAACGCCACGCTTTTTGGGATCTCCTCCTACCGCTATTGGCATATTACGATAACGAGGATTATCACGCATCTCAACAGCAGCATAAAAACAATCCATATCAATATGAATTATCTTCTTCATTATGATTCAAAATAAATTTTATTAAATAAAGTGAAATGGTTAAAAACAAAAAATGATTAACAACTGATTTAATATACAGTAAAAATGGATAATATACTATAGCAAATTATAATCTTACATTGAAAGATTATGTAATTTTCCTATTCGTTAGCAATGAAAACTGGCATAATAATCACCATATATTCATCAATAAGTTAATCATTATAGTAAATTATCGTGTCAGATATCATAAATAATAAGCTTTGTAATCGTTTTCGTGGGTTTTATCCCGTTGTTATTGATATTGAAACCTCTGGATTTGATAACAAAAACAATGCCATTTTAGAAATTGCCGCAATCACATTAAACATGAACCAAGATGGATGGCTTAACATTGATGAAAAATGTCATTTCCATGTCAATCCTTTTGAAGGCGCAATACTCGAACCTTCAGCCCTCGCCTTTAATGGCATCGATCCTAACAATCCATTACGAGGTGCTGTTGATGAAAAAATTGCTATCGATGAAATCTTCAAATTAGTACGAACAGGGATTAAAGCCCATGATTGCACACGTGCTGTCATTGTGGCGCATAATGCCCACTTTGATCATGGTTTCATGATGGCAGCTGCTGAACGCTGTAAAATAAAACGTAACCCTTTTCATCCCTTTGCAACATTTGATACAGCATCTTTAGCCGGGTTAGTTTATGGTCAAACTGTGCTAGCAAAAGCCTGTGAAGTGGCTAAAATTCCATTCGATCAAAAAGAAGCACATTCAGCCTTATATGATACCGAAAAAACCGCTGTATTGTTCTGTGAGATGATTAATCGATTTAAACAACTTGGTGGTTGGCCATTAACTAACTGAATTTGATTAATTAAGTAAGCGAAGCTTGAGATACTTGTTAAACATTAAATTAATCTTCCATTGTTTATTTGATCTTTGTTGAATAGCATCAAGTATTTCCGAAACATTCTGATAATAATAGTTCGGCTTTTGGATTTCTGATGCATTACATTGACCTTGATGAATAGAAATTTCAGCAATTGCCTGTTCACATTGTCTGGATAATAATAACCAATGGCTACCTTCTTGATGGTATGAATCAATATAGGTGGGTGATTCATAACACCAACCAACTAACGCTTGTTGTACTTTACCTTGAGCTAAGTCGATCAAAGCAGGGAGAAAAATTTGTGACCAATTATTGGATTGCGTTGCAACAAATAAATTAGGACCTTTTAAATTTAAAGCTTGGGCAATATAAAATGAAACAGCATTATTAATACTATTAATAAATTGGAAAGGTCTTGGTATTTTATGTTGAAATATATCCAACTGTAGATCATACATATTACTCGGTGAACTAAAACTCGAAGTAATATAGACACCGCAGTTTTTTTGTATTTTATGCATTGGTAATGCACCTAATAACGCGAGCAATGTTAAACGAGTTGTTCGACGACTTAATATCTGAAATCTTTGTTTAAGCTCAAGTTTGAGTCCTTTTTCATCTATGTTTGCCGTTGTCAAATATTGAGATTGTTGATGTAGATACAGTTTTTCCATTAATTAGTTATCTCCAAAATTAATGAGGTATTATTACCGCCAAATCCTAAGCAATTTAATAAATAATATCCAGAAGGTAATGCGGTCAATACTTTTTTGCCGCTAAATTTATCTTCAACATCCCCTTCATTGTCTTGGTAATGCGGCAAAATTGGCATACGCTGGGATTGGAATATTAGTAATAGCATGATGGTTTCTAATACACCTGAGGCACCTAATGTGTGTCCCAAATAGGATTTAAAAAATAATAACGGTGGCTCACTAATAAATGTGGCGGCTATACTCTGTTGTTCAACATTATCATTAACAGGACTTCCGGTAGCATGGGGTTTAATTGCAACAATTTCGAATGGATTAATTCCCGTTTGAGTCAAGGTATCATTGATTAATTTTGCTACTACTTTGGAATCGGTTGTCGTAATATTACCAATATCACATTCATTCTTACCGTCATGTAAAATAAAGTGATTGTAATGATCGGGATTTGGTCGATCACTGATTGCAATACAACCAACGCCTTCGCCTAATATTAACCCATCGCTGTTAGACGAAAAGGGTGAATTAAATTTGGCCGTTAAAAGCCCTAATGAATAAAAACCTTCCAATGTAACGGAATTAAAAGCTTCAAAGCCTACAACCAGTGCTCGTTTAATAAGTCCCTGACGAATATAACGTTGAGCATACAATAATGCATTTGAACCGGACGTACAGGATGTCGCAATATTAATAACCGATAATGCTGGCCATTTTAATTTAAGTTGTTCAGTTATTTCACTCAATGAGAAAGGTTGGTCATGACAGGCCTGGGCTAATCTTTCTTGCTCAATATTGAAAAAACGAATTTCATGTGATGACAATGAGAATGAGGTAGAGGCTAGAAATATCGGGATTTCATCTAATTGCGATTCGCACCAGTGACACGCATGCAAAGTGACTAAAATTTGTTTTGCGATTTTATCTACTATTTCCCTCAATGTTAATCTGTTTTTATCAAAAGCAGGAAAGTAATAAATTTGCTTTATTTCATTATCAAAATGTAAACTTCGTAATTGTGGGCTTTTGGGCCGAGACATCATATTAGCGACAATCGTTTGGCAACCATCACCCTGCGCACAGATAGCTGAAAATCCATTAATATAAATTTTTTTCATTCAATTATTCATTAATTTGTTGCTGAACATAATCACATAAATTTGCTACACACATCATATGTTTTCTAACTTCACGATCACCCTGTAAACGAACACCGAATTGCTCTTTAAGCGCTACACAAATTTGTAAAGCATCTAGCGAATCCAACATTAAACGACTTTCTGGTCCAAACAATGGTTCATCATCGGTTAACTGTTCTGCACTTAAAGTCTCTTCTTTTTCAGCTTCAGTAATAATTAATAGTTTTAATTGCCATGTAAGATTTTCCAATTTCATCCTCTTTTAATAATAAGTTATTGATATTATTCCAAACCACCAATGTCATTTAAATATAGCGTTTATTCAATTGGCGATAATATATCGCGCTAGCTAACGATAAAAATATACATGCAAAGCAAATTAACGATAACCATTGGGGTAATATTTGCGTAAAATTATATTGATTTAATAATAAATTATGAAAACCAGTTAATGCCCATGACATAGGTGAAATCAAGCTTATCGTTTGCATTGTTTCTGGCATCATATAACTAGGTACCATAATTCCGCCTAATGCAGCCATTAGAATATTGCCCCCCCCGCCTAATACCACTGCATGTTCAGCTGACTTTGCCAAGACGCTTACCAATAATGCATAGCCTAATGCGGATAAACTAATGGCTATCGACAGCATCATATAAAACCAATAAGGTCCTTGCAATACAAACCCCGCAATACCAACTAACGGTAAAACATAGATACCAAGTAGAATCATGCCCAAAAATTGCAATTGATTAATAATAAAATAGGGTATAAGTTTAGCAAACAATAATCTGGTCGCAGATGCCTTAGCTAATTTTAGGCGAATGATCGTGTTGGTTTGTTTTTCACATGTCATTACATTCGATAACGGTATCATAATAAAAAACATACCAAAAATAAGCCAAGCTGGCACACTTTGTTGTACTGAACTTGGTTTAACAACCACTAGTCCATTTGTATTTAAAAACTCTTCCACAATGATGTTAGTTGTTAAAAAATTAGCCAATTGTTGCTCTAAAATCATGTTTTGAGTCGTATTGTACTGATGTTCGGGCACACTATTTTGTTGCGTCAAAAGATAGGGAAGCCGATATTGTAAGTAAATTTTCTGTAATATCGCTTCTAAATTAAGTAATCTAAGAGCATCCGTTCCGGCTAAGCTTACTAATTGCAGAGGTTCATCATGCGTTAAATCTGTTATCGTGGTATTTGGATTGATAACTAAAATATCGTAATGATTTTGAATTAATTGAACTTTAGCTGCATCTTGATCTATTAGCTCAATTGAATCAACATGAAGATTATTTTGGTTCTTCAATTCGTCTATCAGTAATAAATTTATAGGATTACTCGCATCACCGACTAACGCTATTTTGCTATTTTGGTTGACATCATCGCTTTGACTTAATGCTACTGACATGATCAACATGAAGATCATTGGCATGAGAAATAACACGGCTATACCATGTAGATCACGACTTAAAAGGTGAAACTCCTTAATTATTGCTGCAATCATTTGTCATCCTTATTGATGAAAGCGGTCTGATTTAGAAAATTTAGATAAAACGACTCTAATGAACCATATCCATATTGGACATTTAGTATTTCATAATTTTTTAAGCTATTTAATACACTAACTAATTGAATTGCCAGAGTATTAATACGAATGATATATGATGAATGATTAGCTACAACTGAACCATGAATACTTGCCAAGAGGTCAGCCGAAACCGGTTTACTTAAAGTAATTAAGCATTGTTGATGACCATTTTGGGTTAAAATGTTATCAACAGTATCACAATATCGCAGCTTTCCACCCTCGATAATGGCAATTTTGTGACATAAAGATTCGATTTCTTGCAAATAATGTGAGGTATAAATAATGGTTACGCCTTCCCGACTTAATTGCTTCACGCTATCGAGAATAAACTGTCGCGAAAGAGGGTCAACCCCAACGGTAATTTCATCCATAAATATGAAAGAAGGTGAATTAATTAAACCAATGGCAAAATTTAAACGCCGTTTTAATCCACCTGAAAGATTTTTTGATAGCGTGTTTCGATAGGATAATAGGGCCACTTTTTCAAGTAAAGAACATAAAAAATTGCGGTTTTTTATGTGATACAGTGATGCAAAAAATTGTAGATTTTCCCATACTGTTAATTGAGGATAAAAAGCATACTCTTGAGGTATTAACGAAATACGTTGCGATTGTTGAATTGAAAGTTTAGCTAACGACTGATTATGATATAAAATTTGCCCAGATTGAAGTGGTAATAAACCAGTCATTAACGAAATTAATGTCGTTTTACCCGCTCCGTTTGGTCCCAATAATCCAAAACATGTTCCCGATTCAATAGCTAAATCAACATTTGATATTGCATTTTGATTAGATTTAGCATAACAATGACTCACATTTGAGAGTTTTAACATATAAATATTCAGTGGATTTATTATTTTTATAATTAGAATTCTAACATAATATGTTATGATGTTGAAATCGGTATTGTGCCAGCAGTTTCATCTGATAATAAGTTTATAAATTAAAAATAACAATGAAAAATAAAAAAAATGTACTTTTGGTGTATTATTCACAAACGGGTCAATTAAAACAGTTAGCCGAAAAATTTGTATCGCCTTTATCGAATCATGATGAAATTAATTTAGAAACCTTAGCGATTAAACCCGAGGTTTCTTACCAATTTCCATGGTCATTTATTCGGTTTTTTGATACTTTCCCAGAAACAGTGCGTTTAACCCCAGCGCCAATTATCACTCCGGAATTCAAGCAACAGAAATATGATTTAGTCATATTAGCTTATACGGTATGGTTCTTATCGCCAGCTCAGCCTATTACTGCTTTTTTACAACATGAAAAAACCAAAGCAATTTTCGCTAATACACCAATTGTAACTTTAATTGGTTGCCGTAATATGTGGCTGATGGCACAAGAAACTGTAAAAAAACACCTAAAAGAAGCTCAAGCCAATCTAGTTGATAACGTAGTACGAATCGACTCATGTGGTGGTCCTGCTAGTTTTATTGCTACACCATTATGGATGTTTACTGGTAGTAAACAACCGGTATCTTGGTTACCAAAAGCAGGGATTTCTGAAGAAGATATCAATGAATGTACGAAATATGGCGAAAAAATAAAATCTGTTTTACTAACGCAACCTTTTATTAACGAACCTATGCTAAAAAATATGGCAGCAGTTAAAGTTAATGAGAGGTTGATCCTAAGTGAAAAATTTGGACATCGCAGTTTTAATTTTTGGGGTAAGTGGATAATACAAGCAGGAACAATATCGCCCTATTTGCGTCATGCTCTACTGTATTTTTATATTCTATTTTTAATTACAGTTATATTAACTGTTGTACCTATTAGTGCATTAATTAAACTATTATTGTCTCCTTGGTTAAAGAATAAAATCCATAAGCAAAAACGTTTATTTAGCTGGCCATCGGGCGAATAAGTATGAGTTATAATATGAACAATCAAAACGTATATATAAATAAAATTTCAGTATTTTTACCCAATGATCCAATTGATAATCAAACTATGGAGCACATTCTTGGTCAAGTTGGAGAAAAACCGTCAAGAGCTAGGGCGATTATATTAAAAAGTAACGGCATAAAAACACGATATTATGCGATCGACCCGCGAACGCGTCAGGCTACCCACAGTAATAGCGAACTTGCAGCTCAAGCAATTAAAACATTATATAATGATGATCTACAAGCAATTAAAAAAATGACATTTCTAGCTTGCGGTACATCTTATCCTGATCAAATTATGCCCGGACACGGTGTTATGGTTCATGGCGAATTGAAAACCAGTCAACCTTGCGAAGTTCACAGCTGTGCAGGGGTTTGTGTAGCAGGGATGTCAGCGCTAAAACAAGCCTATAATGCCATTAAAACAGGAGAACACCATACTGCGATTGCCTGTGCTTCAGAAACCGCATCCGCCGTTATGAGAAGTGAAAATTTTCAAATTGAAATTGAGCAAAAAATTAACCAACTTGATATTCGTCCAGAAATCGCTTTTGAAAAAGATTTTCTCCGTTGGATGTTATCTGATGGCGCCGGTGCAATGCAATTGAGTAATCAAGCTAATCCGCATTGCTTATCACTTAAAATTCATTGGATTGATCTATTATCCTATGCCAATGAAATGCCTGCTTGCATGTACGCAGGTGGTGATTTCCATGATGACAAGTTTATTGGTTGGAAACAATATACGCAAACCGAGCAACAGGCTCAAAGTTTATTAAGTGTCAAACAAAACGTTAAACTTCTCAACGAGAATATAGTCAAATATACTGTTGAGAAAATGCTTGCCAATTCAATAAAAAAACATGATCTAAAAAATGAACAGATTGATTATTTTCTACCTCATTATTCATCAAATTATTTTCGTGATAAATTATATCAAGGATTAGTGAATATTGGTTTCCATATACCTTATGAAAAATGGTTTACTAATCTTAG
Organism: Frischella sp. Ac48; assembly: GCF_019641635.1. Taxonomy (NCBI): domain Bacteria; kingdom Pseudomonadati; phylum Pseudomonadota; class Gammaproteobacteria; order Orbales; family Orbaceae; genus Frischella; species Frischella sp. Ac48. The sequence goes on from NZ_JAETXP010000012.1 coordinate 48,246, forward strand.
CTCAAAAGGAAATACAGGCTCTGCTTCAATCTACATTATATTAGAAGAATTTATCCGCACCCAGTCATTAAAACATGGTCAAAAAATACTTTGTTATATTCCTGAAAGTGGACGTTTTTCATCATGTTTTATGTTATTAGAGGTTATTCACCCCAATAAGCAGGAACAATAACCATGGATGTAAATCAAATCCCACAAGACAAAAGTAAAACTTATGGCGGTCATGCCAAAATTATTTATGCGACTACGGAAGGAAAATATACATCGGCGACAAGTGATGGCTGGCAAGATGAAGAGTATGCAACTTTACAAGCTGTTAATGCATTAACAGAGCAAACTCAACATGCCTATGATTTAGTAAAATCTGGTCAAAAATCACCGCTATTTTATTATATGTTTGCCTACCGACATGATGTGACTAGTCTGGCTCAGACCAGTGGTTTCTTCCGTTGGCAAATTAGGCGACATTTAAATATTAAAATATTTAATCAATTATCAGATAAAAAATTAATGCGTTATGCACAGGCGTTTAATTTATCCATTGAACAACTTAAACAACTGCCTGATCAAATTACATCGAATGGTATTAATGATTCTTTCGATGAACATTAACTTATTATCAATAGAAATTTTATGACAATTGAATCATTTCAGCACCAACATACGGCCCATTGTGAAAGTGGTGTGATGTCCACACTACTAAAACATTATGGATTAGATTTTAGCGAACCTATGCTCTTTGGTTTATCTTCAGCGCTCACTTTTGCCTATTTACCAATGATTAAAGTATCAGGTATGCCCTTAATAGCCTATCGTATGCCGCCCAAAACAATTATAAGAAATTCTTGTAAAAAGTTAGGCTTACAGCTAAATATGTATAAATTTTCTTCGCCAGCACAGGGGATGCAAAAATTAGATCTTGCATTACAAAATAACCAATTAGTTGGCTTACAAACCTCAGTATTCTGGTTGCCATATATGCCAGAAGCATTACGCTTTCATTTTAATGCTCATAATATTTTAGTGTATGGTAAAAAAGATGATCATTATTTGATCAGCGATCCGGTTATGGAAAACCCGGTAGCGTGTCCAAGAATTGATTTGGAAAGAGCGCGTTTTGCTAAAGGTGCGTTGGCTGGCAAAGGGCTTATGTATACGTTAGATCTCAGCAAACCCATTAATCATTGTATTGATTTAGTTCCACTCATCCGTAATGCGATTGTAAAAAATGCACGACAAATGCAGGCTCCACTCCCCTTTGTTGGTATTAAAGGTATTCATTTATTAGCTAATCGAATTCAAAAATTAAAAAAATCTCGCAAATCTGATCAATATAAAAAACTTTATCTTGGCCATATTGTGAGAATGCAAGAAGAGATAGGAACCGGAGGTGCCGGTTTCCGTTACATGTACGCATCATTTTTACAACAATCAGCATATTATTTTCCAACTAATCAGCAAACCTTATTACTAGATGCAGCCAAATTCATGACTGATATTGGTGATAATTGGCGTCGATTTGCCAGTCGAACGGTAAAATTATGTCGAAATTTATCAGAAAATGGCTTTTATGATGTTGCGCAATTATTGCATCAAGTTGCTGACGATGAAAAAAAACTTTGGCAAATGCTTATCAAAGCAATGAAATAAATAAAATTAAAATGGCATTGTGCTATGTTAAAAAAAACATAGCACAGAACGTAATCTGTATACCATTATGCTGTCTGATACTTACTACTAGTATTTTTTATCAAGGTTTGTAATTCACCCGATTGGAACATTTCTATCATAATATCACAGCCCCCTATTAGTTCACCTTCAACCCAAAGTTGGGGAAATGTTGGCCAGTTTGCATAAACAGGTAATTCGGCACGTATATCTGGATTTTGCAAAATATCTACATAAGCAAAAGGAACTCCACATTGGGATAAAACTTGTGCAGCTTGAGCTGAAAAACCACAACTTGGTAATTTCGGTGATCCCTTCATATAAAGGAGAATTGGATTTTCACTAATTTGTTGTTGAATTTTTTCAATGGTAGTCATAAATATCTCATATCAATAATAGTTAAATAACGTCGTTATATTAACTTAAAAGTAAAATGACAGCTATTGATATTAACTATCATTACAGTTGTTAAATTTAAAAAATAAATTTTTTTTAATAAGTGTAAAATTATTATTCGACCTATGTTAATAACATATTTATTTTAGACTTTTTCAGTTAAAATAATTACTAATGTATTTTTTACCATAAAGTCAGTCGTGTCTTCTATTCAATCTTCATTAAAAAAAGTATTTTATCATAGCAATATGCTATATAGCATTCGTATCGTTGTTAGCTTAACAGGTTCAACTTTTATACCTTGGTATTTTAATAATATTATTGCCGTTATACCCCTTACATTAGGGGTGGTTGCTGCGGCTTTAACAGAAATTGATACCCGTTTACTGTATCGCTTAATTAATTTAATATTAACGCTACTTTGTTTTGCTATCGCGATTTTTTCCGTACAGATCCTTTTCCCTTACCCGTTGCTGTTCATTATTGGTTTAGTAACATCAACTTTTCTGTTTACCATCGTTGGTGCATTGGGACAACGGTATGGGGTCATTGCATTTGGTTCACTATTGATTGCAGCATATACAATGCTTGGTCAGCAAATGTTTAATGACCTATATACACAACCATTTTACTTATTAATGGGAGCTATTTGGTATAATTTAGTCTCATTTATTGAATCGCTCATCTTACCGATTCGAACAACTCAAGAAAGTTTATCTAATACCTTTGCCCGGTTAGCGGATTATTTATCAGCAAAAGCTACTTTTTTTGATCCCGATGAGACCAAGGGTTTTAAAAATCAATTATTACTATTAGCACAAAATAATCAGTGCTTAATCGACGCCTTGAATCAAACCAAACACTCCTTATTTAATCGTTTTAAAAGTTATCGCGGTCAATCCTATATCCAAAACTTACTCAATTACTATTTTGTGGCTCAAGATATTCATGAACGCGTTAGTGCAAGCCACGTCAATTATCAAACCTTAAGCAACCAGCTTAAACATAGCGATATTTTATTTCGCTTTGCCGGTATTTTACAACAGCAAGCCAAGGCATGTAATCAACTAGCGAACTGCATTAAATATAATCAGATATATCAACATAATAGCAATTTTGAAAAATACTTTAATCATCTCGAAGAAGCCATTAACCATTATCATGGAAATAGTCACTTGAAGGCTAGCCTAAAATTACTCATAAAAAATCTTCAGAATATCGATTTACTGTTAGCTAACATAAATAATGAACAACAACTTTCCAATCAATATATGGAAAGACAACTTATCGATGATCAACTATATAGTTTTAAAGATGCCTGGCATCGCATCCAACAAAACTTAACCATTAAATCACCACTTTTTCGGCATGCTGTACGAATGAGTATCGTTTTTTTAATTGGCTATTGTGTTATTCAACTTACCAATTTACCTCACGGATATTGGATAATCTTAACCAGTTTGTTTGTTTGCCAACCTAATTATTCCACAACAAAACATCGTTTAAAATTAAGAATTCTTGGTACAATTGTCGGTATTATACTCGGTATTCCACTTACCTACTTATTACCAAATATTGAGGCACAATTAATTTTAATTATTATAAGTGGGTGGCTATTTTTCTTATTCAAAAATTCCCAGTACGCTTATGCTACAACCTTTATAACTTTACTGGTATTTTTTAGTTTCGGTTTAGTTGGCGAAAGCAGTCTTTCAGTTGCCTTGTCCAGAATCATCGCCACGATTATTGGCTGTATGATTGCATGGCTAGCAATTAACTTGATTTGGCCAGATTGGCAATTTCGTCAGTTAAGCGCCTTAATTAAACGCGCGTGTGATGATGATTGCCATTATTTAGCTTTAATTGGCACACAATACTCATTTGGTAAAACTAATGATGTCACTTATCGGGATATCAGGCGACGTGTCCACGAAAACAATGCTGATCTTTCATCATTAATTAGTATTATGACTAAAGAACCGCATGTTAATCAGCAGATTATCGATCAGGCTTTTCGATTTATTACTCTAAACTATACCTTAATCAGTTATATTTCGACGTTGGCAGCACATCGTGATAAAAATCTGTCACAACCAATCTTGTCCTTTTTTGATGATACTAATCTTGTAATCATTAATATGCTTCAAGAAAAACAGAAAAAGGCGCCACAATTAACAGATTTAGACACAATGATTCACCGTTTAAATGAACAACAAACCGAAGGGTTAACGAGTTATGATTTATTAGTCCTTCAGCAATTAGCATTGATCTTAGAAATTTTGCCGGAAATAACCCATTTAGCCACGCAGTTAATCAATAAAAGCGCGTAACAAAATAATTATTTCTATCAAGTTCAAATAAACATTTTGAACTTGATTCTCCTTTTATGATAGGGGTAAGGAAACAAACTCATTAACTCTAGCTAAACAATGTCATGGATATTTTTTAAATACCAGTATTCCAGTTGATCGATTACCAGTTTACCATTCTCGGCAAAAACCTTTATGGTTCTTTGTTCATAAGTAGGATAGAAACGACTAGTCAGGGTTGCCATACCGTGATTAACAAATACTTCAATTGAACTATGATCAATGAAAATATGTAACTCCAGTATTTGACCTTCAGGAATAGCAATACTACGATATCCCATCACGCCTGATCCAGAAAAAGCACGATCTAAAATCAAGCGCTGAGCTTGGTTATCTATATATAATAATGTGAACTGATTATCATCATTCGAGGCTGTGAATGCGATTCCTGCACGTTCAGCATCTGTTTTATTTAAATCGATTTTAATGACCAATTCACACTGCCAACTATCCAAGAGTAAATCCTGTTTACCATTGATTACCTCAATATCATGACTCAATACCGCTTTACTGCGTAATAATTGCAGTTCAGTAATTGGTGAGATGATAAGTTTATTGTCACTCGATAAATGTAATTCCCTTGGCAAACTTAAAGCACCAGCCCATTTATCTGCTTGACTCGGCATTACCGAATCCCACATGTCCATCCAAGCTATTACAATACGTCGTTTATCAGCAGTTAAGAAAGATTGTGGCGCATAATAATCATGACCAAAATCTAACTCGGTAAATGGCTGGCAAATTTTAAACGTCTCACCCGGTTGCCACTCTCCGACGATATAACCGGATTGAAAGCGATTACGATATTGATATCCCTTAGCTTGCATTCCTTGCGGAGAAAACATCAAAATATATTTATCGCCTAAAGGAAAGAAATCTGGACATTCCATCATATAGACATCCGGATCATCAACCTTGGCAAGAATCTGATCAAATTGCCAATGATATAAATCTTTCGAATGATATAACCAAACTTGCCCAATATTTTCACTATCACAAACACCTAAAACCATATACCAACAATCACCTTGTCGCCATACTTTAGGATCGCGAAAATGCATAATACCTTCAGGGGGAGCAAGCACGATACCTTGTTTGGTAAAATGGATTCCATCTTGACTGGTTGCTATGCATTGCACTTGATGAATCAGACCTTGACTTTCATTGTTATTTAGTAACACATGGCCGGTATAAAATAAAGTTAAAACCCCGTTATCATCTACTGCAGATCCAGAAAAACAACCATCTTTATCATAGGGTTCCGAAGGTGCTAAAGCGATAGGTAAATATCGCCAATGAACTAAATCATCACTAACAACATGCCCCCAATACATCTCGCCCCAACGCTCGCTAAAAGGATGATGTTGGAAAAACGCATGATATTGACCATTAAAATAGATAAGACCATTCGGATCATTAATCCAACCTGATTTTGCTGCAATATGATATGCAGGATAATAGCGACTTTTAACTTGCTTAGCCCCTTGCTCAACCGATTGATTAGCATTAATAATTTGATCTTTCATATCTCATTTCCTTTTTATCCTATCATTAAATAAATGATAAAGATTAATCATTACTCACTTGAGTATTTAGAGCATGTAAGTAATTGAAAATTAAAATTATTAATTATTATATCGCTTAAATGAAATAACCAAAATCATTGATAACTATCAATGTAACTAAATATTGCTAATCTATTTAGCCAAATGAAATCAATGTACTAATCTAATGACTAACTTTTTTGATTAAGCTATTACAGACCCATTGAGTAAAAAAAACTAACAATAAGATAATTAGTGTACAAACAATTGAAATATCGTCCTTAAATCCTTCATGTCCTTTTTTTACTGCCAGCGTGCCTAATCCGCCAGCCCCAACAGCACCAGCCATTGTTGTTAGTCCAATTAAGCTAATAATACTGACAGCAGAAGCGCGAATAATCGCCGCCAATCCTTCTTTTAAATAGACATGAACAAAAATTTCATAAGGAGATGATCCCATTGCTTTAGCTGCTTCCACAATACCTTCGTCGACTTCTAGCAAAGCATTTTGAATTTGCCGCGCAAAAAATGGTGCAAAACCAATTATTAAGGGGACTAACGCCGCATCTAATCCAATAGTTTTACCAACAATTAGGCGAGTCACGGGAGTTAACAACGATAACAGAATCACAAAGGGAATGGAGCGGAATAAGTTGATAAATTTATCTAAAAATGAATGAACCTTAGCTTGTTCCAGCACGCCATCAGGTTTCGTCGCCACTAACAGAAGGGCTAACACAATACCCAAAAAACCACCAGCCAAACCAGAAAAAAAAGTCATATAGATGGTATCAATCGTCGACTTTAGTATTTCCTCTCTCATATCAAAAACATTTGGAAAATAATGATAAAAAAAATCACCCATATATTGTAGCTCTCTTATAATAAAATTAAATTAGGTAGTAGTTTTCATGTTGTAAGGCGTTTAATCGACTCATTGATATATTTTGTTGACGTAAATAGTTTTCAATTTTTTCAATCGGCGTTGATTCTGACGTTATTAAAGCTATTAAATTACCAACCGGTTGATTTTGTATAATTTCAATATCGCTATACAGTATGGTAACTTCGGTTTGATAACGTCGATATAGCTCACTAATAAAAGGGTTAAATGAGTTATGTCCGATATAATGTAATTCGAAAAGACAATCATTTTGCAATTTATTGGCTAATAAAGGATGATCAAAAATATTTTGATAAGCCAATTCAATATTAGACGCGATGTAAATAAAATCTTGCGTTAATGATTGTTTAGGATGACTAAATATATCGACAATTTTTCCCACTTCAATCACTCGTCCTTTTTCCATCACCGCCACTTTATGGCATATTTCCTTCACCACATCCATTTCATGGGTAATTAACACCATAGTAATACCCAATTTTTGATTAACCTCTTTTAATAATTTTAGGATAGCTTGGGTATTTTTCGGATCAAGTGCACTGGTTGCTTCATCACATAAAACAATTTCTGGATCGTTAGCTAATGCTCTGGCTATGGCAACCCGCTGTTTTTGCCCACCTGACAATTGCGACGGATACATATCGCGTTTATCAGCTAAACCTACTAATTCAAGAAGTTGCTGAATTTTCTGTTCTTTTTCTTGCTTAGTCAATTTTGCGTCACGTAATGGATACAAAACATTGCCATGTACGGTACGAGAATTCATTAAATTGAAATGCTGAAAAATCATACCTATTTTTTTTCTGGTTGCCCGAAGCTGTTTTTTGTTTAAATTCATTAAATCCTGATGATTAACAATAACTTTACCGGATTGAGGCTTTTGTAATAAATTAATAACCCTAACTAATGTCGATTTACCTGCACCGCTATAACCAACAATACCAAAAATTTCCCCTTTTTGAATATGCAAATTGACATTATTAACTGCTTGCAATATGTGACCTTGTTTATCATGATAATTCACATTAATATTTTCAAGTTTAATCATTGGTTTTGCCCCGATTATATTTATTAGATTCAATTGATCACCGATTAAAGTTATAACTAGACCATTTATAAATTCATTGTTTTGAAGTAATCAATTATGATTACTTCAGTTCTTCTGGGATAAACCAATAATTATCTGAATTATGTTCTTTCATATACTGTTTGAATGCTGCTGAATGATAAGCAGCAACTACCGCTTTTGCCCATGGTGTGTTTTGATTAGTTTGTTTAACAGTAGCAACTAAAATTAATGGTTCCAAAATATCTTCACGTAATAAGGCTTTTTTGGCATCGATTTTTGCCGCATAAACAATACTACCGGTGATCACGGCATATTCAAGATCGGGTAAAGCACGAGGTATCGTAGCACTATCCATTTCGATAATATTGATACCATATTTGTTTTCAACCACATCTCGAGCACTAATTTTAGTCGGATCGATGCCATTTTTTAATGTTATCCAACCTGCTTTTTGTAATAGCATATAAGCTCTAGCTGCATTGGATGGATCAAGTGGAATCGCAACAGTATCGCCACTAGTAACTTGATTCAATGCGGTCTTTTTACCCGTATAAAGCCCAGCTGGGACCGTAGGAATTTTAGTAATACCTATCAAATCACTACCACTATTACGGTTAAAATCTTGATAATATGCGGTATGTTGATCAACGTTTATGTCCACATCACCATAATCTAAAGCAACATCAGCTTGCCGCAGATTTACAAATTCAATGGTTTTAATGGTATATCCTTGCTTTTCCAATATTGGTTTTATTGCTTGCAAAAATAATTCACTATAGGGTCCAGGTGAAGTACCAACACGTATTAGTTGATTATCTTGAGTAATGGATTGATTATTTGCTTTATCACAACCGACCAACCCTATACAAAAAGCAAAGGCTAAAAACATACTACTAATAATTTTAATCATTATTATTCCTCGATCCTATTTACTGATGAAATTATTTCGCTAACTATGTAAATAAATTAACAATAAAAATGGTATCTACGAAATATGAATTGTGTATATTGATATGCTGTTTAGTTATATATCATAAATTGACAAGACAAATGGCAATTACAACCTAATTTGATTGAATATTATGGAATAAAATAATAAGAATAATAAATTTTGTAATCATTAGCATAAATATCCTTCGAAGAAAGAACAATTCCCCCGAAATAAAAGAATTATTACTTAACTATAATTTGTGGCTAATTATTGCCAATTTCGCATCGTGAGTTTAGCGATACATTAAAAATATAACAAGATAAATCTGTTGTGAATGATTGATAACAGTTAAACAAATAAGGCTAAATCAGCCTTATTTAATGAAAGGATAAGAGTTAAAGTGATATTGCTTATTTAGCCATCGATTTTAACCAAGCGATTTCATCAGCCCAAATATCAGGATTGATGGTTTCCAAAATAAGTGGAATTTCATCAATTCTTGGCTCTTGCATTATATATTCAAACGCAACTTTGCCAATATTGCCTTTTCCTAAACTATCGTGACGATCGACATGGCTGGCTAGTTCACTTTTAGCGTCATTAAGATGCATACCTCGTAAGTATTTAAAACCAACTATTTTATCAAATTCAGCAAACGTATCGGCGCAAGCTTCTTTAGTGCGTAAATCATACCCGGCAGCAAAAGCATGGCAAGTATCAATACATACTCCGACTCGGGTTTTATCTTCCACTTGTTCGATGATTTGCGCTAAATGTTCAAATTTATAACCCAAGTTTGATCCTTGACCAGCAGTATTTTCTATAACTGCCACCACATTTTGGGTTTTTTCCAAGGTAATGTTTATTGATTGTGCTATGCGCGCTAAACATTCATCCACCGAAATTTTACGCAAGTCACTACCTGGATGGAAATTTAATAAGGTTAAACCTAATTGTTCACAACGCTGCATTTCATCTAAAAAAGCTGCACGAGATTTATCTAACTGATCCTGTTCGGGGTGCCCTAAATTTATTAAATAACTATCATGTGGCAAAATCTGTTTACTCTGATAACCATATTTTTTACAATTTTCATGAAATTGATCAATGGTTTTTGATTCTAATGGTTTCGCATGCCATTGACGTTGATTTTTGGTAAACAACGCAAATGCTGTTGCATTAATTTGATGAGCATTAATTGGCGCATTATCTACGCCTCCAGAAGCACTTACATGAGCACCAATATATTTCATGCTGAAACAACTCCCTTAAATGATATTTATAAAGTTCGTTAATTTTAAACAAAATGGTTTAATTAAAATTATTTTAGCAAAAGTCTTTGCGTCAAATGTCTATTACAGTAATTGCTTGATGAATAATTAGGTTATTTATTCAACCTAATTATTATGATGATTGTTGTATGGATTATTCTTAATTAGAATTAACAAATTCAATCACTAATCAGGATTCATGATTTCTTTGTAATTGATCACGTAGATTAGGTGGTAGCCCTTTAATCACTAATGTATCTGTTTGCGGATCCCATTTTATACGTTCACCAAGTAAATCAGCATCAAAATTGATTGTTATGCCTCCCCCACTACCGGAAAACTTTTTTAATTGCCGTAGAGTAGAGCGATCAACCGGAAACTCATCATCTAAGTCATAATCTTGACTAGCAATAAACGTACTAAAATTATTATCAACAGATGCAGGTAACTCTTTAGCTAAATTTGACAATTTAATCTCTTCGCCGGCTTCAAGTTGGCCTTTACAATAACCATAAACCTGTTCACGTACAGCTTTCTTCTCTTGTTTGTCAAGTTCTATCACTTGACAATAATCATCAACTGCTTTAACAAGTGTCTTGTTTTGATTCTTAGTATTTAACCCCTCACTAGCCCCTAAATAATCCATAAAGAAATCTGACACTTTTCGACCAACTCGCCCTTTAAGAAAAGTTAAATATCGTTTTGAATCAGGTTCTGTTTGCCATTCGGTAATATCAATTCGGGCAATGATGTCAGCATGATCAATATCTAGATATTGGGTTTGATTGATCTCAAGTTGTTCATTGACTAACATACTATGACAACTATTTAATACCGCAATCAATAAATACTCAACCGCTAAATAACGATAGAGGCAAAACACTACCGTACCCCCTTCAGCAAATGGATATTTTGCCAATTCATTGCGCAATTGTTTCACTGAATGTTGACTAAAATTGAGGAAATCTTGATTACCACATTGCAACTCTTTCACTGAAGTTTCAAATAAACTATTTTCATTAAATAGCCCGTAGGCTTTAGATTTATTGTTATAAACTCGATTAATGTCGGCGATCAAATCATTCACAACTTGATGATTTTCAAGCATTGAATCACGTAATACCACATCAATTTCGCTTTCGCTTTTACGAATCAATTGATGTAAAACAATTTTTTCAATCTGTAAGCTCATTTACTCACCTTTATGCTTTAGCAGAAAATTGCTCGATATTGTAACAGAATTTATTAAAAAATAAGTATTATCAAAAATAATGTCTGATAAAATATTACTAAATAAAAAGATAATAAATTAATTTTTCTATTTTTTATAACTATTAATGGAAACTTTATCCATGTTTGAAGATTTTTATTATCGCTAAATCTTCATTAAATCGCAAAAAGACATTTTTATGACCACTAACTATCGTGACTTTACTGACAAAAAAATCAGTGCCCTTTTTTGGCAATATGCTCTTCCTGCCATTGTCGGCACCAGTGTGAATACCTTATATAATATTATTGATGGTATATTTATTGGCCACTTCATTGGTCGAGAGGCCTTAAGTGCTGCTGGTTTAATCCTACCCATTATGAATATTGCTACTGGAATCGGATTGTTAGTTGGTGTCGGTTCGGTTAGTCGTATTTCTATTCTTTTGGGAAAAAAAGAACATGACAAAGCAGAACAATTAGCGGGGACTTCGTTTGTTTTAACTTTGATATTAAGTGGCATCACTTTGTTTTTGTTACTCTTATTTATTGATCCGATGTTATATTTCGTTGGTGCCAGTGAAATCACTCATTTATATGCTAAACAGTTTTTAACTGTTTTCCTGCCAGGGAGTTTATTTTTAACATTAACATTTAACTTCAATAATATGATGCGAGCATGCGGCTATCCACTTAAAGCGATGGTGACCATGTTCATAAGTGTCATTGCTAATATAATATTAGCGCCTATTTTTATTTTATTGTTTGATTGGGGCATGTATGGTGTGGCTATTGCCACGACATTATCAATGATTATCAGTTTTGTCTTTGTTATGCAACACTTTACTAATAAGTACAGTGATATACGCTTACGTTGGCACAATCTTCGTCTAAACTGGGAGTCAGTAAAAAGTATTTTATCTATTGGAATGTCGCCGTTTGCTATGCAAATTTCCACATCTGCGGTTGTTATATTTATTAATTGGCAACTTAATCATTATGCACCAATAAGCCATATCAATAGTGATGATGCTATTGCTGCTTACGCTAATGCCAATCGTTTAATTACATTGATTATTATGATTGTTATTGGTGTCAACCAAGGCATGCAACCAATTGTAGGCTATAATTTTGGGTGTAAAAATCTCCTGCGCGTTAAACAAACGTTCTTCTATGCCGTTAAAGTTGCTACCATAATAACCAGTATCGGTTTCTTACTTGGCTTTTTTACTCCGCATCTTTTAGTTAGTGCATTTAGCTCTGATGACGATATAATTGAATTGTCTGCCATAGCACTGCGTTTTGTCACACTTGCTTATGCATTTGTAGGTTTTCAAATGGTTACCACTAGTTTCTTTCAATGTATTGGCATGGCTAAAATTTCGATTATATTAAGTTTATCTCGACAAGTTTTAATATTGTTGCCAATTTTATATACGTTACCGCTATTTTTTGGTCTAGATGGTGTTTGGGCTGCCTCGCCGTTATCCGATTTTTTATCTACTGCACTAGCTTATATTGCTATTTATTGGTTCTTCAAATCAATCAATAAGCGACATGGGTTGAATATCAATAAAACTTAGTATTTAATGATTAAATTGTACCCGATTAAGTTGTTCAATCAGCAAATAAAGCGATTGCTGTAATTCAGCCATAAATTGATGATAATTAAATTGTTTATGGCTAATTGCATCTAATTGCGACTCCCAATGCGCGGTCATATCTGGAACTGTCATTTTAGTCGGTAACATATCTATTAGTCGACGCCCAATTTCAGTTGCACGAATCGTTTTACCTTGACGTATTAAAAATTGGCGTTTAAACAGCAATTCAATGATTCCGGCACGAGTAGCTTCAGTTCCTAAACCATCGGTTTCACGGAGAATTTTTTTGATATTTGGATCACTAACATAACGTGAAATACCCGTCATGGCAGATAATAACGTTGCATCATTGAACGGCTTAGGTGGCGTAGTTTCTTTATTGATTAATTCCGCATCATGACACCAAGCCTGATCGCCTTTTTTCACCAATTTAGTTAATAATGGTTCTGAATCCTGAATATTTTGATTATTAGCACTACGAAACAGCTGTTTCCAGCCCTCAGCTAACATTTGATTAGCTTTAGCAACAAACTTTCCTTTAGCTATTTCAACATCAATTTGTAGTTCAGCATAACGATAATTTGAATAAAATTGAGCTAAATACTGTGTTGCAATCGTAATGTAAACAGCTTGTTCATTAGCGGTTAATTTTGTGAAATCAACGGTTCTTAAAGTTGGAATAATTGCATGATGTGCTTCAACTTTTTTATCGTTCCATGCTTTGGTTCGTATAGTTACATCAACATGCTCAATAGCATCAACTAAGGTTTGGCAATTATGGCCAATAGCTGCGATGACGCCACTAATTTGATTGATATGTTCTTCCGGTAAAAATCGGCAATCAGAACGGGGATAGGTAATTAATTTATGTTTTTCATATAATGATTGGCAAATATCTAGAACCTCTTGCGCACTCAAATTATTTTTCTTAGCCATTTCAATTTGTAAAGCCGATAAATTAAATGGCAATGGTGGGGCAAGTTCCTTTTTCTTGTTACTGACATTCAAAATATTAGCCGACTGATTTTTAATTCGTTGGCAAACATTTTCTGCCAAAGCTTTTACTAATACTCTGCCCTCATCATCTTGATATGGTGCACACGATTCACTAGGTTGCCATTTAGCTTTAAACGTTTCTTTATGTGTCGTTTCAATGATGGCATAAACTTCATAAAATGGTTTACTGACAAAATTCTCAATTTCTAAGTCGCGTTTGACCACCAAACCTAATACGGGTGTTTGTACCCGTCCAATTGATAAAACACCTTTATACCCTCGATTTTGCCCTTTAATCGTGCATAATCGACTCATATTGATCCCATATAACCAATCAGCCCGGGCTCTAGCTAAAGCTGAAGTGGATAACGGTACAAAATCCTGATTATTACGTAAATTTTTTAGCGATTTTTCAACGGCAGAAGCATTAAGATCACTTATTAAACATCGCTTAATCGAACGGCGTTTTTCTACGGCAATTTGACAATAATTTAATACTTCATCAATTAATAGCTGCCCTTCACGATCAGGGTCTCCCGCGTGGACAATTTCGGTGGCATTAGTAATTAATTGAGTTAAAACAGTAAATTGTTTATGGGTGCTCGATTTCGGTAATAATAACCAATTATCAGGAATAATAGGTAAATCACTAATTTGCCATTTTTTATAGCGTGGATCATAATTATCGGGTGCTGCTTGCTCAAGTAAATGACCAATACACCAACTCACAATATCGCCATTTGCGGCGCGAATGAAACCATCTCCCCTTTGGTGAGGCTTGGGCAAAACATCTGCAATAGCTCTAGCTAAACTAGGTTTTTCGGCGATAAATAAACGATAAGATTCATTAGATTGCATCATAATTAGTATTAGTTACAAATTCCAAACGATATATGCACTATAGGGTTGATTTAAAAGAAACCCTAACTCGATAGCAAGCTTTAAAGACGGTTTATTGTGTGCATCCCAGTTAGGTGATATTTGACGATTCAGGCAGGCCAAAATTAACTTTGCCGAACTAATCAAAGCAAGTCCTTTTCGCCTTTCTTCAACTATAGTATCGACTTCAATGTCGATACTATTATTATAAGCTAAATAAGATGATGCACCAGAAACAATAACATTATCTTTTAAAATAATAAATCCCAATCCAGATTTTTCAAAATCTAAATATGAACTGAAGTTTTTACACAAGTCTTTAGCCCATTCGAGATTGATAATTTGCTGATAATCCTTTTCTTCAATAGCTTTTAATTGATAGTTTTTAGGTAATTTTGAAATAATTAATTGTAGTTTGTGAATATCAAAAACTTTAGGAGTATAGAAACTATAACGTGTAATTTTCTCATAATTGTTACGATATACATTTTCAATCAAATTTTGCCAGATATCATCAATAGGGACCAGAATTGCATAATTATCACTATATACTTTGGGAATATAGTAAAGCATATCCGGATTCGGCTTACCGGCTAAAAAAAAGAAGCAACCTGTATTAATTACTACTGTTGCCGGTCGCAATAAATTATCAGCATAAGCAAAACCAATATTTCCTTCAAAATAAGCTTGAATAATTGTTTGAGTTGTACTTTGAAATAACGGTTCAATATCTTTCTTATTAATTATTTTATCAAAATACATCAATATATTACCTTTTACATATTAAAGCTTAATTTTTTACCACCACTTTTTTAGCTTAAGCCATATAGCTGAAACTATACAAATCACAATCAATAGAATTATTAAACCAATAAACGACCATTCTTTTTCACTGAAAGGAATACCGGCCAAATTAACACCAAGCAAGCTAGTGATAAAAGTAATTGGAGTAAAAATAATGGTAAATAACGACATTAAATAAATACGTTTATTGGTTGATTCCGCCAAAAAACTATTAATTTGTTCCATGATGGATGCTAAACGCAATAAACAGCTATCAATGTCCGATACGTAATGACTTTGCTGATTAGAAATATCGTGTAATCGTTGACGATCATTATCATCAATCCAGGATATTCTTTCAGTGGCGATTTTAACAAATATATCGCGTTGTGGCGAGAGAAGTCGACGTAATACAATTAATTGTTTGCGTACTCGCCCTATTTCTTTGTGAGAAAATACGCGCTGATTCAAAACCAAATCTTCAAGTTTAATAATTTTATTATGCACTCCATCAAATGACAAATTTACCTGATCACTGATCAGTTCTGATACCTGGATTAACCAGTCTGCAACATCAACGGGTCCAATACCTTGTTCTAAATTTTCTTTTAATTTTGATATTGCATCTATCTGCTGATGGCGAGTAGAAATAATCAAATTATCGGTGATATAGAATCGAAATGTGACAATTGGATCAGGTAATTCATTAGGTGTATAGTTGACTCCTCGCATAACAACTAGAATTCCTGTATCAAACCGCGTTTCTTTGGATATTTGATTGGGTTTGATTAATTCGTCTTTGACTAAATCAGGTATTAAATTGGTTGTTTTAATCCAATCAATAGTTTCGGGTTTAGCAAAGTCTAAATGAATCCAGCAAGGTTGTTGTATGGTTGCTTCACCTTGATGATCTAATGGAAAAGCTTTGCCTTTACCATCCAATTGGCAACTATAAACTGGATTAGCTGATAACAAAAGCGAATTTTGAATAGGTAAAACTTTCACTTTTTTATCAATATAATGACTAAAATCCCCATTTTGATTAACATCTTGTGTCATATCATTACCCTACTAAATTTTGTCGTTTTAACGCAGCCTTTTCACTGTATTAAAACGCTTTGCCACATTTTACTTACGTAAAAACTCACTTTTGACGAATATTATTAAGATAGCAAACAAAAATCAGTTCGCCAATCACAATCTAAATAAACATATCTTATTGATATAATTATTGTTTTATTAAATTCCATAACCAAACTCTTAATTATAATCGTTTTGCTTGAGCTTGAGATATTAAAACAGGATAGAATTGGAAAAAGTGTGTTTCGAGTTGGGAATAATTTTGGTGAATATCAACGACAGTATCACGAATTAAAAAAAGTTTTGGCCGGCGATTTGCCATACCATTAAGTACTTTGCTAATAAAATCTAAATTAGCATAATTCATTAGCCATTCACCTTGCCATACATGTTGCATAAACTGCTGGCAATCTTGACTGAATAATTGAATTTGATGGTTAATTTCATTTTTCATTCGTTGATTAAAAATAACTAAATCACAATCGGGATTAAAGTGATGCCAATGCTTTGCTAAAAAATGATCCCATACGATGTCTAATGTTATGGGAGCAACACGTTGATGAGTAGGCTGGAATAAATTTCTGGCTTGTTTAACCTCCGTCATTTGATCAACTAACTTATCTAAACGACGATGTAACATTATGCCATCAGCAATCACTTGAGGAAATTGTTGATAAGGATCGCCTTTCACAAAATCGGCAGCAACGTTACCAATAATTGAGCTATTAGCTAAAGTTGCAAGATGAAGATGTGCCAATATATTCATATTTTAAATCAAGCTTCCTTAATTTTTAAACGTTATCAATTTCGATGTTTAAATTGGCCTTCAGCAAAACCGATTCGCCAATAGCTGATAAGATGAATTGCATCTTTTGATAAATGTGTAAAACAATCACATAGATTATGACGTAATTGTTGTGCCAATGCTGCTTCCATCCCCCCCCAAATAATTATATCCTCATCATGATGAATAGCTAATTGAGTGATCGCTTGTGATAACTTGCTTTCCGCACCTTGCTTAACTAACCATGTCACCTGTTTTGATGATGATAACTGCATTGGCTGTATATCTGACTCATTTTTCACTTCAATTATAGCTAACATACGTTGGCTGGATGGTGCTTGTTCTAAGCTATAACAGATCGCAGGCATAGCAGCGATATCACCGAGCAAAATAAATACCTTCCGCTCATCAAAATTCGTTTTCGCTCCTAGCCCAATCAGACCAATTACATCGCCTTCCTTAGCAGATTGAGCCCAAGTTGTCGCTAAACCTTGCTCATGTACTACAAAATTGACAGTAATCAGCTGATTAATCGGATCATAATGACGAATGCTATACGTTCTTGCTTTTTCCAGTATCCCAGCTTGTAAAATCACCTTATTTTCATCGTTTACACTCGGAAAACATAAATCACCATTAGAATCTGGAAATAATAACTTAAGATGCGGACCAAGCCATAAAGGATCGAGGGTAAAGGCTTTTGCTGATTTAAAGATTATCTCAATAATATTTGATGAAAGGCGTTTTGTGTTTATCACGGTTAATAAACCATTCAAAATAACTCGTTTATGCGTTGATTCTTTATTTTTCATATGACAACACTCCTTTAATTAACATGAATGTTTACTAGTTTTGAGCTAATAATTATTTACCTGATAGTAAACGCGTCCATAATCTAACCATTACCTTATCAATTTTTATTGATTGTTCTTTAACAATAAATAACCGATTAATTACCTCATCCGTGGGATATACAGAAGGGTTATTTTTCACCTCTGGATCTAAATAATCCATGGCATCAATGTTAGCACTAGGATAATAGATGGTATTAGTAATATTTGCCATAACTTGAGGTTCTAATAAGTAATTCAGAAAAGTATAAGCAGCTTCTACATTTTTGGCGTCTTTGGGGATTGCCCACACATCAAATGAAATAATCGCACCTTCTTTAGGCACTGTATATCCAATTTCTATACCATTTTTAGCTAATTTAGCCGCATTTGCCGCTTGCATCATATCCCCCGACCAACCGATAGCAACACAAATATCACCACCTGATAAATCACTAATATATCTTGAATTATGAAAGTAGGTTACATCGTTACGTAAGGTAGCTAAGAATTTTGTTGCTTGCTCGTAGTCTTGGGGATTTTGGCTATTGGGATCTTTACCTAAATAGTTAAGCACAGTTGGAAATATTTCACTTGGGGTGTCTAAAAAAGCAACACCACATTGCTTTAATTTAGCTAAATTATCTGTTTTAAATACCAAGTCCCAGCTATCTAAGGGCGCATCATCACCTAATATCTGCTTAATTTTTGCAATATTGTATCCGATCCCAGTTGATTGCCAAATGTAGGGAATTGAATATTCGTTACCTGGATCATGAATAGCCATCATTTGTAAAAATTTTTTATCCAAATGCTGATAATTAGGTAGTTTTTGTTTATCTAATTTTAAATAAAGTCCAATATGCCGTTGCCGAGCAAGAAAGTTATCTGACGGTACAACTAAATCAAAACCCGTCTTGCCTGCCATCAATTTACCATCCAATACTTCGTTGGAATCATAAACATCATAAGTAACGTTAATACCAAATTGCTGCTCAAAATTCGCTATAGTGTCAGGGGCAATAAAATCAGACCAATTGTAGATATGTAAATCTTTTGCGCTAGCAGAAGTGGAAAACAAGAAAAAAAAGAGAAAAACTACGCTATATTGAATTAGCAAATTCAAACAGTGAAAAAATTTGCTTAACATTTTTTACTTCTATCCTCCGTGAACAACCATGCAAAGAAATAAGGTTAAGTATTTAAAAATTTTTAATGATCAATAGCATAGCGATTAATTAATTCAATTACTACAACTATGTTGCTAATTTAAAAAATAGTTAAAAAAACAACTTTTTTAAGATGTTTTAACCAAAAAATAAAATTTCAGCACTGCCAAAATAACAGGTATTTTTACATCATATAATCAAATATGCAAAATCGTGATTAATATCTTTTATATATTGCTGAATATATATTCAGCAAATAATCATCTATTATTGACTAAAATATGACTAAGATCACACATTCAAATCTTCACCTTTTAACTGGTAAAATTATAACATTATGATATATGATAAATAGATAATTGAAATATAACTATAAATTATAATGAAAATTCATAAAATTTTAAATAATAATGTGATTGTAACGCTTGGTAACAAAGGTCAGGAAAGGATTATCACTGGTAGAGGTATTGGTTTCAAAAAAAAAGAAGGTGATTTAGTTGATCAAGCATTAATCGAAAAGCAGTTTTCATTAATCAATAAAGAAATCATTCCCCGCTTTACCGAATTATTGTCGGAAATTCCGCTTGAAGTCATTACCGTCAGCGAAATTATAATTAATCGCGCCAAAACTGAATTAAATCAAAAATTACAAGAAAGTATCTATATAACATTAACCGATCATATCCATTTTGCAATTGAAAGACATAAACAAGGCTTTAACATACCCAATGGATTTTTGTGGGAAATTAAAAAACTTTATGCAAACGAATTTAAAATTGGTGAATTTGCATTAGATGTAATTAAACAACGGCTTAATATTCAACTTCCTGAAGATGAGGCTGGTTTTATTACGTTTCACATCATTAATGCTCAACTCAATGATACCATGTCAAACATCGTTGCCATGACAAAAATCATCCGCGAAATATTAAATATCGTTAAATACTATTTTAAATTTGAATATGATGAAGAAAGTTTAACTTATCAAAGATTTATTACCCACTTGAAGTTTTTTTCACACCGCATTTTAAATGATAATTTCACCACTACCCATGATCCGGCATTATGGGATATGATTAAACAAAACTATCAACAAGCGTATTTATGTACTAAACGCATCGACCTACATTTGATCAATCAATACGGTCATGCGTTAACCGAAGATGAAAGCTTATATCTAACAATTCATATTGAGCGTTTACGTAACGAATTACAGAACATTGCGCAAACAGCTTAAAATGAGAAGCTGATCACAAAAGTTATTTTAAATAAAAGATCTACTTTTCAGTAAAGTAAAAAAAATGCTAGTCTAACCACAAAATATTGGATTGTTACTGTTTATTAAAACGGGCAAAACCTAAATCTCGCCATTTCAGGTGAGGTTTAGGTTTTTTTTTGCTTAGAAAATAGGATTAATTATGAAAAATC
Organism: Frischella sp. Ac48; assembly: GCF_019641635.1. NCBI lineage: Bacteria > Pseudomonadati > Pseudomonadota > Gammaproteobacteria > Orbales > Orbaceae > Frischella > Frischella sp. Ac48. The sequence continues at coordinate 69,160 of NZ_JAETXP010000012.1, forward strand.
AAGCGCTCGCTGAATTAATTATTCAGCATGTAGGTGGGAAAGACAATGTCATTAGTTTGGTGCATTGTGCAACTCGCTTAAGATTTGTTTTGAAAGATGACGCTAAGGCCGATGAAGACAATTTGAAAAAACAAATTGGCATTATTACCGTGGTTAAAAGTGGCGGACAATTTCAAGTGGTCATCGGTAATCATGTTGCCGATGTCTATAGTGATATCATGCAACTGGCAAATTTTAATGACAAAAACACGCCAGATACCCCATCGGGGAAAAAAATTGGTATTTTTTCCAGACTGATTGATTTGGTTTCTGGCATTTTTATCCCTACATTAGCCATCATCGTAGCTGGTGGGATTCTTAAAGGGATAATTGAATTTTTAGTAGTCATTAGTGTGATTCAACCGAACACGCCAACTTTCAATTTCTTATTTGCAATTGCTGATGCACCATTTTATTATCTACCAATAATTTTAGGTTTCTCCGCAGTGAAAAAATTCGGCGGTAATCCCTATGTTGGTTTGGCTTTAGGTGGCGCACTGGTTCATCCTGTTATTGGTGGTATGATGAAGGGTGCATTATCATTTAACACTGAATTTTTCTCTATTCCGATCAATCTGATTCCTTATGCTTCATCAGTGTTCCCTATTATTTTAGCCAGTTGGTTTTATTGTTTATTAGAGAGAAATTTTAATAAAGTTCTACATGATTCCTTTAAAAAATTCATATCTCCTCTTTTGGGTATTTTAATCACCGTCCCTTTAACATTTGCGGTTATCGGACCAGTTGTCTCGTTTATCTGCGATCACGTCGCTACAGGTATTATCTATGTATATCATCTCAATCCTATTGTCGCATCGATGATTTTAGCCGCCGCATGGCAAGTAATGGTTATATTTGGTATTCATTGGGGATTAGTGCCTTTTATCATGAATAATATTACACTTTATCAACAAGATTTTATGTTACCGATCTTGTTTCCTGCGGTATTTGCCCAAGTTGGGGCGGTATTGGCTGTTATGCTACGCAGTAAAGACAAGCAATTTAAGGCATTAGCGAATTCTTCGGTACTATCTGGGATCTTTGGTGTAACTGAACCAGCCATTTATGGTGTCAACTTACCGCTAAAACGACCATTTATCATTGGCTGTTTATCAGCAACAATTGGTGGAGCCATTGTCGGTTATTATCATTCCGTCATTTATTCATTTAGTTTCATCAGTATATTTGCATTCTTACAATTAATTCCACGAGAAGGAATTGATCAAAGATTCTATGCCGTGGTTATTGGTTCAATTGCCTCATTCAGTTTATCGGCAATTGTCACTTATTGCTTTGGTATTGCAAAAGATAAAGTGCAAATGATTAGTGGTGAAAAAGATGTTTCACAAAAATCAGCAAATGATATCACCCTTTTTAGTCCAATGACCGGTAAACTTATCCCGTTGAATCAAGTGAGTGATCAAACCTTTGCCAGCGAATTAATGGGCAAAGGAGCAGCAATCATACCAGCGATTGGACAAGCTGTCGCACCTGCAGATGGTGAAATTGTATCGCTATTTAGAACCAAACATGCCATTGGTATTCTAACTGATTCAGGTGTGGAAATATTGATCCACATTGGTATAGATACCGTAAAATTAGATGGTCAATTTTTTGAAGCACATGTGCAGATGGGGAGTAAAGTTAAACAAGGTGATTTGTTAGTCAGTTTTGATATTGATGCAATTGAACAAGCCGGTTTTGAAATAACGACCCCTGTGATTGTGACAAATAGCGATAATTATCAAGCAGTCCAATGTATTTTTAACCAAGACGATATTAAAAGTGGTGATGCATTGTTAGCATTAACAAAAAATAAGGAGTAAAACATGTCAATCAAATTCCCACAAAATTTCCTTTGGGGAGGAGCTATTGCCGCCAATCAAGTTGAAGGGGCTTATCGTGAAGATGGTAAGGGTTTATCTACATCTGACTGTACACCAAATGGATTATTTGGTGAAATCATTAACCGTAATGAAACCGAAATCACTAGCATCAAAGATCGCGCAATCGATTTTTATCACCGATACCCTGAAGATATTGCTCTCTTTGCTGAAATGGGATTCACCTGTTTACGGATTTCCATTGCTTGGACACGAATTTTTCCCAATGGTGATGAAGAACAACCTAATGAAAAAGGGTTAGCATTTTATGACAAGTTATTTGATGAAATGGCGAAGTACAACATCAGCCCGTTAGTGACACTGTCACATTATGAAATGCCTTATCATCTCGTTACCCAATACGGCGGTTGGGGCAATCGTAAAGTTATTGATTTTTTTACCCGTTACGCCAAAACGGTATTTGAACGTTACAAAGATAAAGTCAAATATTGGTTAACATTTAATGAAATTAATATGTCATTACACGAACCCTTTACCGGCGTTGGTTTGGCTAGAAACAGTACTAAAGAACAAATTTATCAAGCAATCCATCATCAATTAGTTGCCAGTGGACGAGCGGTTAAATTATGTCATCAAATTATTCCTGATGCAAAAATTGGTAATATGCTACTTGGTGCGGTGGCTTACCCATTATCACCAAAACCAGCTGATGTTTGGGCAACACATCAAGAAAATCATGGCTGGTTATTCTTTGGCGATGTGCAGACACGAGGCTATTATCCAACGTATATGCGTCGCTATTTCAAAGAAAATCATATTAATCTTCATATTACCGATCAAGACCGCGAGGATCTTAAAGCTACCATCGACTTTGTTTCCTTTAGCTACTATATGAGTTGTTGTGGGACATCCGATAATTCGTTACGTAAAAAAGGTAATATTTTAGATATGGTACCTAATCCACACTTAAAAGCATCTGAATGGGGATGGCAAATAGACCCAACAGGTATCCGTTATCTACTGAATCTTCTTTATGAGCGTTTCCAAAAACCTCTTTTTATTGTCGAAAATGGTCTAGGTGCTAAAGATAAAGTCGAGGCTGATGGAACGATTAATGATGACTATCGTATTGATTATATGAACGATCATCTAGTACAGGTTTATGAAGCTATCGAAGATGGCGTTGAAGTGATCGGATATACCAGTTGGGGACCGATTGATCTGATCAGTGCTTCTAAAGCTGAAATCACTAAACGGTACGGTTTTATCTATGTTGATCTCAACCAAGATGGTAGCGGTAGCTTGCAACGTAGCCGTAAAAAAAGTTTTTACTGGTATCAATCGGTCATCAAATCTAATGGTGAAACATTAAAATACAAACCATCTATCTAGAATAAAAGAGGATGCACGATGAAATTGAAAGCGTTATTCATTATTGTATTACTTTCTATTTTATCAATAATCGCCGGCTGTCATTCACAGCCGGTAACTACTAATGATAAAACGGTCACAATCTATTTTGCTCGTCACGGTAAAACGCTGTTTAATACTTTTGATTTGGTTCAAGGCTGGGCTGATTCGCCATTAACGGATCAAGGGATTGAAGTTGCCCAATATTTGGGAGAAGGTTTGAAAGGGATTAAATTTGATGCTTTTTACACCAGTGATGCAGGTCGACAACGCGAAACCATGCAGGTAATTTTAAAACAAATGCAAATTAACAATGCTCCAATCCATGAATTAAAAGGATTACGTGAAGTTTTTTATGGCGGCTTTGAAGGTCAACCGAATAGTAACATGGTCATAGCAAGCATGAAACGACTTGGTTTTCATTCTAAAACCGTGTTTTATCAAGCTTATCTAGCGGGCAAAATTTCAGTTAAAAACCTGACGAACAGCATTGCCGAGGCAGATAGTAAAAATATGGCTGAAAATTTTCAACAAGTTAAAACTAGAACTACCGAAGCATTACATACTATTATACAAAATGCGTTAGATAATAAACAAAAAAATGTATTGGCTATATCTTCCGGTATGTCGATGCAAATTATGATTGATGATTTAACGAATGATCTAACGAAAAATAAACCATTGAGTAATGCCACAATAATAAAAATAACTTACCAAAATGGTCAATATGAAGTCAACGAAATTGGTAACATGGCGTACGTTAACCGTGGTCGACTGGCTTTAACTAACTGATTGATAAGCATAAAAGAACAAATTGAATTTATGTTAATCATAGCATAAGTGAATTATAGCTAAATTAAGTATTGAGATTATAGCGCTGTATTCAATTTTATATGGAGAATAATATATGAAAAATATAGTTATAATAGGAATAATCTCTACCATAACCATAAGCAGTGCCTTCGCTAGTAATAATCACGATAATACATTTGTTAACACAATTACTGACAACGACTTTTTCAAACAAAGCCACTTCGATTTTTCGACACGTAATCATTGGAAATATTTAAAAGAAAATGCAGCACAATCCAAAGAAGTTCATAGTGCTTGGGGACAAGCTTTCAAATTTGATTATCAATCAGGTTATCTATTCAATGTAATAGGTTTGGATGTGACTTATGATAATGTCATTAAATTAGGCGCTAGTGATTATTTCGCTACCCGTAATCTTCTATATAATCATGGAAAAGGATTTGATAAGCATAATGCGAAAGGATTTAATAAATTTACTCAACGTTATGCAAAAATTAAATTAACTAACGACAATTTAAGTTTTAACGCTAAACTTGGTTGGCATCATTTAAAAGATTTTGGCGTCATCAGTTCTTCGCATCATCTAACACGAAATAGTTATCTAGGGTACAGCGGTATTTTAAAATACAACAATATTGCTTTTTCCTTAGGTTATATTGACAGCACGCTACCGCGAGAATCAGCTAAAAAGGTTCACTTTTTGAGTAATGATCGAAAAAATGTGATTGATCATATTTTTACTACAGAATTAGCCTACCAAAATGACAATCTCACGTTAGATTATTCCTACGGTGAAGCGAAAGATTATTTAAGACGCCATGCCCTAGAACTATCCTATAAACCGATACCAAAAATGATACTTCGCTCTCAATTTTATGGTAGTTATGCTTTAAATAATTATGACACTATGAAAATTGATAAAAAAGAGTTCGAAAACCATGCTTGGCACTATGCATCTGATATTGAATGGAAAGAAACTGATTGGAGTATCAGAATTGGTTTAGCATATACTGATGCCAATAAACATAATGCTATAGGGTATTATGGCCGACATTTAGGTAAAAACACACGCGGTCGCTTTAATGGTCTAGCCGCTGCTGGAGCTGATTATATGCGTGATGGCGAAATCGTATTGACATCGGTACTCACTTACGATTTCTTTAAAGATAATAGTACTGGACTGTACATGAATTATGGTGAATTTAACTATAAGCATGATAGGTTAAAAAATGGTGAGATCAATGTCTTTAATATCTGGAAGCCTAAAAGTGGAACATTTAAAAATTTATCAATTTTATCCAAATTTGGCTACGGATGGTCTTACAAAACAATGAGTACTTCGGATATCACGCCAAAATTAAGACATGGCCGAGCTCAGCGATCGCCAACCTTATCAGCAGAGACAGTCATCGATTATCGATTTAATTTGTTATAATGAGGAAGAAACCATGAAAAAATTTATCCAATTAATAAGTCTCGTATTCATTTTTACTATCCAAGTATCACAATCTTTTGCAGCTGAAGTTAACCTCTATTTTACACGCCATGGTAAAACGATGTTCAATACAACTCATCGAGCTCAAGGTTGGTCGGATACCCCCTTAACTAAAGCCGGTGTTGAAGTTGCGCAACAATTAGGTCTAGGTTTAAAACATGTTGATTTTATAGCTGTTTATTCCAGTGATTCAGGAAGAGCTCGTGAAACAGCGCGTTTAATATTAGAAGCCAAAGGGGATGAAAAAAACATTATTACCGAATTAAAAACGTTACGCGAAACGTGCTTTGGCTTATTTGAAGGTGATTTAGACCCAAATATGTGGGGACCGGCTGCACAATATCTTGGTTATCCCTCTGATCAAGAATTAATGGCTGATTTCAATGCCGGTAAAATTACTATTGATAAAATGATGAATGCTATTGCAGCTGTTGAAAAGTCGGGTGAAGCTGAAAATTATGAAACGGTAAAAAATCGTATGCTAGAATCAATGTATGATATTGCGAAATCTGCTCAGAAACAAGGTGGTGGAAATGTATTAATTGTTTCTCATGGTATGGCAATACTAGCTATGATTAATGAAATGACCGAAACACCTGTTCACCAAGCATTAGGTAATGCAAGTGTAACTAAAATCCGTTATACAGATGATGGCATCTTTATTGTCGAAAGTGTGGGTGATATGAGCTATGTCGAAAATGCTAAATTGATTAAATAATTTTATAAAAATTCAATCATAACCACTCGGAAAAGAGTGGTTTTAAAACATCTTAATATCGCTAAATGATTACACGATAGTTAACCTACATAAACTAACCACATATTTAAAAAAAACAGTGTGCTAAAATTCTAAATTTTTCCAAAGTGTTTTGTAATAGATCAATTTTATTAAAACGCATAAAAACAGATCGGTATTGTTGAATAAAGAAAAGTTTAGATTGAATTTAAGCAACGATACCCAATTTCAAAAATATTTAGAGTTTAGTGTTAATTGAATTAAAATTAATTTACTTGTTTGAAATACTTTAGTGATAATTACTTAGTCTAGTCTTTTATAAGTAAATTTTACTGTTTTTAATTGATAATTTTGGAAAAATTGTTACTAATAAATAAACAAATAATTTTAAATTTAATTATTCAATTTAAATATCTATTATCTCTGCTATATCATGATATTTCTCTGTAATCGCATTTATAGAAACAATTCGATAACTAATTTAGCTTTTTTTGTAAACAGTAAAAAAATCACTTGTCAGTAATAAATTTATCAGCTATTTTACCTAGTATCTTTATTTTGAATATTAAATGTTATGAATTTACTTTGCGCTTTTGTTTTAAACTGTAATACCCATCATCATCACCATCCCTGATTAGTCTTCGGGCGTTTGGTGCTGGAAGACAAGGTCTTCCGGTTAAGCGCAAAAGATTCACAGAGCCCTCGGAAGATCCTCTTCCGAGGGTTTTTTATTGGCTTTACAAGTAATAAGTATAATTTTTCAACTTACCATTTGGAGAGGAAAATGTTAGATAATTCACGGTTACGTATTGCAATGCAAAAATCTGGTCGGTTAAGCGACGATTCAAAAAAACTATTAACCCAATGTGGTATTAAAATCAATTTACATGAACAACGCCTTATTGCTTTTGCCGAAAATATGCCAATTGATATTTTACGTGTGCGCGATGACGATATTCCTGGTTTAGTCATTGATGGTGTAGTAGACATTGGCATTATTGGTGAAAATGTACTAGAAGAAGAAGTACTTTCGCGTCAAGCAGAGGGTCAACAACCACAATTTAAAATGTTACGTCGTTTAGATTTTGGTGGTTGTCGATTATCGCTAGCTGCGCCACGAGATTTTGATTACCAAGGACCGCAATGTCTGGATAATTTACGTGTTGCCACCACCTATCCTCACCTACTGAAGCGTTATTTAAATCAATATAATGTTAATTTCAAAACTTGTTTATTAAATGGATCAGTTGAAGTTGCACCACGTGCAGGATTAGCTGATGTTATCTGTGATTTAGTGTCAAGCGGAGCCACTTTAGAAGCAAACGGTTTAAAGGAAATTGAAGTAATATATCGTTCAAAAGCCTGTTTAATTCAACGTGATGGAACGTTATCATCTGATAAACAAGCACTTATTGATAAATTAATGACCCGTATTCAAGGTGTCATTCAAGCTCGTGAATCAAAATATATTATGTTACATGCACCAACCAATGCTTTAGAACAAGTGATTGCATTATTACCCGGAGCGGAAGATCCAACCATTTTACCATTAGCTAATGAAGAAAATCGGGTAGCACTTCATATGGTCAGTAGTGAATCCTTATTCTGGGAAACAATGGAAAAACTAAAACTGTTAGGCGCTAGTTCAATACTTGTATTACCTATTGAGAAAATGATGGAGTAAAAAAGATGATAATCACTCATTGGCAGAATTGTAATCAACAGGAACAAAAAACGTTATTAACCCGCCCTGCGGTAAATGCATCGCAGTCTATCAGTGAAGCTGTCAATGCCATATTGCAGCAAGTTAAAGAAAAGGGCGATACCGCGTTAAAAACCCTGTGTCAGAAGTTTGATAAAGTTATCTTAGAGGAAATAAAACTCAATAGCCATCAAATCAGTCAAGCTAGCAACCGAGTCAATCCAGAACTCAAGCAAGCCATGCAACAAGCAGCAAAAAATATTGAGTTATTTCATCAGGCACAACGCCATCCGCCAATCATGGTTGAAACAATGCCCGGCATTCAATGCCAACAGGTCACTCGACCGCTTCAATCGGTGGGATTATATATTCCTGGCGGCTCTGCTCCTTTGCTTTCAACTGTTTTAATGTTGGCTATTCCAGCTAAAATTGCAGGTTGTAAACAAGTGATTTTATGTTCCCCACCGCCAATTGCCGATGAAATTTTATACGCGGCCGAATTATGTGGTGTTTGCGACGTTTATCAACTTGGCGGTGCTCAAGCTATTGCTGCCATGGCATTTGGCACCGAAACAATCACACGTGTCGACAAAATTTTTGGTCCTGGTAATGCATATGTTACAGAAGCAAAACGTCAAATAAGTCAACGTATTGATGGTGCAGCAATTGATATGCCAGCCGGTCCTTCTGAGGTACTAGTCATCGCCGATCATCAAGCTAATCCAGTATTCATTGCTGCCGATCTATTATCACAAGCTGAACACGGTCCCGACTCACAAGTTATTTTACTCACGCCTGATGAAGATCTTGCTAAAGCTGTATCTGTAGAGGTAGATAAGCAATTGGCATCATTATCAAGAAAAGCGATTGCACAACAGGCTTTAAGTCAAAGTCGCATAATCATTACCTCCGACATTAATCAATGTATTGAAATAAGCAATCGTTATGGTCCAGAACATTTGATTATTCAAGCCCAAAATGCGCCAGCATTGGTAGAAAAGATTAGCAGTGCCGGATCAGTATTTCTAGGCGCTTGGTCACCGGAGTCAGTAGGTGATTATGCTTCCGGTACCAATCACGTATTACCAACATATGGTTATACAGCCACCTACTCAAGCTTAGGTCTAGCGGACTTTCAAAAAAGAATGACGATTCAACAATTATCTCCACAAGGATTATTAGCCATTGGTAAAACGGTTGAACTGATGGCTGAAGCAGAACAACTTACTGCACATAAACAAGCGGTAACGTTACGACTTGCGGCATTAAATAAGGAATCACAATAATGACAAATCCTATAGATATCACAAAATTGGTTAGAAAAAATGTTCGTGAACTTACCCCTTATCAATCAGCACGTCGGATCGGCGGTAAAGGTGATATTTGGTTAAACGCTAATGAGTATCCCATTTCACCTCATTATGAATTGAAACAACAAAATTTTAATCGTTACCCTGAACCACAACCCCAACAGGTTCTAGAACGTTATGCTAATTATGCTGGCGTTAAACCTGAACAGTTAATAGTCAGTCGAGGTGCAGACGAAGCGATTGAATTACTGATGCGTGCCTTTTGTGAACCGCAACATGATAGCATAATTTTTTGCCCTCCCACTTATGGTATGTATCTAGTCAGTGCCCAAACATTAGGTATTAATTATAAAGCAATTCCTCAAACCGTAGATTGGCAATTAGATTTGCCGACGATTGAACAAAACCTTAATCACGTCAAATTAATTTATATTTGTTCACCTAATAATCCCACTGGCAATTTGCTTAATCCTAACGATATTAAGAAACTATTAACAATGGCAGCAAATAGAGCGCTCGTCGTCGTTGATGAAGCCTATATTGAGTTTTCTCATGAAAATTCGATCGTTAGCTGGTTAGCTGATTTTCCACATCTTGTTATATTGCGAACGTTATCTAAAGCTTTCGCCTTAGCTGGATTGCGCTGTGGTTTTACCATTGCCAATCCACCGATTATAACTGCCTTGCAGAAAATAATCGCACCATACCCATTAGCCACACCTGTTGCTGACATTGCAGCCCAAGCTCTGACTAATGAGAATCTTATTGCGATGCAATTACATGTTGTTAACTTAAATAAACAAAAACAAAAATTGATCGAACAACTGGAAACGCTCAATATGGTAGAAAAGATTTACCCAAGCGATAGTAATTATATTTTGGTGAAATTTAAAAATGGTCAATACATTTTTAAAACATTGTGGGAAAAAGGGATCATTTTGCGAGATCAGCATAAGCAACATGGTTTAGCTAATTGCATCCGTATTTCAATCGGAACAACCGCTGAATGCGATGCCCTCGTTCATGCATTAATGACAATTCATAATAAGGATGAATAATATGGCGCAGAAATACCTTTTTATTGATCGCGATGGCACTCTAATTACTGAACCACCGATTGATTTTCAAGTGGATAAATATGAAAAACTGGCATTAGAAACCAATGTCATTCCAGCGCTATTAAAACTACAGGCTGCTGGCTTTAAATTGGTGATGGTGACCAATCAAGATGGATTAGGAACGGAAAGCTTTCCGCTGGCAAGTTTCGAAGGACCACATCAATTAATGATGCAAATTTTTCAATCACAGGGAATTAAATTCGAGAATGTATTAATTTGCCCTCATTTTCCTAAAGATAATTGTGATTGTCGTAAACCGAAAATTCAATTGGTGTTACCATATCTTTTGGATGGTAAATTAGATAAACAAAATAGTTATGTAATTGGTGACAGAGAAACCGATTTACAATTAGCTAAAAACATGGCAATCAATGGATTACGCTATCATCCAGAAATATTAAACTGGGATGAGATTGCGCAACGTTTAACCACTCCGGACCGTTATGCTAAAGTTGAACGTCACACCAAAGAGACCCAGATCTTAGTAGAAGTCTGGCTCGATCGTCAGGGTAACAGCATGATACATACCGGCATCGGCTTTTTTGATCATATGCTTGACCAAATTGCCACACATGGTGGTATTAAATTAAATATCCAGGTTGAAGGTGATTTGAATGTTGATGATCACCATACGATTGAAGACACTGGATTAGCTTTAGGTGAAGCATTAAAAATAGCCTTAGGTGATAAACGTGGCATTACCCGATATGCTTCTGTAATCCCAATGGATGAGTGCTTAGCGAAATGCGCAATCGATATTTCTGGTCGGCCATATTTAGTCTATAAGGCGCAATTTACTCATCAAAAAGTTGGCGATATGAGTACGCAAATGGTAGAACATTTCTTCTATTCTTTATGCTATGCTATGGCTATCACTTTACATATGGAAACAAATGGCGATAACGATCATCATCGTATTGAAAGCCTCTTTAAAGCATTTGCACGTACTTTAAAACAAGCAATAAAAATTGAGGGTAATAATCTACCAAGTTCCAAGGGAGTGCTGTAATGAATATTATTATTATTGATACTGCGTGCGCTAATCTAGCTTCCGTTAAATATGCTATTGAACGCTTAGGATATCAACCGATGATCACCGATGATCCCGATCTTATCTTAAAAGCAGACAAACTACTATTACCCGGTGTAGGTGCTGCAAGTGCAGCAATGGAGCAATTGGCACAACGGCATTTAATAGAAGTAATTAAAGTCTGTACCCAACCAACATTAGGCATTTGTTTAGGTATGCAATTATTTGCTGAACATAGCCAAGAAGGTAATGTGGATACTTTAGGTTTTATTAAGGAAACTATTGCCAAAATACCTGATTGTGGGTTACCTTTACCACATATGGGTTGGAATCAAGTTTACCCGAAAGCAGGCAATCATTTGTTTCGGGAAATTCCAGACGGTTCTTATTTTTATTTTGTTCACGGATACGCATTACCTTTATGTTCAGCAACTATTGCAGAAACCAAATACGGCGAAAACTTTACCGCTGCCGTTCAAAAAGACAATTATTACGGCGTTCAATTTCATCCCGAACGTTCTGGCTTAGCAGGTGCAAAACTGCTGAAAAACTTTCTGGAGATGTAATACTAATGCAAAAACCAATTATTATCCCTGCATTGGATCTCATTGATGGTCAGGTAGTTCGTTTACATCAAGGTGATTATGCGCAAAAACGTCAATATAGCGATGATCCCTTATACCGTTTACAAGATTATCAAGCACAAGGTGCACAACTACTTCATTTGGTTGACCTAACTGGTGCAAAAGATCCTAATGCTCGTCAAATAGCGCTGATCAGTAAATTAATTAATGGGGTAACTATACCCGTACAAATCGGCGGTGGAATTCGTCAACAAGCAGATGTTGAAGCACTATTAACCGCTGGAGCAGAGCGAGTAGTAATTGGCTCAACCGCAATTACATCTCCAGAGATGGTTAAAAACTGGTTTAAAACTTATGGTGCTGACCGCTTCGTATTGGCATTAGATGTTCGTATCTCACCTAATGGGCAAAAATATGTTGCTATTCATGGTTGGCAAGAGCAATCCTGTAAAACTTTGGAACAGATTATCGAAGATTATCTGGCTGTTGGTCTTAAACATGTTTTATGTACTGACATCGCAAAAGACGGCACGCTAACAGGTTCAAACGTCGCTCTTTATCATGAAATCAGCCATAAATATCCGCAAATTGCTTTACAAGCATCGGGGGGAATAGGTGATATTAATGATGTGAAAGCATTAGAAAAAAGTGGTGTTTCAGGCATTATCGTCGGTCGTGCTTTATTAGAAGGAAAATTTACCGTTAGGGAGGCGATTACATGTTGGCAAAACGTATAATTCCTTGTCTGGATGTCCGAAATGGGCAAGTCGTCAAAGGCGTGCAATTTCGTAACCATGAAATTATCGGTGACATCGTGCCATTAGCCAAACGCTATGCAATAGAAGGCGCCGATGAATTGGTATTTTATGATATAACTGCCTCTTCAGACGGACGCGTTGTAGATAAAACTTGGGTAGCTAAAGTCGCAGAAGTCATCGATATTCCATTTTGTGTGGCTGGCGGTATTAAGACCATTGATGATGCTGCTAAAATTTTATCATACGGCGCAGATAAAATTTCAATAAACTCCCCTGCCCTAGCCGATCCAAACTTAATTAGTCGGTTAGCCGATCGCTTTGGTGTACAATGCGTTGTAGTGGGTATTGATACTTGGCATGATGAAAAAACTAACCAATATCATGTTTATCAATATACCGGGGATGAAAAACGCACAGTTGCCACTGTCTGGAATACACTTGATTGGGTACAAGAAGTCCAAAAACATGGAGCTGGTGAAATCGTACTTAATATGATGAATCAGGATGGTGTTAAGCAAGGGTATGATCTAACGCAATTAAAATCAATACGTCAAATATGCAAAGTACCTTTAATCGCATCTGGTGGGGCTGGTAAAATGCATCATTTTCTTGATGCTTTTAAACAAGTTAATGTTGACGGAGCCTTAGCTGCATCAGTTTTTCACAAACAAATTATCAATATTGCTGAATTAAAACAATACCTAGCAAATAATGGAGTGGCAATACGCTTATGTTAACAACTCAACAAATTACGCAATTAGATTGGCAAAAGGTCAATCATTTAATGCCGGTAATTATTCAACATGCTGTGTCCGGTGATGTATTGATGCTTGGGTATATGAATCAAGATGCCCTACAGCAAACCATCGCAACAGGTAAAGTAACTTTCTATTCACGGACTAAAGCACGATTATGGACTAAAGGCGAAAGCTCCGGTCATTTTTTAAATGTAGTTAAAATCGCCCCTGATTGCGATCATGATACCTTACTGATATTAGTTAACCCAATAGGGCCAACCTGTCATAAAGGTACGATGAGTTGTTTTGGTTCCGCAAAATCCGATTGGGGTTTCTTATTCGAATTGGAACAATTACTTGCTTCACGTAAAACAGCAGATCCGAAGTCATCTTATACCGCCAAATTATATCATGACGGAACCAAACGCATTGCACAGAAGGTAGGTGAAGAAGGCGTCGAAACCGCTTTGGCAGCTACCGTACACGACCAAGAAGAGCTAAAAAATGAATCCGCAGATTTGATTTATCATTTATTAGTCTTATTACAAGATCAAAATTTATCCTTACAAGATGTGATTGGTATTTTAAAAGCGAGACATCAGTAAACGAATCGGGCTATATTGAACTATTTTTAACCGAGTTTAATTGATCATAGGTTAAAAATAGTTCATCTCCCATTATTTGATACTGCCTTTCATCCTAGTAACATTATTTTTAATGCTAATTGTTAATTGCCATAAATTGTTGGGTATTATAAACATCACTAAAATTAGCTAATGCACTCATAAAAGCGATTTGTACTTGCTCAGCTTTGACTGTTATTGATTGAAAGGTAAGATCGCGTGTTGCACAAGCATCAGCAATCAAAATTGGTTGATAGCCTAATTCGGCTGCTTGACGTGTGGTTGAATCAACACACATATGACTCATCATACCACAGATGACGACTTGTTCAATATTAGCTCGGCTTAGTTCAGTTTGCAAAGTGGTATCTTTAAAACTATTTGGATAATGTTTACGGATGATAACTTCATTATTTTCAACTTTAATTGGTAATAAACGAGAATGAATGTTAATACCCGGTGTATTTGGTTTAAAAAATGTGGCACCTTGTCGTACATTAACATGTTGAATATAAAAAATAGGTTTGTTTTGTGAACGAAAAAAGGTTTGTAATGCCAATGTATTTTGCAAGGCTATTTTGGTATTTACCAACGTCATATTACCATTATCAAAATAATCATTTTGTACATCAATAATAATTAACCCTTGTTTCATGATTTACTCCTCATTTAAAAAAGTGTTAACTTATTATGTAAGATTAACTAAAATAACGATACAGCTTACTGAAAAGCTTTACTTAAGATTATTTTCAATTTGAAAAAGATACCTTTTATGGATGATAAAGATAAACAAATTCTTTCAATATTAGCTAACAATAGTCGTTTATCGTGGAAAGCAATAGGTGAAAAAGTATTTCTAACCGGTCAAGCAGTTGGTGTACGTGTACAACAATTGCAGGATAAGGGGATTATTAGCAAATTTACCACCCAAATTTATTACGCAAATTATCAATTTATCACTTTTTATATGAACAATCACTCATTTAAAGAATTTGAACAAATGGTTTGTGCTTATCAGCAAGTTTTGACCTTAGATAAAATTACAGGTGATGGATGTTATTTTATTCAATCCTGTTTTGACCATGATGATTTGATAAAATTTATTAATGAAATCACGCCTTATGCGCGTTATAAAATCAGTTATCGCTTAAAATCAGTAAAAACATAACGTTTTTTATTATTTTTATACTTGCATCTTAATAATATAAATAATTTTTAATCAATTTGTTAAAGTCAATTTATTATATTAACACCAATCAAACAATAAACTTTTTCACCAAGATAGTGTATGATTAACTTAAATTTGCATAAAAAATTGGATTTATAGATGTACCGATGGTTCGAAAAAAGAGTCAATCCCTACCCTAAAGATATTCCCTCTAGCATTGCCAAAAATTTGTTTCTATTTTTGTGGCAAGTGACCAAAGGCATGCGGTTTTATATTCTATTATTAATTTTCTTTACCGCTACGACGGGTGCATTTGAAGCGTTTTTATTTGCTATGATGGGGCAAGTGATTGATAAACTTAGTGACGTTATCCCTCATGAACTTTGGCAAAAAGAGGGACGAACTTTAATCATCTTAACTATTATTATTGTCGCCAGTACGCTATTAGTTGCCTTGCAAACCACTATAAAGCATCAAGTTTTAGCGGGTAATTTTCCAATGCGACTTCGTTGGAATTTACATCGTTTAGTATTGAATCAAAGTATGCGATTTTTTCAGGATGAGTTTGCCGGACGCGTTTCAGCAAAAGTGATGCAAACGGCACTTGCCGTTCGTGATACCTGCTTTTTGATCGCTGATATTTTAGTATTTGCCATAATCTATTTCTTCACTATGTCACTTGTCCTCTCTGGTTTCGATATTTGGTTTATTGTTCCATTCACCGGTTGGCTATTGTGTTATGTAGTAGCACTGTTCTATTTTGTTCCGCGATTAGGTAAAGTTGCTAAACAACAAGCCGATGCGCGTTCGCTCATGACCGGACGCATAACTGATGCTTATACAAATATCATGACAGTAAAACTCTTTTCTCATTCGGGAAATGAAGCAAATTATGCAAAGGATTCAATGGATGGTTTTCTCATTACTGTCAATAAACAGATGCGATTAGTTAGCAGTTTTGAAATAGTCAATCATATTCTCAATATTAGCTTAATATTAAGTACAGCAGGACTAGCACTTTATCTTTGGAGTACTTCAATCGTCGGTGTGGGAGCGATTGCCGCGGCAACCGCAATGGCATTACGTTTAAATGGATTATCACACTGGATTATGTGGGAAATGACAGCCTTATTTGAAAATATTGGCGTAGTACAAGATGGCATCAATACTTTTTCTGCGCAACAAGAAATCAAAGATCAAACTAATGCAACTGAACTTAAAGTAACTCGCGGTGATATTCAATTTAATAATGTTTGTTTTCATTATGATAATCGTGCCAATGATCCCATTATTGAGCAATTAAACTTGAATATTAAATCAGGAGAAAAAATAGGTTTAGTGGGTCGTTCTGGCGCCGGTAAATCAACGCTAATTAATCTATTATTACGTTTTTATGATTTACAAAGTGGACAAATATTGATAGACGACAAAGATATCCGTACCGTTACCCAAGACAGTCTACGCTCACAAATTGGTATGGTTACCCAAGATACTTCTTTGTTACATCGATCAGTACGAGAAAACCTTTTATATGGTAATCCTAATGCAAATGAAGAACAAATGCGGCAAGCAGCTCGTCAAGCAGAAGCAGAGAAGTTTATCCTAACCTTACGAGATGCCCAAGGACGTAGTGGTTATGATGCTTATGTGGGGGAACGTGGAATTAAATTATCCGGTGGGCAGCGGCAACGAATCGCGATCGCCCGAGTAATGTTAAAAAATGCCCCGATCCTATTATTAGATGAAGCAACAAGTGCTTTAGATTCAGAAGTTGAAATAGCAATCCAAGAAAGTCTTTATCAGTTAATGGAAGGTAAAACGGTTATTGCTATTGCGCACCGTTTGGCAACTATAGCAGCAATGGATCGCCTAATTGTGTTAGATAACGGTAAAATTATTGAACAAGGCAGTCATCAAGCTTTATTAAAACAAAATGGACTGTATGCCCAGCTCTGGAAACACCAAAGTGGTGGTTTTCTTGGCGAGATCTAGTTTGCGCAATATCAACTGTAGTCATTAAATCGCTACAGTTGATTAGGTAGATAGAATAAATTTCAGATTATTAATTTTACTGTCCAATTATTGCTCAGTATTGGCGACAGTTTTGCCATTACTGCAACTTATAAATTAACGAAAATACATAGCAATTAATTGTCCATCAATTTCACGTATTCTCACAGGTGTATCAAAAATATCCTGTAAAACATCCGCTCTCATTATCTCTTTTGGTCCGCCTTGGTAACACAGTGCGCCCTTTTTCATCGCTAAGATATAATCGGAATAAGTTGAAGCAAAATTAATATCGTGAATTACCAATATGATTGTTTTACCTAAATCATCTGCTGCTAAACGAAGCTGTTTCATCATCGCCACTGCATGTTTCATATCAAGATTATTTAATGGTTCATCGAGTAAGACATAATCTGTATCTTGACACAGAACCATCGCAACATAAGCACGTTGACGTTGTCCACCAGATAACTCATCCAAATAGCGATGACGTAATTCTAATAAATTAAGAAAAGATAAAGATTGGCTAATTTTTTCATCATCTTGAGCGGTTAAGCGCCCTCTTGTATAAGGATAACGGCCAAATCCGACTAACTCTTCAACCGTTAAACGACTATTGAATTGATTTTCTTGACGTAATATTGATAACCGTTTAGCAAGGATATCGCTTTTGGTAGTAACTACATCTAATCCACTAACATTAATTGTACCCGTGTCAGCCTTTAACAAGCGTCCAATAATTGATAATAGTGTCGATTTACCTGCACCATTAGGACCTATGATAGAAGTTATACCACCTCTAGGAATTGTTGTAGTGATATTATCCAATATGACGGTATCATCATAACATTTTTTAATTTTATCAATAACAATCACATTAAAACCTTTTTAATATCAAGTAAATAAAGAAAATACCGCCAAAGAACTCCAACACTACCGATAATGAAGCTGACATATTTAGTCCATATTCTAAGAAAAGCTGACCGGCAATCAAAGCAATCATAGCCAATAAAAAAGCTGTGGGTAACAGGTAGCGATGTTGATGACTACCGGCTAGTAAATAAGCTAGATTTGCCACCATTAAGCCTAAAAATGTTAAGGGTCCAACTAAAGCAGTAGACACGGCAACCAAAATCGACACCAATAATAAAGTCGTCATGACATGACGTTGATAATTTAAACCTAAATTAATCGCGTGAGCACGACCTAAGGCTAACACATCATATACATAACGTTTGCGCCAAATTAATAATCCAATTAAAATAATGACAATTGCCGAAAAAGCAATTAAATCTGGTGTTGCCCGTGTAAAGGTTGCAAATATTCGCCCTTGCAAAATTGCAAATTCATTTGGATCGAGTAATCGTTGCAATAAATTAGAAGAACTACGGAATAGTTCCCCCAAAAGGATACCAATCATTAACACCAAATTTATATTGTAATTTACCGTTTTAAATAGCCATTGATAAAGTAAAAGTGAGAATAAGACTAATAAACTGGTTTCAATCGCAAATTTGATAATATTAAATAACCAGAATGAATTTGTCGTACCGCTATAAAAGAAGATCGCGACGGTTTGAATCAAAACAAACAGATTTTCAATACCCATCAAAGAAGGGGTTAAAATACGATTATTACTCACTGTCTGAAAGATAACCGTTGAAATACCTGCGACAAAGGCAACAATCACCATGGTTAGCAAAATATAGCTTCGACGTAACAAAATATACTGTAGATTATTGCCTAACTTTACTGACATAAAGATAGCCATCAGTGCCAGTGCCACCGCGCCATACAACATAATACGTCGGTTAGGTGTTAAATAACGTTCTGTTAATGTTATAAAATGTTTAATGCTTTGCATAACCAGCTTGCTTAATTAATAAGTAAAGAAAGATGATAGCGCCAATAACTCCCAAAATTGAACTAGCAGGAATTTCATATGGTCGAATGATAACACGGCCAATCATATCGCATAAAAGCACTAATCCAGCACCGGATAAACATACGTAAGGTATTGTTTTACGGATATTATCTCCCATTTTTAGACTGATTAAATTGGGAATGATTAAACCAACAAATGGTAATAATCCAACCACCACAATCACAATACCGGTCGTTAACGCGATTACTGATAATCCCATCGTCATCACTTTACGATGATTAAGTCCAACATTGATGGCAAATTCTCGGCCCATACTCGCCACTGTAAAATTATCAGCAACCCAGTATGAAAATAGAGTTAACAACCCAACCAACCACAATAATTCATAACGCCCTTGCAAAATACCTGAAAAATCACCACCATAAATCCAAGCCCAAAGCGATTGTAATAGATCAAAATACATAGCAAGAAAAACCGTTATGGCACTGATCACGCTGCCCAGCATGATTCCAACTATTGGTACGATGAGCGCGGATTTTAAAATAATTTTTCGTAAAATCAGCATAAATAATGCCGTTCCTAATAACGCAAACAGACTGGCAAAGATCATTTTAACGAAAATAGATACAGTAGCCGGAGCCAATATCATAACTAGTAATAATCCTAAACCGGCCGATTGAGTGGTCCCTGCTATAGAGGGTTCTATAAAACGGTTCTGCGTCAATATTTGCATAATCAACCCTGCGACACTGAGCGCACTACCAGCAAGTAATAGGGCAATGGTCCGAGGAACACGACTAACAATAAAAATATATCGCATTTCTGCATCAGACAAGATACTTGATAGCGTAACATCGGATACACCGATAAACAGACTTGTCACAGACAAGCCTGTAAGAACCAAAATACTGATGAATAGATTAAAAGACTTCATTATTTTTTAATCATTTTCTAAAATAACTTTATCGGATTCCGATAGTGTGCCTTCATCTTCATCAAAAACTGGATTGTTATCATCATCTTCTAACGCATTTTTATCCAAAGCCAGTTCAACTTGATCCAGTAACTTGATATAAGTTTGAATACCCCCGGCGATATAAATTGACGCTGAATCCAGATACACGATGCGATCATGTTGCCAAACTTTGGTTTTATTTACTAAAGGATTATCAAGCAATTGTTGTGCAGATGGTGAATCAGTGTTACCAATAGCATTATCACGATCTATAACAAATAACCAATCCGGATCAGCGGTGAGTAATAGTTCAGCGTTTATCACATTGCCATGTTTACCAGTATTAGCAAATGTTGTTGCTGGTTCAAATCCTAATTCATCGTAAATGAATCCAAAACGTGATCCAGGACCATAACCCGACATTTTGCCGCCAGTAACTAAAATTACCATAGCCGTACCTTGATTAGCAGCTTTTTGTTTTACGGTGGCAAGTTTTTGTTTGAATTGATCAATTAATTGTTGGGCTGCTTGTTGTTTATTAAAGATTTGCCCTAGTTGTCTAACACGTTCATTTAAACTTGGTAAGAAATTTTTGTTATCAATTGCTAAAGAAATGGTTGGAGCAATTTCACTCAGTTTTTGATAAGCATCACTAGCTCGTCCACCAGCAATAATTAAATCAGGTTGTAGATTACTTAAAACTTCATAATTTGGTTCAAATAACCCACCAGCATTAACGTAATCTTGGCTTTCATATTTTTGCAAGAATGGGGGTAACGAAGCATTTGTCTGTGGCACAGCTGTCACCTTAATACCTAGTGCGTCCATACTATCTAGCGTAGCGGGATTAAGTACGACCACTTTTTGTGGTTCAACAGGTACCGATGTGGTTCCTTGTTCATGATTAATTGTAATCATTTTTATTTCTACGGCAGGTACTTGTTTACTGGTATTGGTTAATGACGTGTTTAGTGTGGCATTTTTATCATCGCAACCTGTTAAAGTTACGGTTAATATTAATGTGCATGCGATGCTTATGGTTTGTGCGAACTGGCGAACTAACATTTTATTACCTCATTTTGTAAAAGAGACTTATTATCATTATCAGAGATCGAGGCTCAATATAGCAAAATTTACTGCTGATAAAAATAAGATTATTCAATTAGATATTTAGCTGTCTAAATTATAAGCACATTATGAACTATAACATTCATGAATATTTGTAGCGATAAACGTTGAAATTAAAAGATAACACTTTGATAAAAATAAATTTATTGTTTTTTATTTGTGATTAATTCACTTTGTGAATGATGAAGTTTTGTTAATTTGATCAGCTACATATAAACCACTCGCTGCCGCCTGCGATAAAGAACTTGTAACCCCTGAACAATCACCAATAATATACAATCCTTTTACTTCGCTCATAAAATATTGATCTGTATGAACAACCGGTGCATAAGTTTTGCTATCCATTGCATATAATATGGTATTGCCATCAATAGGTTCACCTAATAAATGGGCTAAGGCATAAAGAAAATCACAAGTATAAATGATATAATCCATTGGCGTGAATGTAGCTAAATTAGCAAATTCTGCTTGAGCTAAAGTAGGTTCAATAACATATTTTTTATCACTAAATCGTCGATCAATATTTGCTAATCGCTGCATAATTATCTTATTCTTACCCTGATTAATCTTAGTAATAGTTTGTTTTAAATAAGCATCAGCAGCTTGACGTTGTTCAAACCATTTAGGAATAAATAGGGTAAAATTGAGATTATGACTTTGATCAACTTCACGAGCATTTTGTCCGTCTGGCATGACTAGCCCGGCTTGGTATTTTGCAATAACATTACCGCGCGGATTCATGCAATAAGTTGAGGCACTATATTGCTTTGTTTGGTAAATTAATTTAGTTTCAAAGCTTTTTTGTAATAGCGATTGCAATTGTTGATTATGCATTTCAATTCGAAAACCTAAATCCAATTGCGTTTTTCCATAGGAAAGTTTTAATTGCTGCGCAATAGGTTCAAACCAATCTAACCCACTACGACCTACAGCAATAATGACTTGTGACGCGATAATTGTATTATGATTGGTTAAATTTATCTTAAAAAGCTTATTCTGCGGAATAATATCCAAAACACTGCAATTAAAAATAAAATCAATTTTTGAGGTTAACTCATTGGCAAAAGCTTGTAATATGCTGATTGACAATGATGTACCTAAGTGACGCGTTTGCGTTGTTAGCGTTTTAAAGCCATATTTGTTAGCACGATGAGCTAAATCTTCATCGTAAGTATCATATAGTGGACATTGAACTGCGCCAAATTGACACAATAGTTTATCAACTTGATGTTGATAAACCATACTTTGTTCGGCACCAATTTTTAACGCCAAATTACCACCAAAATCATTGGTAAAATTATATTTTCCTTCCGATAAACCAAGCCCACCAAAGCCAAAGTATCGTTGCGAAGAACGGTTGCTCGCTATATTACTACCTAATTGGCGCAATCGGTCCGTCAGTGGCGAACCAATATCGATTAATAATATTTTTTTTGCATCTTTTGTTAAGCGGAGAGCCGAAAAAATTCCCGCTATGCCAGCGCCAATAATGATAACATCATAATTTTTCATGTACATCCGTTTTAGTAAAGTACTGAATTTTGATTAACCAATAACGTCCAATTTTGCCTGTAGCTATGCCGGCTAATATGGCTATTGCCAAAAATGCAACAATATTAATTATTAGAGCTGGAACTAAATTAGCATATCTTTCATAATCACCGTAAACAGGTCGGGAAAAAATTTTAACTAATAAAATAATTATCATAGCCGAAAGTGCAAGGCATATTAATTCAGTTACTGCAATCAAACAGACAGATTTGATAATCATTTTTATTTCAAATTCTCGACGCTCAATTTTTTTATGTCTAATAAATTTGATTAGTAATATTAAATTAGTAATGGATGCCAAATAAATTAAAGAGTTAACAATTTTATATAATATAAAAGACCCATCAATAAACCCAATTCCCAAAGCAACAATATCGGGCAGAAGACCGAAACAGATAATTAAATACAAAAGAACAAAAAAAACAAATTGAATATATCCGATTGAGCCAATATTAGCTTCATCAGTTATAATTATCGGAATGCGTCGGTATTGTTTGTTTAGTTTAAATCGAATTACTATATGGATAATTACATAACTAATCACAAAAAAAGTCACACGTTCGGCAAGCAATACAATTCCATATTTTGATACAAAATTAATTGATTTATTGCTAACTAAATCAATTAATTCATAGCTAACTAAAATAACACCCAAACATCCAAGTATTACCGTAGTTAATGTTAATAAAATGACAAATAAGGTATTTCGCAAATTAATGCAATACATTGCAGTTTGTAGTATGCCATAAGCGATCAGTAACATAATATATGAACTACAAAGTAGGCATTCAAATAAATCTAATGAAATGAAAAAGTTTGAATTTTGACTAATTTCATATAATAGTTCGCCAAAAATCATCAAAGTCAAATAAGTAATAATAAAACTCAATAATGGTAAATAAAAAAATTTATTTTTTTTCCAGTAGCTGCTTGAAACCATAATAGCCTTTCCGTGTTGCAAAATTTAAACGTAATAAATACGCTCAGAGTGATATCATATTCATTTTATGATCCATCATGCCAACAAAATTTAACAATTTGGGTTAAGAGCAGCGATCCAGGAATCGATTTTACTAAGTGAATTAATACATTTGATGTTTTAAATTACCAGTTCTCATTATATGAAGCAGCAAAATCAAGGTACCAAAAAATTTAGAACAACTTGTTAATACTATTCATCGGATAAGTTGTCACTCATTGAAACACCGATAAATTAATTATTTTTTTATATAAAACGTATTTAACAAAATGATTAAATGCTGTTTTATTTAGTTAGTCATGACAAAGAGTTAAGATAAAAGTTAATCAGTATGATAGCAAATTTGAACAAAATAAATGGTCAAATGAATAACTTCATTCAACCATTGCCTTAAACAATTTTAATTACTCACCAAATCCAGTAGCAAATAAATCACGGATTTCTGCCATTGCGGCTTGTTCGTCTTCACCATCACAGATGATTTCAACAGTCGAACCGCCTTTAACACCAGCACCTAGTAGACCCATCATACTTTTCATTTTAATGGTTTTATCATTATAGACAAGTTCAATATTACTTTTATATCGTCCAGCTAATTTAACTAAGGTTGTTACAGGACGCGCATGAAGACCAGTACTATTTTTAACTACCATTTGTTCTTTTAACATAATTAAAGTCCTTGTTTATTTCATTAAACTTAAAATTTTTGATATTGTGTCTTATTTATTAGATTTCGTCTAGAAAAAATTTAGCTATCTTTTCTGTCAAACACTGATAATTAAAGGAATCATCAAGAAAATGTAATTCAAAATTTAAATGGGTATAAAAAACATAAACTTTATCAATGTGTAAACTGAATAATTAGCGTTGAATAATAAACTGTGCAATTTCATCAAGGAAATGTTCACCATATTTTTCTAATTTGGCCTTACCTATTCCAGTTACTGCTAATAAATCTTTTTTACATTCAGGTAAAGTTTGCACCATTTCGATTAGTGTTTGATCATTAAAGATGATATAAGGTGCAACATCTTCAGTTTGTGCAATTTGTTTTCTTAATTCTTTCAAACGATTAAATAACAACCGTTCTTCATGAGATAACATTGCTGTTTGCATCGTTGATTTAGCTAGGCGATTTTGACGACCCTTTTTTAAAACTTCTATTCGTGGCTTAACTAAGGGAAGTTCGATTTCACCACGTAATACAGTTCGTGCATTTTCAGTCAAAGTGAGTGACGCAAAAGAAGACATATTTTGCTTTAAATAACCTAGATGTATTAATTGTCGTATGACACTCAACCAATAATGTGATGATTGGTCTTTACCAATGCCAAATACCGATAAACTGTCATGACCATTTTCTTTAACTAAAGCACGATTTGAGCCACGTAATACATCTATAACGTAATGTGCGCCAAAACGTTGTTCTACACGATAAACACAAGATAATACTTTTTGGGCATCGATTAACCCATTAAAACGTTCATTAGGATACAAGCAAATATCACAATTTTGGCAAGGCTCATGACGATATTCACCAAAATAATTAAGAAGTACTAGACGGCGACAAGTTTGTGCCTGCGCAAATGCCTCCATTTCATTGAGTTTATAATATTCAATAGTTTTATGCGCTCCTTCTTCTTTCTGATTAACTAAATTTTTAAACCAATCAAAATCTCGCAAATCATAAAGTAATAGGGCTTCAGCTGGCAAGCCATCTCGCCCTGCTCGTCCTGTTTCTTGATAATATGCTTCAATACTGCGTGGAGCATTAGCATGAATAACAAATCTTACATTGGGTTTATTTATTCCCATACCAAAAGCAATGGTGGCGATAATAATTGATATCTCATCTTTTAGAAAGCGCTCTTGCGCGCTGGCACGTTCCTTAGTGGTTAATCCAGCATGATAAGCAACAGCAGGAAACCCACGTGATGTTAAGCGTGCAGCCATATCTTCAACTTTTGCTCGACTCGTACAATAAATAATACCACTTTGCCCCTTTTGCTGTTCAAGGAAAGCAATAATTTGTTCAAGTGTATTAAAACGTTCTAAAACGGTATAACGAATATTTGGTCGATCAAAACTACTTATTTGTATGTTTGGTTTAAGTAGATTTAAACGTTCAATAATATCTTTACGAGTTATCTCATCAGCAGTCGCAGTCAACGCAATAATAGGGATTTGAGGGTAGCGCAATTTGAACTGACCAATCTGAAGATATTCTGGTCTAAAATCATGCCCCCACTGCGAAATACAATGTGCTTCATCAATCGCAATCATCGTTGGTGGGGTTTGCTGAAGAATCTCAGCAAAATGAGACGCAGATAGACGTTCAGGAGCAATATAGAGTAATTTGATTTGCCGTTGACGATATTGAGCAATGATAGCTTGCTGCTCTTCTTCTGTTAATAATGAATTTAAATATGCCGCCTTAATACCATAAGCGATTAATTGATCGACTTGATCTTTCATTAACGCAATTAGCGGTGAAATCACAATGGTTGGACCTGAAAAAATTAAAGCAGGAATTTGATAACAGAGCGATTTTCCGCCACCTGTTGGCATGATGACTAAATTGTCTTCGCCAGACATAACAGATTCAATTATCTGTAACTGCTGATTTCTAAATGTTTTATAGCCAAAGATATTTTGTAAAATGTCGTGCGCTTGTTCAGCAATGTTCATCTTAATTATTGTTAACCTGATTTAATATAAATATATAAAAATGCTATATAATTTCTGATATTGGATAATGAGAACCATAGCCATAATACAACATACTAATCACTTGATGATAGCGACGCTAAGTATAGCGAAATTCTGCTTAGCAAACTATTAAAAACTAATTTTATGTTAACAAAAATTATAAATTTGGATAATTGTGTTATTATTCACTAAAAGGTCATTAATAATTATATTAAATCGTGTAAAAACACGAAGTAACTCGCAAAATAAAAAAGGGCTTTAATGCCCTTTATAATTAAATTTGAATGAAATAAAAAAATAGACTCTTAATTAATCCATAAGACATTTTAAAATGCTTAATTCATTATTAGCTTTTTAACACAGAAAAATGTTGCATCGAAAAAGCAATACGCTCTGAAACGGTTTCTGTTCGATTAGCTTTTTTAAGTTCAGCAATATGTTGCTCAACAATATAGGCTCGCTGCTGTAACCCGACATCATTGGCAATTTGAATATTTAAACCTGGTCTGGCATTTAATTCTAATATTAATGGACCTTTTTCTTCATCTAAAACTAAATCAACACCAATGTAACCTAAATCAACTAATTCATAACCACGCGCCGCAAGCTCAATGAATTTATCCCAAAGCGGTAATTTAATGTTGCTGACTTCATTATCGGTATCAGGATGTCTGGAAATCTGTTCATTAAACCAAGAACCATTAAGCGTTGTACCTGTAGCTAAATCGACGCCGACACCTATCGCTCCTTGATGTAAATTCGCTTTGCCATTTGATTGACGAGTTGGTAAACGTAACATTCCCATAATCGGATAACCTAATAGTACAATAATTCTAATATCCGGTACGCCTTCATAACTGATGCTTTTAAAAATGGGATCAGGTTTGACGCGATATTCGATAATGGCATTATCACGCATGCCCCCTAAAGAATAAAGCCCAGTAATAATATTAGATAATTGATATTCAAGTTCACTATGTAAAACCAGTTTACCAGAAACCGTTTTATAACGATCTTTGTCATAACGATCAGCGATCACAATAATACCATCCCCCCCTGATCCTTGAGCGGGTTTGATAACGAAATCCCGATGCGTGTCAATAACATTATCAAGTTTGGAAATATCATGCTCAGTTCGAATAATGCCGTACATTTCAGGTACACTAATACCGGCATCGATAGCTCGCATTTTAGTCAAGATTTTATTATCAACGTAAGGATAATTACGACGATCATTATATTTAAGTATATAATCAGCATTACGCTGATTAATACCCATAATGCCTTTTTGTTTCAATTGTTTCCAGGTCTTTGTGAAAGAGATCATTTTTGTTCTCACTATTTCAACATTGCTTTGAAACGAAACAACTCAAGTAAACGATAACCACGATAACGCCCCATGGCTAGCATAAAGCTAATCAAAATCAATAAAATAGATGGGAAAGTGAATACCCAGTAAATGAGTGGTTTAAAGCCCATAATTGCATAAGCTAAAGATGCTGTGACTAAAGTACCGAAGGCGACTTTTAAAGCAAAATTGGCACCGCGCTCTTCCCAAGTAATTGACAGCCTTTCAATAGTCATCGTTAATATTACCATAGGGAATAAGGATACGGATAATCCTTGTTCAAAACCTAATTTATGGCTTAGCATTCCGGTAAATATGATTAACATTACGACAAAGGTCAATACTACCGACAAGCGAGGTAACATCTGCAATTTCAAATGTTCGAGATATGATCGCAATAATAAACCGAAAAACACAATAATTGAGAAAAATACCAAACCAAACTGGAGGCCTGTTTCTCTAAATGCTAGGGCTATTAATACAGGAGTAAACGTACCTAATGTATTTATTCCCACTACATTTCGAAGTAATAAAATCATTAGTACCCCGAAAGGGATCATTAACATCACTTGATAAGCCAATTGTGTCGTGATGGGTAAAGTATAAAATGAAAACTCCGTTAAATTATTACTATCCGGGGTTAATTTAGCTAAGTGAATTGCAGTTAGTTCGCTATTTGCTAAACTAAAATTAACACGAACTTTGCTAGCATTATCAGCTTTGATAATATCATCATTACCAATCCACCATACCATTTGATCATCAGGTAATCCAACGCTACCATCGATAGGATTAAAATAATACCAATTTCCGTTTGAACCATTTAACGTACTATCGCGATTATCAACCCCTTTATTGGGCACAATATAACTACGAATCCATAGTGACGGTGTTTGATTCGTTGTTTTACTTAATTGTAAAGTATGGACTTGTTGAATGGGAATATAAGCATGAGAGAGTACTAGCTCTATCGCATTGACTTTATTTTCTACGGAATTATTATCATTTAAAATTAACTGCGCATCGCTATTATTAACATCATTAATCATATTAATGGTTGTAGTAATAAAAGAAGATATATTGGCCGATTTACTTCTAATTTCTTTTACTAAGCGTTCAACGGCTTCCTTTTTAGCACCAACAGTGGCAATGGGTGATCGCCACATATCACCCTTGGTATTATTTACATTCGAATCCGCATAGCGTTTAGTCAAATTTAACCGATAAAATAATGTTTGCTGGCCTGACACTGAACGCGCTGACCAAGTCACTAAGCGATTATATGGTAGATTGGTAACATTTTGACCATAACCACTTGCTAAAAAGAGTTCATTTGAAACAGTATAATCCCCTGCTTTTGAGGGAATATAAAACTCAATATTGACGGGTTTAGTCCCTTTTACTTCAAAATTTACTCTGGCATCAATAGTCCATAAATTATCTACTTCACTTTCTGTCAAGGGTGTCTTAAGAACAAAAATTTGATAGCAGATAATTGAAATACCTAATACCATTAATATTGTTATTATTACTTTCAAATGCATGGATAATGAACGCATGATAAAAACTCACCTATATTATATTACAGTGAACAGACTGATTTAGCTTTATATCTTAAACTCGGATCTACGATCGCTTTAAATTGTACTAAAGCTGATCGCCCCAGTAAAAGAGGGTAATTAAACCGAGAACGATCTGTTAAATTGACTTCAATCTGATGATTTTCACCATCAAAGCAAATATTCAACATGACGACAGGTCGTTGACTATGCAAAATATCATCATCATCACGTACATCATCATGTCGAGTTTTGATTTTGCTATATCTAACAAGCGGTTTTTCAATAACAGGAAAATTAACACCATCAATGAGTGGTTTAAATTTCACCCATTTTTTACCATCTTTTTTAAAGATACTAATATCTGTGGCACTAAAGGAGGATGTTAGAGCCCCAGTATCAAGCTTAGCTCTAATCGAGGCATTACCTAAACCTTCGATATGAATTTGTTCATATAAACCATAAATATTTTTTGCTTGTACATTCATTATGTTGAAAAAAGAGAGCAAAATTAAACTGATTGCTAAAGTAATTATACGCATACTATTAAATTTCCGTAATTAATTTACTCGAAACGGACGATACCACAAGAAAAGATGATATGTAGTTCAGCTTTTATCGCTAATAATATAATTTTATAAGTATAATTCACTATATGATTATGCTCATTTTACAATATAAAATATGTGATAAAGATCATTTCTTGAGGTATAACTATCAGAATCTAATATAAATTTATGCTATAAGATAAAACGAATTAGCAAAATATCAATAATATTTTTATTTTTTTTACATTAAATGATTTCTAATTATTCAATTCAGGCTAGTGTCAAATTAGCTAATTTAATAACTAACCATTTGATACCTTCATTCACAAACGCAATTTGCACCCGTTTATGTTCGCCTTCACCGTCAAGATTGATTATTGTCCCTTCTCCAAAACGTTTATGAATAACTTTACGTCCTAAGGTATAACCTTCATTTTCAGTCTGGCTTTTTAAAAAGGCACTTCGCCTTTGTTCAAAAAACTGATTATTTTGTTCTTTATTAGAAATATTATCATAATGTTGGTTATTGGCTGATGGTGCGGATAAATTAATTCCGCCACGATAACTTAGATCATGAAGAAAATCTTCTGGTAACTCAGTTAAGAAACGCGAGGGTAAATTACGTTCTTCTTTACCATATAAACGTCGTAACTCGCACATGGTTAAAGTTAATTGTTTACGTGCACGAGTAATTCCAACATATGCCAGACGACGTTCTTCTTCCATTCGTTGATTATCAGTAATAGAACGCTGTGCAGGAAAAATACCCTCCTCCAATCCGACAATAAACACATAATCAAATTCTAAACCTTTAGCAGAATGTAATGTCATTAATTGTACAGAATCGAGATTTTTGCCTTTTTCTTTTCCTTCTAAAGAAGTATAAGCCAAAAATGCTTCTAATACATTAAGCGTTCGACCATCGTGTAAGTTAACAAATTCATTCAATTGATTACTTTTAGTGTATTGTTGATAGAATTGTTCAGCTGCATTAACTAATTCGTCCAGATTTTCAAGACGCGATTGACCTTTAATTCCAGCTTCTTGCTCATACATTTCATTGATGCCTGAACTCTTAATAATTTGCTCTAATTGCTGATAAAACGGTAATTTTTCTACTTGTATATAAATTGACTCAATCAATTCAATAAACCGTGCTAACCCAGAACGTTGTCGAGCAGCTAACACATTCAATCCTAATAGTTCAATTGTTGATTGCCATAATGATTGTTGGCGCTGTTTAGCCAGATTGCGGATTTTATTTAACGTGATATCGCCTAATCCTCTCGTCGGGGTATTAATTACTAACTCGAACGCATTATCATTGTTACGATCATGTAATAAACGTAAATATGCGAGGGCTAATTTTACTTCTTGTCGTTCATAGAAACGGATCGAACCATAAATTTGATAGGGTATTGCCGATTGGAGCAGTGTATCTTCTATCAGCCGGGATTGAGAGTTATTCCGATATAAGATAGCACAATCTTTAAACTTAGCCCCCTCTTCATTTAATTTTTTAATTTGACCGATAACAAAACGTGCTTCATCAATATCATTAAAACCAATATAAACAGCAATTCGTTCGCCATTATCACTTTCAGTCCATAAATTTTTGCCTAATCGATTACGATTATTCGCAATCAAATGATTGGCAACAGCTAAAATATTACCTGTAGAACGATAATTCTGTTCTAGTCGTATAATTTCAGTATCCGGATAATCATTAATAAATAATTGTAAGTTATCTGCATTGGCACCACGCCAACTATAAATTGATTGATCATCATCACCTACAATCATAACATTAGCCGTATGCCCAGCAAGAATTTTAACTAATTGATATTGAATTAAATTAGTATCTTGAAATTCGTCGACTAGGATATTAGTAAAACGATGTTGACAATAGGCTAGTACGTCTGCATCTTTTTTTAATAATTCGTATGTTCTTAAAATCAGTTCTGAAAAATCGACATAGCCTAATCGATCACAAATAGCTTGATAGTCTAAATATACTTTTTGCCACATGGCAGATTTAGGATCATTAATCACTATTTGATGAGCGCGTAAGCCATTTTCTTTTTGTGCCGAAATGAATCCCGCACACTCTTTTGCTGACCACTGTTTTTCATCTATTTTCAATTCTTTGAAAATACGTTTAACAAGTCGATTTTGATCATCAGTATCGATCAATTGAAAATTACTTGGTAAGCCGGCTTGTTTAGCAAAAATACGCAATAAACGATGAGTTAAACCATGAAAGGTCCCGACCCACATACCATTAAAATGCCCTTCTCCGACTAACACTTCAATACGTTCTTGCATTTCAGCAGCAGCTTTATTGGTAAAAGTAACAGCAAAAATTGAATTTGCTGGATAGCGTTTTTCTAAACTTAGCCAAGCAATCCGATGTACTAATACCCGCGTTTTACCACTTCCGGCTCCAGCTAAAACGAGTGAATATTGACTATCGGTGATCACCGCATTTTTTTGTTCTGAATTAAGATCATTTAATAGAGACTGTTTCATAATGCTCGCATTGTGAGTCGAGGCTATCAGCCTAGGCTTCAAATATTCATAAATTGTGGGAAACAACTAACTAACCAATTAACAACTTATGTTGCATTAAATTAAATATTAATACTGGTTATATATCCAATATATTATAACAAACAATTTAACGCTGATAAATGAGTTATTTCCATATGCGGAAGAACACTTGCATCACGACAATGATATATATCTTGTCCCGTCACATTTAGCCAACATGCTAACATACCACTATTTATTGCACCAGCAACATCTGTTTGTAAATTATCTCCAATATGTAAAACATGTTGTGGGTGAATAGCTAAGCGCTTAGCGGCTAACCAAAAAAGATCAGGGTATGGTTTTGATAAACCATCAGCACCGGCGCGCAAAGCAAATTTAAAATACATTTGCAATCCGATTTTACTAATCTCGGCATTACCATTAGTGATCACAACTAAGGGATAATGTTTTGCTAACTGTTTTAATATTTGATGTGAATCATCAGGTACTTCAATCTGATTACGCCAATAAATAAAAGCACTCATTGCGTCATCAGTAATACGTTCAATAATGGCAGAATCACTAATACCTTGTTTACGTAGGAACTGTTTAATCGTACATACACGCCAAACAATTACATCATGATACAGTTCTGGTTGTTCATTCAATATATCGCGTTTAACTTGATCAAATTCCGCCAATTGACAATGTTGCAAACCATCGATGCGTTGAATCTCAGCCATCATCTGGTCTACAGCCTGAACCATATAGGGAGCATTATCATATAGCGTATCATCGAGATCAAACGTGATTGCTTTAATCGAATTTAGTGGTCGATAAAAATGCATTATTTTTTCTCTCTTTTTGCACGTGGATGTGCAGAGTCATAGACTTCAGCCAGATGAGCAAAATCCAAATGTGTGTAGATTTGTGTTGTCGATAAATCGGCATGACCTAATAATTCCTGTACAGCCCTTAAATCACCACTTGACTCTAACATATGGGTTGCAAAGGAATGTCGCAATTTATGTGGGTTAATATGAATATTTAACCCTTGCTTTAGACCCCATTGTTCAAAGCGCTTTTGTACACTACGATGAGAAATCCGCTTACCCAGTTTTGAGATAAAAAGCGCATCATCTTGAGGATTTAGTAAGGGGCGCAATGATAACCAATGTCTAAGCCAAGTTATAGATTGTCGACCTAATGGTAATTTTCTCTCTTTACTTCCTTTCCCCAAAACACGAATCTCACCATCAATTAAATTCAATGTTCGACAATCCAGACTGATTAGTTCAGATAAACGTAATCCCGAACCATACATTAATTCTAGCATAGCACGGTCTCTAACCGATAATGGATCTTTCTGATCAATATTCATCAATTGCGTAATATCATCAATATCGATATTTTTCGGTAGATGACGAGCTTGCTTGGGATTAGATATCCCTTTGGCTGGATTAGCAACTAATTGTTTTTGTGTTACCATCCAACTGAAAAAACTGCGTAATGCAGATAGTCGCAAAGCAATACTACTCGCATTAAGTCCATCACGTTTACTACGTGAGATGAAAAGACGCACCACTGAAGTATCAACATCTTGCCAAGACGTTATTTCAAACTCGTTTGCCAACTTAACAATCACTTCAAGTTGCCGACGATAATTGATTTGGGTATTGGAGCTTAGTTGTCGTTCAGCTTTTAGATAAAGTAAAAATTGCTCAACCGATTTGGTTAACATTTTACTATACTGGCTGTAATGGGTAGCATGATCTGTCAAAATATTACCTAATTTATATTCTCTATAGATTAATTGAATGTGATATATAGTTAAACTCAATTATCGTCGTGCAATCCAACGTTTAATAATTAGTGGCAGTAAAATACTTATTTTTTCTAATAAGATAGTACCTTGACCTTCTTGATAATGACTACTACTACGACTAGCAAAAATTAAAACGCCAAGATCGCCATATTCACCTAGCAATGTCATGGCTATCGAGCCAATGAAATGTTTATCCTGAATCAGGAGAGCTAACTCAGTTGGATTAAGTTGACCTAAATATTGAAAATTAAACTGCAAATGGCGAACACGTATATAATCAAACTTTTCTGGAGAAATTGCCAAATAATTATAATTGGAAGGAGGAGCAATTTGCCATTTATCATCAAAGAGATAAAGATATGCATCAATAAGCCCCAGCGATTTTGCCCATTGCGTTAGACGAGTTTGCAAATCTGACATGTCGTTAGCTTGCAACAATTGATTAAACAATGTCATTATAGATTCAAATAGTTTTTCATTTAAACTAGCATTTTCCATTAACAGCGTAATTTCTGCTTCAAGCTGTTGGATTTTATTGCGCTGTCGAGCTAGTTGCCATTCTGGTAAAGAAATAACACCACGCACTGGATGAGGAATAGTCATTGATTCAATCTGTCTAGCATTACGAATAAAAAAATCTGGATTTTGTGATAAATACTGACTAACTTGGTCATCATCCAGCAAATAGTTTGCGTGCGCATTTTTTTTATTCGTTTTCTTACGTAAGAATAGTACACGCTGTTTGGCCAAAAAGTTGCTTTGATTTCGTTTGGGCTTAAAACTCATAATCTTACTCTTATTCAGGACATTATAAGGTAATAAAACCGTCATAAACATGGGTCGCGGTTCCGGTCATAAAAAGTGGAGCATTCCCCCCTTTCCATTCAATAAATAACTCACCACCCGGTAAATTTACTTTAACTTTATTATTTAATAATCCCTGATTAATGCCAATTGCCACTGCGGCACAAGCTCCAGTACCACAAGCTTGCGTTTCGCCTACCCCTCTTTCAAAAACTCGTAACTTAATATTTTGCCGATTTACAATTTGCATAAAACCAATATTTGCTCGTTCTGGAAACCGTTCGTGATTTTCTAAAACCGGGCCTAAGGTAGCTACCTGAGCATGATTTACATCAGTAACTTGTATCACACAGTGAGGATTTCCCATTGAAGCTACCCCACAAAGAATGGTTTGTTCTTGAGTTCGCATGATATAAGTTTTTTCTTCTTTAATCGCTTTGAAAGGTATTTTAGATGGTTCAAAAATTGGTGTCCCCATGTTTACCCGAACCGTTTCATCAGGATTAACCGTAAGAATAAGGATGCCTTTTTGTGTGCTAACTTTTAATACATTTTTTTTAATTAGGCTCTTTAAACGAACAAACCGAGCGAAACAACGCGCACCATTACCACATTGTTCAACTTCACTACCGTCAGCATTAAAAATACGATAATGAAAATCAGTGTCTGGTGTATAAGGTGGCTCTACCAATAACAGTTGATCAAACCCTACCCCCGTATGTCGATTAGCTAAACGCTTAATAGTCTCTGGTGAAAGATGAACATTTTGCGTAATCCCATCCACTACCATAAAATCATTGCCCAAACCATGCATTTTAGAAAAATTCATACTAAACCTGTTTTACATACTTATATACGTATTTATTGCTACTAGATGTAGCACATTATAACAGCGACTCAATCAACTAGCTATTATTGTATGACTTAAACAGATTGTAACATTCGGATGAGTTTATTTTAGAATAATACTTTGAAAATAAAGAATAAATTATAAAAAAAAAGAATGATAACTGCTTTTATTAAGCAACTAACATTCCCTAAAAGACAACAGGAAACTAATTTATAAAAGAATTTTATAACTAAATAATTTCACCTTGCCACAACATATCATAAGATTCTCGCTGTCTAATTAAGCGATGTCCAAATTGATTAACCATGATTTCAGCGGGTTTAGGATGACTGTTATAATTGGATGCCATACTAAAACCATATGCTCCTGCACTACAAATAACTAATAAATCATGCTGCTCTACTGCCAGTTGACGATTTCGACCTAACACATCGCTGGATTCACAAATCGGCCCTACAATCTGATAGTCATACATCTGGTCATCAGGGTTTGGTTGCTGAACTGGCATAATTTTCATCCATGCTTTATATAATGAAGGTCGAATTAAATCATTCATACCGGCATCAACAATTGCGAAATGATTATTATCCTGATGTTTTGTATATTCTACTTTAGTCACTAATAAACCTGCATTAGCGACAATCGAACGACCTGGTTCAAATAACAACTCCACTTCAGGATAATCAGCGAATTTATTTTTTAAAGCATTGATCAGATCAACAATTTGAGGTGGTATTTCGTCATCATAACAAACACCTAATCCACCACCAAAATCAATATGTTTAATGGTTATACCAATAGAAATCAATTGATCAAATAATACCCGTATACGTTCCGCACTATCCAGAAAAGGTAGTATTTCAGTTAACTGCGAACCAATATGACAATCGATACCCTCAATGGCAATATGTGACATTTTTTGCGCTTTTTGATAAATACCAATTGCCAAGCTATAACTAACCCCAAATTTATTATCTCGCAAACCGGTTGAAATGTAAGGATGGGTTTTAGCATCGACATCAGGATTAATTCTAAGCGATACAGGCGCTATGATGTTTAATCGTTGAGCTATTGATTGAATACGTTCAAGTTCAGCTTCTGATTCAACATTAAAACACTTAATACCGACAGTTAAAGCGCGTTCAATTTCACTAACCGACTTAGCTACCCCTGAAAAGACTACTTTTTTAGGATCCGCACCGGCTCGTAACACTCGCTCCAATTCGCCTTGTGAGACAATATCAAATCCTGAACCTAATTTAACCAAACAATTCAAAATAGCTAAATTGCTATTAGCTTTGATCGCATAACATATTAAATGTTTACGATCAGCTAATGCATTGTCATATTCAAGCCATCGTTCCTTTATATATTCTTCATCATAGACATATAAGGGTGTGCCATATAATTTAGCTAAATCTGCTATAGCATTATTTTGCAAAAATAATTGCCCATTTTGATAAGATAAAAAGTCCATTAGACCACCCGATTAGAATTAGAATTAGCGTTAATATGTGTAGTATGACTATCGGGGGAATGCAATGGACCTTTAAAACCACAAGCAGTTAGTAAACAACTTATGAACAAAACGGTAGCAAAAATTCTCATAATAATTTCTTCTTATAAATATGGTAACTTTTTAATAAACGTTATATTAATAAGTGACTAATCAGTCAAAAATATGCTGGCTATTCTATAAAATTCATGCTGAATAAGCTACGGCAATATTATATTTTGATAAAAAATTAATAACGAAGAATTAATAATTAATTTATATTATAGTTGTATATATTCTATTGATTTATAAAATTTTAATCTAATTGTTAAATCTAACTAACTTTTGATTTATCAATATTTAGCTTAATCTAAGCAAAAACAGCTCATCTTGCTTCCCTTAATTTGCAGAGCAACGAGTATATTGTGATTTTAAAAAGGAAAGATTAACTACAAACTTCTATTGATACGTTGTATAAGATAAACTATATGATACTCAAATTTTAATCACCATATAAGAATTATTGGATAATTGAAACCACCCTTTTATTATGCCTATAATTTGCAAAAATTCAGAATAATAACGAATAGAGGAACAAATTTTTAGCACAATTGTAATAAACAATTAATCACTTTGTGTAGCCAATAATGATATTGACTACATCAAAACCTCGGTAATAACATGATGCAAGTATTTATTATAACTGCTCAAGTTTAACATTTTGCCATTTTAGGTTTTTATTATTTATAAAAGTTAATCTTTTACCCTGACATAATTTAATTGCTGTTAAATTTTAAGCCCTATTACTTTCGTTATTCAACTGTATTCATAACATATCAGTAGGTCCAATTAAAATTAAAACCAAAATTAATATCATCCGTTTCAAACTTTTTAGGCTTATGAATAGGCGCAGCAGCAAAAATATCGTAATCTATACCAAATTTTTCACCACGTAAACCGATAGTGCTACCGATTAAACGTTTACCTAGTAAATATTGAGAACTTGCGCCTGACACTTCTCCAGCATCTAAACCGAAATACAACATTTGATTATACGGTGTATACCACGACAATTCGTTACGTACAAACCATCCATTATCTGCACTTAAGATCTGTTCACCATCAAATCCGCGCACAGTCCAGCGGCTACCAATTGAGAATCGATCCTGTGGCGTTAATTTATTACCGCGAGTCATCTGTCCTTGATATTGCAAGAGGTAAAAATAATGTTGCTCAGCATAACTAAATGGTACCTGTAAAGATAGGTTTAATTGAATTATGTCTGTTAAGGCACTTCCTGTATTTGAATATTCTTCGGGTGCTACATCAGCACCAAACCAACGTACACCTTTTTGATAAGTGGCGCCAATGTCTAATACAGTACGATCAAAATAGTGGCGGTGCTGCACCCCTAATCGCCAGTTGGTGGTATTACGGCGTTGAACTTCTATTTCGGTATCATCCACATAATTGTGCGAATTTCTTAAATTAATACCATAACTAATGGTTGTTTTTTGCGTTTCATTACGGTGAATGACTCGACTGAGTTGTGCATTGAAATATTTACTGCGCCCACGGTATTCATATTTGACAATGTCGGCAATAGTCTGATGATAGGTATTACCGCTCCATGATGCACTAAGTTGCCAGTAACCAAACGGAACGGTATACGAAAACAGATAGTTTTTTGATCCGTATGCACTTTTGCCATTAATATCATGGCCACCACTGATGTAAAACGTATCACTTAGTGCTAGTGGATTATCTAAATATAACGTCAGACTTCCTTGATAACGTCCCGTTTCTTTACTACCTGAATCATCTAATGAAACCCCAATCCGCCAATATTTGCTCTGATTACGTGTGATAATAATATCACTCTCGCCAGGCTTATTTCCAGGTACTAGCTGCATTTTTGCACTGCTTGTCGGCACCCGTTGTAGATTTTCTAACCCTTGCTCAATATCCCGCAGATTAAGTAGTTTGCCTTCCTTTATTGGCATAGCACTATTCAAATTTGCATAAGTATCACTCTCAGGTCTATACAAAAATCGGCGTACTGTTCCTTTGACCAATAATAACGATAATGTACCACGGGTTAAATCTTGCTCTGGCGCCACCACTCGAGTAGTAATATAACCATAACTGATCAAGCGATTTTGCAGAGCCGTCATTAGCAAATTAATTCCTTGACCACCTAAACATCGTCCTTCAGCCTGATGTGATAAGCCACTAAGTGGTATGGTAAACGGCAAATCTTCGCGCCCTAACAGTTCTACCTGCTGTATATTAAAACAAATGGATTCTTGTGGAAAATTTAGCAAATCACCTGAAGCTACCGGTGCCATTAAACGTACTGATGGTGATTGCGGTGTTAAGATATTTTCTAATGCTTTTTGTCGTTCTTGTTGATAAATCAACTGCTGATTACTAATTTCACTTTCTTTAGATGACGGCTCAACAATAGCTAACACATTATCAGTTATTGCGCAACATACCAACACCGCCAACCATTTATATCGACTCATCCTGATTTTCATAATATACACTGTAAGATAATGATTAAATGAAGAAAACGTAATGTCGCCCAAGTCTACCTGAAAAAAATATTTTAAAA
This sequence comes from Frischella sp. Ac48, assembly GCF_019641635.1. Classification (NCBI taxonomy): domain Bacteria; kingdom Pseudomonadati; phylum Pseudomonadota; class Gammaproteobacteria; order Orbales; family Orbaceae; genus Frischella; species Frischella sp. Ac48. Next base: position 109,322 of record NZ_JAETXP010000012.1, read on the forward strand.
AGAGAAATTATCGTTGATTATTTTTAACTTTTTTATTTATATTATTAAGTTATTGTTTTTATATAAATTTGATAATCTGTTCTGGATATGATATAAAAATAATAAATATCAATGAGATAATTATAATGATAACTAATTATGGCAAACAATACCTAATTTCATAGATTTAATACAGGTTAATTATACAGTCACTAAATATCCCGCCTCTTAATCATTATATCAAATTGATCTATATCATGACTGAAATGAATTTAATAGAATTATTATGTATCATTAATTTGTTTGAATATCAGAAAAAGCGATGAACTTAGCATATTGAAAATTAAGTGTTAAATAAATATCTTTAGCTTTGCTCTAAGCATAAGATTGAATGATCTATTTATAAGTGTTGATCATGTTTATTGACATATTTCATACCAATATAGTTAGATTAAGCCTCTGCTATGTTTTCCATCAATTATAATATATTAACATTGTCGGTTGATTATCTTCTATTAAATATACTTTATTTATATAACCAATAATAATATGGGTTTAATATTACAAAATTTCTATTATTTGATTTGGCTGTAACATTATTCATAAATGGCAATTTTTTATAAAATTTTTATTAATCTTGAATGGTCAATTTTTGTGATCAGTATTTTTGAAAAAAAACACTTTATAGTAATTATTTTTTATCCTCAAAAATAATGCCAAAATGTCGATAAGCATGTTGAGTAGCCATCCGCCCTCGAGGTGTACGTTGTATATAACCTTGTTGAATCAAAAAAGGTTCTAAAACATCTTCAATAGTTTCGCGCTCCTCACCGATTGCTGCAGCTAAATTATCTAAACCTACTGGACCTCCCATAAATTTTTCAATAATCGTCAGCAATAGTTTACGATCCATAAAGTCAAAACCTTCGATATCAACGTCCAACATATCTAAAGCTCGCGTGGCAATTTCTGAATCGACAATACCATTTGATTTTACATCGGCAAAATCACGGACACGCCTTAATAATCGATTAGCGATACGCGGCGTACCTCTGGAACGTTTAGCGATATGATGTGCTCCTTCAGCAGACAAATCCATACCTAGAAATTTGGCACTGCGGCTAACGATATACTCTAAATCGGCAACTTGATAGAATTCCAATCGTTGTACAATACCAAAGCGATCACGCAATGGTGATGTTAATGATCCAGCTCGCGTTGTAGCACCAATTAAGGTAAAAGGTGGTAAATCGATTTTTATAGAGCGTGCGGCAGGACCTTCTCCAATCATAATGTCAAGCTGATAATCTTCCATTGCAGGGTATAGAATCTCCTCCACTACTGGCGATAAACGATGAATTTCGTCAATAAATAGCACATCATGAGGTTCTAGATTGGTTAACATGGCGGCTAAATCCCCCGCTTTTTCCAGTACCGGGCCCGATGTCGTACGTAAATTAACATTGAGTTCATTTGCGACAATGTTGGCTAGTGTCGTTTTACCTAATCCTGGTGGTCCGAAAATCAATAAATGATCCAAAGCATCACCACGATGCTTAGCTGCTTGTATAAAGATTTTCATTTGTTCACGAACATGAGGTTGACCAATGTACTCATCTAAATATTTTGGGCGAATAGCACGATCTAACGTATCGTCTTCTTTTTGACCTGTGGGTGATATTAAGCGATCTGCCTCAATCATAACTTATACTCTTATCCCTTATTGGCTATGCTAAATTTAGCGATCTATTATAACGCTGATTTAAGTGCTTCTTTAATTAAAGTTTCACAATTCATATCTGGCTTTAACACTCTGTTGATAATTTTGCTCGCTTCCTGTGGTTTATAACCCAGTGTTATTAATGCTGAGATTGCTTCGTTTTCTACTTGATTTTGCAGAGTGCTATCTGAAATCGTATGATTAACAGTATTATGTTCCTGAACATAATTGAGCAATTCTGAGTCGAATCGTTTTAATCGATCTTTCATTTCAACAATTAAGCGCTCGGCTGTTTTAGTACCTACGCCAGGCAATTTAACTAATGTTTTAATTTCACCTTGTTCCACTGCTGCAACAAACTGCGAAGCTGACATACCCGATAAAATAGCCAATGCTAATTTTGGACCAACGCCATTGACTTTAATGAGTTCACGAAACAGTGCACGTTCTCGTTGATTATTAAAACCATATAGTAACTGAGCATCTTCGCGCACAACAAAATGAGTTAATATAATCGCTTCTTGCCCATTATCAGGTAACTCATAAAAACACGTCATTGGCATCGAGACTTCATAACCTACACCATTAACTTCAATCAAAACTTCCGGCGGTTGTTTATCAATAATAATCCCACGCAAGCGACCAATCATTTCAATCCCTATCATTCAGTAAAATTTTTTAGCAGTTTAACCTATGTCATAGAAAGAATAAAGTAGAAACTGTATAAATAAACAGCCTTAGTTAAATATCTAAAATTATTGATTCTAACTGACAGGCAATTAGCTAAGCAATTTAGCCAGCAAGAGTAGATTGATTGTTATTTTTTAATTAAAGTATAGATCATATGAGCATGCGTAATTGCAATAGCAAGCGCATCAGCAGCATCAGCTTGTGGAGAGGCAGGCAATTTTAACAACATTTTCACCATATGCTGTACTTGCTTTTTATCAGCAGCTCCCGTACCGACAACAGATTGTTTGACTAATCTTGCCGCATACTCGTATACGGGTAATTCATGATTAACAGCGGCGACAATAGCCGAACCACGTGCTTGACCAAGTTTCAACGCTGAATCAGCATTTTTAGCCATAAAGACTTGTTCTATGGCAAAATAATCAGGTTGAAATTGTAAAATAATTTCACTCACGCCAGCATAAATACGTTTTAAGCGAGTGGGTAGATCATCAACAGCAGTTTTGATACAACCGCTGCCGAGATAATTAATTTGACGTCCAACCTGACGAATTACCCCGTAACCCGTCAATCTGGAACCAGGATCTATGCCTAAGATGATAGACATTATAACGTCGCTGCAACCTCATCAGAAACTTCACCATTATGGTAAACTTCTTGTACATCGTCACAGTCTTCGAGCATATCTATCAAACGTAATAGCTTAGGTGCTGATTCAACATCTAAATCAACTTTTGTTGCTGGAATCATTGATACTTCTGCCGCTTCAGATACTAAACCAGCGGCATCTAGAGCATCTTTAACTTCACCAAAAGATTCTGGCGAGGTAAAAACATCAATTGCACCATCATCATAAGTTACCACATCGTCAGCTCCAGCTTCTAATGCAGCATCCATGACTTTATCTTCATCTGTACCGGTAGGATAAGAAATAACACCTTTTTTAGTGAACAAATAAGATACTGAACCATCAGTACCTAAGTTACCACCAGTTTTCGTAAAAGCATGACGAACTTCAGAAACAGTACGATTACGATTATCGCTTAAGCATTCAACCATAACTGCTGTGCCAGCTGGACCGTATCCTTCATAAATGATAGTTTCCATATTGCTATCATCTTCTCCACCAACACCTCGAGCAATAGCTCGATTCATCGTATCACGCGTCATATTATTAGACAATGCTTTATCCATTGCTGCGCGTAAACGCGGGTTTGCTGCTGGATCACCACCACCAATTTTTGCAGCGGTAACCAGTTCACGAATAATTTTAGTAAAAATTTTACCACGTTTGGCATCCTGTGCCGCTTTACGGTGTTTGGTATTAGCCCACTTACTGTGACCTGCCATAAAAATTCTCCAAAAGTAATTTGCTCTTTCAAAAATTGCCGCATTTTAGCATATTTTTTCGATAAATTCATATCTGTTTCTTACAATTAGTATCTGAAGAATCTGCTTTTGAAAAGCTTAGTATTAATTGTGATATCAACCAATAAAGCGAAATATAAACATTGTCTAACTGAATTTGTTATTAAATTTGGCATCAAAAATATGTTTAAAATTAATTCAATTTAAACGCTGTTAAACTTAGTCCATTAAATCAACAGCATGAATATCATTATTGTATTAAACGTTCGAGTTGAGTCTTAAAGGTTTCATAATCACAAAATCCTTGTTGATCGGTAGGGCAATTAGTTAATTGTAGTGTGACGACTTGCGGCGGATTGTGTCGATTTAATATTTCCAGATTGATAATTTGTTCGGTAGATTGATAGATATATTCAATTTTCATTAGTTGTTTACCGGTCTGATTATCTTTCCAACGTTCAAAAAAGAGCTTACCGCCTATTGGCGTAGTTTCAAATTGATTAGGTAAGTGATACGGTTTTACCTGCAATGCGGATAATAGTGAAGCAATATTAGAGTCATGACCAACTAATACCGTTACTTTTGGTCTCACGGATGACTCTGCAAAGCTATCATAAATATATGAAAGCAGATTTTTTGTAACATAATTTGCAATAACTGGCGCTCCAAAAACAATGCTATTGTAATATTCTTTAATCGAAACAAGTTGCTTGAGTTCGTCAACTGAATCAATATTACCCCAAGCAATTTTTTTGAGTGGCATGCCTTCATAATATTGTAGTATAAAAGCATCTGCTAGAGATGTACCTATGCGTAAAGGACCCGTTATTCCTGGTTCTTCACCAGCAACTAACCTAATATTTGTATCGAGGTTAGTTAAATGGCATTGCTCAATCCCTTCACAAGACACCGAACCTTGGTAATCAATGATTTGCTCCATTTTTTGATAGATAGATTGTAAACGTTGATTTAACCCGTTAATACCATTTTCACCTGCATTTTGGTTGATTGATGCAATTGCTTGTTGTTTAAATTGCTCACTGTCATCGCGAATATTTAAGCTAAATAAGGCATCCATAGTATTCATTTTTTCTTTATGATAAACAAAAACGTTACATCCAGGATAAGCACCTAATGCTAGATATTGCGCTGTAGCAATAGTTCGTTGCATGCTATTTGCATAAAAGAAAATGTCTTTTTCTGTAGGACATTTTTTATCATCTAATAATTGATTATCGACTAACCATTCTTGAATATAATGACCAAAATAACTTTCTAATACGCCACCTTTAGTCGTTAAATAACTTGCTTTTGTATCCAATAGAGGCCATTGATGAGAGGTTAATTGACCCAATGTACTACTTGGAGTAGCTAATGGTGCTCTTAAGCCATGACGGCTAAAGATAACTACTTGTTCTAAAGTATAGTCGGGTACTTCTACGGCTTCAGCGGTTAAAATTGGTAAAAGTAATGATATTGTAATAAAAAGGTTCTGACTTCTAAATTTCCAACTACCTATTTTCATCTTATCCTCATGCCCTTATTTTAATTAATTTGCTTTATCAATATAAAGCTATTTTATTCTCATTCTGATCAATAAAATTAATACGTATTTAACGTGATTAATAGTTTAAATTTATAACATAGGATTAATTTAATTTTTGATATATTTATCACATTTAAGAAATTTCAATTCAATTAACATTAGAATTGATTAGCAATGGATTGCTCAATAACTTGTAAAGCCTGGCGGTTATTCCATGATGGTGTCAAACGTTGTGCCTCGGCAAATGGTAACCATCGATAAGCTAAATGTTCAGTAAGCATGGGAACGATTTCCTGTGGAAGATCTAAACTAAACCAATGCTCCTTATTAATATTAACATTTGGAGCGTATCGATACTTAAATTGGGGAAAAATCTCAAATTCAATGGCATATTGTAAATCTTTTAACACTAACCCCGCAAGAATAATATCAATCCCTGTTTCTTCTTTAACTTCTCGTAATGCGGTTTGAAATGGTATTTCTCCCTCTTCCAAACTCCCAGTTACTGATTGCCAAAAACTAGGATCATCTTGACGTTGTAACATTAAGTAACGTTGCGTTTTAGAACAATAAATTACAACAAGAATTGATTCAGGATTTTTATATTTCATTTAAAAATAGCCATAAAGCGTTAAATTTATTTTAACGCTTTAATTAAAAGATTATTAACAATTTTTGGCAACTTCGATACCTAGTTCCGCTAACGCAGTTGGATTCGCCGGACTAGGTGCATCAGTGAGTAAACAAGCGGCAGCGGTCGTTTTTGGAAATGCAATGACATCTCGAATATTATCGGTACCCGCTAATAACATGGTTAAACGATCTAATCCAAAAGCCAAGCCAGCATGAGGTGGTGTCCCAAATTTTAAGGCATCAAGTAAAAAGCCGAATTTCTCACGTTGTTGCTGTTCATTGATACCTAAAATGGTAAATACGGCTTGTTGCATCTCATTACGGTGAATGCGAACTGAGCCGCCACCTACTTCATAACCATTAATAACCATATCATAAGCATTGGCAACAGCATTAAGCGGATCAGATTTTAACTGTTCAGGCGTATAATCTTTTGGTGATGTAAATGGATGATGCATGGCACTTAAACCATCTTCTGTTTCCTCAAACATCGGAAAATCGACAACCCATAAAGGTGCCCAAGCTAGTTCATTAGTAAGTTGTAAATCTTTACCTATTTTTAATCTTAATGCGCTTAAGGCATCACAAACAACTTTATAGCTATCCGCACCAAATAATAAAATATCGCCGTCATTCGCTTTCGCGCGATCTAATAAAGCTTCCATTTGCTGAGCCGTAAAGAATTTGGCGATCGGACTTTGTACACCCTCTAACCCCTTCGCTCGCTCATTAACTTTAATCCAAGCCAATCCTTTAGCACCATAAACACTTACTAATTTAGTATATTCATCTAATTGTTTACGAGTTAATATTGCACCATTTGGTACACAAAGTAATGCCACGCGGCCTTTAGGATCATTTGCTGGGGTTGAGAATACACCAAACTCAACATGTTTAACGATATCTGCAATATCGATAATTTCAAGAGGATTACGTAAATCTGGTTTATCGCTACCAAAACGGTGCATTGCTTCTGCAAATGTCATTATCGGAAATGGACCTAAATCAACATTTACCAATTTATGCCATAGACCACGAATCATCGCTTCCATAATTTCCCGGACTTGTTCTGCCGTCATAAATGAAGTTTCAACATCAATTTGGGTAAATTCAGGTTGGCGATCAGCTCGTAGGTCTTCATCACGAAAACATTTTACAATTTGATAATATCGATCAAATCCTGACATCATTAATAGTTGTTTAAAGATTTGAGGTGATTGCGGTAAAGCATAAAATTCGCCCTTATGTATTCGGCTAGGTACCAAATAATCTCTTGCCCCTTCTGGCGTAGCTTTAGTCAACATTGGTGTTTCAATATCCAGAAAACCATGTTCGTTCATATACTCACGTACAAAAGCAGTAATATTTGCACGAGTTTTAAAAATTTTTGTCATTTCAGGACGACGTAAATCAATATAACGGTATTTTAGACGTTGTTCTTCAGTATTATTTTGGTTAAAGTCTAACGGTAGTACATCACTACGATTAAAAATGATAAGGTCCGTTGCTAAAACTTCGACCTCTCCTGTTGCCATATCGTGATTGGTTTGTCCTTCAATCCTTGCACGCACTTTACCTTTTATTTGAACACAAAATTCATTACGTAATTCAGCAGCGAGTTTAAAGGCTTGTTCATACTCTGGATCAAAATAGACTTGTACAATGCCTTCTCGATCACGTAGATCAACAAAAATTATTTTACCGAAATCTCGGCGTTTATTTATCCAACCACATAATGTTACTTCTTTATTAATATATGTGGCGTTAAGCTGTCCGCAATAGATGGTTCTCATTTAATATATCCTGTGTGCTAATGCAAAAATGTTAGCTATTATAAAACAATTTCTTATTGTATAAAGACTGTTAATATAAATATTCCTGATTTATTTTATTAACAGTTAATTTTTAATGCGATTTAGATTTTACCAGCTTCTGTAACACATATTGAGTGTGATATGCGAGGGAAATTGACTCGATCATTCTCATTAAATATTTCTTTAAAAAATAAATAAAACTTGTCAGATTAAAATTTTATGAATAAGCTCTATCATCCTTATAAAGTAACTCAATTATGATGAAAGCATTAATTTCAATCGATTATACCTATGATTTTATCGCCGAAGATGGCGCTTTAACAGTGGGTTTAGCCGGTCAAGCAATCGAATCCGCAATGATTAGAACAACTGAGTCATTTATTAGACAAAACAATTTTATTGTATTTGCTATTGATGCTCATGATCCAAATGACCGTTATCATCCAGAAAATACCCTTTTCCCACCACATAATATTGTTGGAACTAAAGGGCAAACACTTTTCAGAGGTTTAAATGAACTGTATGAAAAGCATCAATCACATCCTAATATAAAATGGCTTAACAAACGCTATTATTCGGCATTCTGTGGAACAGAGCTCGATTTACGTCTACGCGAAAGAAGAATAACTGAAATACACTTAATTGGTGTTTGTACGGATATTTGTGTTTTACATACTGCTATTGATGCCTATAATTTGGGATATAAAATCGTCATTCATAAAAATGCAGTGGCTAGTTTTGATCAAAATGGTCATCAATGGGCACTGAATCATTTTGAAAAAACCTTAGGCGCAACTCTCGTTTAAATAACTGCAACAAAATAATATTGAAATGACAAAATTCGGTGCTTACCAAGCCTAATGTTTATTTTAGCGTTAATGTTAATGATGATGCTAAATATAGACAAATGCCCTCATACAATTTATTGCTGTTTTTATTTGATATTATTGTGATTGTTGGAAATAAATGGTATTTAATGTTAAAGATTAAATAGTAACAAATTTTTATGTAAACATATTTAAATATTAAATTTACTGAAAACGCTAGGTAAATTATTAACATTTATTGATAAAAGAGGCTAAACGCATTTTATTACAATTTGATAAATAATAAATAGATACATGTTTTGGTTATAATCACAAAATTTTTAAAGCAATAAATTTTACGCAAAAATAATTATCAATGAAAAAATCTAAGCGTTTCTATGCTATCATAATTACATTAAGGTTTTACTAATAAGTTCATGTTACCACTCAGCAATAAAGAATTATTACGCTATGATCGCCAAATCTCTATAAAGGGATTTGATATTGATAAACAAACAATGTTGAAAAATTGTTCCGCGTTGATTATTGGCGTTGGTGGCTTAGGCTGTAATGCTGCTTTATATTTATGTAATGCTGGTATAGGTCAATTGACTTTAGTTGATTTTGATACAGTATGTGAATCAAATTTATCTCGGCAAATTTTGTATACTGAAACTTCTTTAGGTCTAAAAAAGGTCTATGCTGCTCGACATGCTTTACATCAATACAGACCAGAAATAAAGATTAATTGTATTGAACATCAGCTAAGTTCTGAAGCATTATTAGCCACCATTAGTGAGCATCATATAGTCCTTGATTGTAGTGATAATTTAACTACACGTCTGCAAATTAACCGTTGTTGTCATCAATTAAAAAAAACACTTATTTCAGCATCTGCTATTAGAATGGAGGGCTTGATCAGTGTTTTTACTTATCAAAATTGCCAACCTTGTTATCAATGTTTAAGCCAATTATACAATGAAGAACAATTAACCTGTGTAGAGTCTGGCATTATGTCGCCACTAGTCGGAATTATTGGTGCAACCCAAGCACTTGAAGCCATTAAAGTGCTAACTAATTATGGCGAACCGCTTATTGGTCGCATACTAATGATTGATGCAATGACAATGCAATTTAATGAATTGACGATTGTTAAACAACCAAACTGCCCTATTTGCCAATATGATAGATAAAGTTAATCAGATCATTCTAGCACCAATGGAAGGTGTTTTAGATTATTCAATGCGTGAGTTATTAACCAGTATTAACCAATTTGACTATTGTGTAACGGAGTTTGTGCGTGTCACAGATCATCGTTTAACGAAGAAAACGTTTTACCGACTTTGCCCAGAACTTTATCATGGGGGTAAAACTCACTCTGATACACCGGTGCGCATTCAATTACTTGGGCAAATTCCAGCACTGATGGCTGAAAATGCCGCATTAGCTATTGAATTAGGATCTTTTGGAATTGATATTAATTGTGGTTGTCCAGCTAAATCGGTAGTTGGTAATCAAGGCGGTGCATTTTTATTAAAATCACCGGAATTAATCTATCAGATAACCAAACAAGTAAGAGAAAAAATTGGTTACACGGCACCGTTATCAGTAAAAATCCGCTTAGGATTTGCCGATAAGTCACAATGTTTTGAAATTGCTGATGCGGTAGAGCAAGGAGGTGCAACAGAAATTGTGATTCATGGGCGAACTAAAAATGATGGCTATCAAGCTAATAAAATCGACTGGCTGACCATCGGTAATATAAAAAAAAGGCTTCATATACCCGTAATCGCCAACGGTGAAATAGTAAGTGCAGCCTCTGCCCAAAAATGTATCAAACAAAGTCAAACGGATAATATTATGATTGGACGAGGTATCTTAGCTATCCCTAATTTGGCCAATATCATTAGATTTGGTGACACACCTTTAAGTTGGCAAGAGATCATGTTAATTTTACAAAAATATGCTACTAAAAAACCTTTCATCAAACAATTGCAACATAAACCTCTTTATCATTCTGCAAGAATCAAGCAATGGTTAAGTTATTTAAAACAACATTATCCTGAAGCGCAAACACTACTGGCAAAAATACGTACCTTAAATACACAACAAGACATAATAGAGGCTTTACATTTTAAATAACCTCATCATTATGAATGAGCATGATTTATTTAAGAACTGAAAAAATTTTATAAAAATTAACATTTTTGGTAATTAATATTATATAATTAGCAATGAAATTCATATTTTTATTTTCTACTATTAATATTAAAGGGTAAGATTGAAAGCGTATTTTTTCCTATTCCTAGCTATTAGTTTTGAAATAATTGGTACCAGTTTTTTAAAATTATCTAATCAATTTACTAATCTGTTACAAACGGTTATTGCAATAGCTTCCTACTTTATTGCCTTTTTCTTTCTAAGCTTAGTACTAAAAACTATGCCTGTCGGGATTGCTTATGCAATTTGGTCCGGTATAGGAATTATTTGTATCACATTGATTGGTATTTTTATTTTTAAACAAAATTTAGATTTACCCGCATTCATTGGATTAAGTTTAATTATTGTCGGTGTTGTAATCATTAACTTATTTTCTAACGTAAAAATAGATTAATGATATTGATTTAACATTAAAGTGCTGCTGTTAATAAACGATTATTTGCAACCCCCCCCACAACATCTAAATCAAATTTATTTTTAAATCTTAGATAAATTAACTATAAAATTTTTTAATTCATCACTTTTTTATAATTAATTGTTTTTTTTGTAAAAAAAAAATTTACCATAATGAATTTTTTGATTAAACCAAATTATATTAGTTTTTTATCATTTCATTGAGCTTATTTATTAGATTACTCCTATTGAAACTAAATATTTTGTTGGCTATAATGTGCTAAGAATTTGTTAATTATTTATAAACAATTCTGAAATGGTATGCTATTTTATCCGTAATAGTAACCTTAAATAACAATGAAAGAGGATAATATTTAAAACAATATCTATCCATAATAATGAAAGGAGTAAATTATGACATTATTTAATAACGTAGTATCCGCATATTACACAACTAAAAGCCGTGCAGCTGATTTCATCCGTAAGCAAGATGGTGTTACTGCTCTTGAATATGCTATTGTTGCAGCTGGTGTAGCATCAGTTGTATTGATGATATTTAAAAGCGACGGTTCATTCGGTACTGCACTAAACAATGTATTTGGTAATATATCAAATAAGATAACAAATTTAGTAGCAAGTGGTAGTGGTAGTGCTAGTTCTTAATCAAAATTAATTAAGATGGAAGATCACATCTACTTATTTTAATGTTTAGTAGATGTGATTTTTCAGAAAATCGTTTTGTAATAGTGGGATAGTGTTGTTTTGGCAATATAATCTGTATTAGTGAAATAGCAATTCAATATATTGTATAATAAAAAAATTTAGTAGTTCAGATAAATTATGAACATGATTATTGACTTAGTTAATAACCACTCTGAAAAGCATATAAAATAACGTATAAAATACTTTTTAATAGAGATTCTTTTTTTGACACTATTTTATAACAAGAAGGAAAGATTAATTATGATAGGTTTGGATTGTCTATATTTTAAAATGAAAAATTTTTTGGCTTTTTTCGTAAAAAATCGAGATGGTGTTACAGCTATTGAATATGCTATTTTAACGGCTTCAGTTACATTAACTATATTTTCCATTTTTGGCCAGAATGGTAGTTTTAATATAATGCAAACTAGCCTATGGAGTTCTATTCAAGGAGCACTTAATACTGTAATGGCGAAAGTAAGCTAAAGCGTGGAATTGTTATTAAGATTTTATTGAAAAATATTGTTATCCTTTGATTAAGAAATCTGATTGATAGTATATTAGTGAATTCTTAATGCACTATTATAGTGTTTTAATGATTTTATTAGAGATATCATTTTTTAAAGTTAAATCACTTTATAATAACTAAAATGATTCGTATTTATTTTTATAAAATCGATCCATATCTTTCCTAAATATATTTAAAAACAAAAATTAACATTAAAAATTATAACAAATGAGCGAACAAAACAAAGTACCTATTGAATGGGTAAATATAAGAGATCTTGTTTTTCAAGCACTTGATCTTGATCTTATCGAAGGTTTAAAAAGTGATCCTAGTAAAGTTACACGCGAGATCTCTTTTATTATTCGTGACATAGTGACTTCTGGGAAAGCTTACATTTCTATTGATGATTCGAATACCTTAGCTAACATGATTTGTGATGAAATTATTGGTTATGGTCCATTAGATTCTTTAATGAATGATGATTCAGTCAATGATATTTTAGTTAACGGTCCGTATAGTATCTATGTAGAACGTGGTGGAAAACTTGTTAAAACAAATAAGTTTTTTATAAATGATCGTCAATTAATTGATATTGCTAGACGTTTAGTCAATAAAATCGGTAAAAATATTGATGAAGCTCATCCGTTAGTTGACTCACGAATGCCTGATGGCAGCCGTTTAAATGTCGTCATTCCACCTATCGCAATTGATGGTGCTTCCCTTTCCATTCGTAAGTTCGGTAAAGGTAGTCGGAGTTTTTCCGATTTAATTGATTTTCGCTCATTAAATGAGCATATGGCTAATTTTTTAGTTATCGCAGCACGATGTCGAATGAATATTATTGTATCGGGAGGGACTGGTTCGGGTAAAACGACCATGCTAAATGCTTTATCACAATTTATTAATGATTATGAACGAACCATAACTTTAGAAGATGCTGCCGAATTGCGGTTACAGCAAGATCATGTGGTAAGGTTAGAAACACGTGCAGGTGGTGAAGATGGTCGTGGGCAAGTTACAATGCGTAATTTACTCATCAATGCCCTGCGTATGCGTCCTGACCGGATCATTCTAGGGGAATGTCGTGGTGAAGAAGCTTTTGAAATGCTTCAAGCAATGAATACTGGTCATAATGGTTCAATGTCTACACTACACGCTAATACAGCTCGTGATGCATTAGCACGTTTGGAAAGTATGGTTATTATGGGGCAATCTGAGCTGCCAATTACTGCTATTCGACGTTATATCAGTTCTTCGGTAAATTTTATTATCCAAGTATCTCGGCTACCTGATGGTCAACGTAAAGTAACTAGTATTACCGAAGTAATTGGAATTGAATCAGAAAATATCGTTACACATGATGTGTTTAAATTTGAAATTGATGATGAACGAGATGTCGATGGTAAAATTCAAGGTAATTTTGTATGTAATGGGTTGGTAAGGCGTTCAGCTCTTTATGAAGGCGCTCAATACTATAATTTAGTTGATGTATTAGAAGAAGTAATGAAAAATGCTGGGAGTCAAGAATCATGAATATAATCCTTGGAATAGCATTGGCTTTGGCATCAATTCTTAGCCTATTTTCATTAAAACGCAAACAAGAACGTTTACAGATTTTCAAACAGGTCAGTATTGATACTCCGTCTTCTATCGCTATATTAGAAAGTAAAATGGATGAACTCAAAGGCTCTTTTTGGCAGAATTTAATTCAATCTACATCAAAAGGTATAAAAAAAAATTATGATTTATTAATTAGTAATTCGCCAAGTAAAATGCATTTAATCATGATACTTTGTCTCGGTAATATAATTGGACTATTATTAAATCATTTTTATGTTGAATTAGATATTTACATCGTTATTCCAACTAGTTCTCTTATTATTATTTTGGGTATGATATATTTTATAAAACGTAGAGTAAAAATGCAGTTCTATCGTGATTTTCCTGAGGCTATCAATACAATGATTGGTGTAATCAGTTCTGGTTCTTCTATATCTATCGCTTTCAGAGAATGTGCTACTCGACAATCAGGTCTAATTGGTGAAGTTATGAGAGAAATATCTAATCGGTTTGATGTTGGTGAGAGTCCCCAAAATGTTTTACTTAATTCCTACAGGCAGTTGCCTTTTCCCGAATATTATTTTTTTATTTTAACCATTATGGTTAATTTAGATGGTGGTGGGGAACTGAAAGATATTTTAAATAAATTATCAAAAATGATATCGAGCAATACAGTTTTAGCAAAAATTCGAGATGGTAAAACAGCTGAATTAAGAATGACATTAATGATTTTAGCTGCTATGCCACCATTATTTATCTTTATGCTTAAAGGTATTTCAGAAGACACTTATAATTATCTTATGTATACTGATTGGGGAAAATATATTATTTACTACGTAATAACCAGTGAATTAATTGGTATTATATTTATTAAAAACATGATTAGCAAGGCTATTTAAATAGGATCATAAATAATGGCAATAATTTTTTCTGTCTGTTTGATCTTTTTTGCAATAAAAGAACTATATGGCGAATATCGATGTTATAAAAAGAAATGTGCCTTAGATGCTTTATTAAATGACGAAATTATTAAGCCCCAAAATATCACCAAAAATAGTAATACCTTAGCTTTTGAAAAAATAGTAGCCAAAAATAGTGCTACGATTAGTTTTTTAAGTCGTTTTCAAGAGCAGCAAATATGGAAGGTTTACGCTACCGTGATTATTTTTAGTGTGTTTTTTTTAACTAATACTATATTTGATTTGTTTGAGATTAGTCAAGAAATACTCGCTATAATAATCGTTATCACCATTATATTCGTTATTATAGTTCCAGAAAAAGTCGTTAAAATGCAAGCTGCAAAAAGAATCAGAATAATATCTAGAGATTTACCACTTGTTATTGATATGATGGCGATTATGGTGAAATCAGGTATGACTGTTGAAAACGGTTTTAGTTATTTGAGCAAACGGGTGGATAATATTAACAAAGATATTTCTTCTATTTTAGAACGCGCTTGT
Organism: Frischella sp. Ac48; assembly: GCF_019641635.1. Taxonomy (NCBI): domain Bacteria; kingdom Pseudomonadati; phylum Pseudomonadota; class Gammaproteobacteria; order Orbales; family Orbaceae; genus Frischella; species Frischella sp. Ac48. The sequence goes on from NZ_JAETXP010000012.1 coordinate 124,724, forward strand.
GTAATGATGGAAGTTAATGGTATAGAATTAGCAATTGACCTTATCTATCGTGAAGTTCCGAGTAGAGAGATGAGAATGTTTTGTACCACATTGAAACGAAACATTAACTATGGTAATTCTATATATGATGCTTTATTGGATCTCTCAAGTGAAATAAGAGAAATACAACGGCTTACAATTGAAGAAAGAATTGCTGCTTTATCGGCTAAGATGACTTTGCCTTTGATGTTTTTTATAATGTTACCCGTTTTAGTCGTTATTATTGGTCCTATCATTTTAAAAATTCTCGACTTAAAAATGAACTAGTTAGTTATAAAAATATAAATCAGTATATTAAACCAAAATAATTTAAATTTAAGTAACCTAATAATATTAGCTAATAGGAAGCGTTATGAAAGCAAAATATCTTTTTATATTTGCGATTCTTGTAATTATGACAGGATGCCAAAATAGTTCTTTTAACAGAGATCTTGCTGAAGACCAGAAGATTTATATACTTGAAACGACTAAAAATTACGGTGGTTTAATTGAAATTTATAAAACACAATTAAAGCATTCAGATTCAGAAAAAACTCGTTACAAACTTGCTCAAGCTTATTATTTATCGATGGATTATGATTCTGCTGAACGAGTATTAAACCCTATTATTGCTAAAACAAAAAATGACAATGTTTTGGTACTGTATGGTCGAGTTCTCTCGGAAATTAAAATACCTCGGTATCGAGAAGCAATAAAATATTTAGAACAAGCATTACAATTTAATCCTAAAAATGGAGAAGCTTATAACTTGAAAGGAATTGTAGAAGTTAAGTTAGGGCAATATGATGCAGCTCGTTATTCATTTAATAAATCCAGAGAGTTATTCTATGATGAAAATAAAGTTCTCAATAATTTAGCAACTCTCTCTATTATGGATAAAGATTATCTAACTGCTTATAATTATTTAAATATTTTATATAATAAAGGTTATCGTAATAAAACAGTATTACACAATCTTCTCTTTACATTAGTTAAATTAGATAAATTAACTATTGCTAAGCAATTTTGTATTGAACATAAAATATCCAAGCAACCAACAATTTTAATCGAAGAGTTAAAAAAAGTAGAACCAAATAATAATTTTAATTTTAATGAATTGGTACCAACTGCTGATAAAATGAAAAAAAGCTATGAAAAAGAACAAATTATCCAAAACAAAACGGTAGAAAAAACGACCGGCAACATCCCTAACAATACCGTTAATGCAGCCTTAAATAAACAAGGGAATCATATAATGGCTGTACGTTCGGGCGAACATGCATCATTTTCCCGTATCGTTTTAGAAACTAACAATAAACTTGCTAGTGAACAATATAATATAACTATGGTAAGTGATCATTTAGTACAAATTAAAATACCAAATATTGAACTATCTGCATTAAATACCGATCAAATTATAAAGAAAATAAAAAATAGTGATCGCAATTTTATAAATGTAACTGCACAATATAACGTTGATAAAACATTAATTATCAATATACAAATTAAAAATGTCTCAAAACCTAAAATATCTTATATGGGTAAAGGTAAAATAGGCCACTGTTTAGCAATTGACTTTTATATAAAAAACTAATCTAATAACAACTAAAATAACGATAAAATGATAAAAAAAATTAACTGTAGGTTTGGATTAATATGAATAATAAAAAACTCATTATTTTATATATAATAATGTTATTAGTAGGTTTGGCCCTACTTTTTACTGGTTCATCTGATGCACCACCTGCACCACCACCACCAAAAGAGGTTGAGGTTATTGTGGCACCACCTACTAAGCCAGTTACTGAAATGGTTAATGTTGCCGTTGCCAAGAAAGATATTTCATCACACACTATTTTGAAAGAGAGAGATTTTTATTTTAAGACAATTGAAATCAATATTGATACATTTGATAAAGCAAAATACATCTTTGATGTAGGAGAAATCGAGAATTATGTTACTAAAAGTAATATTCAGAAGGAATCGCTAATTCAAAAAAATCTTATAGCCTCGCCATATAGTGAAGATTATCGAACATTAACACTAAAAAAAGGCGAGTTTATATTTCCAGTAGAAATTGCTAAAGAAGATGTATATTTGTTAAAGAACCTACATGTGGGAGACCTTATTGATATATATGTATTATATGGGTTAGAAGGCGCAAATATTGATAATGGTAATGTGATTTCTCCAAGTCGGAATTTTTCTAATACAAGCATAAAACCTATTATTGCTGGCAAAAAAATTCTACATATAGAAAATGCTAGTACGAATTATTCATACGATAACCCAAGGTTGGGTAGAATTGATTTAATATTAACTAACGAGGAAATAAAACTAGTTAGAACACTTATGACAAACTCAATTGTTATGTTATATCCTAGTAACTTCAACGAAAGTTTTGACAAAGGATTGTTCCTTCTAGCAGATAAAGAAAAAACTTGGCCTGAATCAAAACAACAGATCTTCAATCGCACGCCAATTTCCAGGTTAAGAGGAAACTAAAATGCTAATTTTTAAAAAAAATTATAAAAGAAAATTCAGCGTGGCTATATTATTTTCGCTGTTATTCCTACCACAGATGGCCTTATCTCAAAGTCATTATTTGCAACCAGGGCAAAGTAAAACAATACATTTATCAAAAAAAGTTCGTACTGTTTTTATAGCAAAAGATAGCGTGGCCAATTATGAAATTATCGGTGAAAAAAGTCTTATTGTTTATGCAAAAAGTAACGGGCAAACTAGCCTAGTAGCCTATGATGACAATGATGATATTATTCTAGATGATACTTTTATTGTCGACCCTGTGTTATCACAAGTGGTTTATCGAATTAAACACGATTTTCCTAACAGCAACATTAATATAACCAAATATGCATCAGGAATGAATGGTGAGCGTTTTACTTATGTCGTAAGTGGAAATGTACCTGATACAGAAACTAAGAGAAGAGTTCTTGAATTTATTGGTACATTAGTCGGAGAAGATCGTGAAATAGTAAAAGTTGGTATTAAAGCTGAAGGCGGTGATGGTCCACGTTTAGAATTTCTGGATAAACAACTATTTTTAAACATTATAGACAAAATTGAAGTTATCCAAGAAACTCAAGTCAATGTTAAATTAACTTTTGTTGAAGTAAGTAAGGATTTTACTAACTCTCTCGGTATTGAATGGCAAGGTGTAAATCTTGCAGAGAGCGCTTCTTCCGGGTCACTTACGTTAAATACCTTGGGACAATTTACTTTATTAGGTTTAAAAAAAGGCTTCGATATCCATAATATTATTACTACGATTCGCGCAATTAACAATGACAAATTAGCCAAAGTACTTGCAGAACCAAATCTTTCTGTATTATCTGGTGAATCAGCATCATTTCTAGTTGGTGGTGAAATACCTGTTATAACATCAGGTGACAATGATAGCTCAGCCAAAGTATCATATAAAGAGTATGGTATTAAACTTCTCGTTGGGGCTAAAGTACACAATAACAAACGTGTTCGTCTATTTATAGCTGATGAGTTTAGTTCGGTTGCCGGCTCATATCAATTCAATAATTTCAATGTTCCAACGCTCCGTACTCGCAAAACAAGTTCGACAATTGATATTGCTGATGGGGATAGTTTCGTCATTGCTGGATTAATCTCTGAGCAGGATGAAGAAGCACTAAGTAAGATACCATTTCTAGGCGATATTCCTATTTTAGGTGCCTTAGCGCGTAGTACCGCAGTATCTAGAGGTAAAACGGAACTAATTGTTTTCGCAACAGTCAATATTGTAAACCCACAGGATAATTTTGAGCATGTGGAGCTTCCTATATTTGAAAGAACTGAGGCTGTAAATTTATTTTTTAATGTTAACAACAATATGGAAAAGCAGCACAAACAAACTTTACCATTAGCTAACGAAAGTGAAAAATTCGTCAATTATATGGGATTTATTGAATAGGTAACATAGAGGGTAACATGCAACTTTTTAGTAGCAACAATAAAAAAACATCATCCAATAATGAGGTAAAGCAAGATATTGTCGAAGGACAAATCTCTGCTTATAAAGTCGTTATCATAAGTACTCGTCAGTCAATTGTTGATGATGTTCGGTCTATCCTATATTTATATAATGTATTAAGTATTGAAGTTTTATCATTAGAAATAGAAGATATTGATGAAAGTCCTAAGTGGAGTGAGTTTGATGTTTTTATCATTGATATAAATAATAAAGGTGATGTAGAAAAAATATCAACTCTAATAAACCGTTTTATACCGATCAAAGCCAGTACAATCTTAATTGGCAGTAATGATTCTATTTTATTTGCTGAAGCTTTATCGAAAAAAGGTATTCATTTTTTATTAGAAAATAGTCAACTTGATCAAATAGCTAATATTCTTTATACACGAAGTGAGTCTAAAGAAAAAACCAGTAAAAGAATTGGTAGTGTTGTAACTTTTTTAGGATGTAAAGGGGGAATTGGCACTTCATCACTTGTTGTCCATGTCTTGAAAAATATTAGCCATTCAACAAAATTTCCGATTTTGTATATTCAAGGCGCCTCTACGAGTCGAAATGCTGATTTTATCTTTGAGACACCAATAGATAAAGAAGGCTCGATTACAGAAATAAATGAATTTCTTCAGGTAAAAATTGAACAGGATGACGAAGTAGGTAAATATGACTTCCTTGATATGACATCATTTAATATCGCTATTTTTGATCAAAATATCGGTTTACATTCTTCAATGCAAAATTTTGAAAGTATTATTAACATATCCAATATAGTCATTTTTATTATAAATCGTGACCCTTATTCAATAAAAGTTGCCAAAAATGCACTTGAAGAAATTAACCGTATTGGCCAAAAGAATAAATTGATTTTGAATAAGCGCTTTCTATTTTGTGTAAATGATAATCAACCTATTGATAAAACTAGCTCGTTGCAAGATAGTGATATTGAAGAGTATCTTGGTAAAAGTATCGATTTTAAACGTAGTTACATCCCAAGTATTGAAAAATTTAAAAAAGCGCATAATTCTCCAGAAATTGATGCGATTTCGGCTTCTGTTATTGGAATTGAAAAAGATTCAAGCCAACGCCGTTCCCTTTTCTCTGTTCTTACAAAGAAAAAGAAGTAATAATTTAAAATAGGAAAACATAATTATGAGGAACTTAGCTAGGTTAATAAAAGGAAATAAAGGGGTAATATCAATTGAGTTCGCTTTCATCTTCCCTTGGTTAATGATACTGTTCTTATTTGTACTGGAAATGGGTCGACTCATGTTTATATCTTCATCACTAAATCTTGTAGTGGCAACTACAGCAAGAAAAACAGCATTATTTGAGCAATTAAATAAGAACGGCACCAGCTATTCGACTATTTTTTATGATGAATTAGAAAAAGAATTACCTTTATGGGGAGTAGTTACTGATAAAGATAGTTTAATTGTTAATGTTAAATATTGTAATACCATTCAAGATGTTATTTATGAAAAATGTAACAATTCCTTAAGAGATACAAAGGAAATTATTTTTTATGAAATATCATATAAATATAATGCCTTTTTTGGTTCATTATTTACGAAATTAGCTGATTCTTCTTTAACAAGAAGAACTGTAGTTTATCGTGAATTTCATTCTTAATTTATAGGGCATAAGATCATGATAACTAATATTAAAAAGTTAATAAAGAACCATAAAGGTGCCATTTCGATTGAATTTGCAGGTGTCGTTATGGCATTTACATCAATATTCTATATCGTTTATGATTCTTATAATACTATTACTTTGCAAAATAATTTAGAACGAACTAACTATACTGTTGCGTCATTATTTCGAGAACGATCCTCTTTATACCCACTGATTGAAGATACAATAAGTGATACGGAATGGATAATGAATCCACGAAGAACTCCATATACTGCTGAGCACTTTAAAAGTTATGAAATATTTACAATTGATCAAGTTAAAGAAGCACATGAATTAGCTAAAAAGTTATTGAATAAAGATGTTTCTATTCGAATTGATGGTCTATTTATAAAACAAGAAGTAATTAAAACATTGCCAATTCCTGAGAGAAAAATGATAAGTTTTTCATCTTGTTCTTATAGTGCTTGTAAACCTGAGATCGAAAATTACCTTAATAATCGTTCCGATATGACTGATACTTCCATAGCTAATAAAGACTATACAAAGCTTTCTCCTTATACTGACAGAATATGGCCTAGAACCCCAGGATTGGACCCTCTTCGAGGTCGATATATACCAATATATAGAGTGAGTATGTGTATTAATAATGATGAAAGCTTATTTCTAAAATTTACTAACAGAGAAAATAACAATAACAGATTTCTCCCTAATTTATGCAGCGAAACTGTTGTAATTTCTCGTTGTCATGATTTAAAGTATTATACTCGAGGATGCCCGCTTTATTATTACCGTCCACAGTGGGATAAACATCAGTGAGATTAACATAGAATACAGTAATTCAGAAGGCCATTATGAAAAACACCAAAAACAAATTAAATCAAAAAAAGAAAACTCTATTTTGCTTTTTTCAAGATTATACTGGTAACATTTTAATACCCTTTGCTATTATGTTACCAACAATTTCAACGTGCTTAACTGTTGGTTTAAATAATGCGTATATTCTCGAAGAGAGAATACGCCTTTCTGAGGCGACTAATGAGGCATCGTTAGGTGTATCAGCACTCCCTGGTAACGGATCAATTCATTTTTCTACAGAAAGCAAAGAATTTGTGCAAAGTTATATTAATTATTATTTAAAAAACAAAATTGATTCTCATTCTGATGAAACCAATAGTAAACTAGATATTGCTCTTGCGTATGCTCCACATAAAGAGAATGAGGACATGAATGAGGACTATCCGCACCAAAACTTCAATCTTGAATATTATATTTCTTATAGTCACGAACTTGAACCGTTAATTAAGCTAAACACCCTAGGTAAACTTGGTTCTTCTATGCAAGTAAGTAATGGTCAAGATATTTATGGTAATACTCGAAAACTGTATTTTAGTAGTCTTACAACCGATGTCGCTTTCATTGTTGATTTTTCGGGATCATCTACCTGTTTAGAGGCTGATAAAGAATGTAATAAATACACTGAAACAATGGAAAACACATCATCGATACAACCAAGAACCAGAATTAAGGCTGCGATGAACTACGTAAGATCTTCAACATTCGCTGATAGAGATTCTAGTTTCAAATTTGCATTAATACCTTATGATATTGGTGTTCCAATTGCAAATAATGAAAAAAATATTTTAGGAGGACAATCCTATTCCTGCTCAGTACCTTATAAGTTGAAACCCCCCTTTAATGAGATTGATTTTGAATTTTGGGCAAACAAAAATATTCTTTTCAAAGAATGGAAAAAATTAAAAGATGCAGGCGAAATAACCAATTATTTAACTTACCCCTATTTGGGTGTTATGAAGGATACTGCTTTCTTTGGTCTTGATCATTCTAGCTTTATTTTCTATTATTTAGATTATTACAACTATAAATATTATTCCAAAATTTTCGGACCTGCAAATTCTTTGTTTAATGATTATGATTTACAAAAAAAAGGTTATTGTAAGAGAAATTATCAAGTACCTGGTTCTATCGCATTTGCTAAATATAAATACTCTTGTGGTATTGATCAGAAAGATTATCCACTTTCTGATTCTAATCAGCGAAAAGTTGAAAAACAATATGCTTACATGGTGCAATTGTATGATTACATGTATTCCGATGATTCCGGTTATAACAATCATTTATCCTTAGCTAATATGAATACGATAGATTTCGATGCTACGATAAATAATTTGTTTTCGGAAAACTATGAACCGATTACATTCACTCGCCCTATTGTTCCTGCTACATCAGATTTTACACCATTCCAAGCTATGTGTTCATCCCCTTTATATAACAACGGAGTTATGTTTGCTAATCAAAGTAAAAAGACTGAATCGGAATTATTTGATAGTACGTATTGGAAAGTACCCAGATTTAAAAATGGTCCTTATCTAGTTGATCTTACTTTTTCCAATAAAATATTCAAGATTGCAGACAAACAAAATTGGAAACCTGGTGGGGGGACTGATACTATGTCTGGTTTTTTGACCGCTATACCTTTACTTGCAAAAAGTAAAGCTAAACGTAAAGTATTTGTTGTTTTGAGTGATGGTAGAGACGATTCAGGCGCTGACCAACTGACTAAAACTTTTCTTAAAGACAAAAACTTATGTAAAATTACATCGGACTTTTTCAGAGAAAAAATGGGCGTAGAGCGCGTTGATTTTTATTTTGTAAAGTCATCAACTAAAAATAATGTAAAATATGTCGGGGATCTGACTGCCGAGGAAATTAAAAAAGAATTTGGGCCATGGGTTGATTGTGTAAAAATGTCATATTTTACGGATGATAATGGTAACATTCATTATCCAGCAAGCGAGTATGAAAATGGTTTTGCTAATTATCTTTATACCCTTTCTGACGATAGACAAACATTACCAATATGGGGTGACTACGTAAAAACAGAAACAGGCGCGTTCGTTTTGCCGCGTAACGAAACAAGGATAAATTAAATATGAAAAATAAAAAATTTTCTTATCTGATACTTTTACTAATACTAACTACATCTCTTTTTGCAAGAGCAAATCCTAAAATAACGGATTTTGAAACCGGTATTACATTGTCAATGCTTCCTTATGGTAGCATTGGTGGTGTATTTATGATTGACACTGCTATAACAATTGAAAATGGCAATATGTGGATATGGGGATTTCGTGGTTCTGGTCAACAAGGAAATGGCCAAACGGGAGTCGCGGCATACACTGCTCCACAACGTGTTCAGAAATTTGTAGATGAAAAGATTAATATTACCCAATCTGCTGGTGGTGCTTATCATATTTTAGCTCTCGATGAACAAGGTAGTGTCTGGGGGTGGGGGCAAAACGGTTATAAAGAAGCAGGTGCGGGTGTCTGTGATGTAGCATACGTCAATATCCCATGTCGTATTTTAAAGTTTGCAAATATAGTCCAAATTGGTGCTGGAGAATACCATTCACTGGCTTTAAATAAGCATGGTAATGTATATACTTGGGGTAGAGGTATTTATGGCGAAACAGGCAATGGAACACAATCTGTATCAAATAGTTTACATAAAATACCTCAAGAGTATTTTGGTAATCAACCTGTCGTACTTATAGGGGCTGCCTATGAAGGTGGTTATGCGGTAAATGCTTCTGGTCAAGTATTTGGTTGGGGGGATGATCAACATAACAGTTTCGGCTACGAAAACTTAAATGAGCATGAATATCGTGCTAGACCGGTACCATTAAACATTCAAGTTGGTGAAAGCAAAATCGATTATATCTGTGGCGGCGAAGGTTTTACTGAATATTTACTTGATAATGGTGAAGTCTGGGGTATGGGGCTTAACTCACAGTTAGGGATAGGGAAAGGAAGTGGAAAAACAGCAAAACCTGTCAAAATAATGGAAAAAGTTAAAACGCTTTATTGTCGCTACTCTAGTTCTATTGCTATCACTTTTAATAACGAAATTTATACTTGGGGAATAGAAGGCTATGAAATGGGCGGTAAATCTCCGATAATGCGTAATAACGATAAAAATATAACTAAAGTCGATGGTGGTAAACATCATATTATCTACTGGACTGATACAGGTGATATTTATGGTGTTGGCTACAGTGCTAGCTTTAAATTTGGACGGGATGGAACTGTCAGTTGGCCTGGTATAAAAATGACTGATTTTGTAGTTAAAGAAATGAAAAAGACTTATGGTGAAAATTATATTCCAGGACAAGGTCAATAAATCATTTAATATCTTTCCGCTATACAATATAGCGAAACCAAATGTTATTGGGAGGTTTCATCGGATATCGTAATATAATAAATTTTTATCGCTTAGTGTGATAGCAGAAATTATTTTTATGCTAAGCCACTAACCTATTTTTTCTAAAAAAAATAATATACGTAAAATTAAAACGCTAGTTTTCATACAGAGTATATAATTATTAATATCTATTTTTTATTATAAAACTATCATCTAAATAAGCTTCTTATGGTGATAGGTATAAAAAATGCATTTATCTTACCAAACATGATTTAGATGTATTTGAAATAATTTGTGAAATTATTGAAGCTGAAAAAGATAATTTCATCTAAAAATAACAGAAAGGTATAATAAAAAATGAAGCGTAAAATATTTAATTATGTTATTTTTTTAATAACATTTTTTTCTTCTGTCTTTGTAATTGGCAATGACAAAGTTAATAAAGTAACGGATTTTGAAATAAGAACTACATTGTCTATGGCTCCTTATGATGGCGTTGGTGGTACGAGTATGGTTGATACTGGAGCAACCATTGAAAATGGAGATATTTGGATATGGGGATTTCGTGGTTCTGGTCAATCAGGTAATGGATTCTTCGTATTGGATAGCTCTCCCCCACAACGAGTTCAAAAATTTTTAGACGAAAAAATTAGTATTACTCAAGCTGTTGGTGGTGCTTATCATATTTTAGCCCTTGATGAACAAGGCAGTGTCTGGGGGTGGGGACAAAACGGTTATAAAGAAGCAGGTGCGGGTGTCTGTGATGTAGCATACGTCAATACCCCATGTCGTATTTTAAAGTTTGCAAATATAGTCCAAATTGGTGCTGGAGAATACCATTCAATAGCTTTGAGCAAATCAGGTGAAGTCTATACTTGGGGACACAATGATTTGGCTCAAGTAGGCACTGGTGATAAATTCCCAATTATTGGACTCCATAAAATACCTCAAGAGTATTTCAATAATCAACCTGTAGTGCTTATAGGGTCTGCCTATGAAGGTGGTTATGCGGTAAATGCTTCTGGTCAAGTATTTGGTTGGGGGGATGATGAATTAAACTCTTTCGGCTATCCAAAAAGCACACAACGTGTGAGACCAACAGAATTAAATATTCAAGTTGATGGGAGTAAAATCGAATATATATGTGGCGGTAATGGTTTTACTGAATATTTACTTGATAATGGGGAAGTCTGGGGTTTAGGGGATAAGAGACAGTTAGGTATTGGGGCGAGATCTGGAACAACGACAGTACCAGTCAAAATAATGTCAAATGTTAAAACGCTTTATTGTCGTTTTATTAGTTCCCTTGCTATCACTTTTGATAACGATATTTATACTTGGGGAACAGAAGGCTATGACATAGGTGGAGGAGTTCCTATAAAACGTAATCACTACGATACTATCACTAAAGTCGATGGCGGTAAACATCATCTAATCTATTGGACGGACAAAGGTGACGTTTATGGTGTTGGCTACGGTGCTGCCCATAAATTTGGGCGTGCAGGAAATATTGGATGGCCTGGTAGACCGATGAGTAGTTTTGTAGTTAATCAAATGAAAAAGGCTTATGGTGATGACTATATTGCAGGACAAGGTAAATAGATTACTAAATACCTTCAACAGTAAAGAAGTGTAGCCCTTAACAGATGATTATAAAAGGTTTAATCGTACATCATGATATAAAAAATTTTTATATCATGATATCTACCAAAATATTAGGTTAAGTCAGAATGTTTTTACTAAATAATATTTGTTTATTTTTGATTTGGATGATTTTAATTGTGGTTTGTTATACAGATATCCGTTTCAGAATAATTCACAATTCAATTGTCATCACCGTATTTATAATTATCCTAGCTAATTTTTTGATTGGTAGTGGAGAGCTTAACTATATTGCTGCGCTTATTTTCTTTGTTATTGGTCTTTTAATATTCTGTTTTAATATAATGGGAGCCGGTGATATAAAATTAATTAGTGTGTTATTGCTATCCTTACCTACTGAACAAATTTGGGATTTTTTTATATTGATGACTCTTTTGGGTTTACCACTCGCTATATTTGCATTAATCAGAAAAACCATCACAAAATCCACAGTAACCATTCCGTATGGAGTAGCAATTAGTTTGAGTTATATCATTATCACTTATCTAAAATTGGCGCTGTAATCGAATAGTTGCAGATAAAACTATCTTTTAATATCACATGCGTCAGTGTGTGTACCAACGCCATCTAATTGCTATTTTTATTTAAAATTGCTGTCATTATCCTACAATTCTAAACTGCATCTTTACTGTTGCCGCCTTGGGCATCAATTCGATTGACATAAGGCGCAATATATTTAGCCCCGGCTAGCGCACCTAATAATCCCTGCCCTGCGCCATAAACAGCAGTGCCTAAAGTAGGGATTCCTTGTTGTGTTAAAGCTCTAATCGCTTTCAGTCCTTCTGCATTAACAGGAATCTTAGTGACAATATTGGGTACAACTCTTCTTAGTTGTTCTGCCTCTTTTATCATGGATGATGCATCGCTTGAAAGTACCTGTGCAAACAGTAATTTATCGGCGCCTAATAAATCATGCAGTGTCGATAATAAGGTAAAGAGTGATTGACCGGATTTTGCCACAATGCTTGGATTGGTTGTGACGCCTTTAATCGGTAAAATGGGGGCTAGACGTTTAATGGCTTCAATATCGGCGGTATCTAAATATAATTCCATGGTTAACTCCTGCTGAATGTTCAAATCATTAATCACTGTATTGGTACCATACTAAGTAATCTGTAACCGATAGCCTAGATGACAATCCTGCGATTTACTGGATATTTGTACGCTTGATAAGAAAATGTGAGTGAGATCACACTAAAAACATTTTAAGAATAACCTATTGATAAAATTAACCATTTACTTGATACTTTAAAATACTATTTGGCAGTATATAATCATGATTACGATACATAACTAGATTTATCTACGATATTATTTTATGAAGATAGCGATATGGCGATAACGATCAATGAAGTGTTAGCAAAATGCCTTAATCATCAACAAACGAATCAGATTTATTTTGCTAATTATGCTCAATCAGCACCACTACTTGCTGATCAAGTCAGTTTACCCAGAATAGAAATCATGATAGAGGGAAAACAATCCATACAATGGGCAGACTATCAGGGAAACATTATTGAAAAAACGTTATTTCCTAGCGATCTTTTATATATTACAGCACAAAGTTGGAGCAAGCCCGCTTATACAACCCCTTTCACCACTTTAAGCATCCTGTATGATAAACAACAAATTAGCATAACTATCAACCAGTGGGACGGTCAAGCACTGACATCTTATGATCAAATTAATGTGCCTAGGCGAGGAGCACGTATTGGGGCGTTTATCATTCAAGCGCTAGCTGAACTAACTTGGTAGCATCAGCCTTGCGAGCGTGATCCTACCGCTTATCATCTTATTCAAAGCTTATTAAGTCATACCTTCGATTTACTGAATGTTGATGTCGAAACCTCAACCAAAACAGCTAGCTTATTTGAGGCAATTCGGCAATATATTGATAGCCATTTTCGTGACGATATCACCCGAAATTTTCTCGATATAATGTTCTATATTTCCCCCAATTATCTATCTCACCTACTCCAGCGAGAAGGTAAAATAGGTTTGAATGAATATCTTACCCATTTACGTCTAGAATATGCAAAAACTCGCCTTAGAGACTATGATTTAAATATCAAAGATATTGCCTTAGCATCAGGTTTCAAAGATAGTCACTATTTTTGTCGAATCTTCAGAAAAAAAACTGAACGCACCCCTACCGAATACCGTCGCCAATATCATAGTAAATTATTACCGATGACGGATAACAACAAAACTAGTTAACTAAATTAAATGGTTGTAAAAAGTAATTTCATTTGATATAGTTTCAAATGAAATTATCTAAATAAGGTGATGTGATGGCAATCCCGATAGCAACCGTTGAAAAACTGATTGAAAAATTTAAAGCTCGTGGACTCTCTTCAAACTATGACGAGATTTTTTTAAGTCGCTTATTGCAATTTAGTACCGAAGCACTATTAGAAAATTTGAATCAAACCTACCGACATTATCAATTAGATGATAAATTATTTGCGGTTTTATTAGTGATTAACGCCTTTCAACCTGAAGGGGTAAAACCATCGCAAATCAGTGAATTAACCAATTTTACTCGCGTACAAGTTACCCGATTTGTTGATACACTGGTGGGAAATGACTTAGTCGCCCGCCAAGCTGATCCGCATGATCGTCGCTCACATTGCTTAATTTTAACCAAAAAAGGCATCAATTTTTTTCAATATGAAATACCGCCCATGGAAAAAAAAGTGGTTCAAGCTTGGCAAGTTATTACCCAAGAAGAACGTCAACAGTTACGCACAATCTTATCTAAACTTTTAAAACATCTTGCCGAGTAAAATAAATGAGAATATCCATGAAACAAAAAGGGCTTATCGCCCTATTAATATTAATTATTATTGCAGTAATTTGGGCGATTTGGTTCATGTATAAAAGTCCTTCATCGCTGATTTTATATGGTAATGTGGATATCCGAACAGTAAACAGTAGCTTTCGTGTATCAGGACGCTTAATACAATTAAATCACGAAGAAGGAGATTCGATTAAACAAGGCGATCTATTGGCTAAACTGGATGCAAAACCTTATCAAATCGCTTTAAATAAAGCAAAAGCAAATTTATTGGTAAAACAGGCGCAACTTGATTTAATGCTGACAGGATATCGTAAAGAAGAAGTTGCCCAAGCAGCAGCACAAGTTTTACAGTACCAAGCGAGTTATGATTATGCTGAGAATAACTATCAGCGCATGGTCAAATTGATGAAATCATCATCCATTTCTAAAGATCAACTTGAAAACAGCTTAACTTTGCGTAATCAAGCTAACGCTAATTTACAAACAGCAAAACAAAAACTTGATCAACTTACTAATGGTTACCGAAAAGAAGAAATTGAAGCTGCACAAGCCACCGTGCAAGCGGCTAAAGCCGAGTTAGACCAAGCGGAACTTAATTTATCGGATACCGAACTTTATGCACCAACCGACGGCACCATTTTAACTCGAGCAGTAGAATCTGGCACAATGTTAACCGCAGGAACCCCGATTTATGCTATATCTATAGATAGACCTGTCTGGGTACGTGCTTATATTGACGAGGTCAATTTACATCAAGCCATTCCGGGTAGAACTGTCTATGTTTATACCGATTCACAGCCAGATAAACCTTATATTGGACAGATTGGTTTTGTATCGCCTACGGCCGAATTTACACCTAAAACCGTCGAAACCCCTGTATTACGTACAGATTTAGTTTACCGCTTACGTATTCAAATACGTCAAACTGGTGACGGTCAAGCGGATGATATGTTGCGCCAAGGCATGCCGGTAACGATTAAATTTGCAGAATAATCGCTATGACTAAACAAAATCGCCAGCAAATCAAACTCACTCATGTGACCAAAGTGTTTAAGCAAAAAAATCAGCAAGTCACTGTCGCACTAAAACCTTTATCGACAACAATTTTTGCACAGGGTGTGACAGGATTGGTTGGCCCTGACGGTGCAGGGAAAACAACACTATTGCGTATGCTGGCAGGCTTGCTTTCGCCAAGTGCAGGTCAAATTAATGTTGCGCAATATAATCCGACTGAAGATCGGGATCAATTGCGCGCAATTTTAGGCTATATGCCTCAAAAGTTTGGTCTTTACGAGGATTTGACGGTTATTGAAAACCTTAATTTATTTGCTGATCTGCGACATATCAAACAAGAAGAACGTCAACAAATTTTTGCCAAACTCCTAAAATTCACCGATTTAACTAAATTTACCCAACGTTTGGCGGGCAAATTATCAGGGGGAATGAAGCAAAAATTGGGGTTAGCATGTACTTTGCTTGGCGATCCACAAATATTATTACTTGATGAGCCTGGTGTTGGCGTGGATCCTATTTCACGCCAAGAACTTTGGCACATGGTTCATCAACTAGCCAAAGAAGGGATGTTAATTATCTGGAGCACCTCTTATCTTGATGAAGCCGAGCAATGTGAAACAATTTTACTGATGAATCAAGGTGAATTACTCTTTCAAGGTCAACCCTCATGTTTAACTGAACGTGTCAAAGATCGAGTTTACCTGCTCACTTCGCCAATTTCACATCGTCGGTTATTACAAACGGCCTTAAAACTCCCTGAAGTCAGTGACGGCGTGATTGAAGGTGATCGTATTCGCTTAATACTCAAGCCGAATCACGCCATTGAACAAGTCATAGCAAAACTTGGGACACTTAACATCACTTATCAACCTACCTTAGGACGGTTTGAAGATGCGTTTATTGACCGATTAGGCGAAATAACTCAAAAAGAATCAATATTAACTAAAATTATGCCGCAGGTTGCCGGTCTGCCAAACGATATTGTCATAGAAGCAAAGGATCTTACCCGAACTTTTGGTGATTTTATTGCAACGGATCATGTTAATTTTGCCATAAAGCGTGGTGAAATATTTGGTTTATTAGGGCCCAATGGCGCAGGTAAATCGACAACATTTAAAATGATGTGTGGTTTATTACCGATTAGTGATGGGCAAGCGTTAGTATTGGGATTCGATCTCAAAAAAAGTGCAACTAAAGTACGTGAACGCATTGGCTATATGGCACAACGTTTTTCTTTATATGACAGATTAACTGTACGCCAAAATTTAAGCTTCTTTTCAGGCATCTACGGCTTAATGGGCAGTGAACAAACACTGCGCATGAATGAAATGATAACCGCATTTAATTTTGAGCCGATTTTAGACAAAACACCAGAATCACTCCCCTTAGGATTCAAACAGCGATTAGCTTTAGCCTGTGCGTTAATGCATAAACCCGATATTGTATTTCTTGATGAACCGACATCTGGCGTCGATCCTATCACTCGTCGTGAATTCTGGATCCATATCAACAGTCTAGTCGAAAAAGGGGTTACGGTCATGGTCACCACTCACTTTATGGACGAAGCCGAATATTGTGATCGCATTGCATTAATTAATGGTGGTAAGTTGATTGCTTTAGGCTCCCCCAACCAACTTAAGCAATCGGTCGCATGCAACGCCACCATGGAGCAAGCCTTTATTAAATTGGTTAACGACGCTAACTCAGGGGCAACAAAATGATATTTTCACTCTCTCGAACATTAACACTGTGTAAAAAAGAGATGAAACAGATTATTCGTGACCCGAGCAGTTGGATTATGTCAATTATTATTCCATTGATATTACTCTTCTTATTTGGCTATGGTATTAGTTTAGATTCCAATAAAATCCGTGTTGGGGTATTAGTTGAACAAACCAGTCAACCTGCCCATGATTTTGTCCAAGTATTAAATGGTTCCCCCTATATTGACCCCATATATCTGGATAATCGTTCAGCATTATCGGCAAAATTAAATGCTGGCGAAATTCGAGGTATGCTTATCATTCCAGTTAATTTTGCTCAACAAGTGCAAAATCGACAGGCTGCTATTCAGTTAATTACCGATGGAAGTGAGCCGAATACCGCTAATTTTGTACAAGGTTATTTAACCGGCGTGTGGCAAATCTGGTTACAGCAGCGCAGTCAACAGCAATTAATGAGTAGTCAACCAATGATTGACATGACTTCACACGTTTGGTTTAACTCCGCAGCAATCAGCAAAAATTTTATTTTGCCCGGTGCAATAACCATTATTATGACGATAATTGGCTCGATATTGACGTCGCTAGTCATTGCTCGAGAATGGGAAAGTGGCACGATGGAAGCGTTGCTCTCTACCTCGATGACCAAGTTGGAATTCTTATTATCTAAATTAATTCCCTATTACTTAATCGGTTTAATAGCCTTAATTATCTGTTTTATTGTCACTGTAGGCATTATGCATGTCCCTTTTCGTGGATCCTTTACGTTATTGTTACTACTCAGCAGTCTATTTTTATTGGTGATTTTGCAACTTGGCTTATTAATATCCACCCTTACGCGGAATCAATTTAATGCCGCAATGATAGCGTTAAACGCGGCCTATTTACCTGCGGTCATGCTGTCAGGTTTTGTATTTGAAATCAATAGTATGCCCGCTATCATTCAACTGGTTACCTATATCATTCCTGCACGTTACTACGTCAATATTCTACAAACCCTCTTTTTAGCGGGCGATATTTTTTCAGTCATGCTGATTAATGCAGGCTTTTTACTGATGTGTTTATTGCTGTTATTTGTGGTGATTTTCAAAAAAACCCGAATGCAATTAGATTAAGGTAAAGGAGTAACACTATGTTAAAATTTTTCAACACTATCGCCTTTTACCGCACATTAACTCTAATCAAAAAGGAGTTAGCCCTACTTTGGCAAGACAAACAGACACGCATTATCTTAATCGTGCCAGTATTGCTACAAATTTTTATCTTCCCCTTTGCTGCAACCTTGAATGTCAATAATGCGACCATTGCCGTTTATCGCCCCACGATTGATGAACCGACGACTGAGATAATCGATCGACTAGCCCATGCCAGCAGTTTTTCAAACGTATTGATATTAGATTCACAGCAAGCCATTACTGACACGATTAATCATCAAAAAGCCTTGGTGGTTGTACAATTTCCTGCTGACTTCTCTCGCAAGTTACTGAATGGACAATCGCCACAAATCCAAATAATTTTAGACGGTCGTAAATCAAATAGTGCCCAAATTGCCGCTAACTATATTCAACAAATTATTATGCAATATCAGCAACAAAATATGAATCAAGATAAGGGAGGATTAATCGTTCGTCACCGTTATAACAGTAATTTAGACTATAAACATTTTATCTTACCTTCGCTGGTTGCACTTATTACCACCATTGGCGTTATGATCGTAACCTCGTTATCAGTAGCGAGAGAACGTGAACAAGGTACGCTTGACCAACTACGTATTTCACCTTTAATGACATGGCAAATTTTTGTTGGTAAAGCGATACCGGCAATCATTGTGGCAACATTACAAGGAACAATAGTACTTATTGCCAGTATTTTTATATATCAAATCCCGTTTCAAGGATCGTTTATTTGGTACTATCTCTGTATGATGAGTTACGGACTCTCTTTAGTGGGATTTGGATTATTTATATCAGCACTTTGCTCAACTCAACAACAGGCCTTTATCGGTATTATTACCTTTATGGTGCCGGCTATTTTACTATCTGGTTTTATTGCGCCAATCGAAAACATGCCACTCTGCTTACAGTATTTAACTGAAATCAATCCAGTGCGTCACTTTATCGAATTGACTAAACAGATTTATTTAAAAAACGTCAATTTTTCAATCATCTGGCAAAGTCTATGGAAGCTCTATGCAATCACCATACTATTAGGCGGTATGGCTTATTATTTATTTAAAAAATATATGTAAATTTAAAGGGGATTTCACCTAGCCATATATTTCTTAGTTAAATTCTGTTAACTGTTTTGGGATTGATATCCAACCCTGACAATTCCTTTTTAATCAACATCCAATAAGAGAATTGAACGATCACAATCGGCATGTATCGACCAAACACAAAGCGAATAAACACTTACAATACTTGGCAATGGACATGTGACAATAAACACTTGTAAACCGTCACACTGCTATTTTCAATTTTTGGGGAGATGAGCGCATCAAGAGAAGATTATATTATCCCCTCTTGATTTGAGCATGTTCAATATCAGCAAAATCACTTATTCAAAAAGTCTGTTTGACATCCCAATGTTTATCATCGTTAATCTAGTTTAGGATGTTGATCGACTAAATCTTGACGCTATTCTTGCAGATTCTCGATTTGTTCATCAATATCTTCAACTTTCTGTTCGATTGAATCAAAGTGATCGGTTAAAATCTCTTTTGCTTCGCGACGATTTGAAGCAGCTGGTGTGGCGCCTCTTAATGGTTGATTTGCGGTTTCTCGCATTTTTAAACCAGTGACTAACCCAACCATTGCCACAACCATCAAATAGTATGCAGGCATATATAAGTTATTGGTTTCTTCGACAAGCCAAATTAGTAAAAAATATATTTTGTATATTGTTGTAGCTAAATTCCTCTACTGCTGGTTAATCAATTTAAAGGTTCAATTTAAGTTATTCAAACTTAAATTGTAAATCGATATTTTTTAAATTATTTTTATTACAGAATTAATGTTAACACTAATTCTAATGGTAAGATTCAATTTCACGCTTAACAATTTATAATTAATATAAACATAAAAAATATTCCTATATAAGATTAATCGTGTTTTATTAACAAAATCACCTTGTCAATTTTTAATTAGCCACTTTTAAATATAACTAGATTATACCTCACTTCTTTATAAACTTTTTGAGCAATAAATAAATTTGGTTAAATTTAATTCATTACATTAACTATTGTGGTTAGTTTTGGAAGCTGAATTTAAGGAAAAGCGTAATTCTAATTCTGAAATTAACTAAACATTAACCAATCAAACGATTTATTTAAAAATATTGTTGACTCAAAAGATATAATCGTTAAAATGCACATCATTCAAAACGCAATTACTTTAGTGATGTGTTTTTCGCCCGGGTGGTGAAATCGGTAGACACAAGGGATTTAAAATCCCTCGGCTTTTTTAGCCGTGCGAGTTCAAGTCTCGCCCCGGGCACCAATATTAATTAGAAAACTAATTAACGTCTACGCGGGAATAGCTCAGTTGGTAGAGCGCAACCTTGCCAAGGTTGAGGTCGCGAGTTCGAACCTCGTTTCCCGCTCCAATTTATCTAAAACGATTTACTTAATAAAGAGATAAATGGCGCGTTGGCAGAGTGGTTATGCAGCGGATTGCAAATCCGTGGACCTCGGTTCGATTCCGGGACGCGCCTCCATAATAGATATTTCAACTTTGTTCCCCATTATTCATTAAAAAATTTAATATAAATCTACTTTATATAATTTGGTGAAGATATATATTTTTTAAATAACTTTTAGAACGAATTATTCAGTTCAATATCATGCCACTAAACAATTAACTACCTTATATAATCTCTTTTTGATTCTAAAAACGAAGGCTTGGTTAACAAACTCAAGCCATCTTATTGAGTTATCAAAATAGCTTCCAGGAAAATATATATGTAATAATTTTAACAGTGAAAGGATATTTTATTTATGTCTGCATAATATTGAACCGCTATAAAGCAATCACTGAATTTAAAAACCAAAAAGATTAGAATTGTAAAAATACGATTCTCAATCATATATAAAATAAGTGTAGTTATTTGATAAATGCTATGCTAAAACAATCAGGATTTATTGCACCACACTCATTGTCAATTACTGCTATTGACCAAAAAATTAGCTTACTTTTTATAATGATAAAATAAACACTTTGACATTCCTCAGTAAATTTACATTTGCTATTCTTCACATCAAAGCGTAAAATCTGCGCCTTATTTATTTGCTTAATAACTAAGTATCCTAACTTAGTACTGACTTGAAATCAGAGGCATTTTCTTAATGGAAATTTTATATGCTAAACCAGAGCTGCTATCCCCTGCCGGCTCATTGAAAAATATGCGTTATGCATTTGCTTATGGAGCTGATGCCGTATATGCAGGTCAACCTCGATATAGTTTGCGAGTGCGTAATAATGAATTTAATCATGAAAATTTAGCAATTGGCATTAATGAAGCCCATGCTCAAGGTAAGAAATTTTATGTCGTAGTCAATATTGCGCCACATAATTCTAAACTTAAAACCTTTATACGTGATTTAAAACCAGTTGTTGATATGAAGCCAGATGCATTTATTATGTCTGATCCTGGTTTAATCATGCTAGTACGAGAACATTTTCCAGAAATGGAAGTCCATCTATCAGTCCAATCCAACGCAGTTAACTGGGCAACAGTTAAATTTTGGCAACAAATGGGCTTGACACGAATTGTACTTTCTCGAGAGTTGTCATTAGATGAGATCGCTGAAATACGTGAAAAAGTACCAGAAATGGAACTTGAAGTGTTTATTCATGGTGCTCTGTGTATGGCATATTCTGGACGGTGTTTACTATCAGGTTACATTAATAAACGTGATCCTAATCAAGGAACCTGTACTAATGCCTGTCGTTGGAAATATAATATATCTGAAGGTAAACAAGACGAGGCAGGACAAATTGTTCATAAACAAGATCCAATCAAAATTAACCAAGTTGAACCAACATTAGGTATTGGCGGACCGACTAATCAAGTTTTTATGTTAGAAGAGTCTGGTCGCCCTGGTGAATTCATGCCGGCTTATGAAGATGAACATGGCACTTATATTATGAATTCTAAAGATCTACGTGCGATAGAATTAGTTGAAGATTTGACTAAAATTGGCGTACATTCGCTCAAAATTGAAGGTCGCACAAAGTCATTTTATTATTGTGCTAGAACTGCCCAAGTTTATCGCCAAGCTATCGATGCAGCGGCAGAGGGCAAACCATTTAACCCTCAGTTATTAACTCAATTAAATGCTTTAGCGCATCGTGGTTATACTGAAGGATTTTTACGTCGTCATCATCATGAAGATATGCAAAACTATGAACACAGCCATTCAGTTTCCGATAAACAGCAATTTGTGGGAGAATTTAGTGGTCAACGTTTAAATGGACTCGCCGAAGTGATTGTAAAAAATCGTTTTTCAGTTGGTGATAGCGTTGAAATGATGACACCCAAAGGCAATCATACCTTTGTTATTGAAAGTATGCAAAATAAAAAAGGCCAATCTTTGCAATCAGGTTTAGGCGATGGTCATATTGTTTATCTAGCTATTCCAGATAATATTCCTTTAGATTATGCCTTATTAATGCGTAATTTTAGCAATGGTGCAACTACAACAAATCCACAAAGTAAATAACTTTTTAGGCGACTATCGTCGCCTAACTTTTAAACATTTTTATTGTTATTCGTATTCATTGATTATTCACGAATTAAATTATCCCCATAACCTATCCATTTATAGGTAGTTAATGCTTCTAATCCCATTGGTCCACGAGCATGGAGCTTTTGAGTACTCACTGCTACTTCAGCACCTAATCCAAATTGTGCACCATCAGTAAAACGGGTTGACGCATTTACGTATACTGCTGCCGCATCAACCTTAGAAACAAATTGTTCAGCATTAGCTAGACTTCGTGTTAAGATGGACTCAGAATGCCCTGATCCATATTCACGGATATGATTTACTGATGCCATTAATGAATCCACTATCACGATGTTAAGATCATTAGACAACCATTCTTGCCGTAATTGTTCATCGGTAACAAGTTCAATGGCAGCAAATCCTGCTGATTGTAGTATTGAAAAAGCCTCCTTATCAACATGTAGCTTAACGCCCTTCTCAGTCATTACCTGATGTAACCTTGGTAAAAATTCTTTGGCAATGTTTTGGTGTATTAATAAAGTTTCTAAAGTATTACAGGTGCTTGGTCGTTGAGTTTTTGCATTAATAATAATCGGTAACGCTTTATCCAAATCAGCGGTGTCATCCATAAAAATATGGCAAATCCCTATTCCGCCGGTAATCACTGGTATCGTTGATTGTTCAAGGCATAATTGATGCAAAGCAGCCCCTCCTCGCGGAATAATCATATCGACATATTGATCAAGTTTGAGTAATTGGGTGATATATTGACGATCAGGATCATTGATCGACTGTATCGCTTTAATTGGCAAATCAGCTTGCAATAAAGCTTGCTGAATGATTTCAATCATGACTTTGTTGGTATTAATGGTTTCTTTACCACCTCGTAAAATTGCCGAATTACCTGTCTTTAAGCATAACGTAGCAATATCAATGGTGACGTTTGGTCTAGCTTCGTAAATGACACCAATTACGCCAATCGGCACCCGTTTTCGTTGAATTTTCAAACCACTTTCTAGAATCGAACCATCAATTATCTCGCCAATCGGATCTTTTAAGGTAATCACTTTACGAACATCATTCGCAATTGCCTTCAATCGTTCATCAGTTAAGCGTAAACGATCAATTATGGCATCACTCAAACCATTTTGTTGCGCAAACTGAATATCAATTTGATTGGCGGCGAGAATGATATCGCGGTATTGTAATAATCCGTCAGCTATCGTACTTAATGCCCTATTTTTTTGTAATGTGGTTGCTAATAATAATTCAAACGCTGCTGTTTTAGCAGCTTTCCCTATCTGGTTAATCATCATACATTACCTGTTTAACTCTTTGTTATCATTCAATTGAACCATTTACCATTATTTAGATTTATGTTTATTTGAAATATTTAATGCTTGAGTGAATTCGTTAGGAGATTTCAAAAATGCAATCCTGCTTTCACCATAGCGTTTTAGAGAATGATTAATGATAACTTAATATACGCCTACGCCTAAGATAATTTAATTCAAATTAAAGCACATATTGCAAATACAGCTATTATTAACTCACTCAATCTGAACAGTTTAGTTAATACTAATATAATAAAAACGCTAATTATTTGAGCTTTATTTATAGCCTAATATTATGGCACACGTAAAAAATTATTACTTCATTAATAGTCATTTGTCCTATCCATCATGGAAAAGCAAATTGGCTGTTTCGTGTTCTAAATTTAATTTCAATTCAGTATTAATTTAATAAATTAAAAATTTCACAGCCTAACTATTAATAGCTAATCAATTTTTAATCTATTTGATAGGCATTATTTTTAAATCAATGTTAAATAGTAATCATGTCATCACGATGCAAGGCAACTCGACCATATTCATAGCCAAGCAATTTACTGATATCTTGCGAGTGATGACCGGCTATCTGCTTTAAAGCATCACTATTATAACGCGTTACACCTCTTGCAATGCTTTGACCATGATGGTTTAAAACATCTATTACTTCACCACGAGAAAAATTATCTGATACCTGAATGATACCTTTGGGTAAAATTGAACCGCCTTGCGTTAAAATGGCATTTACAGCGCCATCATCAAGCGTAATACTGCCGGCTGGTGGAGCACCAAATAACCAGTGTTTGCGATGTTCTAGCGGAGTTTGACAGGGTTTTATACGCGTACCTACCTGTACATTTTGTACAATATCCATAATAACATTTGATCGGCTTCCTGCTGCAATTATCACTTCAATACCTGCTTTTCCGGCTATCTCTGCCGCTTGAAGTTTTGTACTCATACCACCGGTTCCTAATCCCGAAATACTTTCGCCAGCAAGAGATTTCAAATGTTCATCGATGGTTGCAATTTCATTAATTAATTTAGCAGTGGCGTCTTTTCTAGGATCGGCAGTAAATAACCCCTCTTGATCGGTTAACAAAATCAATTTATTGGCTTGCGCTAAAATTGCCGCTAATGCTGATAAATTATCATTGTCACCCACTTTAATTTCTGCTGTGGCAACGGCATCATTTTCGTTAATAATGGGTATAATATGATTATTCAACAATGCTTGTAATACATCTTGGGCATTTAAAAAACGTTCTCGATCTTCTAAATCAGCGCGAGTTAATAACATTTGACCAATAGCAATTTGATAAATTGAAAACAATTGTTCCCAAAGTTGAATAAGTTTGCCTTGTCCAACTGAAGCCAATAACTGTTTTGATGCAATAGTGTTGGGTAATTCTGGATAACCCAACGCTTCGCGACCTGCAGCAATAGCACCTGAAGTCACAATAATAATCTTATGTCCTTGTTGATATAACTGATGACATTGTCTTACTATTTCAAGAATTCTGGCTCGATTTAGTGATGTTTTCCCACATGTTAACACACTAGTACCCAGTTTGATTACAAATGTTTGAGGTTTCATAATTTCGCCACTTTTAACATTATTTAAATTATTATGATCGAAAAACTAAATCTTTTAACCAATTTGCCAGATTTTGAGATCTTTGTTGTAAATCTTGTTTTAGTGTTAGCAATTGTATTTTAAATAGTTTAGTTGACTTAGTAGAGGTGATTAATTTAGTTTCCTCTATATTATTTAGCAGATCGCCTTCATAAAAAATATTTAAAACAGGTACATTACATGGCTTAATTAATAATCGTTGTTCTTTAAGCGAAAAGAATTTTAATTCAGCTTGTAACTGTTGTTCAGAAAAGTTTTTTAAACCAATACGATCAGCCAACATATCACGATAAATCATCGGTAATTTAGCTTGCATTTGTGGATCAATAAATATTTGATGAATAATTGGAGCAATATTTATCAGTCCTTTTATTTTTGAAGGCATTAAATAGGCAAGTCGTGTAGCAATATTAGCACCAAACCGATAACCTAATAAAATAACATTTTGATAATCAATCAATGGAACAGTTCTAATTTGCTCTAAAATAGCTTGATGAATTATAGAAGTATTTTGTGATAAATTAAAATGCTTACTATTTCCCATCGATGGATTATCAACAGTCAATAATCCTATACCGAGTGGTGCCAAATGCTCAATAAAGAAACGATAAAAATCAATCTGTAAATCATTTAAACCTGAACAAAGTAAAACCACCGGGAATGCGCGTATAGGATCACTCTTTTTTAAAGGTGTATGTAAAATAGCTTTTATAACCTTATCATTAAAATTGAAATCAAGATCTTTAACTATAAAAGGTGAATGATCCATTGCATGGCGATAATAACGATAAGCCAGTAAAACAGCCTGATTTGCTAAATCATCATTACGAAAATAAGGGTATCCCGCAAGTGTCATAAAACCACTGGCCATTAACCACGATTGGTGACATTTTGAATGATATGCTTCAAATTCGGACTCAGCAACAGTTAATTGTTCGTCAAAGTCTGCTTGTTTTTGCCATTTTGTCGCCTGAGCCCAAAACTCATAAATCCAATTACCCGACTGGTAACCAACGACAGTATCAAGCCAATTTGGATTGGATCTTCTTTTTTTTGAGATTGAAATTCGTGATAAAACCTCTTCTGTTTCAATGAAAGGTAAACCACGCCATTGCCAAGACAAGCGATTGATAGCACGATACCAACAGCTATTTCCTTCACTATCTAAAAATGAATTGGTCAGTTGTTGGCCACTTTTGATTTGCGTAACAAGAGTTGACGTTTCAGGGTAATCAAATTTAGGTTTAAATAATTTTTCAGATAAATTTTTCTCGTTCATCATCTTCGCTTTTGTTATTACTTATTATGTAATGAAATATTATCATAATTAGTAATAAAAAAAGCGTAATAAATGATTCATATTTAAATTTATTTTTGATCACACAATGGCTTAACAAAAGTAACCCCCATATCCCAGGGTTGTTCAATCCATGTATCTTGCGGAATATCCACTATATAATCATCAACTAAAGGACGACCTTCTGGTTTAGCGAAAATGGTAACAAATTTAGCTTTTGGATACATTTCGCGAATTGAATGTGCAGTACTACCAGTATCAACTAAATCATCAACAACAATAAAACCTTCTCCATCTCCTTCGGCACGTTTTAAAACGACTTTTTCACGTTGTTGATTATGATCATAGCTAGAAATACAGACAGTATCCACATAACGAATACTTAATTCTCTGGCCAAAATTGCTGCTGGCACTAACCCACCTCGACTCACGGCAATAATCCCTTTCCATTGTGATGCGGGTAATAACTTGGCAGATAGTTCTCGACCAAACATCTGTACCATTTCCCAAGTTACCGTATATTTTTTCTTTTCGGCAATTTCTTCAGCTTTGATTTGTTTTTTGGCTTTAATTTCTTGTGCTAAAAGTTCTTGTTCAGTTGATTGTTGATTTAATGACATAAATACCTGCAATTTCATGATTAATTGAGTAAACTGATAATGCGCAATTCAAATTACAATATCAATCGACTCGAAATGGATGTAAAATTGCACCTTATTATAGTGTGAGTAGTAAATAAAAACTACTATTTATTAATAGAATATTTGAGGATTATTATGCTTACTTCTTTAAAACCTAATTCACTTTGGGTTATTTTTAATCAAATTTGTCAAATTCCCCATCCATCACATCATGAACAGATGATTACCAAATATTTGGTTGATTTCGCAAATCGCCATAAAATTGAGTGTCATTTAGATAAAGTAGGCAATGTTTTATTAAGAAAACCAGCAACAAATGGTATGGAACATATACCATCAATAGCTTTACAAGCGCATATGGATATGGTGCCCCAAAAAAATGAAGAAACGCAACACGATTTCTTAGTCGATCCAATCAAACCTTATATTGATGGAGAATGGGTAAAGGCAAAAGGAACCACCCTTGGGGCCGATAATGGCGTTGGACTTGCTTCTGCCTTAGCGGTTCTTATTGATCCTGAAGTTGAACATGGGCCAATTGAAGTATTGATTACTGTTTCAGAAGAAACCGGTATGGTGGGAGCTTTTGGATTACAACCAAACTGGTTACAAAGCCATTATCTTATCAACACTGATTCCGAAGATGAAGGTGAGATTTTCACTGGCTGCGCTGGTGGTGTTGATTTTAAATCAACATTTGCCATTAATTATGCTGTGATTCCAGAGGTACATGACACCTTTTTACGTTTATCACTAAAAGGATTAAAAGGCGGTCATTCAGGTTGTGATATTCATCTTGGACGAGGTAATGCTATTAAGTTATTAGTACGCTTCTTTGCTGAATATGCTCAAGAAATAAATTTTCGTTTAGCTGATTTTTACGGTGGTTCGTTACGTAATGCGATTCCTCGTGAGGCCTTCGCTGAAATCTCTTTAAATCGTCAAGATTTAGCAAAATTTCAATCTTTAATCACCCAATATCACCAGGTTTTAGAAAGTGAATTAAATCATGTTGAACCATCAATTCAATTTATTGCCACAGAAATTTCACAAGATAAATTGAAGCGCGTTCTTAATGCTGATCATCAACAAAAATTGATCAACTGGCTTAATAGTGCACCAAACGGTGTAATACGTATGTGCGATAATATGCCAACTGTTGTAGAAACATCGTTAAATTTAGGTATTGTTGATATAAAAGAAAATCAAATTTCAGCTTATTTTTTAATTCGTTCGCAAGTCGATTCAGCTAAAGATGCCGTAGTCGCAACGTTAATTTCGCATAGCCAATTAGCTAATGCTAATTATGAAATCAGTGGTGGTTATTCGGGATGGACACCCAATTTAGATTCACAGTTACTAAAATTAGCTGAAGGAAAATACAACCAAATCTTCGCACAAAAAGCAAAAATCATGATTATTCACGCTGGATTAGAATGTGGTTTATTTACTAAACACTATCCTCATCTGGATATGATTTCGATTGGCCCAACTATTGTTTCACCACATTCACCCGACGAAAAAGTCAATATTCAAAGTGTTGAAAAATATTGGTCTTTATTATGTGCTATTTTAAAATCCGCTGATCAATTAAAGTAATCGACTAACAAAATTAAAAGGGCTAAGGCCCTTTTTTAATGCTAACTGATATACAATGATCGTTAAATTGGTAAGGTATTTTTTAATATTATTTGGTATTTCTAACTTGCACACATAACAATAATGATAATCCCATCATCACGGTAGCAATATAGTATATCACTTGATGACTATAAAAATCCGTCACGAAGCCCTGAATCATTCCACTTAATATTACGCCACATGTTACGCCATTATTAAATAATGTAGTCGCAACCCCCATCCGATTAGGTAATAAATCTTGAAAATAAATGATACCAATATTGGCGACAATACCAATAAATAATGCATTGAATATCTGTAATCCTATCAAAGCCCATTGATTTGAAAAAGTAATCACACCTAGATAAAAAAATAAACCACAAATAATAGCAAATAACATTAAATTTCGTTTACCAAATTTCGGGACTAAATAACCACTGGCTAACATGACAGGGATTTCTAACCCAGCCGCTATCCCCATTAATTTACCAGGCAAAGTATCTGCAAGTTGCAATACTTGATCAACATATAATGGCATATCAATGATATACATCATATTCGCCGTCCACATAAAAACAGTAGCTAAAAATAAAAAAATAATATTATGATTTTTAAATAAAGATTGCTCTATTGGATTAGTGGATGATTCAATACTGGTAAAAGTTTTAGGTGTTCGTGGTATCGCAGGTAAACAAAAGTTGACTATAATCATGGCAATAAGATACATGCCAATAATACTGTAATAGAGCAGATTAAAACCATAACTGATTGCTAATGCAAAAGATAATGGAGGTCCGATAACCCACGCCAATGATAATTGCGCCCTAATTAGTGAATTGAATACAACCACATTCCGTTTAGTTTTTTCAGCATATTCACGCGCTAAGGCAAAAATTTGTGGCATTGCAGCAGAGGCTAACGCAGCAAAAAATACGCCTACGGTAATAAGTAAATAATAATTGCGTGTTAATGCAAAAACAACACTATTACCTATTCCCATTAAGCAGCAAAATAGTACTATATAACGTCTTTGACCGTGACTATCAGAATATTTTGCTAATAAAAAACTGCCAACAATACTAGCAATGGCATTAATGGAATAAAATACTCCGACTTGAATTGGATTTGCAGCCACTTCATAAGTCAAAAATCGACTTAAAGTTGGTGATTGTAGTGCACTGGCAATACCGATAATAAATGCAGAAAACAGAAAAGATATAAAAATCAGAATATTATTATGATTAGCGAATTGACGGTACATGATAAACCCAAATAAATAGTTATTTGGTCTATTATAGACCTGAAACAAATATCAACAAGCGTTATAATAATTACTATCACTCACTAATTATAATGGTAAATATGAAACTTGAAGTTTGTTGTTATAGCATTAATGATATCATTACAGCGATAAATCATGGTGCTGATCGCATTGAATTTTGTGCTGGTCGCAATGAAGGAGGATTAACACCCAGTTATGGCGATTTATTACAATTATCGCAATTGAAATTACCCGTTGCTATTCACCCAATTATTCGACCGCGTGGTGGTGATTTTTACTATAGCCAAACTGAAATTAACAGCATGATAAATGATATTCAACTTGCACGCGAATTAGATTATCCTGGTGTGGTTTTTGGTTGTTTAGTCAGTAATGGACAGCTAGATATTATTAATCTTTTAAAATTAATTAAAGCAGCTGATGGATTATCGATAACTTTTCATCGAGCTTTTGATGTTTGTGTTGATCCTATTTTAGCGCTCAATCAACTTAATGATCTGGGTATAGATCGCATTTTAACATCTGGTCAACAGCAAGATGCCGTTAAGGGAATAAAATTAATCGAGCAATTACACCAACTCAGCCAATCTACCTTAATTATGCCTGGTTGTGGCATTCGTTCAACCAATTTAGCTTTATTTAAAGCAATTGGAATAACAGAATTTCACTCTTCAGCTAGTCGTTCATTGCCTTCGCCAATGCAATATCAAAATCAAAATGTCTGTATGAGTCATACTAAACAGGATGAATTTATTCGCTTTAGCATAGATCCTGATGAAGTAGAAAAAATGAAACAACTTTTATTATAGTTTTTATCTTGCTAAATCATTAAAAAAGTTAAGCAAACGACTTAAACTGATAAACACCAAGCATTAAGCGATTGATTTTAAAACATTAATAATATTTATCTAAAAGTCTGTTTGCTTTATTTAAGATGACGCAATTCAATCACTATTCATAACTGCGTCTACCTATTGAAATGAATACCTACTATCTTAAAAATTGCCCACACTTAACAATTTATGTAATTAGCTGAACTTGCAATTTATTTAATTAAGTAAATACTATTAATTTATCCATATTCAACTATCGCACTCTATTCATTCTTGCTTGGTTAAAACAAGTCAAACTCACTGTTCAATCGAACACAACGGTTATACCTATATAATTTAATTCTTTTTTGTGATAAAAGCTAAACAGTCATCATCGATAAACATTTCTTTATATCGTTACAATCGAAAATAAGGTATAATCCAGCCATTTTTATGGTTAGAAAAGGTTAGAATATGGGATTTAAATGTGGAATTGTTGGTTTGCCAAATGTTGGCAAATCAACCTTATTTAATGCATTAACAAAAGCCGGCATTGAAGCGGCTAATTTTCCTTTTTGTACAATTGAACCTAATACCGGCGTGGTACCAATGCCAGATAAACGATTAGATCAACTTGCAGAAATTGTTAAACCACAGCGCACATTACCAACAACTATGGAGTTTGTTGATATTGCAGGATTAGTGAAAGGGGCTTCAAAAGGTGAAGGATTGGGCAACCAATTTTTATCCAATATTCGTGAAACCGAAGCAATTGGTCATGTAGTACGCTGTTTTGAAAACGATAATATTATTCATGTTGCTGGTAAAATTGATCCCATTGAGGATATTGAAACGATCAATACTGAATTAGCACTTGCCGATTTAGATACTTGTGAACGAGCAATTTTACGTGTACAAAAGAAAGCTAAAGGCGGCGATAAAGATGCAAAATACGAACAAAATGTATTGGAATATTGCTTACCGCATTTAGAGCAAGGTAATAAACTTATCACGCTCAATTTAGATCAAGAACAGATCAATGCAATTAAGTATTTAAGTTTTTTAACGTTAAAACCAACAATGTACATCGCCAATGTTAATGAGGATGGTTTTGAAAATAATCCTTATTTAGACAAGGTTCACGCTTTTGCAGCTAAAGAAAATGCAGTTGTAGTTCCGGTATGTGCAGCAATAGAAGCTGAAATTGCTGAATTAGATGATGAGGAACGTGATGAATTCATGCAAGATTTGGGGCTTGAAGAACCAGGATTAAATCGTGTGATTCGAGCTGGTTATCAACTACTAAATTTACAAACCTATTTTACCGCTGGTGTAAAAGAAGTTCGCGCCTGGACAATCACCGTCGGTTCTACCGCGCCACAGGCGGCTGGAAAAATTCATACTGATTTTGAAAAAGGCTTTATTCGAGCACAAACTATTGCTTTTGACGATTTTATCAAATATAAAGGTGAACAAGGCGCTAAAGAAGCTGGCAAAATGCGTTCAGAAGGTAAAGATTATATTGTACAAGATGGCGATATAATGAATTTCCTCTTTAATGTATAAAATTATTGAATAAAAAGCCCTATGTGTTTTTAGGGCTTTTTTCATTTTATGCATAAAGTAAATAACTAAATGATTCGCCCAATATTTAAGTGATAAAAACAAGGCTTTTAAGTTATGAAAAAATCAGTTCTTTTACCTTTCTCTGAAGCAAGAGAATCTATTTTAGCCACCATAAAATCCAAGAATTACAATGCATATCACACGGTTGAATTAATCGATGCCGTGAATGGTTATCTCGCTGAAACGATTTTATCACCAATGAATATTCCGTCTTTTAATAATTCAGCTATGGATGGCTATGTAGTTAGAAAACAAGATATAGACTGCGCAATGACCGTCCTACCGATTGCTGGACGCCTACTAGCTGGCGAACAAAAACAGATTAATTGGCCAGAAAAAACTTGCCTTCGTATCATGACCGGTGCCGCCGTTCCCCAAGATGCTTATGCTGTTATCATGCAAGAAGATGTCGATATAACCGCTCATGGCATTAAATTTAATACTCAAACAATTAAACAAGGGCAAAATATTCGTTTTATCGGTGAAAGTGTAAAATTAGGAACTGAAATTTTCACTAAAGGCGAACAGTTAACCATTGCGAAATTAGCGACCCTTGCTACATTGGGAATTAATCAAGTTAATATTTTTCAACCTCTAAGAGTGGCCATATTTTCGACAGGAGATGAATTAACCCCGATTGGACAACCGCTAAAAACAGTTAATAGCATTTATGATAGTAATCGTTTTACCCTTAAGCTAATGTTAAAAGCACTCGGCTGTGAAGTGATAGATTTAGGTATTGTTAATGATGATTTAAACCTTATCACAAATACCTTAAAACAAGCTGCAAATCTTGCTGATATTGTCATAAGTAGTGGTGGTGTGTCGATTGGTGATGCTGATTATATCAAACAAGCACTGGAAAAAATTGGTCAAATTCATTTTTGGCAAATAGCGATGAAACCAGGAAAACCATTTGCATTTGGTCATATTGACCAATCACTATTTTGTGGATTGCCAGGTAATCCAGTTTCATCAATTGTAACGTTTTATCAATTAGTGCGCCCTCTTATTTTAGGTTTATATGGTCAAACACAACAATTTAAACCATTAACCTTTCAAGTTAAAACAAGTAATTATTTAAAGAAAACAATCGGTAGAAT
This sequence comes from Frischella sp. Ac48, assembly GCF_019641635.1. Classification (NCBI taxonomy): domain Bacteria; kingdom Pseudomonadati; phylum Pseudomonadota; class Gammaproteobacteria; order Orbales; family Orbaceae; genus Frischella; species Frischella sp. Ac48. Next base: position 158,863 of record NZ_JAETXP010000012.1, read on the forward strand.
GGATTTTCAACGTGGTTACTTACACAATAATGAGCATGGTGAATTGGTTGTAAGCACAACTAGTCAGCAAGGTTCGCACATTACGACATCTTTCAATCAGGCTAATTGTTTTATTCTATTAGAAGCTGAACGGGGCAACGTCCAAAAAGGTGAACTAGTTAACGTAGAACTATTTGATAAAATTTTAAGTTGATTTATAGCCGGGACGGAGTTAAGAATGAATTTAGAAAATCGCTACTAGAAAATAAAAACGTGCCTAAAACAAAGCAAATAAGTTAATCTAATTGATATCAAATCAATAATTAGTTAAATATAACTGAAAAAATTTAGCATAATCAATTTAATATTAATTATAACTATAAAGAGAAAAGTTAATTTGTTATAAAGATTACGCTTATAATAAAACTGTTTTAATAATCAAAAAGATTTCATTAATGATTCAATTTACAAAAAATGACTAAACTAATATCAAAAATTTGTTAATTTAAAGCGACTAAAATTGCGCCAATGGCTATTAAAGCAACCCCGACACCAGCCCAAATTGAAATTTTTTCGCCAAATAACACTATCGCAAATAAAACAGCAAATACCACACTTAACTTATCAATTGGCGCAACTTGCGAAACTTTACCAACTTTAATCGCCATAAAATAAAATAACCAAGACAAAGCCCCAGCGATACCACTTAACACTATGACAAAAATTGCTTTTTTATCCTGAACAACCGTCTGAATTAATTGTAATTTACCCTGTACTACAACCACGCCAACAAGAAAAATCGCCATTACAACAGCTCTTATAGCCGTAGCTGTATTAGCATCTAAATGTTGAAGCCCTATTTTTCCCAAAATTGCAACAGCAGCTGCGGTTATAGCGGATAATAAAGCATAAATTAACCAAGCGCTCATATATTTATCTATTTATTATCAATTTTAATCAATAATTGCTGATTTCCAGGATTGTCCTGACACTGTTTAGAATTCAGCATTACACCATCGCATCCTTCTAATACTGGTTCTGGTTTCGACCATTGAGTTGGATGATCTGGATCGGTTTTCCCTCCACATCCTGCCAAACCGATAAAAATAACCAGTAAACTAATAAATATACCAATTTTTTGCATAAATATTCCTTATAATTAAAACTTATCATCGCTTATACTTCAAATAATACTATGTATCATGTTAATTGAGTTGATTCATTAATAAGCTAATTTGAACCAAAGAAATTAGTTTATTGATATAAATATAATTTATTTTTATTTATAATATGCTCAATCATATATTTTTCAATCGTTATTTACACTAAAACTAAAATTTTAATAACTCATTAAAATAACGATATATTAATGTTTACGTTATAATTAAACCAATATCATTTATTGGCCAATTACCATAATCTTCCAATGTGACAAGTAAACAGTTTTTCCGATCTGGTTAACAAATAATATTTTGACTATTTTTTTATTAAATTGATGTATGTTCACCAATTTTTAATATCGTAAATAATTGTTCATCATCAAGATTAGGTTCAGACATTGATTGCAATATTTTAGGCGGTTCATCAAGTGGATCATCGGCAAGTTCAAATGCCCCCCAATGAATGGCAATGGCTCGTTTACATGCCAATTCTTTAAAAATCTTTAACGCATTTTGTGGGTCTATATGTTGATTGTGCATAAACCAACGTGGAGCATAACAACCAATAGGAATTAATGCCACATCAATATTGGGAAATAATTGTTTCAGTTCACTGAAATGTTTTGCATAACCTGTGTCACCAACAAAATATATTGTTCGATTAGCATATTCCATCATCCAGCCACACCATAATGTACGATTGGTATCAAATATTGCCCGTCGGCTCCAATGATGTGCCGGTATAGCGGTTAATTTTAAGCCCGATATATCTAAATTATCATACCAATCAAGTTCAACAACCTGGTTCGCTCCCCAACTTAATAATTTAGGCTTTAAACCCAATGGAACGCAAATGATAACATCAGGAAAACGTTTTATCAGTTGTTTAATAGTTGGGTAATCTAAGTGATCATAATGATTATGCGATATGACTATAACATCAATTTTCGGTAATTGAGCCACCGCGGTTGGACAAGGTGTACGGCGTCTAGGTCCAATAAAACGTAAAGGTGATACGCATTTGCTAAACACTGGATCAGTGAGGATCGTTTTCTGATTAATTTTAATTAATGTGGAAGCATGTCCTAGCCACCAAATACCATTTTCAATCGCGGAAAAATCAGCCGTTTGAAACCATTTTTCAATAAACGCTTTATAACCACCAATAGGAGCTATAACTTTACGCTGCTTACGCCATTTAGCAAAATCAATAGGATTTATAACAAAAGGTTCCAAGTTACAAAAGCCTGTAGGGGTATGATGCTTTTTATTAGCATCATAATAAGGGTTTTTATAAAACATATTTCTCTCAATCAATAGTTTATATTTTCTTTTTGTCTTTCAATCATTATGGCGACATTCCTAGCCGATGCCACTGCTGTGGGTTTACTCACTTTAACTCTTACCCACGGCGTAAAATAGTGATCAATTAATAACGCTGCCACATTTTCAGCAACACTTTCAATTAAATTAAATTGATGATGTTGTAAATAATCGATAATTGCCTGACTAATTTGAGCGTAATTCAAACAATCGTTAACATCATCACTTAAACCGGCAATACGATTATCCCAAGCCATTTCAATATCAAGAATCAGTTTTTGTTTAATACTTTTTTCCCACTCATACACGCCAATAGTCGTTATGATAGATAATCCTTCGATAAAAACGCGATCTTTAAACATTTTACATCCTATTTTTTACCTTGGCATAGCAATATTATTCATAGCCAACATGCACGATTAGTTAAAATTAAATTCAATCTGTTCACATTACTTTCGAAAAGTATAAATATGCATAATCTGATAGTAAGAGATTACCTAATCTTATCTATTTACGCTATAATTTATTTAATTATTAATCACTTTTTTCAGTTATCTCATTATGGTAAGAATTTATCAACCTAAACCGATTTTAGCTAATAGTTCTATTGAGCTTGATGAGAACGCTTTTAATCATGTTGTCAGAGCATTGAGAATGCGTATAGGCGATTCAATTACTTTATTTGATGGAAGTAATACTATTACCCCAGCTATCATTCAACAAATTACCAAAAAAACGCTAATAGTACAAACCCAAGAAACCATTGTACAAAATCGTGAATCCCCTTTAAATATTCATTTAGGGCAAGTACTGTCCCGTGGTGAAAAGATGGAGTTCACGATTCAAAAGTCTGTCGAATTAGGCGTTACAACAATTACACCGTTACTATCAGAACGTTGTGGTGTGAAACTTGATGCTGTGCGGCTGTCAAAAAAAGTTCAGCAATGGCAACGTATAGCTGAATCAGCTTGTGAACAATGTGGTCGCAACCTAATTCCGCAAATTCGTCCCGTGACAAAAATAGAAACCTGGTGCTCACAATTATCTGATTATACTAAGCTTACACTTCATCCCCGTGCGTCATCAGGAATTAATCAGTTGCACTTAAATCATCTTAAAATTGCATTACTAATTGGTCCTGAAGGCGGTTTAACCGAAGCCGAAATAGCGATGACGCTTAACCAGCAATTTATTGAGATTCTTTTAGGACCTCGTGTATTACGCACTGAAACAGTTGCATTAACTGCTATAACCGCATTACAACTAAAATTTGGTGATTTAGGATGATAAGATAGTTGTGATTAAATCCTATCAATTTGATTTACTACTTGTCAGGTAAATTATTTCATCTTATTTACTCAAAGGTATATACTAGTAAAAAGATCTTGATTGTTTATCAATTAGCAGAGTTTCATCAATAAAGGAGTGCTCATGATTAAGCTTGGTATTGTAATGGACCCAATTAGTCAAATAAAACTGAAAAAAGATTCCAGTTTTGCCATGTTAGAACAGGCGCAATCACGTGGATATCAAATTTACTATATGGAGATGAATGATCTGTATTTGGAAGATGGTCAAGCTTATGCAACCACCAGAACTATCACTGTTTACAATAATAAAGATCATTGGTTTGATTTGGGGGAAGAACAGACAATAACTTTAGGTGATCTTGATGTGATTTTAATGCGAAAAGACCCACCATTTGATACAGAATTTATTTATGCCACCTATATATTAGAACGTGCAGAAGATGCTGGAACTTTAGTGGTCAACAAACCACAGAGTCTGCGTGACTGTAATGAAAAACTATTTACAGCTTGGTTTGCCCAATTTACTCCACGCACTCTAGTCACTAGGCAAACCGCATTGATAAAACAATTTCTTCAAAAACAGCATGATATCATTTTAAAACCACTTGACGGTATGGGTGGCGCGTCGATATTTCGTGTTAAAGTCGATGATCCTAATCTATCTGTTATTATTGAAACATTAACGAATCATAATCGTCAATATTGTATGGCGCAAACCTATATCCCCGCGATTAAAAAGGGTGACAAACGTGTATTAGTGATCGATGGACAACCCGTACCGTTTTGTTTGGCCCGTATTCCCCAGCAAGGTGAAACTCGTGGTAACTTAGCTGCTGGGGGACATGGCGAAGTCAGACCGTTATCCGAATCTGATTGGGCAATCGCCAATGCAATTGGACCAAAACTAAAAGAAAAGGGATTGATATTTGTAGGACTTGATATTATTGGTGATAAATTAACCGAAATTAATGTCACAAGTCCAACCTGTTTACGTGAAATCGAGGCAGCTAATCCTGAATTGTCTATTACCGGAATGTTAATGGATGCAATTGAAACACGTCTTAACTTGAAAGATAAGGTTAAATAATGATAAGAGAATATCAAACTAAAGATTTAGATACCATCATGTCAATCTGGTTAAAGGGAAATCAACAAGCCCACCCGTTTATTGATTCACAATTTTTTGAAAACAATTTTGAATTAGTTAAAATGTTGATTCCAGCTTCCACTATTTTTGTGCAAGACATTGATGGTGTAAGGGGATTTATAGGCTTAATGGATAATTACATATCTGGCCTATTTGTAGATGAACAATATCGTCGCCAACATGTTGGCCAAGCTTTAATTGCTAAAGCTAAGCAATTACATAATCAACTTAACGTGCTAGTTTATAAACAAAATACTCAAGCTATTGCATTTTATCAATCCCAAGGTTTTCAAGTTGTAGATCAATCGCTCAATGAAGAAACGAACGAACCTGAGCTATTGATGACATGTACTGTCAATCATACAATCAAAATTGGCAAATGTGCCTTATAAATGCCGTCAAACAGGTAGAAATAGTGATATTGATATCTTTTTATCGCATCATTCTTAATGAATGGCGATTTTTAATTTAAGATAATAGACCATGAATTTAAAAAACCATTTTGTTGTTGCCATGCCCACATTAAATGACCCATTATTCAGTCATTCAGTAGTTTTTATTTGTGAACATAATCGCGATGGTGCGATGGGTATTATAGTTAATAAACCCATCATTGATCTTACTGTACAAACTGTATTATCACGTCTTGATATCACACCCTATAAAAATTGTGCTGAATTGGAACAGTTAGTTTTCAATGGTGGGCCTTTAGCTGAAGAACAAGGATTTATCTTACATACCCCACAGTCAGGGTTTTCATCGAGTATTGTTATATCAGATGAGATTATGATAACTACATCTTTAGACGTTCTAAAAACAATTGGTTCAGAAAACCAACCTAAAGATCTTTTTTTAACTTTAGGCTATGCCAGTTGGAGCCATATGCAATTAGAACATGAAATTGCAAAAAATGATTGGTTAGTTACACCTAGTAATACTGATATTATTTTTAATTTACCGATAGCTGAGCGTTGGAATATGGCAGCTCAAACAATCGGTGTCAATATTGAAACTATGTCAACACAAATGGGAAAAGCTTAAACAATGGCTACTGTGATTGCTTTTGACTTTGGCACTTATAGCATAGGTGCAGCAATTGGGCAAGATATTACTCGAACCGCCCGACCGCTATGTGCTTTCAAGGCGCGTGATGGTAAACCAAATTGGCAAGAAATAGAAAAAATATTACTTGAATGGCAACCAGACTACTTGGTAGTTGGTTTACCACTGAATATGGATGGAACTGAGCAAGAACTGACACAACGAGCAAAAAAATTCGCTAATCGTTTACATGGACGTTTTGGATTTCAAGTACAACTACAGGATGAACGATTATCAACCGTTGAAGCAAAAGCGCAATTATTTGAAAAGGGTGGATTTCAGGCATTAAAGAAAGGCAAAATCGATGCGGGATCTGCCGTTATTATATTAGAAAGTTGGTTTGATAATATCGTCAAATAGTGAACAAAGCCAAGCTCGCTCACTATAAATACGACATAAACGAGATCAACTTAACAATTTTGTTGCCGGTATTGAACAAGATCTTCAATTGTGACAACGGGTAAATGGTGCTGTTTGGCGAATGCCACTACTTGTGGGGCTCGCGACATCGTACCATCATCATTAGTCAACTCACAAATTACCGCAGCAGGTTTAAAACCAGCCAATCTCACCAAATCCACTGACGCTTCGGTATGACCTCTACGCGTTAATACCCCCCCCTCTTGAGAGACTAAAGGAAAAACATGTCCAGGATGATGCAAATCACTTGGCTTAGCATCATCAGCTACCGCAGCTTTTACAGTCGTTACTCGGTCATTTGCTGACACACCCGTCGTAACCCCTTTTGCGGCTTCGATACTAATAGTAAAAGCAGTTTGATTTTTACTGGTATTCTTACTCACCATCATTGGCAATTGCAACTTATCGCAATATGATTGTGGCATACATAAACAAACAATACCACTTCCGTGACGGATCGTAAGTGCCATTTGTGCAACCGTAATATTTTCGGCAACCCAAACTATATCGCCTTCATTTTCACGATCTTCATCATCTAATACTAAAACGCCGTTACCGGTTTGTAATGCGGCAATAGCCCGCTCAACACGTTCAATTGGCGAGCCAAATTCAGCTAAATTAAAGGTATTGTGAATAGAATTTTGTGCATTATGTAATTGCTGATTCATGGTAAATTTTCCTTATTTCATTTACTACCAGAACCAGGGCAAGTGCTTGACCATCGAGAATTATTATCATAATAAAAAGCACTAATGATAATTATAGTGTAAGGTAAATAAGCAACGCTCTTTCATCCAGACTTTTACTGTCGGCCTTGGAATTTCACCAAATCTGCTAACCTTGTATTTTAAATAAAATCAAGTGCTCGTGGGCTATCACCACCGGTGGGGACTTACACCCCGCCCTGAGAATTATCAGTTAAACTGATATTGCTATTATAATACTTGCTTTGGCAGGAAAAAATCAATTTAATAAAATAATTCCAGCTTTAAAATTGATTATGGGCTAACCTGTAAAAAACATTCATAATCACACTTTTTTTAAATACAGTTCTCAATACCTATTTTTACCACTGATTTCAAAAGTAAGTCGTCTATAATTATTAAAGAATTTATTTAGACGCTAAATAATTTTTAGCATTTTCAACTATAATTTTAAAATCTATACCTTGCTGTTTAGCTGCAAAAATACATCCACAATAACATTGCCGATAAACATCATATTCTTTACAAATCTCTATTGATCGTTTATATCCATTATTTTTTTTAAAATCGGACGGTAAATATTTGACAGCAAAAAACTCTTGAATTTCAAATCCTAGTTCATTAATTTTTTGACTATTTTTTTTGGGACTCAGGGTCAAAGCACTAGCAAAATAATCAAATCCTAATTCTTGCGCTTTAATTGCCGCTAAATCTAAGCGCATTTTGTAACAGATATGGCAGCGAGCGCCACCTTCTGGTTCATTACGTAAATGTTCCACTTGTTTTAAAAATTCGGCAGGTTGGTAAGGTGCTTCTAAAAACTTTATGTTATGCCCCGTTTTATCATTAAAATCCTGAATAAACTTCTGCTGCACTTGACTGCGTAGTTCATATTCCAATCTTGGATGAATGTTAGAATTAGCAAAATAAATCGTAATATCCGCATATTGTGCTAAATATTCCAATACATAAGTACTACAAGGTGCACAGCAACTATGAATTAAAATTTTTGGTTTAATAGCATCCGTTTGCCAAGATTCAATCATCGTTTTTAAAATGGCATCATAGTTGATTTTATTATGGGGATTATGATTTTTTAAAATATGGGTTGCATTGATTAACATAATTAACTGGAACTCTATTTATATTAGATAAAAATATTAACCCTATTCTTTTTAGGGTATTGTATTATTTATGAAAAAGAATTATACAGGGATCAATAAAAAAAGAAATAAATGAGAAACAGTATTGAATAATGCTGCTAACACTATTTTTTAACACCGATTAAGTAATTGTGCATGCTAAGCAAAATAAGTCATTCCGGGTATGTTTAACTTTACATTCTAAGTTAACTTAATATATTACTTCTCTAATTTTACCAATTGATCAAGTTGCCTATTACTACCGCCATCAGTCTTGCTTTAATAAAATGTTAATTTGTCTCTGCATTAATAATTTTAACCGTTTATACACTTCACTAGACATAGATATTTATTACACTTTAATACTTACCAACGCAGCTTATTTGTTTAAGGAATTTAACTTGAACTTAAGCTTCATAGCTAAAACGTTTTTTGGTTGATATTTGATCTCAGTAGACATAAAAAACCAACTTTCGTCAGTTTTGTTTTAACAGCAAAAACGATTGTAAATCAGGTTAAGATTTAACGTAATGAGGATTTCTTTTGCCGTTCTTTTGTGTTATTAACTCCTAAAAAAAGCCCTAACATATTGGAAAAGAAACTGATAACCAACCCCGTGATTAAATGTGTTTTACTTAGTGATAACTCAAATCTATTTTGAAAGGCCTCATAATCTGAAACAACATAGTAACTTACAGAGGTAGAGAAAATAACGACTAAACCTAATATGATTGCGGTAACTATGCTGACTAAAACTCTATTTTTAGGTGCTGTAGCAGATACCACATCTACGATAGCTAGGTAAACTAAACCAGATGTGACTACATTAACATAGAAAGATAATAAATACGATGTATTTTCAATCATATTTAAAAACGGATTAAGAAATAACAATCTTACAGCAATAAAAGTAATAAGTGCTGCTGGTAAGATACAAATCCACCTTAATATCGGTGACCAATTTTTCATGAAAATTAAACCACCATCTTCATCATAGCTTAACGTTTCTTTTTTTTGTTTAGTTTTATTGTCCATTATCATTTCCTATTCGTTATTAAGCGTAGTAATTATAAATGTTTGAGCGATTAATTTTCTTAATATTTTCTTATTTTTCATATTAATAAATTATGGCGTTACTTGTTATAGCGTATATTTTTCCCAAAATCAAGATATAGCTAGTACAGATGGTAAAGAATCACTGAATAAATTTAGGGTTGTCAGTTTGACTTGTCGCACTGTTGAATAACTTGTTACAAGATAATCTTGAACTGTATCATTCTAAACAGATTATTTTTAAGCACTATGTTGAGCTGTTCCTGAAGTAATATTAATAAGTTTCTCAATTTGTTTTCTTTCTCTGCTTAAATAATTATTGATAACTTTTTTATGTCTTGCCATAGCTTTGATAAATTTTTCATTTTGCCATCAAGCATACACTATATAACTCAACATTAAGCAGCTCTCCTCTCCAATGAAGTCAATTGGGTTAAAATTTGAATTTTAACCACTTTTACAACATATTAACGACAAAGGCTTAAATACATATTGGAATATCGTTCAGTAAATCAAGATTGATTAAATATGTTATCAGCAAACATTTTTAGTAAACATTGCTACAAGATAAATGAAACAAGTCCGAATTTATTTTGCATCTCTCGGTATTAGCGGTGAACGGGATTATCAAATTGAGAGGCTAATAAATACATACTAAGAAAAGTTCACCCATCTGGTATTGATTAGCTTCGGTTTAAAAACAGGAACAAATTCGTATAATGGAAATAAAATCAGAACAACAAACTTTTTTACTTTCACGATTATGAAACCTTAATATTTAAGGTAATGATTTTATATAAAAAATAAATATAAATGTATCTTTTAATGTACACAAAATTATTATTAGCGTTTCATGCTAATTAGATGTCAGTTGAAACAATTACCGGATTTAACAAATTAAGTATAAGTTTTAATAGTGTTCACTAGTATTATCATCTATGCTACACTCAGCATAAAATTTTTATTGCTGCTCAGCCGTCATTAAATAACAATGAGATAAAGAAAGTTATTATAATCTGATTACCCCAATATTGAAGTGGAATGAAACAGATATTGACGCAAATTTAAAATTAAGGTTAGAACTATAATGTTTAAATACATTCATATTATTATTTTTTTATTAACTCATGATTTAACGGAATTAAAAAAATATTGGGAAGTTGAATTCATAAAAAAAGAATTTAAATGGAGTCGATTACTCAATAAATTATGTAAAAGTGATAACACTTATATGGTGTGGTATCGGCTTGCTTACTTTATGTTTCGGTCAGAAAGTAATAAACAAAAAAGAGTCGCAGTAAAAATTAATAGAAAGTTAAATAGAAGATATTCAATAGATATTCCATTGCAAGCTGAAATTGGTATTGGTTTTGATATGTGGCATCCAATCGGTGTTGTAATCACTGAAAAGGCTAAAATAGGAAACAGATTAAGAATTGGTAGTAATGTAGTTATAGGCTTTAAAAACTACGACATGGATGGTTCAATAAAGATTGGTGATGATGTCACGATCGGAGCCAACAGTATGATTTTCGGTCAGAACATAAAAATCGGCAATAATATAACAATTGGCGCGATGTCCTTCATAAATAAAGATATTCCAGACAATTGCACTGTGTATACTGAAAAATCAAATATAATTAAAAATAAAGCTCATTAACAGGGCTTTCTGGTAATTCCATATTTTCAATTTATTTATCAAGTCTGGATAACTGAATAGAGTAAATTCTTAAAGGCTACAAAAGTCGAGACAGTCATTTAACGTCATTTCTGAGCTGCTACTAATAAAATAATTTTTAGGATTGATTCCTTTGTCGTATAATAATCTGAGTTCCCCAGTAATGATTCTAGCGTCTTTTAGAAAGAGTGACGGGTATATATACCTAGGCTAGGGCTAATCGTGTTGGTTTTCCCTGCCTGCGGTAGCTGAATTGGAAAACAATAATCCCTGGAGATTATCCTAACGCCTAAGCCGTCACCATCTGTAATTTATGGTGAGCCTAAATATGGTTTATTAAATATTGTTCTCAATTTTGTATCAATGAGAGTCATAATAATTCTATGTACACATTGAAAATGCTGGATTATTTACTCAATCAATACAAAATGGCAAGCGAACGAGTTAAAATAGTGACAAACAAAATAACCTAAAAACCCTTTTTAAAATTAGCTTTGTTACCAATAAACAGACACAAAATTAAACAATGAAAAATAATGCTGAACAACCAACTTTTTACTTTCACGATTATGAAACCTTCGGGACTCATCCTGCATTTGATCGACCAGCACAATTTGCCGGAATTAGAACTGACTTAGAACTCAATATTATCGAAGAGCCTTCTATCATATATTGTCAACTATCTAATGATTATTTACCAAATCCTGAAGCAGTCTTAATTACCGGTATTACCCCACAAGAAGTCATGACTAAAGGTATGTGTGAAGCCGATTTTGCTCAAACTATTCATACTGCATTTAGTCAACCGAATACCTGTATCATTGGTTATAACAATATACGCTTTGATGATGAAGTAACGCGGAATATATTTTATCGTAATTTTTACGATCCCTATGCTTATTGTTGGAAAAATAATAATTCACGTTGGGACTTATTAGATGTAGTACGAGCTTGCTATGCGCTGCGCCCACAAGGTATCAAATGGCCGATTAATGATAATGGTTTTGCCAGTTTTCGTTTAGAAGATCTGACTTCAGCCAACCATATCAGTCATCAAAATGCTCATGATGCTATGTCCGATGTCTATGCAACCATTGAAATGGCGAAATTAATTAAACAGCAACAACCAAAATTGTTTGATTACTTTTTTAAATTACGTGATAAGAAAAAGATTGCTAATCTAATCGATATTATCAATCTCACACCTTTAGTACATGTTTCAGGTATGTTAGGAGCTCACCGAGGAAATACGACGCTTATTGTACCTCTGGCTTGGCATCCATTACAAACCAATGCCGTTATTGCTTGTGATTTAACCGGTGATATTGATACATTAATCGCGTTATCTGCTGAACAAATTCGCGATAAACTTTACACCAAAACGGTTGATTTAGATGAATTAGAATCACGTATACCATTAAAATTAGTTCATACTAATAAATGCCCAATAATCGCACCAATTGGCACTTTAACTGCGGACAATGCTAAACGTTTAGCTATTGATTTAAATCGCTGTGAGCAAAACTTATTTAAGATTAAACAATATCAAAATTTCATTCAAGAAAAAATTATCTCAGTTTTTAATTATCAACTGACGCCTAATCAAGAACGCGATGTAGATGGTCAAATTTATCAAGGTTTTTATGATAACTATGATAAGTCACTGTGTACATTAATTCAACAAACCGCCCCGGAAAATCTAATGAGTTTGAATATTGAACCACATGATTCACGTTTAAAAACCCTATTATTAAGATATAAAGCGCGTAATTATCCTTTTGCTTTAACGCCAAGTGAAACCATGCTATGGCAAGACTACTGTCGTAATAAACTTAATCATGAAATTCTTAGCCATTACTTATTAGAAATTGAAAATTTAGCCTTAATTCATCAACAACAACCAGAAAAATTAGCACTACTCAAAAAACTTTATCAATACTGTCAATATATCGTAAATTAAAGCAAAAATTATTAAAGATTCTGCCTAACGATCAATTTTATTCTGAATCTATCAAATCTTCTACTTTACCAGCATCAATAATTTCACCTGTTTTATTTACTAAATAATAATTAGACGCAATTTGGATTTTAAAATCATTATTATACAAACTTAATTTTAGATCACTTTCAGAGGCATTTGTGGCTGTAATTTTTTCAATTTCAGGGATTTCTTGATGGGATATCGTCCAACGAATTTGTCCAGTATAACCATCAACCAGCTCTAATTGTGGATAGTTATTGATCTTATTTTTAATGATAACATTATTATTATCAGAATAAAGGATCATCGCATCTATAGCAAATGGCGAACTAACTAAACGTTCAAAGTTAGGAATTTCCGTACCACTATCAGCATCATACCCTTTATAATCTTGGTTATCTTGTTTAATAAATACAGCTTTAGCATCATCCTGTTCTTCAGATTGTGTAACAAATGTTGCTTTATACAGATAATTTATTTCCTGATTAGCATCTGGAAATAAAATAAAAGCCGTTCTGGCGGACAGTTTGTAACTATTATCGCTAATATTATCTTTTGCATTTTCAAGAGAGGTAGATATAAAATCATCGGTATTATTAAATATTTTGTTTGAACTTTGATAAGATTTTATTGCATCGTGAAGGCGTATTTCATTATAAAAGTTAAATAAAAATAACAGCACAAATAATAATACGATGATGATTACTAGTGAATTAGCTCGGAAAGATGCATGGTTACTAGCATAAACTGACGACTGCTGCGTATCCAAATCCGAAAAAGATAAATGACATCTTTGGCACTGCGTAATATGATCATACATCAATACACTATTATTATAGTGACATCTTGGACATTTTATTGATTTTTTTTTATTAAACATTTCATTAGTTAGTATTTATAATTTTATAAAAAAACATTATAAAGCTAAAAGAATAAAAAATAACTTTTTTTTCAACATCGACCCATAATATATTGTAAAATTTATCGACTCCTCCGCCATGCAGGCAATTTTTTCAAAACAATATAAGCAGTTTTTTCAGCAAAATTTTTATCCATCTTATAAGTTTGTACATAATGAGCGGTCAAAGCTGATAGTTTTTCTTGAAAACTTACCAAATTACCATCTGAATTAGCACAGTGCTTACAATAATTTTTCGAAATGTCATATAAAGGATAATCAGCTATGCGTGTCATTGGCATGCCACAAGCAATACACATTTTCATGTTTAAATTGACTTAGTAAGTGATAGTTTATTTCTATGCTACTCTGAGAAATTTACCTTTTCAATATATCTGTTGTGTTAAAATATTCCATTATCGGCTTTCAGCCACTTTAAGGGCATAATCCTGTGAATTTAGATGCAATTATGAATTTTGCGCAATGACTTAGATAAAAAAATTTGTTATATTACGCGCTATTTTTCATCTAACTAAGGTAAATACAAACAATGGAAACAATCCCTAATTGCCCTATTTGTCATTCAGAACACACCTATCAAGATGGTGATTTTTTTATTTGTCCAGAATGTGCTCATGAATGGGATCCTAAAGAAGCAGCGACTTTAACAGACAGTTTACAAGTTAAAGATAGCAATGGTAATTTACTTGCTGATGGCGATGATATTATTTTAATTAAAGATCTCAAACTTAAAGGTTCTTCCAGCGTGCTGAAAAAGGGAGCCAAAGCCAAGGGAATTCGTTTAGTTGAAGGTGATCATGAAATTGATTGTAAGATCGATAATATGAAGATTATGCTTAAAGCCTGTTTTGTTAAAAAAGCATAAACAAACTTTTAGTAATGCTGATAATTATCAGCATTATTTAATCCCAACTGTAGTAATTTATTTATAAACTAACTTAGCCTTAAAACATTTTTTCAAACGTAATTTACTAGCAAATAGGTCATTCCTATTACGACGCAGCCCTTCCATTTATGGTAAATGATATTGGCATTTATAAAGATGAAATCGCTAATGACTTTACCTACTTGACACAACAGCACTATGAATTACTTAGAAAAAAGTTAAAGTGTATCAATTAAGTATTATTTATTTTTTGGTTTGACAAAAAATTTTCTTTACTCTATTCCAAAAATCTAATTTTATTAGCATAATAAAAAAAAACATATTAAAAAATGTATATGATGACTTCACTTACCGAAATCAATTTAAAACATGCTGAATTGTCTGATTTAGAATTTATTATCGATGTTTATAATCAAAGCATACCAAGTAGAATGGTTACTGCAGATATTACCCCGATAACGGTCAAAGATCGTATCGATTGGTTTTTTGCCCATAATAGGACAAATCGTCCCTTATGGATAATTGAATATAATAAAATCCCTTGTGGTTGGGTGAGCCTTTCCAGCTTTTATGGTAGAGCTGCTTATGCAAAAACAGTTGAAATAAGTCTTTATATAGACCAACAATTCAGAGGAAAAAAGATTGGACAATTTACAGTGTCAGAATTAGAAAAATTCGCTCACAAACATGGTATTGAAACAATTTTATGTTACATTTTTGGCCATAACCAACCAAGTTTAGCTTTATTTAGTAAGATGGGATATCAACAATGGGGACTTTTACCAAATATTGCTGAGTTAGATCAGATTAAACGTGATTTAGTAATATTAGGTAAACGTATTTAAGAAGAATCTCCCGGCAAACCAGCGGGAGATGTTACATAGTCTTAAACACTGAAAGATGAACCACACCCACAAGTTGTTGTTGCATTAGGATTATCTACAACAAAACGCGATCCTTGTAAATCTTCCATATAATCAACGGTACCACCTACAAGGTATTGTAAACTCATAGGATCAACAACCAATGCAACACCATTTTTCTCAATCATTAAATCATCTTCATTTACTTTTTCATCAAAAGTGAAACCATATTGAAAACCACTGCATCCACCACCAGTTATATAGACTCGTAATTTAAGATTCGGATTTTCTTCCTCCGTAACCAGTGATTTAACTTTATTAGCTGCAGCATCAGTAAATACTAATGGCAATGCATTGCTCATACTACTCTCCTACTTAGGTATGCTAACCATGATTATGCTAACATTAAAAATATCATTACTATAAATATTATAATATAATTCATATAGGGAAAAAATAAAAAACACAAATTTAACCAATTTGCAGATCACTTTCTTATTCGCTTGAATTCAACCTAATTTTATGAATAATTGAACCAATTTAATCTTTACTTGAGACAATACAATGACTAAATCAGAATTACTTTATCAACAAGCAACGCATGTAATGCCCGGTGGCGTAAATTCTCCTGTTCGCGCTTTCAATGGCGTTGGTGGTACACCTTTATTTTTTGACAAAGCTAATGGTGCTTATATATACGACGCAGATGGTAAAAGTTATATTGATTATGTGGGTTCATGGGGGCCTATGATTTTAGGGCATAACCATTCAGATGTTACAAACGCTGTATGTCAAGCGATACATAAAGGTTTAAGTTACGGTGCACCAACCGAGATTGAAGTAAAATTAGCAAACCTTATTACTAATATTATGCCATCAATTGAAATGATTCGTATGGTTAATTCGGGCACTGAAGCCACTATGAGTGCAATTCGTATTGCCCGAGGATTTACTGGTCGCGACAAAATTATTAAATTTGAAGGATGCTACCATGGACATGCTGATTATCTGCTGGTTAAAGCTGGGTCGGGAGCATTAACCTTCGGTCATCCAACATCTCCTGGCGTACCAAGTGACTTTGTTAAACATACATTAGTTTGTGATTACAATAATTTGCAGTCAGTTAAACAGTGCTTTGCACAATACCCCGATGAAATTGCCGCCATTATCGTTGAACCGGTTGCTGGTAATATGAATTGTGTACCAGCAAAACACGATTTCTTACATGGTTTACGTAAAGTTTGTGATCAATATGGCGCTCTTTTAATCATTGATGAAGTTATGACCGGATTTCGTGTGGCTTTAGGGGGTGCCCAAGCGTATTACGATATCGTGCCTGATTTAACATGTTTAGGTAAAATCATTGGTGGAGGAATGCCGGTTGGTGCATTTGGTGGGCGAGCTGATATTATGCAGCAACTTTCGCCAACCGGTCCAATTTATCAAGCGGGAACACTATCTGGTAATCCAATTGCGATGACGGCCGGTTATACCACCTTAAATTTATTAAATGACGTAGGAATTTATCAACAATTGGACGACTTAACCAGTCAACTTTGTAATGGGCTTTTAGATGTAGCTAAAAAACATAACATTCCTTTCGTGACTAATCATGTTGGTGCTATGTTTGGACTATTTTTCACATCTGTAGAAGAAGTCAGCAGTTATGCTGATGTAATGAAAAGTAATGTTGAATTATTTAAAAAATTCTATCATCATATGCTCGGTGATGGAGTCTATTTTGCACCATCGGCATTTGAGGCCGGATTTATGTCACTAGCACATAGCGATAGAGAAATCAATAATACAATTGATTCTGCCAATCGTTTTTTTAAATCACTTTAAAATTTAATTATTCTATAGGTAATGTTGATATGATTAAACCACTTAAAGCGGGTGAAAATATTCCCCAATTTTCACTTCCTGATCAAGATGGCGAAGTAATTAACTCAAAGGAGTTTAAAGGTCAGCGTGTTTTAATTTATTTTTATCCCAAAGCGATGACACCAGGCTGTACTCTACAAGCTTGTAATCTACGCGATAATTTTGATGATTTCAAAAAATTTGAGGTTGCTGTTGTTGGTATTAGTACAGATAAGCCAGAAAAATTGTCGCGATTTGTTGAAAAAGAATTATTAAATTTTATTTTATTATCTGATGAAGAACATAAAGTGGCTCAAGCCTTTGGTGTTTGGGGAACAAAAGAGTTTATGGGTAAAACCTACGATGGTATTCATCGTATTAGTTTTTTAGTTGATAAAAAAGGTAAAATAGAACATGTTTTTGATGATTTTAAAACCAGTAATCACCATGAAATTGTTTTAAATTATTTAAAAAACCAACAAAAACAATAAATAAACTTATATATTGATTAAACTAGATAAAATTAAAAGCGTCATCACGACGCTTTTAATTTATGTAACCTTTTCCTCAACTATCGCTTATCGGCCAAGCATTAATAATAGCTTTTACCAATGTTGCCAGTGGAATAGCAAAAAACACGCCCCAAAATCCCCATAATCCACCAAAGATTAAAACAGCAATGATAATGACAAGGGGATGAAGATTAAGTTTTTCAGAAAATAACAATGGCACGGTTATATTGCCATCTATGATCTGAATAAATATATATACTGTCATTAAAATTCCAAACTCAGTACTCCACCCCCATTGAAACAGTGCTACCGTGATAACGGGAATAGTAGAAATGATAATGCCAACATAGGGAATAATAACCGTTATAGCAACAATAAATGCCAGTAATAACGCATAATCTAATTTCATAATGCCAAAAGGTATACATATCATACAAAACAGAATAATAATATGTAATACATTACCGACAATATAATTACTAATTTGCTTATCCATTTCCATGGCAACTTTATTTAAAACTTGACGATTTTTGGGTAAGATTTTTGAACAATAATTCCAGATCTTTTCTTTATCTTTCAAAAGTAAAAACATCATAATAGGTATTAGTACTGAGTTGACAATGACACTTAGCAAACTAAAAATTGAATCAATCGAAAACTGCAATAACGAATTTCCTGTTTCAACCACTTTTTGATTAATGCTGTGAATTAGCGTATCAAAAACACCGACGTCAATTAATTCGGGATAATGTTGTGGTAATGTCATTAAATATTTATTTAAAAAGGTCAGCATCGAGGGAATATTACCAATTAAACTCAATCCTTGTTGCCAAATAAGAGGGAGTAAAATTATGCCACCTAGTAAAACAATCGATATAAATATAAATAGAACTAAAATAACCGCTAATGTT
The DNA here is from genome assembly GCF_019641635.1 of Frischella sp. Ac48. Taxonomy (NCBI): domain Bacteria; kingdom Pseudomonadati; phylum Pseudomonadota; class Gammaproteobacteria; order Orbales; family Orbaceae; genus Frischella; species Frischella sp. Ac48. The sequence continues at coordinate 177,815 of NZ_JAETXP010000012.1, forward strand.
CTGGGTAAGCCTGATCGCATTAAAAATTTAATTGGTGTTTCAAGCAAATAAGAAAATACAACAGCAATTAAAATTGGTAGTATAATATTATTGAAAAAATAGATAATAATGAAAAAAAGTACAATAAGAATAAGAAGTGATATAGCATCAGGATCGCTAAAGCGTCGTCGATACCATTCCAAGATCATTTTATACATTTACTCCACCACATAATTTTGCATTTTATTTAATAATGAAACTTTAGTTCTAATAATCATTTTTATATTTATTCGCTATAATGACACAACATGAACAAAGTACGTAATTAAATTTCATTTTTTATCTAAGTGATTCACTTTTATGAGCAAACAATGCCACCAATTAAATTAAAAAAATCATTTTTTTCGGATAAAATAAAAATAAAAGCCGATTACATGTGCGATAAATACCAATAATAAAATAATTCTTACATGTAAAGAATCAAATATTATTGCAGGTATTAGCAACAATATTACCAAAATGATAAAAATTTTAACTAATTTCTTAGGAGTCATTTTTTTCTGTAGAATAGCTTCTTGAATATAATATTTATAATATTGATTATTAACAAGATATTGATGTAACTTTTCCGAACTATTAAACCATAAATAAGCCGTTAATAAGTAAAAAGGTACGGTTGGCAACAATGGTAAAAAAATACCCAGTGTTCCTAGAAAAAAGAACAGATAACCAAGTGAGATAAAAATAAGTTTTTTCATTAACACGTTTACCTATAGTTATATAGCCTTAAGTTGATAATGCACTGCAAATTATTTATTAATATAATAATCTGTTACAAATGTTGTAGATTGAAAATAAGATAAAAACACTTTATGCTACCCAGCAATAGAGAATTTAACAATATTTCTTTAATGAAATATTCTTGTTTATTTGGTTCAACAAAAAAATGATTTTGCTTATTGATAATTATGACTCATTTACCTACAACATTTATGATTATGTCAAACGATTGAACAATGACATCAAAGTCATAAAAAATGATCAGTTTACATTATCGCAAATAAAGAAAATGCGTTTCAACAAAATCATTCTTTCTCCTGGTCCCGGAAATCCTGATACAGCAGGTGTATCATTGGAGCTCGTTGATGAACTACATCAACAAGTGCCCATTTTTGGTATCTGTTTAGGACATCAAATCATCGCTCAATATTTTGGCTACCAAATCATAAAGGCGCCCAGTCCTATGCATGGCAAAATTGATATAATTTGGCATGATAATGCCGGTATTTATTACCGTTTGAAAAATCCCTTAACCGTTGTGCGTTATCACTCATTAATTGTCGAAGATTCACCACTCGAAACATTACAGGTCAGCGCTCGCAACAAAGAGGGGATTATTATGGGGTTAAGGCATCAAAATTTAGCCATTGAATCAGTGCAATTTCATCCAGAAGCCATCAAAACGGAATTTGGCTTAGATATGCTACGTAACTTTATTAATAAATGGACATAAGTAATGATCATTCGTATTGACTTCGAAGGAAAAAGCCGACTTTTCCAAAATCCAAGCCAAACTTTTATCTGCTATGATCTTTCTTCGATTGAAGGAACAATCAATGAAATAAGTGACTTGGTCAAACAAGGATTCTATGCTGTAGGGTATTTAGCCTATGAAACAGCCCCTGCTTTCAATCATTATTATGTAACAAAAGATTATTCTCTCAATACATTACCTTTATTAGTTTTTGGCATTTATCACGATTACACTAATGTTAATAAGCTATCTGATGATTGTGTATTTCCAACAATCTCATTAGACTGTAATACTTCGCAAACCGAATATCAGCAAAACATACTTAATATAAAACAGTATATTGAAAATGGAACTACCTATCAGACCAATTATACGCTGCAATTTAAAGGTGAATTTAACAGTGACCCATATCGCTATTACCAATACTTACAACAAAATAATCAAGCAAATTACTGTGCTTATATCCAATTTGATAATAGCCACATATTATCCATTTCACCGGAATTATTTTTTAAAATACACAATGACACGATTATTACTAAACCGATGAAAGGTACTACAGCCAGAGGCATTAACCTTGCTGATGATCAATTAAAGAAACAAACACTTTTTTCAGAAAAAAATCAAGCTGAAAATATGATGATAGTTGATCTGTTGCGCAATGACTTGAGTCAAATCTCAGTTACGGGAACAGTTACTGTAAGCGAGCTATTTAAAGCCGAAAAATATCCAACAGTTTGGCAATTAACTTCGACCATTCAATCAAGATTGAAACCCAATACTACACTATTTAATATCTTAAAAGCCCTTTTTCCTTGTGGTTCAATTACAGGAGCACCAAAAGCCAGCACCATGCAAATTATTGCCGACATCGAAAAACAACCCCGAGAAGTCTATTGTGGTACCATTGGCTATATTGAACCAAATTTCCATAAAGCTATTTTTAATATACCTATCCGCACCTTGACGATAAATCAACAACAGGCGCATTATGGCGTGGGAGGTGGTATAACTTGGGATTCTACGGCGTTAGGTGAATATCAAGAAATTTTACAAAAAATGGCGTTACTAACCAATCCAATCGCAAAACCACAGTATTTATTTGAATCGATGCTTTATCATGACGAGCAAATTTTCTTACTTGACGAGCATTTAGCCAGATTATCTCAATCAGCAGAATATTTTAATTTTCAGTGTAATGTGGATGAGATTAGAGCTAACCTTAATCATATTAAAAATCTCATACCTCATTTAAGTTATAAAATTCGGCTTTGCTTGATGGCTGATGGTCAATTTACCACCGAAGCTGTACCACTTAATGATATGTTTGATATTACTGACATTAGCTTATCAATGCAATGCATCAACAATCAAAATCCCCTTGTATATCATAAAACCTCAAACCGTTCACATTTACCCAATGTTACTTTTGGACAAGAAGTAATTTTATTTAATCAGCATCGAGAACTCACTGAGTTTGTTAATGGCAATCTTGTTCTGTTAATCAATGGTTGCTGGTTAACACCTAAATTAACTTCGGGATTATTAGCTGGCGTTATGCGTGAATATTATTTAAAACAAAATCAGATAAAAGAAGCACGCTTAATGATTGACGACATTCTCAAAGCAGAAAAAATGGCGTTTATCAATAGTGTAAGAAAATGGATAACCATAAACCCAGAGGTGCTTAAAAAAATAAAAAACAATATAATAAAAAATCAAATGGTTAACTTGATTTAGCACAAAAAATTATATTAATTGATTGAAACCATAATGATTTTTAATGTGATTTAAGTAATATTTATTACCTTTTTGTACATTTATTTTTATAAGCGTATTATAATCGGACAAAGTTTATGCTTTGATTAGACAAAGAATAATTATGAAACACTTTTTTGCCAAACATGCAACAGTCCGTCATCGCTGCTACTCACTATATTATACTTTGTATTTTTATGGTCGCAGTTTATTAATATTGTTTATCTGCTTACAATTGGGAAATATGATCTCTTTTAGCATCGGAATTAATATTCCTGGTAGTATAATTGGCTTATTGATTTTATTTTTCTTATTAGTTTTTCAACTTATTCCTTCGACTTGGGTACGCTGTGGTTGCAATCTGTTTATGCGGCATATGACAATTTTATTTGTCCCAGCAGCGATGGGGATCATGGATAACTATATTTATGTGATTCATAGTTGGGCACCACTAATTATTGGTAGCCTTGCAAGTACTTTTATAATCATGATTTTTATTGGCTGGTTAACGCAAAATTTGCATTCTCGTTCACTACCAGCTATTGATAACACTCTTATTAATACAACAAACGAAAAGGAACAATAAATGTTGTGGATGCTACCTTTAACAATATTTATTTTTTTCTATACACGTAAACTGGCGATAAAAATTAAAAATCCTTTTTTTAATCCTTTAGTCATTACAGTACTGGTGTTAATTCCAATATTATTATTAACCCAAACTTCTTATAAAGAATACTTTGCTAATGTCCGCATTATCCATGAATTACTTCCCTATTCTGTTGTGGCTTTGGCCTACCCCCTTTATGAATTGATGCCACAAATAAAAGCCCGTTGGAAATCGATATTGTTTGTAACTTTTATTGCTTCCGTTACGGCGATGATAAGTGGTGTTTTTATTGCATTTTGGCTAGGGGGAAATCAGGAAATTTTAGCTTCAATATTACCGAAATCGGTAACAACGGCTATCGCGGTTACCATAGCTGAAAACCAGGGCGGAGTTCCTTCAATTTCAGCAATGTGTGTCATACTGGTTGGCACATTGGGTGCAATTTTTGGTCACCAATTATTAAATTTATGCCACATTAAATCAGCTGCCGCACGAGGTATCGCAATAGGTTCAGTTGCACATGCGGTTGGTACTGCCCGCTGTATTGAAGTAGATTATAACGAAGGCGCTTATAGCTCTCTTGCGTTAGTTTTATGTGGTATAATGACTTCAATTACAGCACCATTTTTGTTCCCAGTAATAATGTTAATGTTAAGTTTGTTCTAATGGAATATCAATGCGATTAAAAAAATTATTTCGTTATTTTCTTTTTATAATACTGTTTTTGGTAAGCATAATATTCTTATTGGATTTTTATATTAGCCAAAAAACCAGTTCTTCCATTTATTATGATTATCAAGACTTACCTCATACGCCAGTTGGAGTCGTATTAGGAACATCAAAATATATAAAAAAGGGGGGAATTAATGAATTTTATAAAAATAGAATAGATGGTGCAATTGATCTTTATTGGTTAGGAAAGGTTGATTATTTACTGTTAAGTGGTGACAACAGTAAATTTAATTATAATGAACCAATTATGATGCGACGTGATCTACTCAAAGCAAATATACCCAACTCAGCAATCGTATTAGATTATGCAGGCTTTAGAACGTTAGATTCAATCATCAGAGCCAATAAAGTTTTTGATGCTGATAATTTCACGATTATAACCCAAGAATTTCATTGTGAGCGAGCGCTATTTATAGCACAATATCAAGGCATTAAAGCGCAATGTTTTGCTGTTCCATCTCCTAATAAAATGAAATTAGTGCGTATCAGAGAGTTTTTTGCCCGTATCAGTGTTTTTCTGGATTTATTTATTTTACATAAAGAGCCTAAATTTTTAGGGCCTATGATTCCAATTATTAATAGCAATCAACCGACACTAACTGAGAGTGAAAAATAACCAATCTCATAATTTAGATTGCATTTCTATTCATAAAAATATAATATTTAGTCATATTTTTATCTTTGTCATTCTATGGCCAGGCTAAGTACTGTTGAATTATGGTTTGACAGCGTGAATCATCAATTATGGGATTCTTCTAACTAATTTTACTTATACCTTTTATTTAATAAATCGAGTTTTTATTATTTTATGAATATTGAATTAAACCATATTAATTGTTTTTATGGTTCACATCAGGCTTTATATGATATTTCTATCACCTATCCCTTGGGAGAAACTATTGTTTTACTCGGTCCAAGTGGAGCTGGTAAAAGTTCATTATTAAAAGTTTTTAATTTATTAGAAATACCAACATCTGGAGAAATGACCATTGCTGATCTTCATTTTGATTTTCAACAAAAACCATCTGAAAAACTGGTAAGCATCTTGCGTCGCGATGTCGGTATTGTATTTCAAAATTACAATCTTTGGCCACATTTAACGGTATTAGATAATTTAATTGAAGCACCATGTCAAGTTTTACGCTTATCAAAATCAGAAGCATCAGATAAGGCTTATAAAATTTTACAACGCTTAAAAATAGCTAATATGGCAAATCGTTATCCATTACATTTATCAGGCGGTCAGCAACAACGCGTTGCCATTGCCAGAGCTTTGATGATGGAACCAAAAATATTATTATTTGATGAGCCGACTGCGGCCTTAGATCCAGAAATTACTTCGCAAGTAGCTGAGATTATCAATGAGTTATCGAATACCGGTATTACGCAGATTATCGTCACACATGAAGTTGATTTCGCTAAAAAGGTGGCTTCGCAAGTCATCTACATGGAAAAAGGCAAGATCATCGAACAAGGCGATAAAACTTGTTTTATTCACCCTCTGTCAAAACAATTTCAAGCGTATTTATCGCATTAACTATTTAGTTATAAAAAGGTGATATTATGAAAAAGATTTTCCTTATTGCAGCGTTAACAGGTGCAGTATTTACAGCATCAGCAAAAGATATCAATTTTGGGCTTGAGGCAACTTATGCGCCTTATGAATTTTATGATGATAATAATATATTGGTTGGTTTTGATATTGATATCGCAAATAAAATTTGTCAGGAACTTAATTATACCTGTAAATTTACCAATCAATCATTTGATAGTTTAATCCCAAGTTTAAAGACTCGCCGAATTGATGCCTCAATTTCAGCATTAGATATGACGCCAGAACGTCGAGAACAAGTTGATTTTTCACAGTCCTATTATACGAATATGGCTCAATTTATTGGTCTTAGTGGTCATTTAGAATCATTAAATTCAATTTCTGAATTAAATCAGAAACGCGTTGGGGTACAAAATGGTACCACACTGCAAAAATATTTAGTCGATAAATTCCCTAAAATTAATATCGTCAGTTATGATAGTTATCAGTATGCGGTATTAGATCTTAAAGCGAATCGTATAGATGCCATTTTAATAGATTCAGCCGCCGCTTCTGAATGGTTTAAAAAGGAACCAAGTCTTGTCGGTATTGGTGAAAAAATTACAGACCCTGAATATATTGGTTCTGGCTTAGGTATCGCGGTACGTAAAGGAAATAGCGTGTTACTTGATCAATTCAATCAAGTTTTAACCAAAATGAAAGCCGATGGTAGCTACGACCAAATTTACGCTAAGTGGTTTAACTAACTTATCACCCAACCGATGATAACTTAATCTGCCGCAATAGTGCGGCTATTTTTATTATTGTTTTAAAAAATTTTTTATTATATAGAAATGAATTAATATGCAAGATTGGCATACTTTATTACCTTTGCTCAATGCGACCAAGATTACCTTATTAATCGCGATCTGTGCTCTATTTGCTGGTTTGATACTCTCATTCATTATTACAATTTTAGAATCATGGCGCTTTAAGCCCGTTTCATGGTTTGTCTCTATCTGTGTAATTACGATTCGAGCTCTACCAGAAATGCTTATTGTGATTGCTATCTATAATGGTCTACCATTAATGTTGATATTTATTAATGATACGTTATTTAATGGTGGCATGGATTTGACAATCCCATTATATTTTACTGAGTTATCATTACATTTAGAGGTTACCGATTATAATGTCAATCCCATCTTATGTGGAATTATTGCATTATCGATTCTTTATGCTGTTTATGCTTCACAAACATTACGCGGTGCATTAAAAGCAATTCCCGCTGGTCAAAAACAAGCCGCACAAGTTTTAGGTTTAAGTAAATCCAGAACATTCATCCGCATAATTATTCCACAAATGTGGCGATACGCATTACCTGGTCTTGGTAATCAATGGTTAGTTTTATTAAAAGATACTGCATTAGTGTCTTTGATTGCCGTAAATGACATTATGCTACAGACCCGAAGTATTATTGCTAATACTCGTGAACCTTTCACTTGGTATCTGATTGCAGCAACGGTTTATTTAATTATCTCTCTGCTCAGCCAACGCGTCTTACAATATTTTGAGACACGTTCTCTTTATTTTGAACAACCACAAACCGTTTCCGAAAAATAGAGGAATGTATGTCTGATAAGTTTTTTTATTATTTGTCTCATTTAATTAATGGATTACCAATCACAATATCATTGAGTTTAGCTGGTATTCTTTCAGCCTGTATAATCTCAATAGGGCTTTCTATCTTACTAATATCAAAAAGATGGTATATTATTCACCCGATAAGAATTTTCATTACTGTCTTTACCGGCACACCACTATTAGTACAGTTATTCCTAATCTACTATGGTCCTGCACAGTTTCAAGTTACACGCGAATCTTCATCGCTTTTATGGCAGGTTTTTTACTATTATAATCCTACACAGTGCTATATATTACGAGAATTTTTACACTATTTATGGCAATTACTTTCTTATCCTTGGTTTTGCGCTTATCTAGCCTTAACACTAAATAGTGCCGCATATACGACACTTATTTTTCATGGCGCTTTGAAAGCAGTTCCTCAAGGACATTGGCAAGCCTGTTCAGCATTAGGAATGAATCGCACTCAATCATTAAAAGTGATTTTACCTTATGCGCTCAAACGAGCATTATCTTCATACTCCAATGAAGTTATTTTTGTGGTTAAAGGAACAGCATTAACTTCTACAATTACACTCATGGATGTAATGGGATACAATCAGTTTCTTAATGGTCAATACTATGATTTTACTATTTTTATTGCTACCGGTTGCATATACATCTTGATTAATGGTTTATTAAGCATCATTATGAGATTATTAGAGAAAAAAGCCTTAGCGTTTGAAAATAATCAATAATTTTTTTTAATTTAACCCTAATCGTAAGCATTTATGAGCCAAACAAAATTTGATTCGACTGCATTTTTAAAAACGGTCCCACATAAACCGGGTATTTATCAAATGTTTAATGATAAAAATACTATTATTTATGTGGGCAAAGCAAAAAACCTAAATCACCGATTAAAAAGTTATTTTAACAGTAGTAAAAAAACATTAAAAACTGATCTATTAGTCAGCCATATTGATCATATCGAATTTACCCTTACTCATACCGAAACTGAAGCTTTATTATTAGAACAAACTTATATTAAAAAGTATCAGCCCAGATACAATGTATTGCTAAAAGATGATAAAAGTTATCCTTTTATAAAAATTAGTAAGGAGAGACATCCTCAATTATCACTTTATCGTGGCTCAATTAATCGTAAAACCGATGAATTTTTTGGCCCTTACCCAAGCTCTTATGCGGTTAAACAGATTCTAATCTTATTACAAAAAATCTTTCCCATTCGTCAATGTGCTGACTCAACCTATCACAACCGTACCAGACCGTGTTTACAGTATCAAATCAAACGTTGTTTAGGTCCTTGTGTAGCTGGATTAGTTAGCGATGAAGATTATAATCAACAAGTCAATTATGTTAGATTATTTTTACAAGGTCAGTCAGAAGCAATCATTGATACTATCACACAAGATATGCTGCAAGCTAGCGAAGCGTTAAACTTTGAGAAAGCAGCTAAACTACGTGATCAATTACATGCCATAAAACAAATTAATGAAAAACAAGTGATTTACAATAAAAATGATAATTTGGATGTTATTGGCTTCCATTATCAATTGGGTATGGCCTGTGTGTATATTTTATTTATTCGAAATGGGCAAACTTTTGGTCATCGGGCATATTACCCTAAAGTACCATCAAATACCGAACTTGAGGAAGTCATCGAAACATTTTTAGGCCAATTTTATCTGCAAGGTAATCATAATCGAAATATACCTAAAAAGATTTTGCTCAATTACTCGTTATCTGATCGTAAAGCGATGGAAGAAACTTTATCATTAGTTGCTGACTATCAAGTTAAGTTAGTTGATGAACCAAAAGGTGATAATCTCAAACTATTAAACATTGCCATTGAAAATGCACAAAAAGAAGTTAAAAATAAACTATTCCAAAATTCCACTATCAAACAACGCTACGATGAGTTAAAAACATTCTTAGGGATAACACAAATAAATCGGATGGAATGTTTTGATATCAGCCATTTTATGGGAAAAAATACCATTGCGTCTTGTGTGGTGTTTGATGACAAAGGTCCAGTGAAGTCAGAATTTAGAAGATATAACATCAGTGGTATTACAGCCGGTGACGATTACGCCGCAATGAATCAAGTTTTAACCAGACGCTACAATAAACCCGATCTACCCATAGATAAAATCCCTGATGTTATCTTCATTGATGGAGGTAAAGGGCAACTTAATCAAGCTTTAAGCGTTTTCGAATCACTCAACGTAAACTGGGATAAACATCACCCAATTTTATTAGGTATTGCAAAAGGTTCTGAACGCAAAGAAGGTTTAGAAACGTTATTTTTTGAAAGCCATGGTAAAGGGCATTATTTAGATGCACACTCCCCTGCTTTATTATTAATCCAAGAAATTCGTAACGCGTCGCATGATCATGCTATTCTCGGTCAACGCAAAAAAAACGTTAAACAATTAACTGATAGTACTTTAGAACAAATTGAAGGTGTTGGAGCAAAGCGCAGACAAGCACTTCTTAAGCATTTTGGTGGTTTAAGAGAACTCAAATCAGCTACCGTTGATGAAATATCTCAGGTACAGGGTATTTCTAAAGCATTAGCTGAAAAAATTTACGATAACTTGCAACAATAAATTATATAAAAATAAGCCTAAAACTTTAGGGTCAAGATAGTTACTTGATGTTATAATAACAAAAATGATAAATTTTAATTCCTATTATATGTAATTTAGAGTACCTGCTATGAAATTTAATGTTCCCATTTACCTAACTTTATTTAGACTTATCTTGATCCCTTTCTTTGTGCTTTCTTTTTATATAACAGGTGAATGGTCAGCATTTTTTACAGCACTTATATTTTTAATCGCTGCTTTCACCGATATCTTAGATGGTTATTTAGCCAGACGATTAAATCAAACCACTCGCTTTGGTGCCTTTCTTGATCCTGTTGCTGATAAAATAATGGTTACTATTGCTTTAATACTCATTACTGAACACTACGATACTTGGTGGATTACTATTCCAGCGATTATCATGATTTCGCGAGAAATCATCATCTCAGCTTTACGTGAATGGATGGCTGAAATAGGCAAACGTAAAAATGTAGCTGTTTCAGGAATTGGTAAAATTAAAACCATCACTCAAATGACAGCGTTAACCTGGTTGTTATGGCGTCCGTGTGAATTAGTTATCAATGCCGGTTTGATAGCTTTGTATATCGCGGCCATTTTAACACTTTGGTCAATGATTGAATACTTATGGATAGCACGATGTGATCTGCTTGAAGATATTAAATGATTTAAAAGTAAGCAATCAATCATTAATATTTAAAATTGTTGTTGCTGTTCTTTGTCAATTACGTATAATGCACTGGTTTTCAGCAAACAGTAAGGTTAACTGAAACGCCCGGGTGGTGAAATCGGTAGACACAAGGGATTTAAAATCCCTCGGCCTTTTTGGCCGTGCGAGTTCAAGTCTCGCCCCGGGCACCAATTTAACTTTTCGATTCTTCCGTATTACTCTCCAAAAGCCTGCAAAAATTTATCTTAAAAAGTGTTACCGTTTAGACTATTCAAATACCTTTGCCCTCTTTTCTATTAATCTAAATTTTATTCAGGTACAGTCTTTCTCTTATCTTTAGCCTTGATAGGGTGTATTTAAGTCTAAAATTATTAAAAACTTGATGACTATATTATTTTAACTTTCTCAGATAATAATCTGCAGGGTAATCATACCGTTTACCGCCAATTTTTTGGCAATATTGTTGCTTTCTTATCTATCTGTAAAAAAAACGACCCAGGATAATTTTGTTAACGGTAAGGGTTTAAAGGTTGTTAAGAAAATTTCCTTGTAAATATTGCGCCATAAAAATTTATTTTTGAGAATCATCGTTTTTGTTGATGCTTGTAAGGAAACTTCAAAAACTTTAGCGATATAATTTTATAAAAAAATTAAAAAGCCATCATACTAGATGGCTTTGATTTATCGATTCATAAAATTTATTAATTAAAGTAAAACTAATATCGATTTACTGATCCAAATAGTTTCATTCTTTCCGTGATTTTTTCCGCTACCGGATTTAATCCATGATTAATAACTTTTCGTGGATCATTGATGTCATGATCTTTTTGTTCAGCAAATAATTTTCCTACAGCAACACACCATGTATACATGTTTTCAGTATTGACGTTAATCTTTGCGGTTCCAAAAGAAATGGCATGTAACATATCTTCATCACAAATACCTGTTCCGCCATGAAGGACCAGTGGTATTTTGATTAAATTAGAAATATGCTGCATTTCATTAAATCCTAATTTCGCTTTGCCTTTATATAAACCATGTGTTGATCCTAATGCCGCAGCTAAACAATCAACATTGGTTTCTTTTACCATTGTTAAACATTGATTTGGATCGGCATAGATTACTTGAGAATTAACAATACCATCTTCACTGCCCGCGATAGTACCTAATTCAGCTTCGACAGAAACGCCTCTTTTGTGAGCATAATCCACTATTCGTTTGGTAATTTCAAGATTTTCTTCAAACGGTAAATGCGAACCATCAAACATCACCGAACTAAATCCAGCATTAATTGCTGCAAAACAAGATTCATAACTTTGACCATGATCTAAATGCAGGGCTATAGGTACATCGATATCTAAATAATCCATTGCATTTTTGACAATAGCATGAATCGTTTTAAAGCCTAACATGTGCTTTATGGTACCACCTGAAACACCAAGAATTGCTGGTGATCGATTTTCTTTTGCTGTTTTTAAAACCGTCGCTACCCATTCCAAATTGTTAATATTGAATTGTCCTACAGCATAATGTTCATGATAAGCATTATTTAGCATGTCTTTCATTGAAACTAACATAATCTACCTCTTAATCTTATATATATATTAATTTTTATTTAAAATATTCAGTTAAATTTTTTTCAAACCGGCGTTGTGCTTTATTGACTTCAGATAAATTTGGCATGGCTTTTCGAACACCTTTACGTTCAATGGATATTGCGGCAGTTAAACTTGCAAATGAAATAATTTTTTCAATATCCCAGCCATAACTCACGCCATAGGAAAAAGCCCCATGGAATATGTCACCTGCACCAGTAGTATCAATTGATTGACAAAGAAAACTTGGAATTATCTCAACTTTTTTATCTTTCAAATAAGCACATCCTTTTTCTCCTAATGTTATAAAAGCAGAACCTCTAGCTATTGAAGTTAGTTTTTTTAATGCGCTTTCTAGTGTCTTTTTATTAGTAAACTCATCTATCTTGGCATAGGCGAGGGCAAAATTTTCACTAGCTACAAGATAGTCAGTATATTTGGCTAAATAAATATTACTCTCACGTAACGAGCCAGCATCCATAACAACTTTGACGTTAGGTAATTGTTTAATTACATATTCACTTAACTCTGGCTCATGCCCATCGATAAGAATAACGAGATCACGCTTATTTTCTTGTAAATATTGAATAAATTGGTTTAATTTTTTTTTCTCAACTGTGGTCATTAATGGTGGAGTATTTAATTTTCGAGTTATGATAGTTCGAGAACCATTTTCTTTATTTACAGTGATAGCCGCAAGGGGTGTAATCATCTCATCAGAAAAAATAATGTGGTCAGTCTTTACACCTACTTGTTTGAATTCAGAAACAATTTTGTTGCCATATATATCATCATTTAGATGTCCAAGGTGGTAAATATCTTCGCCCCATAACCCTAATAAATATGCAGCATTTGCACACGGGCCACCACCGCTTTCTATAAAATCATAAGCAAATGATTTACTGTTTTCTTTGGGATAATTGGTTGTAAAATAGAACTGATCATAACAAGCAAATCCAATTGTCAGTATTGTCATAATTCATCCTTTAACTATAAAAATGTTTTTACTAAGATTCATTTATTTCAGATAATTATTCGTTCATGGTTGAGTATGAAATTACTCAACCATAAAGTTTCAAATTATGATTGGTCTACATTTTTTGAATCACCAACAACTTTGATAGATTTAAAGAAGAATGGAACACAAAGAACAATGACTAAAATTAAACAAATAAAATAGATAGCTGTTTGACCGAACATATTAAATAGTTTACCGATTATGATTCCCCAAACTGCAAAGTCAAAATCAGCAAAAGTGGAGTTTTGGAAACCTAAATCACCTAATGTAGGTAATAATAATGCAGGTAAGAACGCTAAAAGGATCCCGCCGATAAAGGATGCAATAATACAACCACGTTTACCACCCAATTTATCAGCAAACACACCAGATGTACCACCACAGAAGAAATGAGGCACCATGCCTGGAATAATTAATGCCATACCCATTCCACCTAACATGAACATGCCAATTAATCCACCGATGAAAGAGCAAATAAAACCAACGACAACAGCGGTAGGGCTAAAGGTAAAAAATACAGCACAATCGACTGCCGGTATTGAATTAGGAATCAGTTTTTGGCTAATACCTTGGAAGGCAGGAACAAGATCACCGAGAATTAATCTTACACCGTTATAAACGATAGCCACACCGACTGCGAATTGTAAACCACTTAGAATAGAAAAGATGATTGGACTTTGTTCGGTAATCGTTGACATATAGTCACTACCGGCAACCAAGCTACAAATTAAATAGATAATTACCATGATGATACCAGTTGTTACAGTAGTATCTCGTAAGAACCCCCATTTTTCTGATATCTCGGTATCAGCAAATGAATCATCTTTGTCTCCTACTCTCTTCGCAATAAACGCCGATAAATAATATCCAACGGAACCAAAATGTCCCATGGCAATCCCACCATCGTCAGTAACTTGTTTGGTATAATTTTGACCAATTGCCGGTGAAATTGCTGACCATGAACCCAATAAAAATCCACCAATAACGATTAATGACCAACCATCAAATTTAGCCGCTTGTAAAACAGCAGAAAACAAACATGCCAGAAAGAATGAATGGTGGCCGGTTAAGAATATATATTTATATTTAGTAAAACGAGCAATAATCAAATTTATAATAAACCCAAGTAACAAAATACTCATGGTTTGAACACCTAAAACTTTTTGTGCGACAGAAACGATTGCTTCATTATTAGGAATAACACCACGGATACCAAATCCAGCTTTTATTATGTCGCCTAATGGATTTAGATTGCTAATAATAACACCAGCCCCCGCACTTAACATAAGGTAACCTAGAATTGGTTTTAAAGTCCCGGTAAGGAGTTTATTAAATGGTGAACCTAAACAAACCAAGCCCACAAAAGCAATAATCCCCATTAAAAAAGCGGGTTGACTAAAAATTTCCGTTAAAAATGAAAGTAATGACTGCATAATCATATCTCCTTTGAAAGATCATCAAACCCCAGCTAACTGCTGTAATTTTTCACTAATGTCTTCCTCAATTTGCTTTTTATTTACATAACTACGAATAACTGCAACTTTTGATTGATCAGTAAATTGTTTAGCTAAATCCTTTATGGTCACATATAGATCTGCTTTTTCACCTTCTGCGTTAGCAAAATCTATTGATGCCACATCAGCTTTGATGTTCAAAGCAGCGCAGATATTCTTAACGTGATTAGCGGCCATTAAAGAACTACCAATACCATTTCCACAAACTGTACGAATTTTCAACATTGCTAATCTCCCTTATCGATTTTTTGAATAACAGTGGGTTACGTTTAAAAAAAAAAGAATAAAATATAAATCTTGTGCAAATTTCTTATTTATTAAGCTATTTGATGATTTTTATAATAAATAACCAAAGATTACTAATTCGTGATACATATCACACTGTTTAATACTGTGGGTGATTCAAGTCACAAAGTTACAATAATGTTAAGATCAAAATGATTCGATAAAAGAAAAAAAAGATTTTTAATTATTTGATTATTTTATATAAAACAAAAAATGATTAAAAAATAATAAAAAGTGGTAAATTGAATTTTTTAGGTTAAAACGCTTTTTTCTGTGATTTACTTCAAAAAAGACTCGATTAAAAGCACAAAAATCATACGATTTTTAAAAAAATTGCGAGTGCCGTTTTCGTTTTTTTTAATTTATCGTTTTCGAGAAGATATTGGACAGTAAACCCTACTATCATAGTTATCATCGTCTTGCCTAACAATGATTCATGAAGGTTATTATAATCGGACAAAAAGGATTACCAGCCACTTACATAAAAGGTTTTGTGATTTATACCTAAATCATCAGCCATTTATCGATAAGTTTGTTCACTATTTAAGGCTAAATTAATCGCTTCTTGTTTAAAATGGGGATGATATTTTTAGCTCATCACAGACTGCTTTTTGATATTAAACAGTCACTACTAAAACAGGGTCAGGTTATTGCCCAGCAAACTTGTTCTCATGGCAAGTCTACCTCTCTTTTAAATTTCATCTTCTTGATGCCACCTGATGATATCGCGCTATTTTGTTATTTTTCCGGTTCAAGATTAGGTACCGTTCCGTATTTTTTGCTTACATCAATAGTGAGTTTTTTATAAAGTTCATCCTCATCAAAATCAAGGAAGCGTTCTTCTGGCATTCTTTCAGTTGTGATATGTGTTACCTCGCCGTGTTCATCAATATGATGATTTTGGCGGGAACCGTCTGTCAAAATATAAATAACATTCGTTTTTTCACCCAGCTCATTAAACAAGGTTTCTTCGGAATAATATTCACCGCCTTCTGGATAAAATATTTTTTTGGCTAAAATGTGGTTAGTTGAATTAATTTTGACACGACTCACCATTCTCCCTTCTTTATCATACTCATATAACATTGTTTCCAATGCGTTTTTTTTGTTTATATCATATCGAATACTTTTTGAATAATGAACTTCGCCTGTATAAGACCAATATTGATATTCCTGTTTATGAACTGAGACTAATGGTTTCTTTTCAATGGAAATGATTTTACCCATTTTTCTAACTACTTTTATGTAATTAGGTAATATAATGACTTCTTCTGGATTTGTAACTGCCTGAAGTTGAAAATCATTATTCAAAATAAAAAAATGCGCCCCATTTTCAAGCTGTTTTAAACTGTTAAGATGTTCCTGATTTAATAAGATTTGTTGAGGTTTACGGGTATAAGTCAATATCTCTTTGTATTGGTAGTTATCACCAACTTGAGCAATTTTTAATTGCGTTTCAAATGGTGAATAAACACGAAGAAGTGTATTTTCTGCTTGTGTGAAACTGATAGGTGGATACTCTGGGTAGTTATGAAATGGTGGAAAGATACGACCCACAGTTACTCTCGTTGATTCGTAAAATGGCTCATTAGGTTTAATACCCATTGCACGCACCTCAACGGCTTTTGCGATATCAAGTGGGTTTGCTGATTCTATCATAATAACTCCTAATCCATATAAACTGAATAATATTGCTAATCCTAACATTGTTTTTTTCATCTTTTTTTAGAGCCCATGAGAATTTGATTGAATCTATCTGAATTACTTTTTATTTTATCCAGTTTAGTAAGAAACTTTTCGGCATGTTCTCTTTCTCGTGGTAAATTTTTTATTTTTTGTATAACGCCCTCAAAATTTGCATCGTATCTGTATTCAGCCGAATATTTCAGCGCAGACAATTGCAGTTTAATAAAGTGTGGGTCTTTAGGGATGTATCGGTCTACCAAATCTACTTCATATAATAAATTAAACAAAAAAGTGTGGCAGTTATTTTCGTAGAAAGCATCAAAGTGATAAGACCAGTCACCGCTGTACGCTTGAGCAAACTCTCTGATTTCTTTAATAATATCCTCTTGTGTTCTATTATCTTCAGGAAATATATAGGGATGATTCATTTCCCATTTAGTACTATCAGGGATAGTGTAGGGGCCATTATGGTGAGGATCGAAAGGATATTTGGAGTGTGAATTGTTCCAATTGGCCCTACCCGCTTCGTTTGGAAGTCCACCATTCTTATTGTCAATTTCTATCCGGTGCTCACTATCACCATTTAAACAACCTGGTGCACTAAACGTTATAAATGATGGTGTATGTATCGGATACCAGCCGTAGCTTTCAATATACGGCTCTGTAAAATATATTTGATGGGGATCATTGGCAATTTCAACCCAATAATGACCAGGGGATCCACCAGGCTCCTTGCTTAACCTACCACCAAGTACAAAAGCAGGAATGCGGCAAATTCTAATCCGCCTTAATTCTTTCGCTCTATTATCCACAACCTTTTGACGATAAGCATTAGCGTCTTCCATTGCCTGTATCGCGTCGGCTGTTTTCTGAACCTCTGCTTCTACTTGTGCTTTTGCATAACCAACTGTGTCTTTCCAACCTGTCGGTACATCCCAAGTTTCCCAGCCATTCATTCCTTTATTCCTCAGATTTTTTTATTATTGTTAGTTACCCGACTTACATCTAATTACAGCCTCTTCCTATCCATAGCCGGTATTGACGGCGACCGACTAACCTTTAGCGTTGGTTTTGCCACTTGCCATCACTTAGTTATTTTTATTCTGTATCTGATAGTCTCGATTTGCAGTTAGTTTGCCTGTTTCCTCTTCATCTAAAACAAACCGCTTAACACTAGGCGGTAAAGTTTTTGTTGCTCTACAAATCAATAGCCTACACTTGCTCGTAATGATGGATTTGCCGCAATATTTGTATCCTGTTTACTGTTCAATAATCTATTCTGTTGTGCATATTGGTAAATATTATCTATCGTCATAGCTGTGATACCTTTGGGGCTAAAAAGAACCATGCTAGCTTCAGTAAATGATAAAGTGTTGGGCGTATTATAGCTAATCTGCTCAACAAGTGAGTTAAAACTATCTACGCCGATTAATTTTTTTCGAATATTTTTCAGCGTCCAACGCTTTTTTCTCCTTAAGATTGAGCCGCGCTGGTCCCCTATATGGTTGATAGCTGGCATTTTATGAATGGAGATGCTTTTTCCTGCCACTGTACCATTTGCTAGATTAACGCGGACATCTTTATCGGTTCCCCCCCTTACACTGACGTGATAAGCCACGTTTACTCCGCTTTAAAAGCCCTCGCGCACTCGAATACTGTTGGTAATTTCTCGCCAAATTACCATCAACTGCTCTTGTGTATATCCCTGAGTTTCATCTTCAGGAATTTTATAATACATTTTGATTTGCAACTGTGGCGTTTTATCGGTTGGATCGAGCATATTTATACCTAATATAAA